>CADBDT010000016.1:103573-149201 GCA_902793465.1 uncultured Coriobacteriaceae bacterium | reverse complement strand
ACGTGCCTCTTGGGGATACTCCCCCCGCGGCACATTGCAAGCAATGTGCCGCGGGGGGAGTATCCCCAAGAGGCACGTCCCCAAGTATTCCTACTTGCGGCGGCGGATAAAGGCGGCTGCGCCTACGGCGCCGGCAGCGGCCACTATCAGCACGATGACAGGAACGTACGAGGTGTCGTCGCCCGTTTTTGCAAGCGGGCTGGTGCTTAGGTACGCTCCGCCAGCGGTGGCCGGCGATGCGGTTACGACGCGTGTGGCGGCCGGGGTAGTGGTCTCCTTGGCAATCGGCTCGTACTGGGCAACGTAGATGGTGTTGCCAGCCTCGTCGGTAACCTGTTTCCAGCCTACGAACTTCATGCCGTCGTGGCTCGGGTCGCCGGGCTTCTCGGTCCATGTTTCGCCCGTCTGACCGTCCACGTAAGTGGTGTGGGTGTTCTTGGTGTGGTGCGCGACCATTACGTAGTCGCCAAACTTGTCGCGGTTAATGGTCCAGCCGCTAAAGGTCCAGCCCGCGTGGCTCGCGGAGTCCTTGTCGGCCGGAACCTTCATGCCCTGGGCGGTAGCCTCGGCCTTAACCTTGGCGTCCTCGGACTCGGCCTCGGCCTCACCCTCGGCCTTGGAGCTTTCGGCCTTAACCTCGCCGTTGTTGTTTGAGCTTTCGGTATACACGGTGCCCTTGGACAGCTCGGCGCCCACGGTGTTGAGCACCTCGGTGTTAAGGTCGCCCAGGCGCGTCTTGAACACCAGCACCAGCTCTTCGTCGGCACGGCTCGTCTTAAGCGACCCGCCCTTGCCGTCTTCGCCCAGCAGGTGGTCCACGTAGGTAACCTTAATAACGGTGTTGGGGTCATCGGTCGAGGACGTGGAGTAGAACGGGCTGAGCTTGTTCACGAACAGGACCTTGCCGTCCTTAACGATAGTGTTGGTGGAGCCATGCGTTTCGACCACGTAGCCATCGAGCTCTCCCACGGTCTCTTCCACGTTGTAGTCCACACGCTTGCCGTTTTCGAAGGAGGGCAGGTCGGCCCACGAGGCGCTCATTTGCGCTGCTGTGGCACTGGCCGCACTGGGTATGGTCTTGGGCTCGCCCTCAGCCTTGCCATTCTTGAACAGCTGCAGCTTGACCTCGGGCGTCGCGGTACCCTTGCCAGGCTCTATGTCGTTGCCGTCTGCGTCTATCCACTGCTTGGTGGCAACCACGGTTACCTTGCTGTTGTACACGTTGGTAATAACGTACACGTCGCCGGACGCCTGGCCCGTGCTGGTGTAGCCCGCCGGAACCTCAAGCTCCTCGGCGGTGTATTCGATTTCCTTGCCGTTTTGATAACGATACAGGTCTGTCCACGTGTGGGTCCACTCGTCGCCCGTAAGCGTTGCGGGATCGCCGGAGCCCTTGCCGTCAGCCAGCAGCTGTACCTCAATGCTCGTCGGCTTGGTGGCATTGTTGTCGCCCTTCGTGTCCCACACCTTGCGCACGGTAAAGCTGCGCATCTCGGGCTGGTGGATATTAGTTACCGTAAACTTGCCGGACTCATTCTGGCTAATTACGGCCACGTAACCATCGGGTGCACCCTCAACCCACTCGCCTGCGCTGTTCTTGTGGTACTCCACCACGCGGTAGATGGCGTTGATAAGGGTCGCCTGCGGAGCAACGGTGTCGTCTGCAAGCGCCTTGCGCGGAGCAAACAGCGAGAAGAACCTGCCAATAAAGCCTCCGGCGGGACTCATGCCCTCCTGGTTGGAGCTATTTGCGTTGCTCCTGGACTCGCCGTTGCCGTTGCCCTCGCCCGTAGTGCTGGAGCTGGCGTTCGTCTGGCCCTCGCTGCTGGAACTCTCGTTGCCGTTGGAGCCCTGACCTTCGGTCGAGCCGCCTTGCTCGCCCTCGCCTTCCTCGGGCTCCCCTTCGCCCTCGGTAGCCTTGCCTGCTTGGCCCTCGGATGTGCTGGAGTTGCTAGCGCTCTGATCGTCACCCTCCTTGGGCTGCTCCTCCTCCGCGGAATCGGACTTGCCCTCGCTGGTGCTCTGCGTGCCAAGCGACTGCCCGCCAACCGTAATCTGGCTGGGCAGGTTGCTCCACGTTACGGTAAGGGCGTCGCCCGTGGCATCCTTGGAGATAACCTGGGTCAGCTCCTCGTCGCCCTTCTTGGCAACCTCCCACTCGTTGTTCTTGTTGCGTACCTCAAGCCGTAGCTGGATGTCCTCGCGCTTGCCGTCGCGGTTATCGTCATCCATCCAAACCTTGGTGGCCGTAACCTCGGTTACGGGCTCGGTGCGCTTGTTTACGATCTTGAACGCGCGACCGTCGTTGTCGGTAGCTTGGTTGCTGGCAATGTAGTAGCCGTCTACGCCTTCCTCAACAACGGAGTAGGTGATTTCGTTGCCGTCGTGGTGCGTGGGCATGTTGCCCCAGGACGTCTTCCAGTCTGGGCCGTACGCCTTGGCAGTGCCCATGTCCTTTTGCCATCCAACCTCGGTCGTGGCAATAAGGTGCATGGTTACGGATGCCGGGCGCAGGTGGTCGGCGTTGTTGTTGTCGTCCCACTCCTTGGCGGCGTGGATGGTTACGGTACCAGGCTCGTGAGTGTTGGTTACCACGAAGCCCTTGGCTTGGTCGCCGGTAACGGTGGCGGTATAGCCGTCTATGGGCTCCTCCGCCACGCGGTACTCAATGGCGTCGTTTACGTGGCTGGCGGGCATGTTGTCCCACTCTACCTTGGACGTGGTCTGCGTGGTGGCGTCGTACTTCATAACACGGTCGTACTCACTGCCCATGCGCTCCCACGCGCCGTTGCCAATCTTGCGTTCCAGGTGCAGCGTAACGTCCTTGCGCAGGTTGTCGTTGTTGCTGTTGTCGTCCCACTCCTTGGTTGCCGAGAAGCTAATGAGGTTGCTCGAGACGGTGTTGGTAATGGTGCCGCCATCCAGCGCGAGACCGGTTGCGCTGGCATCCGCGGGGTTGCTGTATGTGGTCTCGTAGCCAAACACATTGCGCTCTATTACGTAGTAGCTGTTGGCGTAGCCTTCGCTGTCGTAGGAGTCCAGATCCGTAAAGCTCCACTTGTCGCCGTCCCATTCGGGCGTCTGTGCCGTGAGCTCGGGACTCGTGCCGCTCTTGGCGCTCTTGCGCCACAGCTGCAGAGTGAGCTCGTGTGCGCTGTCGTGTTCCTTACCACCGTCGACCCACACCTTGGTGCCCTCCACCTTGGTGGTGCCAGAACGCCTGTTGGTAATGGTAAAGCCGTCTGCCGCATTGCCCTCAACCGCGGTGTCGTAGCCCTCAATCGGAGCCTCGCTCACCGAGTACTCAATGGGCTGGACCACGCCATCGTTGTCCTTGATCTGCGTGGGCATCTTCTCCCACACGACCGTCAACGCGTCGCCCATGGCATTGGCCAGCAGGGTCTTGCTTGCGCTCTCGTTTGCGGCCTCCATAACGTCTTTGGTAACGTCGCGGTTGGCTGCCATGGCCTTGAGCGTAAACGTGACGTCCTTGCGCATGTTGTTGGCGTTGTTTGCGTCCACCCAAACCTTGGTGGCTGTAATATTGCCCAGGTTGTACGTGTTGGTAATCTCGTAGTTGCGGATGAACGTCTTCTGCAGGTCACCCTTCTCGATGCCCGAGTCCGTACCCGCAACAAGCACGTCGTAGTAGCCGCTTGTGCTCACGTTTGACCGGTCGATGTTTTCGAACGTACCGGTCCAATTGTTGGCAGCGTTGAGCACGATCGAGCTGCCCTTGGCAGTGCCGTCCTCCATCAGCGTTACCGTTACGCTGTCTGTGCGTGGCGTCACGCCTGCCGGGATTCGAACCTGCATGGTGGCGTTGCCCTCCACGAATTCGCCAGCCGTGTAGCCGTCTATGGCGTCCTCGCGCAGGCTGTAGACAAACTCCTTGTTGGCGTCACCGTACCGCGCCGGCAGGTTGAGCCACGTGGCCGTCCATTCGTTGGCCGTCTTGGCCACGATGGGCTGCTGGAAGTCGCTGACGGTCGGCATGGACTCGCCAGCCTTCCTTTGGTCGAGGTGGAACGTCACACTCTCGGGACGCTTGTGGTCACGGTTGTTCTCGTCATTCCACTGCTTGGTAACGCTTACGCCACGCAGCTCGGGAATGTGCTTGTTGGTAATGGTAAAGCCGCTCTGGTCGTTGCCCGTAATAACCTGATCCGCGTAGCCAGGCACGCTGTTGCGAGAGGCTTGTTCATCCGCGCTCTCGAATACCTTGTAGGTGATTCGCTCGTATGTTCCATCGTCCCGGCGCTTGTAGCGCGGCAGGTTGGCCCATACGGCCTCGAGCGAGCAATCCGTAGAGTCGGTGCCGGCAATCTTGGCTTTCGTGTTTACGGTATTGCCATACACGTCTACGGACGGCATTCCGTCGTCACGCTCGATGTAGAAGAACACGTTGTCCGGCCGCCTGCCGTCCTGGTTGTTGGCATCGTCCCACACCTTGGTGGCGGTGACGTCGATCTTGGGCTCCTTGTAGTTGTAGAACTGAGGCACGCTGTTCTTGTGACGCGGATATGTGGTCTCGTCTATAGCGTCGTCTCCCGTAAGGCTACTTACGTTAACCATTGCGCCGCTCTTGGCATCGCTGTACTTAGTTCCCTTGTTCGGGTTAAGGATCTTGTCGTCGTGGTCCGTTCTCGGAGCAATGGTAAGCACGCCACTATCCATAGTTACGTCAAGCGTGCGCGTGTGCACTACGCCATCGTAGACCGTTTGGTCCGCATCGTTGTACCAGAAGCCGCGACCAATGTAGACGGCGTCGTCGGGGATAATTTCGGCGAGCTCGTAGCTGTAGGTGCCCACGTGCTCTTCGTCAAAGTGGATGGCATGAGCCGCATCCGCCTCGAACAGCACGCGGTTGTTAACGTTCTTGGCGTAGTACACGCGGCTGGCACCCGAACCCTGCAGGCCGGTTCCCGTGGTCGAATCGTAGTAGTCGGTAGGCATGGGCGCATTGGCGGCGTTGCTGCCAACCGGCTTCATGGTGAAGCCAAACTTGCCGCTTACCCCACCGATAACGTCGAGTGGGCGACCGTCGCCATCGAGCTTCGAGTGGTCTGCGTATGCCTTCTCGGCAACCATGACGTAGTCGACCTTGGACTTGTCGAAGCGGTTAGTAAAGGGCATGGTAAAGAAGCCGTTGCTTTGCGTGATGTTTTCGCCTGCCTTGTTGGTTACGGTAACCGTAATGTTCATTGCGTTGTCCACCACAGCCGTAATGGTGTAGGCCTCGGTGTCGTAGGTCATGCCCGGCAGACGGTCTGTGTTGGACTCAGCCGGTGTCATCTCGCGCACGCGGTACACGTAAGTACCAGGCGTATCGAAACTCACGGCGCCGAAGGTGGGTGATGGGTTGTTCTTTGTTGCTTCGATACGCTTGTACGCCTCGTCGCCATAGACCGAGCCAGACGGCATGGGCTGCGTGACGCCTGCGGTGTTACTCACGCCAAACAGGTCGAACACGAACTTGTCGTTATCGCCCCACGTCCAGGCAGGATCATTGCTAGGCACGGTAACCGTCTTGCTCACCTTGAGGATGTCGCCCAGGGTGTTGGTGTTGTAGGTATTGGTGATGTTGCGATGCGTGTTGTCGTAAGTCGTCTTGTAGTTGGCCACATGATCCTCGCGCACGGTGTAGTTAACCTCTGCGCCGTTGGAGTCGTACTTGTCGAGGCCGGTGAACTTGAAGTTCCAGGTATTGTTGTCGGAGCGTGCAAGCTCGAAATCGGTGGGGCTAAGATTACCGTGCCCATCATCGGTCACCGTGTCCGCTTCGCCATCGAGCGTAATGACCTTGTTCGGCAAGTCGGCATCGTCCGCCTGCAGGTGCACGGTAACGGTTGCGGGACGGTCGGCCTCGGGATTGCTGCCATGCTTCCACGTCTTGGTTCCCGTGATTTCAATCTTTTGCTGTTCGATGTTATTGGTAATGGTGCCGCCGTTCTCCAGGCGGTCGGTATGGACGTTCGAACCCGTTCCAAGGTTGTGGTATACGGGTGCGTTGTAGCCGTTTACCTGGGTTTCCACGACCCAGTAGGTGTAGGCGTTTCCGCCGTTGTCGTACGCCGGGAGGTTGGCATACCGGAAGATGGTCGCATTGGCGCTCCACGTGGAAGTGAAGGCACTTCCATCGGCACTCCACTCGGGTGTGGGCTGCGGGTCAACCTTGTTGGCTTCAACAGCGGGATCGCTCGGCACGACACCAGTCGTGCGGTACAGCGTAAGCTCAACGTTCTTGCGCGTATTGTTGGCATTGTTGCCGTCGACCCATTGCTTTGCGCCCGTAAACACGATCTTGCTCGTGTTGGTGTTGGTAATGGTTACGTAGCCCTCGCCCGTCTGGCCAATGCCTGGAACGGCCTTGCCAATGGTGTCGCCGGTTTCGGGCGCATCGGTTGTAAAGTTGTCGCCACTGGCCTCGACCGCACGATACTGGATTTCCGTTCCGTCTGCCGCGTAAGCGGGCAGGTCGTTAAAGTGTGCCTTAAGGTCTTCGCTGGTGGCGGTTTGGGCGATGGTCGCCGTCGCGCCCGCAACGTCGGTCCAATTGGTACCATCGTTGATGGACTGCTGCAGCTTAATGGTAACGTCGCTGACCGCCGGGCCAACCCAGACCTTATCCACCTCTATGTCGCGCAGCATCTCGTTGGTAAACGGCGCGGAGAGAACGGCAGCGTCGTTGGCGTCCTTGATAAGCTCCGTGCACGCTGCGTCCTTGTAGTAGGTAATGGTGGGCACGAGCACGCCCGTGCTGTTGTTGTCGGCCACCACGACCTTTGCGTACACGTGGCTTAGGTCGTACTTAACGTTGTTGGTGCTATCGATGCCCGTGGCCGGATCCACGGTTGCGGGCAGGACCTCGTACAGCTCGTACAGGTAGGTTCCCGGCGTCTGCAGCGGTATGGCCTCGGACTCTACCGTCGCAGAGTTGGTGTAGTTGTTGGTGCTAACCGCAAGCTGGATGTCGATGTTCTGCTTGAGCATACCAGTGGTTTCGTTGTCTAGCGGCATGGGCGAGCCGGCTAGTGGCGCCACGCGCACGGTAAAGCTCTTGTCACCGTCACCAGGCTTGCCAATGAGCGTCTTGGTGGCACTGAGCTGGAGCTGGCCCGCAACGTTGTAGCGGTTGGTGAACACCGGCGTAAAGCGCGTTGCGGTGCTGGTGTCGCCCGGCGTAGTCTCGTCGTAGTAGGTACGGCAGGTAAGCTGACCCGTGCCGTAGTCGCGCACCTGCACGTGCACGCTGTGCGCCTCGCGCGTGTAGGTTACGCCGTTGTAGGTCCAGTGGATGCTGGCGTTGTTCTTTTGACTAGTGCTGGCATCCTTGTACAATATCGTCTCGTTCTCTGCGGTAGTCATGCTCGCGTCATCCGGCACAACCTCGCGCAGGGTGTAGAAGAAGTCACCCTGCAGGCGGCCCGTGCCCTCGTTGTGAACCAGCAGGTCGTTTGAGGTAAACCCGATTTCCGCAAACGATGCAAGATGCTCGTTCTCGGCCACCTTTATGGTGCTCTTCTTTGCGTTGCCTTTTTCTGGCGTGTATGCGGTGGTTCCAACGGGCGAATAGGCATAGGTGGTTCCGCCTGTTGTGGTCTTGTTGCCAGGTAGCGGGATGTTCGTGTTGATATTGAGGTCAAGGACATTACCGACAACCTTCAAGTCGCCCGGATTCTTGCCAGTGGGAAGGCCGCTATTTCCATAGTACTGGCCCATGCCCTCGGCCGTGAGCTCGAAGCCAAAGCTGTCGCTATCGCTCCACTCGCGTCCGAGCAGCTGCTTAACGGCGTTGACCTCGGCCGCGCCTGTGGCCTCATAGGTGTTGGTTACCACCATGGTGCCGGAGTCGATAAAGATCTGGTCGTCTTGCTGAACCTTTTCGGTTCCGCCTTCCTCCGTAGGCTGGATGCTGCGATAGCTTGCCGTGTAGGCACCCGACGTCACGTCCTCTACGAGACGGTACACCAGGCGATACGTTACGCCGTTAACCGTTTCGTACATGGGCAGGTTTTGGTTGAAGGCCGGGTTGGTGTAGGACACGGACGTTACGGTCTTGCCGTCCTGGGTACGCGTGGCTTTCTCCCATGTTGTTGTTTCGCCAAGCTCGGCGCGCGTTCCGCTCGTCGCGTCACCCGTAAAGTCGGAGCGCAGCAGCGTGAGCGTGTAGCCCGTGGACAGCCAAATCCCCTCGCCCTTGGCCTTTACCGCATCGTCATCCAGAGTTTCTTCCTCGCTCAGCGCGATGCGGGCCTTTTGCAGGTGAACCGTCACATTCTCCAGCGGCGTGCCCACCCACTCCTTTGTCACAGGAATGTCCACAGTGTTCATGTTGGAGAAGTATGCGGCGTCTACGTAGTCGTATGTATCGTTGTCGGTGGCTCCCGCAGGCGCAACGGCACCGGTGTTCTTGTCTATAAGAACCTGCGGCACCTTGCCGTCCACCTTAAGACGCGAGCTCGACGTGCAGGACGCGCCGGTGTAATAGCTTTGCGTTAACGCAAGCGTTCCGTCGCCGTTGTCGTGCGCCACGATCTTGAGGAATATGGACGAGTCGTCGTAGATGAGCTTGTTCTGCTCCGCGTTGCTCTCGCGCAGCTCCTTGATCTCGTACAGGAAGATGCCGTTGCCGCTTGGCAGGTGCTCTGTCATGCGCAGTTCACCCTCGCCAGTGAGAATGGCCATGGTATCGTCGGCAGTGCTTTGGTTGGCGTTGGGTGCGAACGCCAACGTCTCCTCACCTGCGACCCCCGTTACAAAGGTGCCGTAGCGGCTGCCGCCAACCTGGGCGTTCATGGCACTGGTGGTATGACGCATCTCGGCATCTACTTGGCTGGCCGTTCCTTCGGTGGGATTCATGACCGCACCACCTACGCTGGTAATGATGTAGCGGAACGCGTCGCCAGTAAGGGTCGTGGTCGCATCGTCGCCCGTGCCTGCTGTGCTGGCGGCTCCCTCGCCAAAGTCGCGGCCTGCGATGTGTTTTACCACGTAGCCCCACGTCTTGGCCGTGGCGTCGTAGGTGTTTACGAAGGTCGGAGCGCCGTTAAGCTGCTCGCGCGTTTGCGTTTGGCCGCTGTTGGTTACCTTGTAGTACGTTACGCCCGAAACGATGTGGCCACCGCCGACGTCTTGGGACTCGATCTCCACCTCATAGGTGGTGTTGTCGTAGGTCACGCCCTTGAATACATTCCTGCCGCTTGCGTCGGTGGTTACGGTATAGCCATCCGCGTCGGTGGGTTGCACCTCGGTGAGGGCGTACACGAACTTTGCCTCTTTGAGGTTGGTATCGGGGTCCTGCACGTTGAGGTTGTCGCGCGTAATGCTTAGCAGGAAGCTCGCGTCGCCGTTTCGGGCGCGGTCGCTCACCCATTCCACGTCGCTTGTAGCGGAAGGCTCGTTGTCGTTTGCACCTCCCGAGAATCCCGGCATCTTCTCGATTGACGCCGGCGTGTTGGAGAAGCTGTTCTCATCCCATTGGCCATCATCGGTCTTCCTGGTATACATACCCTTCTTCTCGAGCTTGAACGAGAACGTCTCGCCGTCTTGGGAATTGCGGTTCCTGAGCTCCTTCTTTGCCTCAATATTTGCCGTACCGCCAGCTTGTAGCTCGTTGACGACCTGAACCTTTCCGTCCCAACTGTCGGTCGGAGGGAATGTCCATTCCTTGGAACTGGAGTCGCTGGAATCGTAACTACCGTTGTGGTACTGAATCGTGCAGTCGTAGCCCGCAGGCACGTTGAGCTCTTCCACGTCGTACTCTATGAGCTCGTTGTTCGCATCGTATGCCGGCAAGTTGCTGAACTCGAACTCGCCTTCGCCCTTAGAATCTACGATGGCAAAGGGCATGAGCGTGTAGTTTGTAGCGTATTTGTTGTTGGCCAAAAGCGCAATAACCACCGAGTCGGGGCGGTCGTCTTGCGTGTCGCCCTTCCAAACTTTTTTGCCCTCCACCTTGGTGGCCTTGGTGTTGATAACGGTGATCGTCTTGGCATTGCTGTCCGTCGAGTTCGTCGTGTATGTTGTCGTGTAGCCTGCTACCTCGTCCTCCACCACGGAGTACACGATTGCCTTGCCGTCGGAAGTAAGTGCCGGCAAGTTGGAGAAGGCGATGGGTAGCTGGTCGGAAGTAAGGGTTATGCCCTTGGCAGCGTTGTATTCTGCGGTCTTGTCGGTCCCGTCCTTAATAGCCACCTGGCCCTTGCCCGGCAGCGCGTCGAGCGTGGTGGTCTCGCCGTCTACCGTCTGCGCAAGGTGCAGGGTTATCTTGCCATCGTTGGGACGATCGCTAGCACCGCCGTCGCGCCAGATCTTGTTGACGCTAAAGTTCACAGCTCCAAAGGTATTGGTAAATGGCGCAGCATTCGTGTTATCAATTTTGTCCGAAAGTGTGCCCGTGCTGATGTCGTAGTTCTTGTAGTAGCTAACTGTCGTGCTAATAGCGCCTTCGTCTGTGGGAGCTGCCGTTACTTCTGCATACACTGAATCCCTGGTGTAGCCAATGCCGCTTATGGCACCTTGCGCGGGTATATCTTCGCTTATCTGGTAGATAAACTTGGTTGTCGTAGGTGCATTCTTATTGTTGCGCTGCAGGTCTGCCATGGACAGACTGAGGGTGCAGGTATTTTGGTGTCCACTGTTCGAGTTGTAGTTATAGACATCATTCGCACTGCTGATGGTCGTTGTCGCCACCGTCTCTAGCTCGCCGAAGCCCGGCGCATTGCTGCTTACCGGGGCAACGGAGAAGCTGAAGGAGTCGTCATCCGCCCAAGTAAAGCTGCTGCCTTCCTGGTTCTGGATAACCTTGCCTACGCTAAGTGTGGGTGCCACGGCAGCATTGTTCCAGTTGGTGAACTTGACGGCGGTCGTGCTCGTTTCGCCCACCGTTTCTGTTTGGGTGTCGGCTGCAATCGTGCATGCCTCATCGTGCCAGTAGGTAACGCCCGTAACGTGCACTTTGCCATCTGTTTTGTCTTCGAGCGTGGCCGTAACCTTGGCATACACCGGCGCGCGGCTAATGTAGTTCTGCTGCTGTGTGGAGGTAAGTCGCTCGGCAATCTCGTAGATGAAGTCCTGTGTCTTCTTGCCGTCGGCGACGGTCGCCGCCGCTGTAAAGTCTCTGGCACGAATAACCACATCGTCCTCTATCTCGTGATGCGGGTCGTCGCTCTTGATAGTTGCGGTAGCCGCCTTAGGCGCATGTCCGCCATTGATTGCGCGTACCGTAAAGGTGAACTCGTCGGTATCCCACTGGCGTCCGACGACCTCTTTGTATATGTAGAGTCGCGCCGTGTCGTTCTGGATGTAGGTGTTGGTAAAGGTGGGAGTGGCATCTGCACCCGTGCCCTCAATGCTCACGCCGTTGACATTGCCCGTAGTCGGTGCGTACGTGGGCGTAACCACCATATTGCCATTGCTGTCCTTGTATACCTTAACCGTAGCCGTCACCGTACCCTTGGCATAGTCGATTAGCTCGTTGCTGCCGGCGGTCTCGGAAATGGTGTAGGTATAGGTCTTGGCATGGGACTCGTCATTGCCGGCATCGCTGAGGTGATAGGCAATGGCATCGAAGCTCGTAGTGCCGTTGCTGTTGGTCGTAATCTCTTTGGCGCCAAGCTGCTTGCCGTTTTCGTCCTTGAGCACGAAGTTGTATGTCTGCTCGGGCGCCCCCTCGCCAAAGACGACCTTCTTTACCGGGATCTTGAGCTCGTGGACGTAGGTGTTGGTAAAGGTTGCAACGTTGGCGTTGATCTTGTTCGCATCGGTGCACGGCATGGCGGTGTGGTAGGTGGTGTTGAGGTCAATGGTGCCGTCGAGCTTGTCGATGGCAACGATCTTTACGTACACGGGCGTTGTTTGATAGTTAAGATCGGTAACGCCATTTGCCTGCTCGTCCAGGCGATAGGTAAAGATGTTGTACTTTACGCCCGCAGGCACTGAAGTGCTGCCGTCGCTGTACTTGAGGTCAGACGTTGCCGTAGTGGTGTTAGTAAGCGCATCGAGCGGGACATTGAACGTGTAGGAGCTGGTGCGATTTGTGTTGTCTTCCGCAGGGCTGGGCGTGCTGCTGTAGTTAATGGTGAGCTTGTCCGCGTTTTCGCCAGTTGGCATGGGTCCAGGACCTTGGATTGCGAGCGTGAAGTTAAACTTCTCGTTTTCGTTATTCTTCCACTTACGCCCCTCTATATGCTTAGCGACGTTGATAGTGGCCGTTGCACTTGCCGTGTAGTTGTTTTGGAATATGGGCGCAGTGGGCATTGCCTTGGTGGTATCACCAACATCGTTCGCATTGTCGTAGTAGTAGATGCGCGCATTGAGGCCGCCAATGCGGTTGTCTTCCACATGTATCTGGGCGTAGAACTTATTGTTGTTTTGCTGTCCATTGTTGAAACCAGCATAAGTACCGAATTCGGTTATCTCATAGAAGAAGTCTCCCTTGAGCACGCCGTCGGTGGAGGCGGGCGCAAGCATTTTCTCGGTAAATTTGATGTCTTCAAACGGTGCCTGACGCATGCCGCTGCCAGCAGAGAGGTTGGTCTTTGCGGTGGTAGTCGCCTGGCTGTTGTCGCTGTTTGTGGAAGTGCGCGTTGTGGCATCAATGGTGTTGCCTGGCAACGGCACGGTTGTTACTTTTGTGTTATCACCGATCGTGCTCTGTATCGTAGCGCTGCTGTACGGAACCACCTTGAACGTAAATGGCGTAATTTGGCTTTCGAGTCCCGTGATATCCACCCAGTTGCGCCCGATGATCTGCTTGATGGGCGTAATCTTTGCCGTACCGTTGGCCTGGTACGTATTGATAAAGGTAAAGTGCTTGCCTGTGGTTGTGTTCGCGGTCGTTATCTCCTGATACTGGCCATCCACCTTCTTGTAGTACTTAACGTCCTTGCCGAGAACGCCGCTGTGGTTTGTGTTGCTCATGGTTACTACGGCGTAGAACTCGGTGGTGTCGTAACGGTCCCTAATACCTGGATTGTCGCTGCCTTCCTCCGGTATGATTTCGGTTACCTTGTAGCCAAACGCTCGGGATTCCTCATAGCCGTCTGCACTCTTGAGGTCCTCCATCGTAAGGTTGATGGTGCCAAACTCGGCGGTTCCGTGGTTTACGAAGCTGTTGTTTGTAGCCGCTGTTACCTGAGCGGTGGTGCGAGCCGGCATAGGAATCTTGTCGCTTGCGGTCGCATTCGTAAAGGCGGTTGGATTGCCATCATTATCCAGCGTAACCTTTTGCCCCTCAAGCTTGAACGAGAAGCCACCGCGCACGATGAGGCGACCCTCAAGCACCTTGCCAAGGTCGGCCGTTATGGTGCCGCTGGCATCGTACACGTTGGTAACCGTAAGGTCGTTGACGCTGGTGTTCTGCGTGGCAGTGATATTGCCTTTGCCGTCGTCGGTGAGCGTAAGCGTTGCCACGTAGGTGGCAGTGTCGTAGGTCACGCCGTTCTTCTTGTTGCCCTCCGCGCCTTCAGGGATGTTCTCGGTTAGGTAATAGCGCTTGGTAGCCGTGCTGGCACCATTCATGTCAGCCTGGGTGTAGGGTATGCCCGTAAAGGTAATGGCGCCGTTTTCGCTGGTTGCCGCTATATTGTTGAGGCTAGCTCCGTTCTTGTCCTTGACCACGTTGCCGCTTGCGTCGCGTAGGGTAAAGGTAAAGGCGCCGTTCTTGGTTTGATATGCACTCAGGCTATCGCCGTTGAGCACCTTCTTTGCGTTGACGCTACCCTCGCCCTGCGACTTGTACTCGTTAACAAAGGTAGGCAGTGTAACCGCGGTGCCGGTTGAGGAGTCCTTGCGGTAGACCACTGATGTGGTTAGCTGGCCGTTGCGGTTGTGGTCGGACACGGTAACCACGGCATAGTACGTGGTGCCATCGTATGTAGTACCTTCAAACTTGCGATTGTCGTCCGCTCCAGCTGGCGCATTCTCTGCGATCTTGTAGATAAACTCGCGAGACTCATAGTAGGTAGTCACACCTTCGCTAGTCTGCTTGAGGTCGTCCTGCGTAAAGTACAAACTGTTCTCAAAGGCCGTAGTGCCGTTTGCCGTAGCTGTGGCTGTAAGGCTCGACGCGCTGGTTACGGTGTTGCCCTCGCCCTTTACATGAATGGGCGCCCCGCTTTCGGGCGTAAGCGTAAAGCTAACCGCTTCGTCCTGCTTCCACGCACGTCCCGTGAGCGTCTTGTTTACTTGCAGCGCCCGTTCGCCTTCGGCAGTATAGGTATTGGTGAACCGTTGCTTGTTGGTCGAAGACTCGCCACTGGCGGTCCACGTATTGCCCTCGCCCTTTACGTACTTTTGGTATGTGGGAGCCTGCGCATCTGCCGATCCATCGTTGTCTGTATCCGAAACGACCACCGTTGCTGCAATACGGCTTTCGTCGTAGGTAACGCCACGCGACTTGTTCTCGTCGTTCGGAATCTTTTCTACGATGAGGTACTTATAGGTGCCCACGCCGCGAGTGGTTGGGTCAACCAAGGTAATGTTGCCGTCGGCACCAACCGTCATCTCGCGGATGGGCGTCTTGCCATCTAGGCTTACCGTGGCCGCGTCCTCGGTTTCCGCCAACTCATATAGCTGGAAGGTGTAGTGTCCGCCAATGAGTGCGCGGCCTTCCATGGTCTTGGTTGCCTTGAGCTCGACCGTCGCCTTGGTAGGCATGTAGGAGTTGGAGATAACGGCGGCTGCATGCTGACCGTTGCCGTTTACAACCGTGGCCGTAAGGTTCCCCTGGCGGTCGTCGGTGACCTTAACCTTGAGGGCATGACTTGCGCTGGTGTAGGTAACTCCCGGAATCTTGCCCGTTGCGGGTATGGTCTCGGACACGCTAAAGTCAAATTCCTTTTCGTGCGCCGCACCAAGGTCGGCAAGGCTGAAGGTTACCGTGCCAAATTTGACGCCGTGGGGAAGGCTCTGGTCCGCAGTGTAAGCAGTGTAGTAGCCCGTTACACCTGAATCGAGCGATATAGAGCTATTGTTAGCATTCGCTGTTAGGGTGCCGCCGTTATCAAGTTGCTTACCCGTAGTACCCATGCTCAGATTAAACACAAAGCTATCGTCGCTCTTCCAGTCGCGACCGGTAAGCGATTTTTGCGCGATGAGCGGCACGGTTGCGCTGGTTGCTTTGTACTCATTTGTGAAGGTCGGTATCTTGTTGGTGGCAGCACTTTCATTATACGTTTCGCTCGTGCCATATGTAACGGCGGTCGAAAGCGCTCCGCCATTTGCTGCCTTGGTCACATGCACATATGCGTACTTTGGAGTTTGATCGTACGTAATGTACGACAGAGGACTACCGGGCGCAACCTCAACAATCCTGTATACAAAGAGTCCGGTGTCGCCGTTGGCCCAGCTTGCAGTCACGTCATCATACTTAATAACACCAAAGTTGATATCTGGCTCGCCCTTTGTTACCTCAAGCTGTACGCCTCCGCTGTAGGCGTTCCCTGCGGAATCCTTTTCGGGCATAGGCACATTGTCCGCAGAAATCGATTGCGGATTCTGCCCCGCTGAGTCATACCTTGTTCCGCCAACCGCTTCGAGCTTGAGCTGGAAGCTCGCGTTGTCGGGCCAGTAGTCGGTATAGCCTGTCTCTGGGCCAACGACCTCCTTCTTGGCCAAAATGTTTGCTCCGCCACCCAACATCTTGTTGACGATGTCGAGCTCGCTGGTTGTGGCACCGCCCCGGCCGGCATAGGCAATTTCGAACGACAGCACGCCGTTGCCGCCGTCGGTGACCTTTACGGTAACGACGTGGTCATCCGTGTCGGACTCCCACTTGCTGCTATCGTATCCCGTGTAGTTGGGTTCTTGCTCCTTAACGGAGTACGTGTAGGTCTTCCCTATGTCGTCTTGGGTAAAGGGTATGGACCACGTGGCGTACTTGGAGACGTCGGTACCCTTAACAACTTGATTTGCCTGCGTGGGTGCCGGCGCATCGCCTTGTTTGGTAAGCGAGAAGTCCCACTGCATCTCGTCTTCCCATGCCGCACCGGCAACCATCTTGCGCACGCGCACTTGGGCATTCCCGTCCGCCTTGTAGCGGTTGGTGAACACGGGGCCGTTGCTCAGCAGCTCCACGATGGTCTGGTCGCGATACTTTGCCTCGATGGCACCAGTGTCGCTAATGGAGATGTTTACCGCACGCTCAAAGCCGTCGTAGATAATACCTCTGCCCGGCTTACCTTGCTCATTGTTCTCGGGAGAGACGTAGTAGCCCGAAATGAGGTACTCTCTGCCGTCAGCGTTCTCTCTGGCTTTATTGTTCTTCTCGCTTTGATACGTCGTGCTGGTTACGTTGCCGTCCGCGTCGAGCAGCAGCGCGTTGTTGGGAACGATCTCGCGCAGATAATAGGTGCCGGTTGGCAACGCCTTGGCGGCGCTGGTGCCATCCGCATTGTCTGCCGTGTCGCCGCTGGAGAAGAAGAGCGGCCTGAGGGTAAAGGTACCCTTGTACGTTTCGTTTTCGGTGCGCGTTTCGGCCGCATTGGCAAACTGGTCGTTTTTGCCATTGACCAGCTCGAAGGAGTAACGGCCCGACTCAAGCGCGCGGCCTACCATAAGCTTGTTGCCCGAGAGCGCAATGCTGGGAATTATGGTTGCCGGGTTGGTAATAGTGTCACCGCCTGGGTAGGACACGGTGGTATTGATGTTGCCCTTGCCGTCGTCCACCAGCGTTATCTTTACGTCTAGCGCCTTGGTACTGTACTGGGTCTGTGCACCCGTTGCGTTGTTTGTGTACGTGTAGGTGCCATAGCTGGCGAGCTTGGCTACGTCGCCGCCAACGGCGTTAAGATCGGTGCTGTATGTACGGCCCGTAGCGTCGTTGGTCGCTTCGGCAGGGATGTTCTCGAACACCTCATAGTACAGGTCGCGCGTGGCGCCAATCTCGTAGGAAGCATGCTCCTGGTTAAACGTTATCTGGCCAAAGGTCGCGGTATGCGAGGTATCGCTTGCCGTTGCGGTGGCATAGAGCGCGCCGTTGCTCTTATCGGGCTCCGGAGCGGTGCTGCTGCCCGGCACGAGGGAGAACACGATTGTCTCGCCCGCCGTCCAGGCGCGTCCGGCAATGTTTTTGTTTATGGCAACGGTGGCCGTGCCGGTAGACGTATACGCGTTGGCAAACGTAGCAGCACCCGCACCTGGAGCAACAGGTGTGTCCGCGTTGTTGTCATAGTTATAAACCGTTGCCTCCAGCTTGCCGTCACCCACATCGGCCACGCGAACATGCACGTAATGAGTCGTGGTGTCGTAGGTGACGCCATCCTTCTTGTTGCCCGTTGCACCATCGGGCACGACCTCAGTCACTTTGTAATAGAAGTCATCGTAGGCGTACGTGCGGTGGTCGTTGTCGTCGGCCGTATGGACCTTCTTCAGGTCCGACTGATGGTAGGTGATGCTATCAAACGCAGCATTGAGCACATTTGCCGTAAGGTCGTCGCCTGCGGCCACGTTAGCGGTAGCCGTGTCGTTTGCGGGCAGAGGCGCCTCGCCGTTGCCGGAACCTCCTTCGGCCGTGGCGTTGGCCGACTGCCTCGCGTCGTCCTTCTCGATCTTAAAGCTAAAGCTGTCGCCTACCATCCAGTTGCGACCCGTGATGGTCTTGCTCACCTGAACGTCTGCCTCGCCTTCGGCAGCATAGCTGTTGTTAAAGATCACGCCCGTAGGACTAGCTGTGGCCGTAAGGGTACCGTCGGCATTAGCGGCAACCGTTATGGTTACGTTCTTCACGTCCTTGTCGTAGGTGATGCCATTCTTTGTGTAGGTCCCATCGGCATTTTGCGTAGCGTCTTCGGGCACGTTTTCGAATATCTTGAACTTGTACGTGCCTGCCTTGGTAAAGGTGAGATTCAGCGCGTTGGACGTACCTTTGTGGTGGGTGTCGTCAATGGTAAGGGCATCAATCGTCCTTGTGATGGTGCCGCCCATGCCCTGAATCAGGCGCAGCTGCGTTTGCAAGGCCTGATACTGCTCCGTGGTGCGATTGCGAATGAGGGTCTTCGCATCCGCCGCCACTGCGGCTGCCTGAGCAATCTGATCGTTGCTAAAGTCGCGGACGATGTCAGTGAGTCCGTTGGTTAGCGGGCTGGTGGCGCCAGCACGAATGGCGGCAATGAAGTCGCCCACCGACGTCTTGGCCAACTCTTTTTTAAGCGCTTCGTAGTTGGGCTCGTTCATCGCAAGGCTGCCGTACAGAGCAAGGGTGGCGTCAACCAAGTCGGTGTTGTTTGGATTGGTTACCAAGGCGTTTACCAGCGCAATGTCCAAATCCGTACCGCGCTTAACGGCGTCCACGATTTCTGGATCGAGTACGCGCAGCTTGTCGAACTCCTCTTTGCTGAGTCCAGTAGCGCTCAAGTCGGGCTCATACTCGGCCGTAAAGCTAAAGTCGTCGGAACGCAGCACACGTCCTTCAAGGATCTTGGTGAGGTCCACGGTGGTGCTTGTGCTGGCCGTGTGGGTGTTTACGGCCACGGGTCGCTCGTTATCTATGGTGGCGGTAAGGTGACCGCTGCCATCGTCGGTTACGGTCAGCTGCAAGGTTATATTGCTTGCCTGAACAAGGCCGGTCACTCCCGATATGGGATCCTCGCGAACCTCCAGCGTGGCGACAAACGAGCCTGCCGAGGTCCCGGTGCCACCCTGCAGGTATCCAAGACGATTGAACCCGCCGTTAACATCCTTGGCATACACGGTGACCTTTTGCGTGGTAGCGCCAGATGAGTCGGCCACGGTGTCAACCTGCGTCTTGAGCTCTATGGTGCCAAAGTCCACATCGCTGTGCGTACCCATTTGGGTGATGACGGTAAGTTGGTCGGTGTTATTGTTTGCCGCAGCTTGTGCCAGCGGGGTGGTTATGTACGCGCCGTTCTCGTTGGTGCCATACACCTTAAACGAGAAGCTCTTGTTCAGCTCTGCAAGCGTGGTGGAGCCAACCAGTTGTTTGACGATGTTTACCTTCGTCGTTCCCGTGGGCAGAACTACGTTGGTAATGGTACCGCCATCCAGCGCGCGGTCTTTGATGCCCGACTTTTGCTGGATCAACGCATTGACGGCCTCGTCCACGATTCGTTGCACGTCCTCGAGCGTGTTTGTGGGAGTCTGTCCCGCTTGTTGCGCAGCCTCGGTTGCTGCCGCCACGCTCTCGGCCAAGGTGATGGCGTTCGCGTAGTGAGGCACACCATACCCATTGACGGGGTCCTCAGTAATATAGTAGGAAGCAGGCTGCACGGTACCATCCTCGGCCTGCGCATAGGCGGGAAGACCGGTGATCTTGTAGGTCCACGTGCCGTCGGAGTTTTCCTCCACCGTCACGTTGGTTGAAGCAGCAACGTTTTCTGTACCGCGGTCAGTTACGTACTCGTTCGTTACGTCGGTCGCCGTTGCCTCCCCAAGTTTGCGCCACAGATGGAAGCTGTTAAGAAGCTCTTTGGCGTTGTGGGTCTTGGCTTCGTTATCCTTCCAGGACTTGTATACCGTTATTTCGGTGGTCTCCAGCTTATTGGTTATGCCGTAGGTACGGGAATTCCAGTTGGTTTCTTCATCCACACCCACCGCATAGCGCTTCTCGATATCGTCTTGTGCTCCCGCGTTCTTTATGTCAAAACTGGTGGTATAGCCCTTGAGCGGCTTTGTGGGATTACTGCTGTTGTCGTTGTCTGACGTGGGCGAGATTTCGTTTGGCGTGGGACTGGCCGTATCCGTCTCGCGGATGACGTAGCGGAACAGGCCACCGTCGATGTCGTAACCCGGCAGGCGGTTAACGTAATAGGGCGTAGTCGTTGCGCTTTCGCCCGTGCCAGTGGTAACGAGGTACATGTGCGAGATAAAGCTGTTGTCGTACGCCTGGTTCCCAATGGCAGAGAGCGCACTGGCAAGCGTGGCGTGTGCCTGTTGGCCATCCCAGCCCACATAGGCGTTACCCTTGCCCCAAGTTACGGTACGATCGGCCTCGGCCTGGGCATCCTTGCTTACCAGCACTGGCGGCAATACGTCCACGCCCGTAAGGGTCTTGTCGGTAGTCTGAACCAACTTGCCGCCCAGCGTCTCGCGCCTGGAGTGGGAGTCCAGCAGCACATCCAGGTGGAACACAACGTCCTCGCGCGTCTTAAAGTAGTTGTCGAGGTCGTCCCAGGTCTTTGTCGACTTAATGACAACGGGCTCGACATTTGCCACGCGACCACCCTGCAACTCGTTTTGCTTGTTCGAATCGAGGATGCTTAGATAGGCTTGGGTGTTGTCCTTACGGATGACCTCCTGCATGTCCTTATATCCGGTAAGAGTATCGGCCACGACAACGTTGCTGTTGTCGTAAGCGCCAAACATCCAGCTGCCTGTGGATTCCTTCTCTTTTATAAACCAGTGAATCTCCTCAGTGGTGTGGGTTACTACACCGTTTGGTTGCGGATGAGGAATTGGGTTCTCGAAAGGCAGGGGCTTCCAGTCCTCAGGATCGTCGTAGTCCGTATCGTTGGTGCGGTTTACGCCCGATGCGGGATAGTCGAACTTCCACGTAGTAAGGTTGTTGTCCGCATCGTAGCTGGTCTGCACATGGCTCTGGCCCGCCTTGACGGTAAACTCAACGGGAGCGATGGCCGTGGATTGCACGAACTTTTTGGTTGTGGTGTCAAACGTGTAGGGCGTGGCAACAAAGGTGGCCGCGTCGTTGCCCTGTGCCTGCACGGAGCCAGCCCACGTCTTGTAGAAGCTGTAGAGCGGCGTCCACGTTACATGCACCTTGTGATTGGCGTTATTCTCGTTAAAAGTAATGGTGTAGTACGGCGAGCCGTCGTTGGGCTTGTACTCGATCTTGCCTATTACGTTACCCTCGTGATCATGAATATCAACCGGTTGGTCCTCCGTCACCTGCGTGGCATCGATGGAGGCTGTGGTGTTGGGAATTATGCTGCCGTCTTTGTTGAAGCTCGACACGGTAAGGCTGCCCAAGGCGTAGCCGGTCTCCGGCGTAGCGGTATACACCACCGTCTTACCGTCGGGAACGGCCGTCGTGTACTCGTCGTAGGGACGCGGTGGCGCAAGTACGCCACTGCCGTCATCCAGCTTGCCGCTGGAGTTGCCCTCTACGGTAGTGGCCACATTACCACCCGAACCCGTGCTTACCGTTATGCGGTGCCAGATCTCTCTTCCGCTCATGAGGGTGGTGGCCATGGTGTGGTAGTACGAACCGTGCCCGTACGTGGTAACGCTAATGCCTGCGTATGCGTCTGCCGTTGTTATAAGACCACTCGAGTAGGTATCGTTGCTTGCCTGGGGCATATTGGGACGGGCGTCTCCCGTTATCTTAATGGCGCCTTCGTACGTACCGTTAAGGAACTGGGAGATAACGGGATTGTACCAAGCAGTGTTTTCGGCGCTTCCTTCCCTCATGCTGGTGTCTGGCCTCACGTAGATATCTGAGGCATTGCCACTGTTTATACGAAGGGCCTCGCTAAAGTAATCGAACTCGGGATAGGTGTCATAGAGGTACCAGAGTGGTTTTGCAATGTTGTTCCCGCTGCCAACTTGGGGGTCTCGGTCGATATTGAGCCCTACCGCAGGGAATATGAAGGTTCCCTTTACGGGCTCTCCGGTGTCATTGTCGATAACCTGAATACGAGCATCGATTGCTATGCCGTTGACCATGTAGGAAAAGGGGGTCGTCGTCGGATAGACCCCTGGAGGATTGCCTGTAGAGCCCGTAATCGCGCTGATGTAGTTTTGATCGTTGACTGTTCCTTTATATTGGTTGCTATCGTCATTGGAGTACTGAACCTCGTTTCCGCGTACCAGGTTTACCGTGCCGTCGAGTGGTTGGTTTACGCCATTTGCACCCAAGCGTTGGTCAACGAATATGTGCGCGTTTGAGTAGGTAATCTTAACCTTTGCCCTGCTGCCGTCGGAGAGGATGGCTGCGTTTGGGAAGGTATACGAGAAGAGGTTGCCAGGCAGGTAGTTGTCTTTGCCTTCGTACAGCTGAAGCAGGCCATCGACTGCCTTTGGATTGTATCCCGCATATTTGGTGCCGGTCTTGCTAAACGTCCATTCGTCGATGCCGTCGGCAAAACTTGCCTGGGTGGAGTTCTCTGCGCTAGCCAGCTTTGTGAACGAGCCTAGATCTGGCCGGAGGAAATCCGTGTCGATGTAGATGGTGGACACCCTCATGGGAGAGCCAAAGGTCAGTATGGAAGTCTGACTCTGGGACTGGTGTACGCCAGGCACGGTGTAGCTACCCGCACGCGTGGTTACGGTATCGCTGAATTGCTCCGTGGTCGTATTTGGATTGTCCGCATACGCCACCGTGGCCGCGGTACAAGCCGCCGCCACAAACGCAACGAGCGCAATCACCGACCTATGTAACCTGCTGCGCAGGGGTTTCTTGCCGTTATTCTTACGGGTGAACATGGTTCCGGTGTTGTCGCTCATGGTTGCATCCACTCTATTAGGGCGCTCTGTACTTAGAGGCCGAGGGTTGACACATACGGGCTTGGGAGCTCGACGAAAAAGGCGTGCCGGCCTCGCAACGTTTCCATCGCGAGCTGGCCCAGATCCTATGTGGTAGAAGCGTGTGTTCATAGACGCTTTCCCAACGTTTTGCGGCTCCCAGTGTGCTTTTTGCCTAGTTACGGCGTTATAGCATTGTAATTACATAATATTACACTTTTTTGTGCTGGGTTAGGGAACAAAATCGGTTGGTTTTTATATTTTTTCTCCGAACGAACGGCGAACGAGATGGGGCGTGGGGCCCGCCTATCAAGGGGGAGTACCCCTCTTGATTGGTACCAATCAAGAGGGGTACTCCCCCTTGATAGGTCAGAACCGCTCGTGGCCATATTTGTACCGCTCACCGTAGGTTGTATATAAATCGGTATACATTTTATCAACTTAGGCTATATTCAAAGCATCAAAAGAAGGATCGCAACAAATCGGGGCGGTCGAGTCCAAGGGGTGATGCCAGTGTACGACGATAGGATTCATAGGTTTCCCGCGGCTGGCATCGCGAGTCCCGTCTAATCTTTGAGGCCGTAGCAACAAGCAGGCTTACGTAGGGCGATACGACAAGCGCCAAGTCAGACAGAAATCGACAGTCGGAAGTACCGATGTAGTCGCGCAGGAAAACAACCAGATTCAGACAGGCAATCGTGGTTAGCGCGAGAGGGTGAGTCCAAAGTTCTGAGAAATGCGCCGCGTGCGCGGCAACGGTTTGCAAGGCAACGGACGGTTCCAGCGACCGTCCGTTTTTTGCGTCGATAGTCGTTGGTTGCAACTGGGGGACTGCCCCTTTTGGCCATTACACACCCACGGCCACGTACGACTC
The DNA here is from genome assembly GCA_902793465.1 of uncultured Coriobacteriaceae bacterium. GTDB lineage: Bacteria > Actinomycetota > Coriobacteriia > Coriobacteriales > Atopobiaceae > RUG440. Next base: position 125,887 of record CADBDT010000016.1, on the reverse strand, counting down.
GTCCACAATAACCAGCACGGCAACCGCCCTGTATTTGTCTTCGCGCGAAATCAGCCGCATGCGCACCACAATGGAACTGCCGGCAACATCAACAGAATAGCGCGCCCACTCCCCCGTGCGCGAGGTCTCCTCGACCGCATTCACGAACCTTGCGCGACGCATGTTTCCCTCGTCGTTAATGGCCCGCTCGCTGTCCCTTATGCTCCCGCCCTCGGAATCCTTGAGGAACTTCTCAAAGAGCCCGTTGGTGTTAAGGTACTCGTACCGGCCATCGCGACGACGAATTATGCTTGCCGCAACATCACTGGGCAAATAGTGACCATCCACCGAGGGATGCGGATCGGGCCGCATGAGGTTAACGCGACCTACGTCCTCGTAAAAGTCTCGTTTGCCCAGCATTTCTGCTGCGGGATGCGTCTCGTTCTTCTCGCCCACCAGTGACAAGGGCAAGGGACTAGGCCTGCCAAAGTAAAAGCCCTGCGCACGACCGCATCCCAGCGAGCGCAGGAAGTCGTATTGTTCCTTTGTCTCCACGCCCTCAACCAGCGTCTTGAGCCCCAGCTCCTTTGCCATGTCGATAACCTTTGCCAGCATTATGCGCGCCTGCTCGGACTTGTCTAGCCCGCGCAAAAACGCCATGTCTATTTTTACGAGGTCAAAGGTGTAGTCCTTAAGAACATTGAGTGATGAGTAGCCCGAGCCAAAGTCGTCCATCCACACCTCGAATCCCGCAGAGCGAAAGCGATCGATCTCGTCGCCAAGAAACTCGTGGTTTCCAACAAGCGCGCTTTCGGTAACCTCTATGGCCACTCGATGATAAGGGATGCCGTACTCGTCCAAGATCTTTTTGACCTCGCTAACGATGTCGCACAGCTCGAAGTCCAGGCGTGACAGGTTTATGGACAGCGAGAGGTATGGCTTGCCGGCGTTTTCCAACTCGCGGCACGACTCGCACACGTCGCGCAGTATGGCAAGGTCCAGCTTGTGGATAATGCGCGCCTCTTCCAGCACGGGAATAAACTCAAGCGGCGGCATGACACCCTCCACCGGGTCCAACCAACGCGCGAGCACCTCAACGTCGCAGGTCTCTCCTGTGGCAACACGCACGATGGGCTGACAATACGCACGCAGCCAGCCGTTTTCCAGGGCCTCGTCAAAGTGTTCCAAAACGTAGCGTCGCCATTGGATTTCGTGCTGCAAGGCATTGTCGTACTCGCAGATAAAGGCGTCGCGCCTGCCACGCAACTCGTCGCAGGCAAGCTTTGCCCGGTCGCACGCCACCCCGGCGTCGTCGTCGCTGGGCAGCAGCATGTAATATCCTGCGCGCAGCCAAATGGAGGTGTCCTTGTGCTCGTTGCGAAATGCCGCGCGCACCTGCTTTACACTGTCGGACACGTTTGCGACCTGTGCAAACACGGCAAATTGGTCTGCGGCATAGCGCGCACAGATGGAGTTTGGAAAAGCCTCCACCACCGATGCGGCCAAATGCTGCAACAGGGTATCGCCGGCAACGAAGCCATAGCGCTGGTTATAGTGCTTGAAATTCTCGACGTTAAAATACACAAGCGCGCTTCGGAAATCCCCTTGCGCAGCGTGCTCCTTTGCCTTTAGCAGAGAGTCCACCATGTCGCGAAACGTCTTGTGCCCGTACAGTCCCGTAAGGCCATCACGCTCGCCTTCCTGCGCCAAGCCAGTCGTGCGGGGCTCATCTTGAGATGTTTGCATATTGCGTGACGAGAAACTCGCCGAACCTCCCTAGAATACGCTCTGTACTTTTTTACATATTATGTCACAACGTGAATCCATGGTAAACAACGCTCCAGAACAGCCGTGGCACCGATGGTCGTCCGCTTGCTTTTGCAAGGTCGGCCCTGCTGGTCGCAACTGGGGGTCTGTCCCTTTGTTGTTAGCGAGCTAACAACAAAGGGACAGACCCCCAGTTGCGACCCACTTGACGTTCTTTAGGGGCAGGGCTCGGCGACTTGCAACACCTCGCCCGCAACGTGCGCGGCCTCGCTCGCGTCCTTTGCGTAGTAGTCGGCTCCCACCATGCGCGCATATTCCGGGTTAAGAACCGCGCCTCCCACCATTACCTTGCACCAGGGCGCCTGCTCTCGCAACAGCTCTATGGTCTGGGCCATGGCCGGTACGGTGGTGGTCATAAGCGCGCTGAGCCCGGCCAGCCGTATGTGATGACGAACAACCTCGTCCACGAGCACCTGCGGCTCCACGTCGCGGCCCAAGTCGTGTACCTCATAGCCGTAGTTCTCTAGCAGCATCTTTACGATGTTCTTTCCAATGTCGTGGATGTCGCCCTTAACGGTGCAGAGCGCCACGACGCCCTTAGACGCCACCTCGTTCGAGCTCGTGGCCTCGCGCACCTCGGCAAAGCCAGCCTTGGCGGCTTCCGCCGATGCCATGAGCTGCGGCAGGAAGAACGTGCCTTTTTCAAAACGCTCGCCCACCTCGTCTAGTGCGGGAATAAGGAGCTCGTTAACCAGCTCGAGCGGCGCCGCGTTTGCGCTCAAAAGCTCGCGAACTCCCTGCGCCACCGGCTCGCCGCGACCCTGCAGGACGGCACTTCTCACGCGTTCGGCAGGATCCTGCGCGGGTTGCTTTGCAGCGCTTGGGGCTGTCGCCGCTCCCTGCGCCTCCGTGGCCTGTGCCGGCGCTGTTGCGGGCGAGCCTGCACCTGCCGGCTTGCGATCCGCATTGGCCGCAATGTAGTCTTGCGCGCCCGTATCCTGACCGTTTAGCACGCGCCAAGCGTCCACGGCATCCATAAAGCGCCGCGACAGCGGGTTCATTATGGCCATGTCCAGCCCCGCTTCGAACGCCGCCGTAAGGAACGTGGCGTTGAGGAGCTCCCTGTATGGCAGGCCAAAGCTTATGTTGCTTACGCCCAGCACGGTGCGAACGCCAGGGAACTCGTCCTTTACCAGGCGAATTGCCTCCAAAGTGGTAAGGGCCGCGTCTTGGTCGGTAGAGACTGCCATGGTAAGGCAGTCTATAAGGATGTCCTGCCGGGCAATGCCGTGAGCCTCGCACGCCTGCACGATGCTTCGCGCCACGGCAAGCCGGTCCTTTGCGGTCTTTGGGATTCCCGCATCGTCGAGCGCGAGTCCCACCACGGCGCAACCGTAGTGGCGCGCGATGGGCAGCACGGACTCAAGCGACTCTCGCTTGCCGCTTACGCTGTTAATGATGGGCTTGCCAGGATAGATGCGCACGGCCGCCTCGATGGCCGTAGGATCCGCGGAGTCTATTTGCAACGGCAGCGTGGTAACGCCCTGCAGGTCTTCCACCAGGCGCACGAGCGTGGCCTTCTCGTCAATTTCGGGCAGGCCAGCGTTTACGTCCAGCACCTGTGCGCCCGCCTGCTCCTGGCTTATGGCCTCGCCCATTACGTAGTCGTAGTTGCTGCTGCGCAGGGCATCCTTTAGGCGGCGCTTGCCCGTGGGGTTAATGCGCTCCCCTATTACGCCCACCTGACCAGCCGGCAAACAAAAAAGCTGCTGAGCGCTGGTTACAACAAAGTCGTCGCGCGTCGTGTGCGGGCGTGGGGCGTGCGCGTCCAGGATTTCGCGCATGCCGGCCACGTAGTCGGGAGTTGTGCCACAGCATCCGCCCAGCACGGTTACGCCTGCGTCCGCCATGGTACGAACTGCCTCGCAGTACTCGCTGGGGCCAATGTCGTAGGTGGTCTGGCCGTCTTCCATGGAGGGCAGGCCGGCGTTGGCCTGCACCATTACGGGACACGTTGCCCACGGCAGCATGCGCTCTGCCAGCGGTGCCACGTCCGCGGGGCCAAGCGAGCAGTTAATGCCCAAGACGTCTACGCCAAGGGCGCTTAGCGTCGTGGCGGCAACCTCTGGTGTGGTGCCTAGGAACGTGCGGCCGTCCTCGCCAAAGGTCATCGTGCAGAATATGGGCAGGTCGGAGTTCTCCTTTGCCGCAAGCACCGCGGCCTTGGCCTCCAGCAGGTCCGCCATCGTCTCTATTATGAGCAGGTCTGCGCCGGCATCTGCAGCCGCACGTACCTGCTCTGCAAACAGGTCGTACGCCTCGTCGAAGCTCATGGTGCCCAAGGGTCGCAGCAGGGAGCCCGTGGGGCCAATGTCTGCGGCCACGTAGCGGGGATTCGCTGCGCGGGCGCATGCGACGGCGGCGTGGAACACCTGCGCCACGCTGGGCACGCGCACCAGGCCTGCCGCCCGGGCACCCTCGGCCAGCTTGCGTGCGTTGGCGCCAAAGGTGTTCGTGGTTACCACGTCGCTTCCCGCCTGCACGTAGGCGGCATGAACGTCCGTTATTGTCTGCGGCTCGCTAAGGCACAGCAGCTCTGGCGCGGCGCCCGCCTTAAGGCCTGCGGCCTGCAGCATGGTGCCCATGCCCCCGTCAAACAGCAAGGTGGACTTGCCCTCCAAGACGGTGCGCAGGTGCTCGTCGGCCATGCGGGCGGCTTCGTTGGCGACCATATGTGCTCCTCTCGAATAAATGACGTCCTGATTCTACCGTACGCACACCGAACCTATCAAAGGGGAGTACCCCTTCCGGTTGGCACCAATCAAAGGGGAGTACCCCTTTCGGTTGGTTGCGCGCCGCAGCGCATGCCGCGGGAGCGAAGCGCGCAGAATTCGGCGAGCTCGCACACGGCGCACGACGATGCGAGGCCCGGCTGCGGCGTTGGATGCACGCCCACTATGGCCGTAACGCTTTTTGTGGGAACCATAAGGTTGCTGGGCGTAAGGGTTATGCCCAGCCGTCGCGTGGCATTGAGCGTACGCAGAAGGTCGGGCTGCACGCTTAGCGGCAGGTCGCCGTATCCAGGCGAAAAACGCCAGCTGCAAAACAGCCCGCGCTCGGCCGCCTGCGCGCGCACCTGGGCCTCCAAACGGTTTGCCTCGCGCTCGATTGCCGCCGTTGCCGCGGCGTCAAAGAGCACCTGTCCCAAAGGATCCGTTGCAGAAAGGCGCCTGAGTTCGCGGTCTACTCCGTGCCCCAGCGTGGCCGCAAAGAGTACGACCTCCTGCGCGTTGGCCAGATGCTCGGCAATGCTCTTTCCCGGCAGCTCCAGCGGCAGGTCGGCTGCATCGTACGTACAGCTTACACTGGCGGGATGCGCCACCTCGTTGCACAGGTCGCACATAAGGTCCATGCGCTCCTCGAGCTCCGGGGTTATCTGCTGCCCCGCATAGCCCAAATAGCGCATTGCCTCGCTATGCCTCAAGGTATCCACACTCCACGAGCGCAGCATGCGTGGCGTGCGCGACGGCAGGCTTGTTCATGCTGTATATGTGCAGGCCATCCACACCGTTTGCCGCTAGGTCGCGAAGCTGCTCGCACGCGTACTCCACGCCTGCCTGCGCCTGACTCTTGGGGTCGTCGCCCGCGGCAATAAGGCGCTTTATAACCCGTGCAGGAATGCTTGCGCCGCAGGTAAACGCCATGCGTGTAATTTGCTTTGTGCTGGTAAACGGCATGACTCCCACCGTAATGGGAATCTTTATGCGCGCGCGGACGCACGCCTCCCTAAACCGATAGAAGTGCTCGTTGTCAAAGAAAAGCTGCGTTACCAAAAAGTCTGCGCCAGCGTCCTGCTTTGCCTTTAGGTACTCTATGTCGGCCGCAAGGCTCGGCGCTTCCACGTGGCCCTCGGGATAGCACGCCGCGCCAACGCAAAGGCCGGGCTCCGTTGCCTTAAGGTAGCGTATGAGCTCGTCCGCATGGCAAAAGTCTATGGCCTCGCGCCCGGGCGCGCGATCGCCGCGCAGGGCCAGCACGTTATGCACGCCACCCTCCACCAGCTGGTGCACGTAGGCGTTAACGTCGGCCTTGCTCGCGCCCATGCAGGTTAGGTGCGCAAGAGCGTTTACGCCGGTCTCGTGCTGAATCTGCGATGCAATGAGCGCCGTGTTTTGCGTGTTGCCCGAGCCGCCCGCGCTAAACGTAACGCTTATCCAGTCGGGCCGCGTCTGCGCCATTTGGCCGGCAACGTCCATGGCGTGCTCCACGGAAAGGTCGCCCCGCGGCGGGAATATTTCGTACGAGAACGTCTGACGCTCGGCCAGTATGTTGGATATGAGCATGGCTGTCCTCCTAAATCGTTTTTTTGATAGTAGCTGTTTGGCAGCCATTTGCAACTGGGCGAGCGGTTCGAAAGCGCTCGGCGGCGTTGCGTGCCATGAGGGGGTGCTCCCAACGCCATGATGTTGGGGTCCGGGGGAGCTGTGCACATAGGGGATACTCCCCATCGGGTACATCGCGAGCAGGGCTTTCGTTGAAGGCCGGCTCATCCGCGATGTACCCGCAGGGGAATATCCCCTATGTGCACAGCGCTAGCTTAATGGCGGTGGGGAGTATCCCCTCACGGCATCCCACTCTTAGTAAGGCTCGCCGAGCGGGGGAATCTGCTTAAGGCGTGCCCACATTACTTGCTTTTGCTTGTCCGAGGCCAGCGCCGCCTCAAAGCCTCCTAGGTTAAGCACGCGCATTCCCAGCACTTGCACCACACGCCCCGGAACAAGGAGGGCGTCGTCCAGGTTGGAAAGCGCCGAAAGATCGTCGGCCAAGGCGTCGCGCAGTGCAGCCGCAGCCGCCTCGTCGCAGGCAACCACCGTGGCCGGGTCGAGCGCGCAGATGGTCCGGCGCAGCAGCGCAGGCTCAATTGCCGCCTGCGGACTTACGTCCACCGCCAGCCAGTCCTCGGGCGCATAGCCCAAACGCAGCAGTGCGGCACGTAGGGCCTTGCCATCTGGCCCGCTCATAAGCTCGCCGCCAGCCTCCTGCGCCGGGCCCGGCTCGCCCTTAACAAACAACACGGCAGAAAAGGCGTTTCCCACCATGAGCACGCCCTTGTTAGCAAGTTCTTGCAGCTCCTGACGCATCTTGTTTGTGCATGCCTGCGCACGCGCACTCTGACTCACCGTCATTAAAACACCGCTCCCCTGTGTTCGTGGCTTATTCGATACGGAATGGGGTATAACCAATCTATGCATAATTCGACGCGCCGTTGGCGCAAAGAAAGGATACATCATGGCAGCAGAACTCACGGCGTCTCAATTCGAGGCCGAAGTAACCAATTCCCCCAAACCCGTGCTGGTTGACTTTTGGGCAAGCTGGTGCGGACCCTGCCGCGCGCTGAGCCCCATTGTGGACCAGATTGGCGAGGAGATGGCAGACAAGCTAACCGTGCTCAAGTGCAACGTGGACGAGGAGAGCGATCTTGCCCAGCAGTTTGGGATTATGTCTATTCCCACTCTCATCCTGTTTAAGAACGGCGAAGTTGCCCACAAGATGGTTGGCAGCATGCCCAAGGAGAAGCTCGTGGCAGAAATCGAGCAGAACCTGTAGGTTTATTGCGCTGGTAGCGAAAACGTACCGCTAGGGGATACTCCCCCTAGCGGTACGTTTTCGTTGCAAGTTCGCCCCTATGGAATACACCCTCTTTGCGGTATGCTGGAAACGAGAGGAGGCCACATGCGCATTAGGGAAATCCTTCGCGACAACGCACGCTACGCGGTAATCGCTGCGGCTGCAATTGTGTTTCTAGCCGTTTTGCAGGACGTTCGCAGCGACGACATCCTGCGGCTGGATGCCAGCGCATACAGCTTTTTGGTGGTGCGCATGCGCCGTCCCTGGCTCACGGCCATTATGGAGGGATTCTCTAGCCTCTCGTCGCCCGTGGTAATAGCGGGAATGTTTCTTATGGTGGTGGCCTTCGCGCCCGGCCGAAGACCTGGCATGTGCGCCGCGCTTAATCTCGTGTGCGTAGTGGCCATAAACCAGGTGCTCAAATACATTGTCCATCGGCCGCGGCCAGAGGGCTTTAGGCTTATATCCGAGGTGGGATACAGCTTTCCTTCGGGCCATTCCATGGTATCCATGGCGTTTTATGGCCTGTGTGCCTGGATGGTGTGGACCTACGAGCGCGACAAGATTATTCGCTGGCTGTGCTGCTTGGGCTTTGCCGTAACCGTGGTAGCCGTGGGAATGAGCCGCGTGTACCTTGGCGTTCACTACGCTTCCGACGTTGTTGCCGGCTTTTGCGTGTCCATTGCCTGGCTGGCCATCTACACCAAGATCTTCTGCCCCATGTTTATGCCAGAAGAGAAGGCCCAGCATATAAAGGAAGTGAGCAGCCCCACGTATGTGGAGCCAGAGCGCCTCTACGTTGCCGACGACACCACCAGTATGAGTGCGCGCCACATGCGCTGGGAGCAGCACGTGCTTAACAAGGACGACGACCCGTCGTAGGGCATGACGTTGGGTGCCGCTTGGGGATGCTCCCCCTGCGGTACATAACGGACAATGTACCGCAGGGGGAGCATCCCCAAGCGGCACTCACGACCTCGTATGTCACTAGAACCTAAAGAAGCGGGCAAAGCCCCGGCCGGTATCGTCGTTATTGGAGCTACCGAGCTCTATTATCTGCGCATCCTGCACAACGCCGCTGGGCTCCACGATTACGCGAGCCATGGTAGGTCCCTTATTCGTGCGCGGGAACGTGGGGCTGCCAGGGTTTATAACAAGCACCTTGCCCGCACCGCCAGGACTTGTTTCCCAACGCACAAACGGGCGATGACTGTGGCCGCAAACGGCAACGTCGCACGTTGCCAAGTCCAAACGCTCCTCGTAGTGGCACAGCTGCCAGCGAAGGCCGCATCTAAACACGCTGGTAACGCGCTCCACGTCTGGGCCGTAGTCCATGCCCCAGTCGTTGTTGCCCAGGCACATGGCCATGGGGGCTATGCGGCACAGCTCCCGGTAGTCCTCGTACGTGCAGCAGTCGCCCGCATGCATAATCATGTCGGCACCCTTTAGTTCGTTAAGGAGCTCGGAAGAAAGGTGTCCGTGCGTGTCGGAAACAATGTCAAATCGCATGCGAGGCTCCACCTATGGGCTAATTTACAGGCCAAGCGCACGCTTGAGAGCCACCACGCGGCGTCGAGAAACAGATATCTTCTTGCCTTCCACGCCGTTGATTCCCAGCTGCAGAATGCCGCTGGAAATGGTCTCCACGTCCTCCACGTACGCGAGGTTAACAATGTAGCCGCGATGCACGCGGAAAAACCCGTGCTCGGTAAGCTTGGCCTCGAGCTTTGCCAGCGAAATGGTGGACAGGTAGCGGTCGGTGTCTGTGTAGATGCAGGAGTAGTCGTCCTTGGCCTCGATGTAGCGAATCTGGTCCACCGGAACCAGCACCTTGCGGCCGCTCTTTTCTACGGGGATGCGCTCCACCGACGGTGAGGACTGCTTGGGCGGCTTTACCCGCGCTTGGACCTTGTCGAGTGCCTGCGCCAAACGCGCGGGCTCCACGGGTTTCATAAGATAGTCAACTGCATCCACACCAAACGCCTCGAGCGCGTACTCGCTGTAAGCCGTAACAAAGACAATGGCTGGTGGATTCTTGAGCTTGTGCAGGGCGTCTGCCAGCTGCATACCACTCGTTTTGGGCATGGAGATGTCCAAAAACATTACGTCCGCGCGGTTTTCCATAAGGCGTTCAACTGCCTCGCGCGCGCTTGCTGCCTCAACGATGTTTCCCATGCGCCCCGTTTCCTCCAGGAGGTAGCGGAGCTCCGAACGAGCGGGGGCTTCGTCATCCACAATCATTGCGTTGAGCATCTTTTTTGTCTCCAGTTCGTAACGTGCAAGTTCCTACCCTTTTTAGAGTATAGCGTTCTTTTGAAAAATGCGCAGCGGAGTTGCCTCCCTGTTCAAGGCTCATGATGGGACAGCGTGCCGCTAGGGGATACTCCCCCTGCGGTACATTTTTGGGAAAAATGTACCGCAGGGGGAGTATCCCCTAGCGGCACGCCGTCCCTGCCCACGGTTCTAGTCGTTGGTAGGCGCAGCATCGGCAAGGCGCAGCATTACTACCGTACCCTCGCCAAGCTTGGACATTATCTCTATACCCGAGCCCTTGCCATAGAATCGCTCTATGCGTTCGGCCACGTTGCGCAGCGCGATGCCGGTTCCCTCCTCGCGGTTGTTTGCAAGCTGAGCCTGTTGCTGCAGCATCTCCGCCACGTCGTCGTCCATTCCCAGGCCGTCGTCGGCAACGGCAATAAGCACGTCGCTGCCGTCGGTGGTTGCGTGCACGTCTATGTGCAGCGGACCTTCGTCGCGCATGGCGTGGCGCACGGAGTTTTCTACGATGGGCTGCACCAGGAACGACGGGACCATAATATCGCCCAGCCCTTCCTCCAGGTACTCGCTCTCCACAATGCGGTCCTCGCCAAAGCGGGCCTTTTCTATGGTCAGGTAGCGCCGCGTTTGCTCGAGCTCCTGATCCAGGGTTATGAGCGAATCGGAGCTTTCGAGCGTACGCCTGTAGAACAGCGAAAACTCGCGCAGCAGGTCGCGCGCCTTGGCGGGGTCGGTACGCGTGAGCGCGGCCATGGTGTTGAGCGCGTTAAACAAAAAGTGCGGGTTAATTTGCGCCTGCAGCGCCTTTACCTCGGCACGGGCGGTTAGCTCGGCCTGTCGGTCCAGCTCGTACGATGAGAGTTGCGCAGAAAGCAGCGATGCCAAGCCACGCGCAATGGTGAGCTGGGTCCTGTCCACCTGCTGGCCATTGCGATAGTAGAGCTTGAGCGTACCCACCGCTTTTTCTGCCACAATAAGCGGCGCAATAATGCCTACGGGATACCCCTCGTTGGGGCTAATTACCTGGTCTGCGTCGCCCAGGCCCTCGCGCGCAATGTTTTGCATGCTGCGCGTGGTAAAGGTCTCCATGCGACCCGACTCGAGCACCTCCATCGTAGGCTCCGTGTTGGGTGAGCCAGGCGGCAGATTGGGTGCCTGCTCGCCTACGTAGGCCAGCACGCACTGGGTGTCGGTAAGGGCGACCGCCCGAGCCTCGGTTTCGGGCAGGATGAGCTGGCAGACCGCGTTGCAGCCCTCGGGCGTTAGGCCGTCGCGCATGTGCTCCAGCGTGCTGGTTGCAACGCGCATGGTGCGCTCCGTGGCCTGCGAGCGCAGGTCGTCGGGCACGAGCACAACGGTGCCGCCAAACACGATGGCCAGGGCCAACAGCGCGCCTGCCGTCATGGACATCCACAGGTTTCCCACGGCAATGCCCCACGACATGAGGGCCAGCGTTGCCGAAATGGCGGTAGCCACCAGCACGCTTGCCCAGCGCGAGAGCTTCTCTGCTATAAGGGTCCTCATTGCTGCGGGCTCCGGCGACCTTGCGCCTCTCCGGATCCGTTGCGACCATTGCCGTTGGCGTCGTTATTGTTTTGTGGACGCCTTTTGCGCCTGCGCATAACGCGCGGCGTGCCGCTGTCCACTATGGCGTTGGCCAAGGGTTCGTTGCACCACAGGGCGCTCATCATGCCTGGCCAGTACGTTTGGAACGAAAGGTAGCTCTCGCTCATGCGCCTTGCCCACGTGCGAGCCTCCGAGCGCGAGCGCAGCCACACATGGAAGTACTCCGAGCGTTCCGGCCCGGCAATCGCGTGCAGCAGCGAGGTAAGGAATATGCGCCTGTGCACGTCCTTGCTAATCCACGGTGCGGGGTACGGCTGCAGCGAGTCCGTTGTAATGCGGCGCAGGCCAATGCGATGGTTGGCAACGTCTATCTTTTCGTACTCGTAAGTCCAACGGTAGACGTCCTGCAAAAACCGACTTGCCAACGAAGGAGTCTTGGGCGGCAGGTGCCGTACGGCCCACTGGTTGTCAAACCACACGTCCAGACCGTTCATGCGCAGGTTAAACAGGTAGTCCAGGTCTTCTCCGCGCGTGATGTAGGGGTCGAAGGCCACGTGACAAAAGGCGTCGGCATACAGCGCAAAGCATCCGCCGCACACGTAGTTGGAGCGCGAGATGCGCGTTGAGCCCTGCGCGTGCTCCATCCATTCGTTGAACTCCGAGCGCTTGCTCCAAAAGCGGTCGCACCAGCGCGTAAGCGACTCGTCTGCATAGCAGGAGTCGTTGCGATCGAAGAAGTAACCCGTCTTGGCGGAAATCGGAAGATCCTGGCGAGTTAGAAGCCCAAGGCCGTATACCGCGTCTACCAGGAAGTTTTCGTCCAGGGCAACCTCGTCGTCGTCCATAAACACCACGATGTCGTGGCCAAGGATTGCCGCCACCACAAGGCCCATGTTGCGAATGGCACCGTAGCCGCGCAGCGATACGGTTTCGCCTTCCATCTTGGGAGCCACCACATGAATGGCGTTCTCTATAACCTTTGCCTCGCGGTTGCCAATTATGAGCGGGTTAAGGTTGGGATGCGCCAGGCAAATGCCGTTAACGCGCGCACGTGCCGCATCCGCACAGCTCGGCGGCGCAACCAGCAGTATAACCACGCGCAGCACCCCGCGAACCTGCTCGAGCGACTCCAGGCAGGTTTGCAGCTCGGGCACCGGCTTGGCAATGGGCGTGGCGTGGTCGTAGGTTCCCACCTCGCCTATTTCTGCGGGCTTGTCGTCTTCGGCCCAGTACGTTGGTATAACAATGACGGGATTCACGTGAGGCCGTCTCCCTCCGTGCCTTCAGATGATTTGAGCGTTTTGATTCTACCCCATTGGCAGGACAGAAAGAACCACAAACGGAGGGTCATGTTTGAAGCAAGCAGACACGGAAGGGGTGGCGTGCTCTTTGGGGATACTCCCCCTGCGGTACATTGTTCACAATGTACCGCAGGGGGAGTATCCCCAAAGAGCACGTCTACGCACGCCGGGTTTTGGCAACAAGAAGCTTGCGATAGCTGTCCGCGAACTTTTGCGCACGAGAGCCGCCGTGGTCGCTGGCGGGCACCACGCCGTGCTCGTCGGAGGCCAAAAACACCTCGGCGTCGCCAAATCCCTTGGCAGAGAGAGTCGAAAGAAGGTACTCGTCGCGCTGCACGGGAATGCCCAGCGTACGTGCAAGGTCGTCCACGAGCGACGACGTGCCCGATGCGCTAAACTCGGAGCACGTGCCCCACACCAGCGCGTTGTCGCGCACGACCCACAGGTCCTCTGGCGAAACGCTCGACGCACGCGCTTCTTCCCGCGCATTCTGGGCTCGCGTCAAAAGGTCGTTTGCGGTGGTTCTCTCGAGCCCGCTATACTCCCCCACGGTCATGGCTGCCTGGCCGTCCACGTCTACCACCAGCATAAGAACGCCGTTGGGATGCTGAGCCGATCCGTCGCGCAGCGTCCACTCTATGTGCTGCTTTGCCCAGGCCACAAGGGACGTGGTAACAACGGGCACACCTTCGGATCGCGCGGCCAAGGCCTTTATGTGGCGACTCTCCAGAGGAAGGCTGCCGTTTGCCAGGCGCCATCTACACACAACGGCGGGCGTCCCCAGCCTAAACTCTTCCATGGGATTCTCCGTTCTTGGAATCGCTTGCAAATGTGCCGTATTGTAGCGCTAACCGGCATGCCGTGGGCATGGGACTGTCCAAAACCCGTAACGGAGTGGGGGTGCCGCGAGGGGATACTCCCCTACGGGTACATCGCGGATAGGACAACCCGCTTAGGGACCCCTGCTCGCGATGTACCCGATGGGGAGTATCCCCTCGCGGCACCCCCTTCGGACAGCCTGCCCCTACGGCATGACACGAGTAAAAAACGGGGGCACGCCTCTAAGAGGTGTGCCCCCGTTTGCTATCCGCTGTAACTAAGCGCGAGCTTAGACCTCGGAGTAGACCTCCTTGAGCTTAAGCAGGTGCTGGTAGCGATCCATAGCTGCCTGCTCGTTGCGCTCGAACAGCTCTTCGGCGCGCTCGGGGAACTCGCGGGTAAGGCGGTTGTAGCGGGCCTCGTTAAGGAGGAAGTCCTTGTAGCCGCCTGCCGGCTCCTTGCTGGTAAGCGTAAACTTCTTGCCTGCGGGAGCAGCCGGGTTAAAGGTAAAGAGGTTCCAGTAGCCGCACTCCACGGCCTTCTTCATCTCGTCCTGGCAGTGCGTCATGCCACCCTTAATGGAGTGCATCTCGCACGGGCTGTAGCCAATGATGAGGGACGGGCCGTCGTAGGCCTCGGCCTCCTGGATGGCCTTGAGGGTCTGAGCGGGGTTGGCGCCCATGGCAACCTGTGCCACGTACACGTAGCCGTAGCTCATTGCAATCTCGGCAAGGCTCTTCTTCTTGATCTCCTTGCCGGCTGCGGCAAACTGTGCCACCTGGCCAATGTTGGAAGCCTTGGAAGCCTGGCCGCCGGTGTTGGAGTAAACCTCGGTGTCAAACACGAACACGTTTACGTTGTTGCCGGAGGCAAGCACGTGGTCGAGTCCGCCAAAGCCGATGTCGTAGGCCCAGCCGTCGCCGCCAAAGATCCAGAAGCTCTTCTTGGTGAGGTAGGCCTTGTCGGCCAGAATTGCCTTTGCGGCGTCGGAGCCGTCGGCCTCGAGCAGCGCGATGAGCGCGGCCGCGGTCTTCTTGGACTCCTCGTCGTCGTTGAGGGAAGCCTTCCAAGCCTCGATGGCAGCCTTGGCCTCGTCGGTGGCAGCCCAAGCCTCAAGCTGCGTGGCAACCTTGCCCTGGACGGCCTTGTAGCCAAGGGCCATACCCAGACCGTGCTCGGCGTTGTCCTCGAACAGGGAGTTGTTCCATGCGGGACCGTGGCCGTCGGCGTTGGTGGTGTAGGGGCAAGTAGCAGCGGGGTTGCCCCAAATGGAGGAGCAGCCGGTGGCGTTGGAAATAAACATGCGCTCGCCGGCAACCTGGGTTACCAGACGTGCATATGCGGTCTCGGCGCAGCCTGCGCAGGAGCCGGAGAACTCAAGCAGCGGCTTCTTAAACTGGATGCCCTTGAGGTTGGCGGCAACGGCGCCTTCCTTTTCGGTAACGTTGGCCACGCAGTAGTCGAAGACGGCCTGCTGGTCGAGCTCCTCCTCCTGGCCAACCATGGTAAGGGCGCCCTTGGGGCACACGCCGGCGCATACGCCGCAGCCCATGCAGTCGAGCGGGCTGATGGCCATGGTGAACTTCATGTCGGGGAACTTCTTGGGCGGCATCATGGGCTTGGTGCGCATTTGCTCGGGAGCAGCCTCTACCTCGGCCGCGTCCAGGCAGAACGGGCGAATGGTGGCGTGCGGGCAAACGTTTGCGCAGGTGTTGCACTCAATGCACTTGGACTCGTCCCAGTGGGGTACGAACACGGCCACGCCGCGCTTCTCGTAGGCGGAGGCGCCGAGCTCGAACTGGCCGTCTGCAATGTCCTTGAATGCGGATACGGGCAGGGAGTCGCCGTCCATCATGTCGATGGGGTTGAGGAGCTCCTTTACCTGCTTTACGATGGCCTCGCGGCCCTCGAGAGTAAGCACGCTGGACTCGTCGGTAGCGGTCTTCCAGCTCTCGGGGATCTCGATCTCCTGGAAGGCGGTAGCGCCAGCGTCAATTGCGCGCCAGTTGGCCTCAACGATGTTCATGCCCTTCTTGGCGTAGGAGTACTCCGCGGCATCCTTCATGTACTGGATGGCCTCCTCGGCGGGCAGCACGTTGGCCAGCGCGAAGAATGCGGACTGCAGGATGGTGTTGGTGCGCTTGCCCATGCCAACCTCGAGCGCAAGGTCGATGGCGTTAATAAGAACAACGTGGATGTCGTTGTTGGCAATGTAGCGCTTGGCCTCGGCGTTAAGGTGCTTGTCCAGCTCGTTGATGTCCCACTGGCAGTTGATGAGGAAGGTTCCGCCAGGCTTTACGTCGCGGACCATCTTGAAGCCCTTAACAATGTAGCTGGGGTTGTGGCAGGCCACGAAGTCGGCCTTGTTCACATAGTACGGCGAGCGGATGGGGCTGTCGCCAAAGCGCAGGTGCGAAACGGTAACGCCGCCGGTCTTCTTGGAGTCGTACTGGAAGTAGGCCTGGACGTACTTGTCCGTGTGATCGCCAATGATCTTGATGGAGTTCTTGTTTGCGCCAACGGTGCCGTCGCCGCCGATGCCCCAGAACTTGCACTCGATGGTGGAGGGGTCGGCCGTGTTGGGAGCGTCCGCGTCCTCGTCCAGCGAGAGGTTGGTAACGTCGTCCACGATGCCAACCACGAACTCGCGCTTGGGCTCGTCCTTCTTAAGCTCGTCGTAGATGGCGAAGGCGCTCGCGGGAGGCGTGTCCTTGGAGCCGAGGCCGTAGCGGCCGCCGATTACCTTTACGCCGTCCACGCCGGCCTCGAACAGCGAGGTAACGACGTCTTGGTACAGAGGCTCGCCAATGGAGCCGGGCTCCTTGGTGCGGTCCATAACGGCAACGGACTTTACGGTCTTGGGCAGTGCGGCAATGAAGTGCTCCACCGACCACGGACGGTACAGGCGAACCTTAACCAGGCCGACCTTTTCGCCCTGGGCGTTAAGGTAGTCAATTACCTCTTCGAGCACGTCGCAGAACGAGCCCATGCACACTACTACGCGGTCTGCGTCGGGAGCGCCGTAGTAGTCGAACAGGTGGTAGTTGGTGCCCAGCTTCTCGTTGACCTGGTTCATGTAGTCCTCGACGACTGCGGGAAGCGCGTCGTAGGTGCTGTTGCAGGCCTCGCGATGCTGGAAGAAGATGTCGCCGTTCTCGTGGCTGCCGCGCGCGCTGGGGTGCTCGGGGTTGAGCGCGTGGTCGCGGAATGCCTGCACGGCGTCCATGTCCACCATGTCCTTGAGATCCTCGTAGTCCCAAATGGCAACCTTCTGGATCTCGTGAGAGGTGCGGAAGCCGTCGAAGAAGTTGAGGAAGGGCGTGTGGCCCTTAATGGCTGCCAGGTGCGCAACGGCGCCGAGGTCCATGACCTCCTGCACGTTGGTCTCGGCGAGCATGGCAAAGCCGGTCTGGCGACAAGCCATAACGTCGGAGTGGTCGCCAAAGATGTTGAGCGCGTGGCTGGCCACGGTACGTGCGGACACGTGGAACACGCCAGGAAGCTGCTCGCCCGCGATCTTGTACATGTTGGGAATCATGAGCAGCAGGCCCTGAGACGCCGTGTAGGTGGTGGTAAGGGCACCAGTGCCCAGCGAGCCGTGAACGGTGCCTGCGGCGCCGGCCTCGGACTCCATCTCCACGACCTTAACGGGCGTGCCAAAGATGTTCTTCTGGCCCTTTGCTGCCCACTGGTCGACGTAGTCGGCCATAGGGCTGGACGGCGTGATGGGGTAGATACCCGCCACCTCCGTAAACGCGTACGACACCCACGCCGCAGCGTTGTTACCGTCCATGGACTTGAATTTTCTCGCCATGTCCTCTCCTTCTCGAATAGTTTGGCGCGCTCCCCTGCGCAGCCATTACTCACACGGATTCATGATAGCGCAATTCCCGCCGTGTCGAGCGCTGCTAACCATGTTTGGAAAATCAACATGCGAGCGCGGGACAGGGACGACCAGACGAGCCGTGCCGCACCTATCAAGGCCTGCCCCTAAACAACGGTCAAAACCAAAAGCCTCCTCGCGCGAGTTGGGTGCCCCTAACCTCTTTGGTTGCCCCTCGCTGCGGAGACTGCACACGCGGTCGCTCCGCTCCTCGCGCGAGTTGGGTGCCCCCGACCTTTTTGGCTGCCCCTCGCTACACTGCGGAACTGCGCGCGGCTGCTTTCCATGGCACCTCGCGGATTTGACCGTTGTTTAGGGGCAGGTATCAAAGGGGAGTAGCCCTCTTGATGGGTCGCGCTATACGAGGTCGAAGTGCGTGTAGACTACCCGGCCGGAGCCTTCGATTTCCACAAACTGTAGGAGCGCGCTCATCATTTTGTGACTGCCGTCCTTTGCGAGCGCGCACACATCCACGACTCCAATCTCGCCGTCCTTCTCGCTGTGCGCAAGTCGGCGCATGCTTTCAAAAACGTCCGGCAGGTCGTCGGGGTTAACGATGCCGGCGTACGAGCCTTCCGAGCCGCGCATAAGGTCGTACACGTTGTCGTAGTCAAGGAGCTTGGCCAGCTCCGAGCTGGCAAAGAGGATTTCTCCCCGCTCGTCCGCCCTGGTAACAAGCAGGGGGTACGGGGTGTTTTCCAAGAGGTCGCGGGCCGAAAAACCCAAACGCAGGCGCATGTGGTCGTCGGCGTCGGCGGTGTATTTGCCAAACCCCGCCTTTCCCGAAAGCTTTACGGCATACAGAGCCGCGTCCGCCTTAGAAAAGAGCTCGCGCATGTTGCTTGCCTGCTCGGGATAGCGCGCGTAGCCCACCGAAACCGTAAGCTCGTGGCGCGTTCCCTTGTACTCAAACTTCAGGCCGTCGTCGGCAAAGCACGCCAACAGCATGCTCGCGTTTGCTGCCGCGTCTCCCAAAAGCGTGGCCACAAACTCATCGCCGCCGTTGCGCGACAAGATAGCATTGGTGGGAAAAGCCTTGTGCAGGCGCTGCGCCATAACACGAAGCGCCTCGTCTCCCACATCGTGCCCGTAAACGTCGTTTATGCGCTTAAAGTCGTCGAGGTCGATAATGGCCAGCACAGCGCGCCCCCCGGGATTGTTGGAAAGCTCCTCGCTAATGGCTTGCTGCGCGCCTCGCCTGTTAAGGAGGTCGGTAAGCATGTCGTGACTGCTCGCGCGGCGCAGGTTGTCTATGAGCTGGCGGTTTTCTATGCGGGCGCCAATAAAGGTGGACACTGCGCCAAACAGCCTGTTGAGGTCGACCATTTGGTCTATTTGGTAGTTGTAGGCCCCCAAGAAGCCCACGATTTCTCCCTCGTTAAAAAACGGGGCGGCCATAAGGCTCTGCACGCCGCTGGCAACACACCACTGATAGAGGGGTTCGCTCATCCTTTGGATAATGGTTATGTTGGGAACAAGCACCACGCGGTCCTGCGTTACGTTTTTGAACCAGCGCTTTAGTATTTCCTTGGACAGTCCGAAACTTACGCCCAGTTGGGACTTGGCCCCGTTGGCAAGCAGCTCGAAGGTGGTGGTCGTCTCGCTTCCGCTGCACTCAAAGACGCTCAGGCGATCGGAGTGGATGACTTCGGACATCTTTGCAAGCATACCGTTCATGGCAGCGCCATAGTTCTGCTCGGCCGCCAGATCGCTTAGCATCTCGGAGATAAAGAGCGACGTGCGCGCGTCGGTGGTTGCCATAAGCTGCTTGCGCTGCTGGTTGTCCAAGGGCATGCGCATAATGGTGTACACGCAGCATCCGCTGGTAGCGGAGGGTGCAAATTTATAGCATGTCCAGTCGCGCACAAGGGGGTCGTACCCAAAGCCGTTTACCATCTGGCCCAGAGCGACGGCGCGGTAGCACTTGGCAAGCCACTCGTCCTTGTCGCCTTCGCCGATCTCTAGGTACGAGCGCCCCACGAGCCACTCTGCGGTCCTGCTTACTGCCTTGCCGTATTCTCCGCTTGCATACACAAACCGTGCGTCGGTGGCCTTTTGCGCCGCTTGGTCTATGCTTACGCTAAACACCGCATAGGCCAGCGGAAAGTCGCCGGTGGGCCCAAGTGCGGATTCCGGCATTACGGTTGCGAGCGCGTGTGGCTCTTTAGGTCCGCGATCGCTGGCATTGTCCATCGTAAACCACCTCGTCTTCCCCGCCGCGGCGCGTCGGGACGTCTTCTTGGTATTAAGATAACACCTTGCGATGGCACATGTTGTGCAATTGGGGACCAGGCGGGCGAGAGGCCAAATGAACAGGGGACGTGCTTGGTGTTCATTTTTGAACACCAAGCACGTCCCCTGTTCATTTGGCTAGTTGCTCGCACCCTTTTGCTGCTCTTCCGGCTTCGGCTCTTGCCGGAGGTGCCCCTCGCCGCCTGGTTCGTAACGGTCATCCTCCCATATAACGGTATTACATGCGGGCAGGAGTTCCTTAATGTTAAGGCCTACCAGCGCGTCCTCCGCCCGCCCAGCCACGCGTCCATCATACTTCATGTCGGCATCTGTCATAAAAAAGTATTTGATATCCGCGTACGCACCGCGGGCTAATCGCCCACTCCATTGGGAGCCGTCGTCTTCATAGCGCTGCTCTTCCATGTCGCTCCAAGTGGTGTCGGTATAGCCCATGCGTCCCCCAAGGCACACGAGGTTCCATGCATGGGGCGAACTGGGATCCAAGGCGTCTCCAAGGCCATAAACTATTGTGCATGGAATTCCCAGCTTGCCGAGGAGCAGTTGATACGCCCTCGAATAGCCAGAACAAACGCTTATCCCTCCCACAAGCGCAGAGTCGGCTCCCTGATACGGCTCGCTTGCCTTGTTCTGCTCTTCCGCGCTCGCCTTGTTTTGCGCGAGGCCTTTGACTTCCTTTGCGTACTCAACATGGCTGGCCAGCCAGCGATATATTGCGAGTGCCTGCTCGTAGTCCGAGCCTTCTTTGGGCGCGCTAGCCAGCGCCTCTTGCACCACCGCGTCCATCTTGGCTTGCGTTTGATCTATCTGTTCGTTGGTTAATCCGTAGTCGATGCCCCTCAGCACTAAGTGTTGATCGTCTACTGTGTTTCCCTCGAAGGAGGGGTTGCTAAAACACGTGTCCATGAACCTTTGCGTATTTAGCCAAAACATTTCGGGATGGTCGGAGGTAATGGCCCAAATGGTTAAGCTAACGTCTTCTGCCAAAGATCCGGCAGCAGCATCGAGGGCCTCTTGTCCCATAGATTGCGCGCCGTCGATAAGGTCCCTTATATAGCCAACTTCGAGCGAGGTCTCGCGCGCGGCAAGATGCGGGAGCATAGCGTCGTATAAAGAACGCACGCGGCCGTTAAGCTTTGCGTGCCAATAGCCCTGCTCGTCGCCGGGCCACGCAGCCTTGGATGCCTCGAAGCTCTCCTTGCCCTTGGGAAGGCTTGGGTCAAATGCGGGCAGCTCGCGCGTGGTCGGGCTCTCGTGTTCCCACGGGTGATAACCCACGCTGTAAAACGCCACTCCACCGATTACGATCAATGCCAAAAACAACAGCAGCTTAATAACGTTCTTTGTTTTTGGCTTATTGGGTTCCTCGGGCTGGGCAGACTGCTGCTCGGGCTGAAGCGGTTCGGATTGCATGCTTTTCTCCGCATCGACTCTATTTGTAATGCTGCCATTTTATCAGGCAGGACGCGGGCGTGCGTGAACAGGGGACGTGTCTGGTGTTCATTTTTGAACAGGGGGACAGGCCAGCCGGGCCTGGCAAGGCGGTCGCAGACGCGTGGTCTTATTGTCTGCCGTAACGCTAGAATAGCTTGGTAACACTCGAACCCGACCGTAAGGCCCGCCGTGAAAGATACCGTTGTTGGTCGCTTTGCTCCCACCCCGTCCGGCCGCATGCACGCCGGCAACGTGTTTGCCGCGCTTATGGCATGGCTGGGCGTGCGGTCGGCTGGCGGGCAAATGGTGCTGCGAATCGAGGACCTTGACCCCCGGGCCCACAATCCCGAAGCTGTTCGGCTGCTGCTTGACGACCTGCACTGGCTGGGGCTGGACTGGGACAAAGGCCCCTATTACCAAAGCGACCGCAGCGAGGTGTACCGCGAGGCGCTTCGCACGCTTGAAGACAAGGGCCTTACGTATCCGTGCTTTTGCACGCGCGCCGAGCTCCATGCCGCAACAGCGCCGCACGCATCGGACGGAACCGTACTGTATGCGGGCACGTGCCGTGGCCTTTTGGCAACGGAAGTGGAGCGTCGGCGAGCCCTGCGCGCCCCAGCAACGCGGCTCATAGTGCCAGACGAGGGCGACCCCTCGGGCGCTATATCTTTCTATGACCTCGTATTTGGCTCTCAGCGCGAGGTGCTCGCACGCACTTGTGGCGACTTTCTTGTTCGGCGCAGCGACGGGGTTGTGGCATACCAGCTTGCCGTGGTGGTGGACGATGCTCTTATGGGCGTAAACCAGGTGGTACGAGGAAACGACCTCCTTGGGTCGTCGGCACGACAGATCTACTTGCAGCGCCTGTTGGGATACGAGCAGCCCACGTACGCGCATGTTCCGCTGCTCGTTGCGCCCGACGGCCGGAGGCTTTCCAAGCGCGACCGCGATTTGGACCTCGGCGAGATTCGCGCGCACGATGCGGGGCCCGAGCGTTTGTTGGGCATGCTCGCCACAACGGTGGGCCTTGCTCAAGAGGGCGAGGCAGTGAGTGCTTCCGCGCTTGTTGAGCGCTTTTCGTGGGACCGTGTGCGTGCCGCAGCGAAAGAAAATATTGTATTTGAGTCTTGAGGTACCATCTTGCCGCGATTTGCGCTATACTGTCCCGTGCATTACGGAGAGCTGACCGAGAGGCCGAAGGTGCTCGCCTGCTAAGCGAGTATGGCAGTGATGCCATCTGGGGTTCGAATCCCCAGCTCTCCGCCAGAATTTGACACGCCCCCAGCAACGGGGGCGTTTTTTGTTAGTGGCCGTTGCAGGGATTCGAACCGCAAGGTCGCGAGCGCCCTGTGGGCGGTCGCGGGCCGAGCGAAGCGAGGCCTCGGAGCGTTGCGCGAAGCGCGACGCGGG
>CADBDT010000016.1:0-103532 GCA_902793465.1 uncultured Coriobacteriaceae bacterium | reverse complement strand
AGGTCGCGAGCGCCCTGTGGGCGGTCGCGGGCCGAGCGAAGCGAGGCCTCGGAGCGTTGCGCGAAGCGCGACGCGGGAATCCCCAGCTCTCCGCCAGAGAGATAGGCACCGTGTACACTTCCGGGACCAAACCCTCCCTACCGTGTACGGTTATCGGCCGGAACTGTACACGGTGGGGACCCGTACGTCCCAGAACCGCGCACGGTGGCTGGGGGTGCCTCCGCAAGTGCGCACGGTAGGGACCCGTCCGTCCCAGAACTGTGCACGGTGGCAGACGGCGGTTAGGCGGGGCAAACGCCTCCGTCCCCACCGTCCCGCGTGGTGCTACCATCGAACCAGACGGAGGGAGTGGCAATGGAACTTTCAATCATGTTCGTGCTTATGCTCATGACAGTTCTGCTCATCGTGCTAATTGTGCTGGTGGCAAACATCCATACGACGGTCCGCTCGCTCAGACGAGACATGACCGAGCTCATGCGCCAGCATGCGCGGCCCAACCCGGATGCACCCTCGCCAGCCTCGCAGGCAGCTCCCCCACCATCCCACGGGCCAACCCCTCCCGCAAGCATCCAACCGCAACCCGCCCCGGCACCACGCCCGCGCCCGCAGGCCCAGCCAGCACCACGGCCCGCGCCAGCCCAGCCAGCACCACAGCCTGCGCCAGCCCAGGCAGCGCCACCGCTGGCCAGTCCCGTCGCACCCCCACCCACCAGTCCCGTCGCGCCTCCACAGGGAACGCCGCCTCGGCCACAGCAGAGCCAACCACAGCCAAGGCCGCAACAAGCACCCACGCCCGAACCTCGCGACTCGCTGGAAAACGTACTGGGCACGCGCGTCCTTGCCATCCTCGCTGCGCTCCTGGTGTTCGCCGGGCTTGTTTTCCTTGCGATCCTGGTGGTCCCGACCTTATCCGACCAAGTGCGCTGCGCGGCAATGTTTGTGCTCAGCGCCGCAATAACCGCGGCAGGCCTGGCCACCAACGTCCACAAAAAGTCGCCATTCTCGCAAGCCCTCCTGGGATGCGGCCTCGGCTCCGTGTTTGTATCGCTGCTCGTTACCTACCTCTACTTCGGATATCTTTCCGACGCACCTGCCGCCGCGCTCATGCTCGTGTGGCTGGCGGCCACAACGTTTTTGTCTATGCAACAAAAGTCCGTTGCCCTCGCCGTTATAGCGCAGATTGGCATGGCCATATCTGTATGCTTTGCCTACCAGCACGGAGTCGATCGCGGCCAGACGCCTCTGGTGGTTGGATACCAGCTTATGGCGTGCGTTATTGTGGTGGCCGGCTGCATTAGGTCTTCGGAGCGATGGCGAACCGTCGGCGCGTTTGTTCCCATTGCCACGTCGCTGCTGGTAAGCCAGATTGTTACCTCCTCGTACGCGCTCCGCCGTCCGCTCTTTGGCTGGGAAACGTACGTTGCGGCAATGGCCGCGCAGCTTGTGGTGGTAACGGTGCTCGCCCATCTGACCAGCATCTTTGCGTCCCACTCCATCCAGGCCAACGATCGCAAGGCCACGGCTGTGCTTCCCCATATTGCCGCCGAAGTCCTATGGCTCGCAAGCGTTGGCATAAACGTTTGCGTTGCCTTAACCGCGCTCCGCGATGGGCCTCTTGCCAGCATAACCGCCTCGCAGGCCGCCCTTGCAGCGTGCGGCGTCATAGCGCTTCACTGGGCCGTAACCATAGTCCTTGAGGCCACGCAGCACCTAGACAAGCGCCTGTCCAGCGCATCGGTCTATTTGTGCGCAGCCGCATGCACGGTGCTGCTTGCCTCGCGCTTCGCTCTTTCGTTTGACCAAAACACGCTCCCGCTGGTCGTGCTTGTTGCCGTGGCGCTCTGGCTTACGGGAACCGTCTTACGCGACGAGCAATACCGCCTCCACGCGGCAATATTTGTTGCTATAGACGCTCTTCTCATGATCGCCGGAGGATACGTTGCCCTCAATACCTGGGCAAACGCACCCGTTGGCCCGGCATACGTCCTGATGCTCAACGCCCTTGCGTTTGCGTGGCACAAATCGCTCGGCGAGGAAAGGCAACGGACCATGCGTGGCACGCTGCTTGTTTCGTGCGTCGTGGCCACCGAGCTGTCGCTTGGCCCGGCGTGGGATGCAAGCGTGCTCTCGAACCCACTAGAGCTGCTTGCAACCTGCGCAACCGCACTGCTGCTGGTAGCCGCCCTTGCCCTCGCAGACCCGCAACGCAGGCTCGAGCTCTCGCCATCCATAGACACGCTCCTTCGAATCAACGAGTTTATAGTGGTTGCCGCCTCGTGCCTTTTTGTAGTAAGCAGAGGCCCCGCATACTATGCAGACCAAGTGCCAGCTGCGGCGGTCGCCGCCGTGGGAGCATCGCTCGTTGCCGTTTGCATTGTGGTCTTTAGGCTTGCCCAAATTGCCACGCGCGGCAACGCAAGCCCCGCGTGGCAACAGGTAATCTATGGCATACTCCTTACCGTTTGCACCACGTCGTGCGCGCTCGGAATCCTTCCTTCCGGCATGGATGCGCTGGTAACGGTATGCGCCATGCTTTCGGCTCTTGCATGCATTGGGCTTGGATTCGCGCGAAGACTCGACGCGCTTCGCCTGTATGGCCTGGTTACCACCCTGCTCTGCGTATTCAAAATTGCCATCGTAGACATTCGCAGCGCCGACTCGGTGGGACGCGCGATCGCGTTTATTTGCGGCGGCATAATATGCTTTGCAATTAGCGCCATCTACACCTTTGCAGTGCGTCGCATGCGACAAGGTCCCAAACAATAGCCACCCGCATCCCCTCGCGATGCGAGCAACGCGAGCGAGCATTCCCCAGCCAGCTGGCGGCCCACGGGAGCGCCCGCCAGCCACAACGGGCAGCCCCGGCCCCCGGACTCTCCCGCAAGCGAATCACGAGCGAAGCGAGTGAGCGAGCAACGCGAGCGCTGAGCATGCGGGAGAGTCCGGGGGCCGGGGCGAACAGCTCGGAAAACCCGGCGGGCGCCCTCCCGGACGCGAATCACGAGCGAAGCGAGTGAGCGAGCAACGCGAGCGCTGAGCGTGCGGGAGAGCCCGGGGGCCGGGGCGGACAGCTCGGATAACCCGGGGGCGCCCTCCCGGACGCGCAATGTACCGCCGTTACGCTCTGCTAGAATATGCGTAGTCTAGACGTAGGGGAAACACATGGCAGACAATCAACCACTTTTTCGTTCCGAAGCCGTTGACCAGCTCAACGACTCGGGGGATTTGGACAAGGCGCTTAAAGTTGTTACACCGCGGGTATGGATTGTGCTGGCAGCAATCGTCGCTCTTCTCATAGGTATTATTTCCTGGGGTTTTTTTGGCGCCGTGAGCACCACCGTTTCTGTTAAGGCAGTGCACACGGACGATGGAATCATATGCCTGGTTCCCACCGGCAGCTCTAAAAAGGTGGCCGTGGGCAATCCGGCGCAAGTAGACGACCACTCCGCCACGGTTTCCAACATCTCTAGCGTGCCACTTTCGCGCAATGAGGTAAAGGACCTCCTTGGAAACGACTACCTTGTTTCTGCCGCCATGCAGGGCGACTGGGCCTTTCTTGTTGACCTCAAGCTCGAAGACAAAGACGATCTTGCAAGACAAGTGCCGCTCAATACGGTTATAACCACCGAGCGTATATCGCCCGTCGAACTTATAACAGGCGAAGAGGGGTAGGCTCGTGGCGCGCAAGATTGTAAAAGTCCCCCAAATTATGCAGCTTGAGGCGCTGGAGTGCGGCGCCGCATGCCTGGGCATGATTCTGGCATACTACGGCAGGTGGGTGCCGCTCGAGCAGCTGCGCGTGGACTGCGGAGTCTCGCGCGACGGCAGCCGAGCAAAAAACATCCTAAAGGCCGCTCGAAACTACGGCATGGAGGCAAAGGCCTTTGCCATATCGCTCAAGGGCCTCACAAATCTCCAAGTGCCCAGCATCTTGTTTTGGGAGTTCAACCACTTTGTGGTGTTTAGGGGCATACGTGGAAAGTACGCCTACCTCAACGATCCCGCACGCGGAGAAGTTCGCATACCGCTAGACGAGTTTAGCAAGGCGTTTACAGGCGTCGTGCTCGTGTTTTCCAAGACCGACGCATTTGAGCCAGGCGGCAACCCGCCCTCTACGCTGCGCTTTGCCAGGAACCTGGTAAAGGGCATGGGCGTCCCCCTGGCGTTTATTGCCACGACGTCTGCTATCACGGCCGTTATAAACATAATAGATAACTCGCTGTCCCGCGTCTTTTTGGACCACGTGCTTCCCTCCAACAACGACCCGTGGACACGATCCTTTGTGCTGCTCCTTGTGATCCTTGCCGTATCCACCGGCATTGTGTCGGCTCTTTCGGCGGTATAC
Source organism: uncultured Coriobacteriaceae bacterium (assembly GCA_902793465.1). GTDB lineage: Bacteria > Actinomycetota > Coriobacteriia > Coriobacteriales > Atopobiaceae > RUG440. The sequence continues at coordinate 99,187 of CADBDT010000016.1, read as the reverse complement.
CTCACACGAATTCAGGGAAAGATTGCGGTGGTATCTAGCTCGCGCTTTATGCGGCACCTGCTGCACCTTCCCGCCAAGTTTTACGAGCAACACCTAATTGGCGATTTGCAGCAGCGCCAACAAGCCAACGAGTCCGTTGCCTTTGCGCTTATTGGCCAGCTTGCCCCGCTGCTCATAAACAGCGCAATGCTCATTCTTTACCTGGTGGTTATGCTCCAATACAGCGTGGTCCTTACGATGGTGGGCATTAGCGCCGTAATTGCCAACGCTTTCCTGGCCCGCTACATATCCAAAAAGCGTATAAACCTTATGCGCAGACAAACCAACACGGAGGGAAAGCAATACGCAACGGCAATCGCCGGCATCGATGCCATCGAGACCATAAAGGCATCGGGGGCAGAAAACGGCTACTTCCAGCGCTGGGCGGGGTACCAGGCAATCGCAAACGAGTCGGTGGCAGACACCTTGGAGCTCAACGCATATCTTGGAAGCATTCCTCAAGCCCTCGTGGAGCTTGCCAACATTTTGGTTCTTATTCTTGGAACATGGCTCATTATTACGCAGGGATTCACGCAGGGCATGCTCCTGGCCTTCCAGGGCTTTCTTATGTCCTTTACCACTCCTGTAACGCAGATTATTGGGCTTGGCCAAACCGTGCAGGAAATGCAGACCCAAATGGAGCGCATCGAGGACGTAATGAACAACGAGGCCGACCCCTACAACGACCCCAACGGTGCCACGTCCATTATGGTAAACGGCCGTGAGCGCGAAAAACTCGCTGGTAGCGTGGATATGGTAGACGTAACCTTTGGGTATTCTCCGCTCGATCCCCCGCTCATAGAGAACTTTAACATGCACCTGGAGCCAGGCAACTGGATTGCCCTTGTTGGCGCGTCGGGATCCGGTAAGTCTACCTTGGGCAAGCTCATAACCGGCCTATACGAGCCGTGGAGCGGGCAGGTAAAGTTTGACAACATGGAGCGAGGCGAGGTTCCGCAGCGCGTGTTTTGCGGTTCTGTGGCCGTCGTGGACCAAGACATAGCCGTGTTTGACGACACAGTGGCCAACAACTTGCGCCTGTGGGACAACTCCATAGAGGACTTTGAGATTATACTCGCGTGTCGCGACGCGTCCATCCACAACGAGATTACGGAGCGCGAGGGTGGATACGAGTCCTCCGTCTTGCCGGGCGGACGCAACTTTAGCGGCGGCCAGCTGCAGCGCATGGAAATAGCGCGAGCCCTTGCCAGCGACCCCAGCGTGCTTGTGCTGGACGAGGCAACCAGCGCGCTGGACGCCCGAACCGAGGAGGCGGTAATCAACGCCATCCGCAAGCGGGGCATTACCTGCATTGTGGTAGCGCACAGGCTCTCCACCATTCGCGACTGCGACGAGATCGTGGTGCTCGACGGCGGCAAGGTGGCAGAGCGCGGAACCCACGAAGAGCTGCTTGCGCTTGACGGCGCATATGCCAAACTCGTGAGGAGCACCTAGCATGGCAATGTTTGAGACGCAAACAGAAAAACGCGCACGGCTCGACAAGAAGACGCTCAACAGAGCCTATGCAAACCTTGCAAACAGCGTAACGCGCAAACCGCAGTTCTCCTATTCCAGGGCCAACGACACCAACGCCCTCGATGATGCCGTGCGTACTTGTCTTGCCCATTACCACATCGAGATTTCCGAGACCGCGGCAGCCAAGCCAGGCGAAAGCGTGACCGAGCGCATAGACGCGCTTTGCGGTCCCGTTGGTGTTATGTGGCGCGAGGTAAAGCTCTTTAAGGGATGGCGCCGCAGGGTAATGGGAACAATGCTGGGATTCTTGAAGTCGGGCGAGGCTGTGCCCCTGCTTCCCAGGCGCCTTGGCGGCTACGATATGGTGGACCCCGCAACAGGCCGGCACAAAAAAGTAACGCGCAAGATTGCCGCCTCCATGAACTCTAGCGCCATATGCTTCTACAGGCCGTTGCCTGCCGAGTCCATGGGTATGCGGGACCTCTTTATGTTTATGCTGCAATGCGTAGACATGCACGACTACATGCTTATTGTTGTTGCACTCGTTGCGGCAACGCTTGTGGGCATGCTCCCCGCCGCAGCAAACCAAATCCTGTTTGGCACGGTAATTCCCTCGCACGACGAGGAGCTTATTGCTCCCGTTTGCATGCTTCTTATTGGCGTCATGCTATCGCGCATGCTCGTGGGCATTGCGCGAGACATCGTGCTGGCGCGCCTTTCTGCCAAGGTACGCATTACGGTTGAGGCCGCAACCATGGCACGCGTGTTTTCGCTACCCACCGACTTCTTTAAAAAGCGCGCGGCAGGAAACCTGGCCAATCGCGTACAAAGCGTATCGGCCATGTGCGAGCAAACCATGAGCCTCTTTGTGGGCACGGGTCTTTCGTCGGTGCTCTCGCTGGCGTATTTGGTGCAGATATTTGCATACGCCCCGCCGCTCGTAGTCCCCTCGCTTTTGGTGGTACTGGTGGACTTTGTGCTCATTATTGGCTACGAAGTGTCCATCGCCAGTTATCAGCGAAAGGCCCTGGAGCAAAACGCGCAGGTATCGGGCTTGGTTACCGCACTGCTTAAGGCCGTTAACAAGCTTAGGATGGCTGGGGCCCAGGACCGCGCCTTTGCTCGATGGGCAAACGAGGAGGCCACCTACTCCCAGCTCGAGTACAACCGTCCCCCGCTGCTCTTGTCGGCGCCCTCCATCGTAACGGCCGTGGGTTTGTTGGGCACGGCGGCAATCTACTACATAGCCACCGTAAGTTCGATTACCGTGGCCGACTTTATGTCGTTTAACGTTGCGTTTGGACAAATTCTTGGCTCCATGATGGGCTTGTCTAGCATTGCGTCTCTGGTCGCCACCATTAGACCCACGCTCGAGCTCGTGCGTCCAATACTGGAGGCGGTGCCCGAGCTTGGCACAAACAAGGAGCACATTAGCCTTGTTAATGGCAGCATGGAGGTGTCGCATGTGGCGTTTAGGTACGACGAATCGTCTCCCTACGTATTTACTGACCTCTCGTTTAGCATTCGTTCGGGCGAATACGTGGGCATTGTTGGCGCGTCGGGCTGCGGAAAGTCCACCATTCTAAGGCTCCTGCTTGGTTTTGAGCAGCCCGAGCGAGGCTCGATATTCTACAGCGGAAAAGACCTCGCCAAGCTGGATCTTAGAAGCATGCGTCGCTCCATTGGCACCGTAATGCAGGACGGGGACCTCTTTTTGGGCACCATTGCGTCGAACATCGCCATTGCCAACCCGGCCGCGACCCTCGAAGACTGCTGGGCTGCAGCCGAGCTTGCCGATGTTGCCGACGACATTCGCGCCATGCCCATGGGCATGCAGACCCTCATAATGGAGGGCGCGGGCGGTGTTTCTGGCGGACAAAAGCAGCGTATTCTGATAGCGCGTGCCATTTGTGGCAATCGTAAAATTTTGATGTTTGACGAAGCCACCAGCGCGCTGGACAACATTGCGCAGCAGCATGTTACGGATGCCCTTGCCGGCCTTAAGTGCACGCGCCTCGTTATTGCCCACCGCCTTTCCACCGTGCGCGACTGCGACCGCATCCTGCTTGTGGAGGGCGGAAAGATTGCCGAGGAGGGCACATACAAGGAGCTTATGGCCAAAAACGGCTCGTTTGCCGACCTCGTACGCCGCCAGCAGCTAGACGACGAAGAGTAGAGGGACGGGGTTTTCCACGGGAAGCCCCCCGCCCCTAAAGAAGCGCCCAATCCTTCCGGCGGCCCAAAAAAGCGCCATGCTCAAACAGTCCTCACTTCGTTGCGGAACTGCGCGCGGCTGCTTTTTGGGCTACCTCACGGATTCGGCGCTTCTTGATGAACGGGGGACGGGCCCGGTGTTCACGCTTGCATGAACACCGGGCCCGTCCCCCGTTCATCCGTTACATGCCCCCGATTGTTTGAGGCTCGCCTTGCCCTACTCCTCTACCTCAAACTTGGCCAGGGTGTTCATCATGGCGGGAATAACCTGCTTCTTGCGGCTTACCACACCGGGCAGTACGGCCATGCCGTCCTTGGCCTCGACGTCAAACGCGCGTGCGCACAGGCGCTCGGCGCCCTCGCCCCAGTACAGCATCTCGGTGGTCTGGCTCTTTATGTCGGTAAACATATAGAAGATCATGGGAACGTCCTTGACCTTGGCGGCCGTCTCGAAGTACGGGGCCAGCAGCTCCTCGCCGGCCTTGCGGCTGTTTTCGGTCATGTACGAACCCTGACCAACGCCAAAGCTCACGTTGCCACGGCTAAAGATCTTAAAGTCGGAGTTAAACACCTCATCGGCGGTGCGGCCCTCAAGGTCGGCGCCAGCGTCAAACATGGCGTCGCTGTATGTGTCGGGGTCTTCTCCGCAAATCTTGGCCAGCTCCTTGCCCACAAACACGTCGCGCGGGGTGCAGGTGGGCGAACGGAAGCACAGCGTATCGCTAAGGATGGCGCTCATCATAAGGCCAGCGATGTTTGCAGGGATCTCGATGCCGTTCTCCTGGAACATCTCGTAAATGATGGTGCAGGTGCATCCCACCGGCTGCAGGCGATAGAAAATGGGGCCAGGCGTTTCCAGCGTGCCCACGCGGTGATGGTCCACGACCTCCAAAATCTCAGCCTCGTCCATGCCGTCCACCATCTGCGACACCTCGGCGTGGTCCACCAGAATAACGTTCTTCTTCTTGGGGTTAACCATGTCGCCCGAGCTAATAAGGGTAAAGTAGTGGCCCTCCTCGTCCGATACGGGGAAGAAGCGATGGCCAGTGCGTGCCATTGTTTTTTGCGCCTCTTCCACGGAGGTGTTCATAGAGAAGGTTTCCGTCTCTTCGGCCTTGAGCATCTTGGCCCTCACGGGAATGGCCATGGAAATAAGGCGAGCCGCCGCATAGGTGTCGTAGGGCGTGCCAATAATAGCGGCGCCGCGCTCGAGGGCGAGCTTCTTTATGGGCTCGGTTACGTCCGCCTCGCAGCACACAATAAGGCAGCTTGCACCCTGTTCCAGGGCAAACGCCTGCGACTTAAAGCGGTTGGTTACCAGCACGGTGTCGCCAGGCTTTACCACGCCCGCCATGGCCTTGGGCGATGTTCCCACGCACACGTCGCCAGTCTCCACGCAACCCTTGGGGTCGCCCACAATCATGGTGCCCTCCAGGGTATCCAGGATGTTTACGTAGGGCGTGCGAGCGGTTGCCAGCGAGCTGCGATCCAAGATGTCCATGTTTGCGTTGGCAATGTCCTGAACGGCAATAATGCCGTCCAGGTGGCGCTTGGAGTTGGTAATAGCAAGGGTGCCCGCGCCCACCTCGCGCATAAGGTTCCAAGCCACAAAGAGGCTTGTTTCGGAGTTCATGCCGGCCTGCTCGGTAAGGCTCAGGTCCTTGAGCTGCGGACGAACGCTGGTAATAAGGCGAGGCTCCTCGAAGCCAAAGTGCTTGAGCGCAAAGCCTGTTTCGCGGTTTACGGCACCCGCGCGACGTGCCTCGTAGCTGGTGCCCGCGTCCAGCTGGTTTTTGAGGTACGCGTAGCTAATGGCAGCGCAAATGCTGTCGGTGTCGGGATTAAGGTGACCTATAACGTTTACTTTGCGAATGGAATCGGACATAGCGGCTCCTTACAAACGAATTTACGCACACGCAAAACCATACCGCCAGTAGCGCCCAAATAAAGCCAGGCATCGGCGAACACGCCAAGTATTGCATCAAAGGGCAAGAAGACAGACAGGAGACGTGGAACGGAAAACACGTCCCCTGTTCCACTCCCTCTGTTCCACTCCCCCTGTTCCACGCGCGTCCCGTCCTGCGATAGGCATATTGTCTAGATGCAAAGCCCACGACAACGGGGGCGACCCGTTACCAAATGCTTGTGCCCATCCGCGCATTTTGTGCGTATGGGCAGCAGTCCCGTCCGCTGTGCTAGCATTCAAAGTTCTGAACCAATAACAGATCGAGGGCTTCTGTGGAACTTGTATCGCTAAAATTCGTTCTCTTTCTTGCCTCGCTTGTATGCGTCTATTACGTGGTGGGACGCTTTGCACCAAAATATCAGTGGTGCGTGCTGCTCGCAGGCAGCCTGGCGTTCTATGCAATCGTGGGAAGTCCGCCCACCCTGCTATTGCTGCTGCTAATTGCCGGCGTTACCTGGGGCGCCTCCGTCAAGCTTGCGGACCTCCACGCAGAAGACAAGGCCGCGCGCAAGCAGGCAAAGGGACGCGACGCAAAAAAGGAGGTCCATCGCGCTTACACCCGCAAGCGCCGCATTGTGTTCTATGCCGCGCTTGTGCTGTGTCTTGGGGTCCTGTGCTACTTTAAGTACTGGAACGTTCTTTTGTATTATGTGGGCGCCGCCCAGACCACCTTTAGCCTGGGAATACTTTTGCCCTTGGGCCTGTCGTTCTACCTCTTCCAGTCTTTGGGACACCTTATAGACGCCTACAACGCAAAGTACGAGCCGCAACGAAACTTTGCGCGCTACCTGCTCTTTGTGTCGTACTTTCCGCAAATCATCCAAGGACCCATTAACCGCTACGACCAGCTGGGGGAGCAGCTCTTTGCTGCCCACCACGCCAACGGCTACCACATTGAGCGAGGCCTTTTGCGCATGGGACTCGGCCTGTTAAAGAAGGCCGCAATTGCCAACGTGCTCGCCAACGCCGTGTCGACGGTGTTCAACACTGCCGCAGGACCAAACATCCCGGGAAGCCTGGCGCTTTATGGCGTAATTGTATACTCCATCCAAATGTACACCGACTTTTCGGGCGGCATCGACATCGTGGAAGGCGCATCGGAGCTTTTTGGAATCGAGATGGCACCCAACTTTAGGCAGCCATACTTTTCCACCTCACTGGCCGAGTTCTGGCGTCGCTGGCACATGTCGCTTGGTGCCTGGATGCGTGACTACGTGTTTTATCCCCTGGCCGTAACTTCGCCGAGCAGGAGGTTTGGCAAATGGGCCAGAAAACATCTGGGCAAGCATGTAGGCCGTACGCTGCCCGCATGCGCTGCCAACATTATTGTTTTTTTCTTAGTGGGCCTTTGGCATGGTGCCGAATTCCATTTTATTGCGTGGGGTCTCTATAACGGCATAGTTGTTGCCCTTTCGGACCTTTGCACGCCACTGTTCGACCGACTGGTTAGCATTACGCATGTACGACGCGAGTCGGTGGGGTTTAGGCTCTTTAGCATTGTGCGCACGTTTGGCATCGTATGCATTGGCCGCTTTTTTGACTGCTTTAGTCACGTGGGCGACGCGTTTTTTGCCATGCGCAACGTATTTACGAACTTTGGTACGTCATCGCTTGCCGACACCCTAACGACCTATGGCGCAACATACGGCAGCAAACTGGGGTTTCCTCGTCCCGTAATCGTGGCCTGCGTTATTCTTCTTGGCATCGACATTGCCTATGAGCTAGGCGTAGACGTGCGCACAACCGTTATGGGCTGGAAGCTTCCCGTTCGCGTGGCGTTTTACACGGCGTTTATTTTTATTGTTGGACTAGCGTCGACCTTCGACACTACCGGTGGAGGAGGTGGCTTCCTCTATGCCAACTTCTAAATCGACCAATCACGGAATGCTTAGACGACGCATTACCACCTTCTTTTCGCTCGCGTTCGTGGTAGTTGTTATAGACGTGGCGCTATGCCTTGCGCTCGAACCCTTTGGGGCACACAGCGAGCTGGTGTGGACCGAATATCGTGCCACGCGCGACGTCGACACCATACTTACCGGCGCGTCCTACACGGCCTACGGGCTCAATCCGCGCATGTTTGATACCACGCTGGGCGCGCACACGTTTAACATGGCCACCCCCGGCCAGTCCCTGCAAGACACGCTTACCACAATTCGCTCGGTGAGCGAGGAGCACAAGCTCGACCGCGTTGTGCTAAACCTGGGCTACTACAGTGTTTCCTCGTATCCTCGCATTAACTCCTCAATTATGTTCACTCAGTCAAAGTGTTTGGGAGAATCTCCCATACAGGTGCTTTCGGACGTGGGCAGTCTTGTGTTTAACGAGCACTATTTTGGCAAGATCCTCTCGTTAAGCTGTGCGTTTCCTTGGTGCTACGACCACGTGGACCACACGCCCAAGGCAATACGCGACAACATTAACAATCGCCTTAAAGGCGACGTTTTTGCTGCTGGCGCCCAGTACAGCAAGGTTGCGGGAGAAAGCTGGGTTTACGAGGGCCAGGGATACGGTGGCATACACCACACCCGTTCGGAACAGAGCGTCCCCGGACAAGTGCTCATAGACAATCTAGAGATGCCGTTTTACGAGCCCAACATTAGGTCGTTTACGCAAATCTGCAAGCTGTGTAAGGACAAGGGCATTCCCTTGTACGTAGTTGCATCGCCCCACTCCCCCTCCGTTATTGCAGAGTATGGCGATAGGTACTGGGCCGACATGCCCAGGCTCGAGGCCATTGCCAAGGAGGCGGGTGCCACATACATGGACTTTAACCTGCTCCATCGCGACGTTCTTGATCTGGACCCCACCAGCTATACGGACTACACGCACACAAACGTTGAGGGGTCAGAAAAGCTGTCTGCGACGCTCGCCCAGCTTATAGGGCGCGTTGAAAGCGGCGAGGACGTAAGCGGACTATTTTACGGATACGACTCGCAGGGCCGATCTGCATACTGGGACTCCATTTACTTCGTGGACTCGGTTGATTACACAAGCAAGCCAGCCGACGGGGGCGTTTTGGTGAGCGCCTCTGCAGTTACGGGCACAAACACCCCCGTTGCCTACAGGTACGAGGTTCTTAACAAGACAAGCGGCAAATACGAGGTTCTGCGCGACTACAGTGCAGACCCAAACTGCCTTATACCGACTACCAACAGCGAGCCCGTAACCTTCCGTCTTTACGTGCGGCCTACCAATGGCCGACAAGACACGCCTCGCTGGCTCGAAGGCACTGTTCGGAGCTAGGGCAAAACCAAGGAGAGACACCATGCACAACGTCTTGCAGATGCTCGAGACAACCGCCACGCGCGTTCCAAACAAGCTGGCCGTGGCAGACCCCGAATCGGAGCTCACGTTTGAGCAGCTTAGGGATACTGCCCAAAGCATAGGCACCTGGCTTGCCACGCAAGGCGGCGTGCAGCCGCGCGAGGCGGTGGCTCTGTATCTAGAAAAGACCCCTCTGGCTTGGGCGGCCATGCTGGGCGTCGTGTATGCAGGCGGATTCTATTCGGTCATAGACGTTCGTCAAACACAGAACCGCGTGCAGAGCATTTGCAACACGCTTCAACCGACCCTCGTGCTTACCGACACCGCCCACGAGCAAGATGCGCACGCGCTTTTGGGCGATGCCACGCGCGTCGTTCTTATAAACAAGATTGCGGAGCAACGCCCCGACCTAGCTCTTTTGGATGCAATCCGCACACAGGCCACCAACATGGATCCCCTGTACGTAAACTTTACCAGCGGCAGCACCGGCACGCCCAAGGGCGTGGTGGCGGCGCACCGCTCGATTATGGACTTTGTGGCCGTGTTCGCGGAGACCTTTGGCATCAACGAGAGCGACATTCTTGCCAACCAGGCGCCGTTTGACTTCGACGGCTCGACCAAGGATATCTACACCGGGCTGCTAACCGGTGCCACCGTGCGCCTTATACCGCGCGCGTACTTTTCGAACCCCACGCAGCTTATGGACTACCTGTGCGCATGCGAGGCCACCACACTAACCTGGGCCGCAAGCGCGCTCTGCTTTGTGTCCATAATGGGCGGCCTGGACTACAAGGTTCCCACCACCGTTAGGCGCGTTATGTTTACCGGCGAGGTTATGCCGCCCAAGCAGCTCGCCGTTTGGCAAAAGCATCTGCCAAACGCACGTTACGTAAACCTGTATGGCCCCACCGAAATTACCTGCAACTGCACGTACTTTGAGGTCGATCGCGTCTACGAAAGCGACGAGATAATACCCATGGGCAGGCAGTTTGTAAACAAGGACGTGTTTTTGCTAAACGATAAAGACGAGCTGATCAAACCAGCGGACGCGGGAGTCGTGGGTGAGGTGTGCGTTGCGGGGTCTTGCCTGGCGCTCGGATACCTGGGCGCACCCGATCGCACGGCAAAGGCGTTTGTGCAGAACCCCCTTAACCATCGCTGGAGCCAGACCATCTACCGCACGGGGGACCTGGCGCGCTACAACGAGAATGGCGACTTGGTTTTTTCGTCACGCAAAGATCATCAGATAAAGCATCTTGGCCAGCGTATCGAGATGGGCGACATAGAGGCGGCGGCCAACGGCGTGGACGGCGTGGAGCAGAGCTGCTGCCTGTACGACAATACGCGCAAGCGCATTGTGCTGTGCTACGTGGGGACTACCGGCCGCAAGGAGCTCAAGGAGCAGCTGCGCGAACTGCTGCCGCACTTTATGGTGCCCAACAACACCAAGCAGCTCGACAAGATGCCTCTTACCAAAAACGGCAAGATAGACCGTACGGTCCTGGCCTCACTCGCACGCATAAAGCGGTAGTATAGGCTGTGACATAGGACGGCGCAGGAGGCTTTCTCGTTGCGCCACTAGGCAGCAAGGAGCTCCGCATGGACATCTCGCTCGAAGACGTAATCGAAATGCTGGAAGACATCCAGGAGGACATCGACTACCACACCTGCACCACGCTCATAGACGAGCAGATGCTCGACTCGTTTGACATTCTGGCAATCGTTAGCGCCGCGGACGACGAGTTTGACATCGCCATTCCCGCAAAGGACATCGTTCCCGAGAACTTTAACAGCGCGCAGGCGCTCTGCGACCTTCTAAACCGCCTGTCCGACGAGGACTAGGACTCGCATCGCCATTAAGTTAGCGCTGTGCACATTGGGGATATTCCCCTGCGGGTACATCGCGGATGAGCCAGCCCCCAACGGAGGCCCTGCTCGCGATGTACCCGATGGGGAGTATCCCCAATGTGCACAGCGCCCCCAGTCCCTTAACCAAATGGCGCTGGGAGCACCCTCTTTGATAGGTCGTGCAACCTTTGAGCACTCCTTTCTTAGCGGCTATCGCCGCATGCTGGCAAGGCGGACTCCCACGGCGTTACACTAAACATGTAACCACGTTCCAAGGAGTGAGCTATGTCGGTATACGCGCTGGATTTTGGCACCACTGCCACGGGAATGCCCGTTCACCTGTATCGCCTAAAGAACAATGCAGGCATGGAGGTAGACATAACCGACATAGGCGCCTCCGTCGTTGCCGTACGCGTGCCGCGTGCAGACGGGTCGGCGTTGGATGTGGCCTTAGGCTTTGACGAGCCCTGTTTCTACGAGAACAACAGCACGGCGCAGGGCGGCATTGTGGGCCGTTGCGCCAACCGCATTGCGGGCGCGCAGTTTGAGCTGGATGGAACCATGCACCACCTTACAGCCAACGAGGGCGCCAACACGCTCCATGGCGGGCGCGACATGTGGTTTGAGCGTCTGTGGGAGGGCGCCATTATTGGCAGGAAGGGCGACCGCAGGCGCGGCGCAGGGGCCGATACCGTTATATTTGGGCTCTTGTCACCCGATGGGGATCAAGGGTTTCCCGGAAATGTGGACGTGCGTGTAACGTATACGCTTACCGACGACAACGAGCTTCGTATTGCCTACGACGCGCAGCCCAGCCTGCCCACCGTCATAAACCTAACCAACCACACGTATTGGAACCTAAACGGGCACAACAGCGGCACCGTACTCGATCACGAGCTGCAGATTGCCGCAGAAAAGTACACGCCCGGAGACGAAAACAAGATCCCGGACGGGCGTACGGTTAACGTGGGCGGAACGCCATTTGACTTCCGTCTGCCAAAGGCCATAGGACGCGACCTTGGCAAAGGCATTAACAACTACGACCACAACTTCGTGCTTGGGGCTGCTGGTCGCATGCGCAAGGCGGCCACGCTAAAGGGCAACGAGTCGGGCATAACCCTGGACGTGCTCACCGATATGCCCTGCGTGCTCATATATACCGGGCTGGAGCTGGATGTGCCAAACGGCAAGAACGGCGCACATTACAAGAGCTATACCGGCGTTGCAATCGAAACGCAATACGCGCCCGACGCCATTCATCAGCCTGCGTTTGCCCAGCCGGTGTTTACTCCCGAGCACCCCTTCCAGAGCCGCACCGTCTTTAGGTTTGGCGCGGAGTAGGCAGGTCGCACGCAATAGTCTATAGGCATGCTTATTAAATGCTAAGCTTTGGGCACATAGTCCATTATTTATAAATGCTAACTCTCTGTTTGTGCCATTGCGCAAAGGCCGCGTGTAGCGTAGGCGCCATGGACTTTAGCGAATACAAGCTACACTTTGGCGTACACATACAGGCAATGCGAAAGACGCGCGGACTTACCCAAGAGCAAGTAGCGGAGGCTCTTGGAATGGATCGCGTTTCCATTGGCTATATTGAGCAGGGCAAGCGCGCTCCCAGACTCAGTACGCTGTATGCGCTCGCACGTTATTACGACGTGGAGATGCAGGATTTCTTTGACTTCGATAGCTAGCGGGTTGGCACCTCTCAAGAGGGAGTACCCCTCTTGAGAGGTGCGTATCGGAGTGGCGTGCCGCAGGGGGAGTTTCCCCAAGCTGCACGCCTAGCACACCAGAGTCCGCTACCCCTCGTACGGCAAATACCTGCGCAGGCGCGCAGCCGCCGCGGCGCGCGCGTTGTTGTCTGCGTTGTCCAAAATCGCCTTGCCAACTATAACGAGCTCGGGCTGCAACTCGACCACCTGACGGACGTTGCTTTCGTCAATGCCGGTGCTCACGGCCAGCTTTGCGTGATGGATGTTGCGCTTTACCACGCCCGCAAGGTCGAGCGGGCGCACCTTGGGCCTAAAGCCCCACATACGGGGCTGGTCTATGTCGTAGTCGTAGTCGGGCTTAAAGCCCGTGGGAACCATTACGTAGTCCACGCCCAACTGGTCTACCTCGGCAGTTCGCTGGCCAATCTTGCGCGCCGGCGCGCTCATGTCGCACAGGATTTCTCCGTCGTAGGTCTGGGCCTTTTGCACCAGCTTGGAAATAACGGGGTCGGGCGCGGCGCTAAGCACCGAAACAATGTTTGCCCCGGCGTCAAAGCAGCGCGAGGCAACGCCCGTGCCGCCATGAAAGATCTTTACGTCCACGCATATGGGCTTTGCGGGCAGCATCTCGCGGATTCTTTCCACAATGCCCAAGCCATACGTAACTATCATGGGAAAGCCAATTTCTATAACGTCAACCTCCGGCCCGACCTTCTCTGCAACCGCGAGGACTTGGTGCTCGAGTCCGTGGTCTATGGCAAGCTGTAGCTTCATGGGTTCCCCTCTCTTACAGGACCTGCAACGCAAAGGTTAGAACGAGCGGCATAGTTATCATAGAAAAGATCGTGGTCATTATTACGAGGCCGGTTCCGTACTGGTAGTCCGCGCCAAACATCTGGGCAAGCATGGAGGTTGCGGCGCCGCACGGGGTGGCTTCGGCAATGAGCATTACCATCTTAACCTCAAACGAGCACGGCATTACGAACAAGGTTACAAGTACGAGGAGTGGCACCACCACCAGGCGCAACAAGCTGGCCTTGTACAGTCGCACGTCCGTAATCATAAGGCCGATGTTCGACATGCCCAGGTTGGCACCGAGCACCAGCATGGCAAGGCCCGTGTTGAGGTTGGCCATACCCGTGAGCACCTGGTCTACCATGGCGGGCAGATGTATGGGTGCAAAGAAGAGCGCCAGACCAATGGCCAGCGCAATTACTGCCGGGTTGGTAAGAATCTTTTTAAACGAGATCTGCGACAGGTCGCCACTCATAAGGTAGATACCGTAGGTCCACAGCGCAAAGGTGCCCACGGCCATGGTCATGGTTACATAGAACACGTACTCGGGTCCCAGCAGGCTCTGGATTATGGGAATGCCCACAAATCCAGTGTTGGAAAAAATAACAGCATACTGGCCGACCTTGTCGGCACGGCCGCACACAAAGTAGGCCACGATGGCCGATATTAGCAGCGCCAACGCAAAGAACGCCGCCACCCACAGGCCGTTTACGAGCTGCTCCTTGCTGTAGTCGATGGCAAAGGCCTGAATGATGACGGCTGGGGTTGCCACGTACATGGCAATGTTGGAGAGCTGGCCTACGCCGCTGCTGTTGAGCATCTTCGTCTTTACCAGCGCGATGCCAATGGACATCATGGCAACCATTACCAGGATTTGCTGGACAAGAATCAGCACCATCTCCATATGCCGCTCCCTTACTGTTCTATGCTTTGCATAAAGTGGTTAAGCGCCTCCGCAAGGTCCGCTACGGTGTTCGTTGCCGCAGCGCGCACCTGCGCCGGCGACGTGTGAAAGGTATACGACACGTCGGCCGCCGTAAGCAGCGGAAGATCGTTGTAGGAGTCGCCGGCGCCCGCAACAACGTTTACGCCAAGCGCCTTGCGCACAACCTCCACGCCCGTGCCTTTGGAACAGCCATGGGCCACCACGTCCACGCTGCCGAGGTTTTGGAACCCCTCGATTACGCCAGCGTAGCGGGCGTTCATTGCGTTGCGTGCCGTGCGCGCGGCCTGCTCGTTTCCGCGGAACTCCAGCGATACGCCCAGCAGCTTGCCTTCGGCCTGGTCTATTGTGTCTACGGTATCAATCTTTTGCACGTATGTTTTGCCAACGTTGTAAAAGCTCACGTCCGTTATGGCAAGAAAGCCAACCTCGTCGGATGCGTACTGCTCGTACAGCTCTTGGGCCACCGCATGGTTAATGGTGCGTTCGAACAACGCGTTTTGATTGCGGTCGAACACCGCCGCGCCCGTTGTTACTATGTAAAAGTCCAGGTCCACGGTATTGCGGATGCGATCGGACATGGGATGCATGGGTCGGCCGGTGCAGACTCCAAACAAGCCGCCTGCCTGCCGGTAGCGCTCGATTGCCTCGAGCACGGCGGGGTCGAAGTACTCCTCGCCCGTTTCCCAGTTGCTCTGACAAAGCGTTCCGTCGTAGTCGCTGGCAAATGCTGTTCCCGCTGCTCCCATAACCGCCTCTGTAACCTCGCAAGCCTATGCCTTTGGTTTAATTTAATTGTGCCAAATAAATGCCGCAAGTAACCCCAAAGAACCAAACGGGGAACAAAACAGAACGGCGATGCGCGCGCGGGAAGTTGGCGTGCTGTTAGGGGATACTCCCCCTGCGGTACATTGCGAGCAATGTACCGCAGGGGGAGTATCCCCTAACGGCACGCTTTTTCGGGCGGGCGCCTACATTTGCTCGAGCTCCTCCAGCTCGGCCAACCACAGTGCGCTGGACGCGTCGCTGGGCATGCATAGGCCACCGCGTGGGCTCAGACCCACGCTGCCAACGGCGGGGCCGTCCGGCGAGCACGAGCGCTTAAACTGCTGCGAGAAGAACCGGCGATGGAACACTTTGAGCCATTTGAGCACGGTTTTGGAGTTGTACGTACCGGCAAAGGCGGCGCAGGCCAGGCGATATATCTTGCGCGGGCCAAAGCCATAGCGCAGGAAGTTGTACACAAAGAAATCGTGCAGCTCGTACGGACCAACAAGGTCCTCGGTCTGCTGCGCAATGGTGCCGTCTTCATTTGCTGGCAACAGCTCGGGGCTTACGGGCGTGTCCAGCACGTCCAGCAACACCTCGGCTTCGCGTTTGTTTTTGCAGGTCTCGGCCACGTGACGCACGATGTAGCGGATGAGCGTCTTGGGTATTGCGGCGTTTACGGCATACATGCTCATGTGGTCGCCGTTGTAGGTGGCCCAGCCAAGCGCGAGCTCGGAAAGGTCGCCCGTTCCCACCACAATGCCACCGGTGTCGTTGGCCACATCCATAAGGATCTGGGTGCGCTCGCGCGCTTGCGCGTTTTCGTATGCGGCATTTCGCACGCTCTCGTCGTGACCGATATCTGCAAAGTGCTGGCGCACCGACGCACCAATGGCAATCTCGCGCGGCGTGGCGCCCAACGCAAGGGTGAGCTGCCAGGCGTTGTTGTGCGTGCGGTCGGTAGTGCCAAAGCCCGGCATGGTTATGGCCACAATGCCTTTGTGTGGGAGCTTTAGCACGTCGAAGGCGCGCGCCGTTACTAGCAGGGCAAGCGTGGAGTCCAAACCGCCCGATATTCCCAGCACGGCACCCTTGCAGCCTATGGAGCGCATGCGCTCGGCAAGCGCGTGAGCCTGTATGTTTAGGATCTCCTCGCAGCGCCCCGCACGCTCCGATTCGTTATCGGGAATAAAGGGGAAGGCGTCCACGGTACGCGTGAGGTTCGTCTCGGCAAGCAACAGGTCGAAGCCCGTGACCTCGTACTCGTCTGCCACGCCAGCCATCGTGTCCGCAAACGCGGGCATGCGCCGGCGCTCGGATGCAAGGCGCGCCACGTCAACCTCGGTCACGGCTGCGCCAGACTCAAAGGGAGCAACCTCCGCCAGAATGTGACCGGCCTCGGCCACTAGGCACTGCCCGTCGTATACGGCATCGGTCGTGGACTCCCCCGCCCCAGCACCGGCATAGATGTATGCGCAGGCAAGCCGCGCGCTCTGCTCTGCAACGCTATTCCTTGTGGCGGCCGCCTTGCCCACGAGCGCGGGCGCGGCAGCAAGGCCAACGATAACGGTAGCGCCTGCCAGGGCATGGCGTACCGAGGGAGCGGCCGGCGCCTGCAGGTCCGCACCAAACTCTGCCGCAACGCAGAGCGAGGGCATGGATGCGCACGTAAATACCTGCTCCGAGCCAAAACTCACAACACCGATTCCCGCAATGTCCGCCGGCCAGGCCTCCTGGGGTCCCGCGGCAAAGTGACGGCGCTCGGCCGCGCTCAGGTTGCGCTTGGGCACCACGCCCACCACCTCACCGCCACACAGTGCGCATGCGCAGTTGTAAAGGGCACCTCCCACCACAAGGGGCGCGCCTACAAAGGCGAGCACGTCGCTAAAACTCGTTGCCTCTTGGGCTATGGCGGCCACCGCGTTATGTGCCTCCTGTATAAGCGTGTCCTGCCAGAGGAGGTCGCCGCAGGTACAACCCACCACGCACAATTCGGGCAAGACCACCACCTTTGCGCCAGCTGCAGCAGCTGCGCGTATGGCCTCCACGCACATCTTTGCATTGTGCTCCACGTTTGCCACCTTCACGCGCGGCGCACACGCGGCTACCTTTACGAATCCGTCCTGCATACGAGCCTCCTTATTTCGCTGTCTGCAAGCCCATTGTACTTAAACCGCGCACGGGTCTGCCCACAAACCCTCGTGCGGCAACCACCCGGCAACGGTCTGGCCTCCGTGAACAGGGGACGGGTCCGGTGTTCATTTTGGGGCAAGGTGCCCCGACCCTAAACAATGGTCAAAGCCGCAAGGCGCCATGGGAAGCAGCCACGCAGTTCTGCAGGCAGCGAGGGGTAGCCAATATGACTTGGGGTTCTCGCCACAGCAAGATGGAGCGCAAAACACGTCCCCTGTTCCACGGGCTGACCGCCCGCGTACGAAATGCACGCGGGTGCGTGGCGTCGCACGACACTGCCTGCAATGGCGTGCATCCGCAGCTTCCCTATAGCGGGTAATGCACGTGATTGCGGGGCGTCGTGTCGATCTATACGCAGAGACGTGCATTTTGACACCCGCCCGCGTACGAAATGCACGCGGGTGCGTGGCGTCGTACCCGACTGCACGCAAAGACGTGCGTTTGGGATCCAGCCCGCGTACGAAATGCACGCGGGTGCGTGGCGTCGCGCGACACTGCGCGCAATGGCGTGCATCCGCAGCGTCGTGAGGACAAACGTCCCCTTTGTTCCACATGCGGCAAGATGGAGCGCAAAACACGTCCCCTGTTCCACCACGCACGGCGCCTTCGGCTGTTGTTTTGTAGTTGTGAACTCTTGTCAAAAGCGGAGCAGTGCACAACTGCGCGAGCGACCGTGTGCCAACTCACGCGAACTGGGGTTTTACCACTTTTGATGTGCCGTTTTTGTAGTTGTGCTTTTGTCAGGCGCTCCCAGAGAACACAACTACAAAACGCCTCTTTTTGCGCCCACGCGAACTGGGGTTTTACCGTTTTTGATGTGCCTGCTTCGTAGTTGTGTTCATGCCGGACCCCCCGATTCCCCCAATTGCAAAATCGGCTCGCCGCACCCTCGCAATTCGGGTTATTGTTGGGGGGCTTCTTGTCGCCGTAACGTAAAATTGAGCCATCGCACAACTCCGAAGAAAGGAGCATCGTGGGACTATTTAGTCGATTTGTGGGGCCAGGCATCAACGCCATGGTTGCCCAAGCGCGCGAAGACCCCGACGCCGTAATCCTGGACGTACGCACGCGCGAAGAGTTTGCGCGGGGCCATATTGAGGGAGCCGTAAACATTCCGTTGGACGAAATCCAGGACGCCGTTGCGCAATACGGCAACAAGCACCTTTACGTTCATTGTGCCAGCGGAGCACGCAGCAAGCGAGCCGTGGCCGCACTCAAGGCAGCCGGCGTGCAGGACGCCCAAAACATTGGCGGCATAATGTCGTGGAACGGACCAGTTGTAACCAGCTAGCAGGAACAAGAAAGGAGCCCCCATGACCAAGATAGTTGTTGTTGGAGGCGTGGCAGGCGGAGCAAGCGCGGCATGCAGGGCGCGTCGCCTAGACGAGAAGGCCCAAATTGTACTGTTTGAAAAAGGCCCCTATGTGAGCTTTGCAAACTGTGGCCTGCCCTACTACGTGGGAGGCGCCATTGAGCAGCGTGCAAAGCTTAGCGTGCAGACTCCCCAGAGCCTAAACGCGCGCTTTAACATAGACGTGCGCGTGGGATGCGAGGTAGTGCGCATAGACGCGCAGGCACACGAAGTGGAGGTGCGCGACGCCGCCAAAGGCATTACCTATTGCGAGTCGTACGACAAGCTGGTTCTTTCTCCAGGCGCGGAGCCCGTGCGCCCCAACTTGCCCGGAATAAACCTGGCTGGCGTGCTAACCGTACGCTCCATTCCCGACATCGACCGCGTATGCGAGGCCGCGTCTGGCGCGCAGACCAAGCGTGCCGTTGTTGTGGGCGGCGGCTTTGTGGGCGTAGAGATGGCCGAAAACCTGGTCGATCGCGGGCTTGAGGTAAGCCTTGTGGAAATGTCGTCCCACGTTATTGCCTCTTTGGACTACGACATGGCCGTGGACCTCAACCGTGAGCTTAGGGCTAACGGCGTGCATCTTTACTTGCAGGAGGGCTTGGCAAGCATCGAGCAGCGCGCAAACGGTCTTGAGGTGCATACCACCGAGGGCAAGAGCCTGCCCTGCGACCTGGTAATCCTTGCCATTGGCGTGCGCCCCGAGTCCTCGCTGGCGCAAGCGGCGGGCATTGCGTGCGGTCCGCGCGGCCACATTTTGGTTGACGATCAGCTGCGCACCAACGTGCCCAACATCTACGCCGTGGGCGACGCAATACAGGTAACCAACTTCGTGAGCGGCGCAGATGCGGCCATTCCGCTGGCGGGGCCAGCAAACAGGCAGGGTCGCCTTGCGGCCGAAAACGCCCTGGGAGGAGCCCGCACCTACACAGGCACGCAGGGCTCCAGCATCGTTAAGGTGTTCGGGCTCGCCGCGGCATCCACCGGCCTTTCCGAGGATGCCGCACGTGCGCAGGGCATCGACGTAGACAAGACCTACCTTACGCAGCCGTCGCACGCCACGTATTACCCTGGCGCCAAGAACATGGGCCTCAAGGTCCTGTGGGAAAAAGGCACGGGCAGGTTGTTGGGCGCGCAGGCCGTTGGCCCCGAGGGCGTGGACAAGCGCATAGACGTGGTGGCAACTGCCATTCGCTTTGGCGCCAACGTGCGCGATCTGGTTTCTCTTGAGCTCTGCTATGCGCCGCCGTTCAACAGCGCCAAGGATCCGGTAAACATGGCCGGATTCGTGGCCGAAAACGTCCTTTGCGGCAAGCTGCGTCAGTTCTTTCCCGAGGACGTGGCGGGGTTGCCACGCGACGGGTCGGTTACGCTTCTGGACGTTCGCACGCCCGCGGAGTGCTCGCGCGGCATGATAGACGGCTTCGTAAACATTCCCGTGGACGAGATTCGCGCCCGCGTAAACGAGATCCCCGCAAACAAGCCCGTGTACCTGCATTGCAAGAGCGGTCAGCGCAGCTACATTGCGTATCGCATCCTGGTTGGCCTGGGGTACGAGTGCTACAACCTTGCTGGCGGATACGACCGCTGGAGCGCCGTAACGCAGGGATAGCCGGCGGCCGGGCGCGCCGGCTCGGAGTGGGGTGCTGCATGGGGATACTCCCCTGCGGGTACATCGCGATCAGGCAATCCCTTACGAAGAGGGCTATCCGCGATGTACCCGATGGGGAGTATCCCCATGCAGCACCCCGTTTTTCGGACAGTCTCTGCCTGCCCACTCGGCCCAAAGGGTGACAATCCCAAAGGGTGACAATAGCGTTTGCGCAGGTCACGGACTTGTCTAAAGGGTGACAACCCTCGTTTTTGTCACCCTTTGGGCCATTGTCGCCGACATCCTGGCCTCAAGCCTGGCTAAAGCGACTGGCCAAACAGCCGTTTGTGCGCTATTG
Source organism: uncultured Coriobacteriaceae bacterium (assembly GCA_902793465.1). GTDB lineage: Bacteria > Actinomycetota > Coriobacteriia > Coriobacteriales > Atopobiaceae > RUG440. The sequence goes on along the minus strand of CADBDT010000016.1, from coordinate 78,663 downwards.
GTTGGCCTCGAGCTTTTGTGGCCCCGTTGTGCTAAAGTCTACGCACGCTGTTACTGACGGATAACGTGGGAACCACGGGGGAGCAGCGCAACATACAGCCGACCGTCTGGGCAAGTCATCCTCGCAATGGGAGGTGGCTTGCTTTTTTCGTTCGGCGGCGAGCAAGAAAGGAATCCGCATGCAAGACCTTGTAGAACTGCTCAAGAGCAACGCCTATCCGGGCCGCGGCATCGTGGTGGGCAAGGACCGCGTGTACTACTTCATAATGGGGCGCAGCTTTAATAGCCGCAACCGCATTTTTGTGAAGACCGACGACGGCATTCGCACCGAAGCTCACCAGCCCGAGCTGGTGGAAGACCCGAGCCTCATTATTTATCACCCGGTGCGCACCATGGGAGACGCGCTGGTGGTTACCAATGGCGACCAGACCGACACGATTGTGGACGCAGGCGACTTCCGTGCCGGCTGCATGAAGCGCGAGTTTGAGCCCGATGCGCCCAACTATACGCCGCGCATATCCGCCATCCTAAACGCCGACGGCAGCTTTGAGCTTTCCATCCTCAAGCACCAAGACAACGGTCGCTGCCTGCGCGAGTTCTTTTGCTACGAAGGCGCCAGCGAGGGCGTTGGCTACTTCCTTTCCACCTACGACCAGGACGGCGACCCGCTGCCCACCTTTACCGGCGAGCCGATTGAGGTGGCAATGCCCGAGCCCGACGAGGTGTGGGCGGCCCTTAACGAGGACAACAAAATAAGCCTCTACTGCAACGTGGAAGGCAACGTAACCATCTACAACAAGAACTTAGGCGACTAACGGCACATTCGCCTGGGGAATCCCAGGCCGTCCGCGGGCGCCGTGCTCGTTGGGGATACTCCCCTACGGGTACATCGCGGACAGCCCTTTTACAACGAGACGGATTACTCGCGATGTACCCGATGGGGAGTATCCCCAATGAGCACGGCGCTCTTGTCGCCACGTCCCACAGGAAGGGAGGCCGGTCGCGAAGCGACCTACAAAACGCGCCGCGAAGCGGCGCACGCACTTACACTCGCCTCGGCGAGAAATGGGCCTTTGGTGGCCCGCCGGATGCCAGTCAATGGGTCGGGAGAAGAGCAAGCGCTGCGAGTTCCGCAGCGAAGCGAGGACTGTCTGAGCAGAGCGCTCTTCTCCCGACCCCAAAAGAGAGGAGACCCAATGAACGAAATCGAGCTCAAGTACGGAATCAACCCAAACCAAAAGCCCTCGCGCATCTTTATGAAGGACGGCTCCGACCTGCCGGTAACCGTGCTCAACGGCAAGCCCGGATTCATAAACTTCCTGGATGCCTTTAACTCCTGGCAGCTCGTGCGCGAGCTCAAGGAAGCCACCGGCCTTCCCGCAGCCGCGTCGTTTAAGCACGTAAGCCCCGCCGGCGCCGCCGTTGGCACGCCCCTGAGCGACATCGACCGTCAGATCTACTTTGTGGAAGACGAAGGCGAGCTTACGCCAATTGCCAACGCATACATTCGCGCACGCGGTGCCGACCGCATGAGCTCCTACGGCGACTGGGCCGCCCTTAGCGACGAGTGCGACGCCGCCACGGCCCGCTATCTTAAGCACGAGGTTTCCGACGGCATCATAGCCCCCAGCTTTACGCCCGAGGCGCTGGAAATCCTGCGCACGAAGAAGCGCGGCACATACAACATTGTGCAGGTGGACCCCAACTACACGCCTGCCGCGCAGGAGACCAAGGACGTGTTTGGCATTACCTTTGAGCAGGGCCACAACAACTTTAAGATCGACCGCGAGCTGGTAAGCAACTTTGTTACCCAGAACAAGAACGTGCCCGACTCCGCCATTATCGACCTCATTGTTTCTCTTATAACCCTTAAGTACACGCAGTCCAACTCGGTGTGCTACGTTAAGGACGGCCAGGCCATTGGCGTTGGTGCCGGCCAGCAGAGCCGAATTCACTGCACGCGTCTGGCGGGCAACAAGGCCGACACCTGGTACCTGCGTCAGCATCCCAAGGTGCTTGGCCTGCAGTTTGCCGAGGGCATAAAGCGCGCCAACCGCGACAATGCCATAGACGTGTACATATCGGACGAGCACGACGACGTGCTGCGCGAGGGCGAGTGGCAAAAGTGGTTTGCCGTGCGCCCCGAGGTCCTTACGCGTGAAGAGAAGGCCGAATGGGTGGCCACGCAGAGCGGCGTGAGCTGCGGCTCCGACGCCTTCTTCCCCTTTGGCGACAACGTTGAGCGCGCCCGCAAGTCCGGCGTGGACTACATTGCGGAGCCCGGCGGATCGGTGCGCGACGACGACGTAATTCAGACGGCCGACCGCTACGGCATTGCCATGTGCTTTACCGGCATGAGGCTCTTCCACCACTAATCTTGGCACCGGACAAGGGAGACGGGGGAGTTTGTCCCGCTTGGCGTGGGACAAACCCCCCAGATTGTCCGAAAACTCGTGATGGAGTGGGGTGCCGTGAGGGGATACTCCCCATCGGGTACATCGCGAGCAGGGATTCCTTTGCGGCACGACCCATCCGCGATGTACCCGTAGGGGAGTATCCCCTCACGGCACCCCTTTTCGGACAGTCTACCCCGTCCCCTTTGTCCGCGTTCGAACGACCTGCCGCTGTGTGTTTTTCTGTTCTTTTGCACCCTTTACATTCCCCGCGACTACGATTCGTTCGCATTGGATAAAATGACACTTGCCGTTAACGCAAGTAGAAAGGATTACCATGGCATTTAGTTCAACCGCAGCAAAGTCGCTCGCCGTAGGCGCAGCGCTTACGCTCGCCCTCGTAGGGTGTGGCGCAAACAACTCGCAGAGCACAAGCAGCGCAAGCACCAGCAGCGCTTCGACCGTAGAGCAAAAGGTGGCCACCACCAAGTTCAACGACGTTGCCAACGCCGAGGAAGCCGCCAAGGGCGCTGGCCTCGAGAAGTTTGGCGTTATGGACACGATTACCCTGGACGGCAAGGAGTTCAAGGATCCTAAGTTCTCCCAGGCCGACGGCGTTGCCCAGGCCATCTACGAGACCGACGGCATTCAGCTCATCGTGCGCAAGGGCGCCGCTAAGCACGCAGCTCCGATTACCGATGCCGACCTCGCCGGCTTTGCCAACAAGTGGAACAAGAACTACGAGGATCTCGCTGTAACCCTCTACGGTCCCTCCAAGGGCGCCGCTACCGTTCTTACCTGGAACGACGCCTCCATCGACTACGGCGTAACATACCAGAGCGCCAACAACGAGCAGACGCTGGACTCCGATGAGTGCAACGCGGTCGTTAAGGCCATCAAGGAGGCCAACGCCACCGAGGAGAATAAGGACGAGCAGCAGAACAACAACAGCAACCAGCAGCAGAACAACAATCAGCAGCAGAGCGACAACAATAACAACCAACAGCAGAGCAACAACAATGGTGGCAACAACGGCTCGAACTTGGCGTACGACTCCGACAAAGCCATCCAGATAGCCAGCGAATTCTTCGGCGCTGGTGGCGCGGCCAAGGGCCCCGCTAACAACGTGAGCGTAAATGGTCCCGTCGAGGGCGGCGGCACCACCTACTACGTTGTTAGCTTCGACCTCGGCGAGGCCCATTGCAAGTGCAACGTCGACGCTACCGACGGCCACGTTTACGCAGCCTCCGAGACGACCAACGGCATTGAGACCAACCTCGACGACAAGGGCAATCCAGAGCTCGTATACGACCAGAACACGGGCGAGCAGCTCTCGTAGTGCATAGGGAATTTTCCCTCTGAACTGTCTTAATGCGAGGTGCCCCTAGGGAACATTTCCTAGGGGCACCTCGTTTTTATCGCATTAGCGCTGGGCCTATCAAGAGGGGTACTCCCCACCACCATTATGCTAGTGCAACTGAGGGAATACTCCTCCTTGATAGGTCGGCCTACACCAGCTTGCCGTTGCAATGGTCAATCATGTGTTGGATCATCTGCGCATGCCAGCCGGTAAAGTCGCGCCTACGATGCTTAAGTTCGCCGTCCACGAGCTCGTCGTACGTTACCTTAATCTTGGAAAAGCGTCGCACGTTGGACGGCTCGTCGCGCGTAAGGCAGCCCTCCACGGTACGCTGTGCGGCAACGCCAAACAGAAGCTTGGGGTTGTACATAACGTGGGCGTTTCGATCCTCGTCCATCCATACGACCAGGGCTTTTGTTTCGCCAACCTGGTTGGCAGCAAGGCATGCGCCGTCTTCCAGCGACTCCACCGTGTCTATAAGGTCCTGCGCCAGCTCGGCGTCCTCCGCAGTGGCAGGCTTGCAGCGCTGCGACAGAATCTCGTCGTCCTTAACCAGCTCTCGTATCATTTTGACTCCTTGTTCGGTTGTTTGGCCTTCCAGCCTATTTCTTCCACTGGTCGGTTGCAAAGTAGGTGAGGGCAGCCCACGTAACCATGGGATACGGACTGCCAAATCGATCGCGTCCTCTCTGCAGCACCCGCCAGGCATCGTCCTTTGTTAGAAGCTCAAACTTTCCAAAGCGCTCGGTTCCGTTGGCGCCGGCCTGCGACAACATGGACGCATTTCCATCGCGAATAATCGCGCACATGAGCGCCGTGCTTTCGTCAGTCATACCCGGCGAGTTAAAGAGCATGGGGTTAACCACGCTAATGGAGTCGCGCTTCCCAAACGCAATGCCCGTCTCCTCGTAAATCTCGCGCACCATGGCGGCAACCAGCGGATTGCGACGAGTACAATCGCGCTCGTCGATTAACCCAGACGGAATGCCCAGCACGTACTGGCCCGTGGGGTAGCGATACTCGTAAAAGAGCACGAGCAGGGGCTCCTCGCCTTCGGGCGCAAGGATCAAACAGCAGCTTACCGCATCGGGTATTGCAGAAGTAAGCTCGCGCTCCTTTTTGAGGGCAAGCAAGTGCTCCCTGTCGTGCCTGGTTGCGTCGTAGTAGTGCGTTCCGTCGGCATATACGAGGTCGTATACCTTAACAAAGGGGGTATCGACCATTTTGTTTGCGTCGGGAATGGGCACCATGGGCAGGTCGGGTGCAACCAGGTAACGGTCGCGCAGCCTCGCGAGCTCATTTGCCTCGATGCCAAACTCTTCCGCAAAGTACTCCTCCACCATGGCGTATCGGCCGTCTACCTCGTCGAAGACCCGCTGCAAACACGCCTCGTGCACACCGTTTATGGCCGCCCAGTTTTCGCGGTCCATGTCCGATATGCCCTCGGGCATCTGCTCGGGCGTCATGTTTATTATGGAGCTGCGATACTCGTTGGTAAGAAGGAACTCCTGCATAATGTCGTCGCGAGAAACGCCAAGAAGCATTAGAACGATGGCGGCGCACACGCCGGTGCGGTCCTTGCCAGCCGTGCAGTGGAAATACAGCGGAACCTGTTCGTCCCGCAGGCGATCCACAAGCTCGTGAACAGCCCGGTTTCCAAATACCATCGACGCATACAGGTCGCTCATAAAGCCTTCGGGGTTCTGCTCAATAGTCCCCATAATGCGCTCTATGCCCAAGGGAGAAAAGTCCACCTCGTGGCCGTTTTTGTCAAACATGCCACATCTGCGCACGTATCCGCAGCCGGCCGGCACGTAGTCCTCGCGCCGATCGGCCTCCCCCATGGCACGCAAGTCCAATATGAGACGAAGCCCTAGGCCATCAACAACCTCGCGCTGCTCGGCGGTGAGATTTGTAAGGGCGCTTCCGCGATATATGAGGCCACGACGAATGGGGCGTCCGTTGGCACCACGAATTCCGCCAAGCTCACGCACGCCCAGCTCTGGCGGCAGACCCCCTACGGCTCTCGGTAATGCATCTGTGTCCATACTGCTACCTTTTCGCTCCTATTTTGGCAGACATATGGTAACACGCTTTGCCATAACGCGCACATCTGTTTGGGAATCGTCCGAAAACAGCGTGCCGTGAGGGGATACTCCCCATCGGGTACATCGCGAGCAGGGATTCCTTTGCGGACCGCCCATCCGCGATGTACCCGCAGGGGAGTATCCCCTCATGGCACGCCATTCGTGCTCCGCCCTACGGCAGCAGGACGTCGTAGCGTACGGCCTTGCCAGCAAGGGAGTGGCTTGGCTTAACGCCCGCGAGATACGGGCCCTTAACGGGACGCTTTACCACAACCTTGCGCGGACCCGCTGCCAGCGCAGCGCTAAGGAGCTCGTCCTCGTTGCTGCACGGGCGCTCAAGCGTCTGGAGCAGCTGGAGCTTCTTTTTTACCGCCGCGCTCTTTTTGCGCTGAGGAAACATAGGATCCAGGTACACGACGTCCGGCACCAACTCCAGGTCGCGCAACGCCTCCACGCTGTCTGCCTCAACAAGATCCATGCGGCTTACGGCGTCCGCCAGGCGCTCGTCCTTGCGCGCCCGCTCCAGAGCGTTGCGCAGGAGCGCGGCAATGGTGGGTTCGTGCTCGTACATGCGCACGCGAAATCCCGCGGCCGCAAGCAGCAGCGAATCCTCCCCCAGCCCCGCCGTTGCATCTACGACAAACGGCTCGCCGTCCACGTTACGCAGCTTGGCCGCGCGCACCAGCAGCTCCCTGTGCAGCCGGTCGGGACGCACGCGCGCCGCCATGTGCGACAAGTCCGGCAGCAGCTCCACGTTGCCGCACACCAGCGCAAGGCCCTCGTCACGCATTACCAGCGCTGCCTTGGGTAATGCGGAAGCCTCCTGCAATTGGCCGGTCTTGTCTACAGGCACAGCATGTCGCCTTCCTCCAGGCAAAACGGCGTCTCAAAGCGATACTGCTCCATGTTTACCGACATCGTGGGCACGCCCTGCCAGCCCTCTTCTGCCGTGTAGCGCTCCACCGGTCCCAGCGTAAAGCGACGCACCTCGTGTCCTGGCGACAAGACCGCCAGCTCGTCTCCCACCACGGCTTTGTTGCGACAAACCACCTGCGTAAGCCAGCGCTCGCCCTCGACGTCGGCATCGGGTGCGGGCAGCTTGCTGCTGCCCTGCGCAACCGCCACCAGCGTGCGCTCGCGCGCGTATTCTGCATGCCCCGGGTTCTGCGTGGGATTCCCAAAGAAGAACCCCGTGGAAAAGGGCCGATGGCTTGTGGCCTCCAGTTCGGGAAGCCATTCGCGCGGGTCGTCGCCGTCCAGCACGTGGCGATATGCATTGGTTACGGCCGCCACGTAGTAGGCGCCCTTGTTGCGGCCCTCTATCTTAAGCGAGCTTACGCCCACTTGCTCAAGCTCGTGCACGTGCTCGAGCATGCACAGGTCGTTGGCAGAAAGTATGTAGCTCCCACGCTCGTCGGCCTCCAGCGGCATGGGCTGGTTGGGACGCGTTTCTTCCACCAGGCTCCACGTCCAGCGACACGGCTGCGTGCAGTTGCCGCATGACGCCGAGCGGTCGGGGCCCACCAACGCGCTCGACAAAAGACAGCGCCCCGACACCGCCACGCACATGGCTCCGTGCGCAAACGCCTCCAGCTCTACGGAGTCTCCAAGACGACGCTTTATCTCTGCAATCTGCGCCAGCGTGAGCTCGCGGGCAAGCACAATGCGCGTGGCGCCCATGCGCGCGTACGCCTCTGCGGAGGCCGCGTTGGTAACGGACGTTTGCGTGGACACGTGCACCTGCACGTGCGGCGCGTGTTGGCGCACGAGCCCCAGCACGCCAAGGTCGGCAACAATGGCCGCGTCGACTCCGGCTCCCTCTATAAAGCGCAGGTACTCGGGGAGCTCGTCCAGATCGCTGTCGTACATAAGCGTGTTGAGCGTAAGGTGGACCTTTACTCCCCGCTCGTGCGCGTAGGCAACGGCTTCCACAAGCTGCTGATCGGTAAAGTTCTGCGCCCGCGCGCGCATGCCCCACCGCGGACCCGCCAGGTAGACGGCGTCCGCGCCAAAGCGTATGGCCGCACGCAGCTGTTCCATGCCACCGGCTGGCGCGAGTAGCTCCATTGGTCTCCTCTCAGTGTGAGTTTTGCCCATACATTGTACGCCAAGCTGGAGGAGGGGCAGGCAGGCTGTTTTTAGGACGACGTGCCCCTTTGGGATGTACCCGCCGCCGTTCAGTTAAGCCGCGGGCACGAATCTGGCACCGTGCGTACTTCCGGGACCAAGCCTTCCCCGGGGCCCCGTGCCCGTTACCGTGTACAGTTACGGGACGCAAGCCTCCCTACCGTGTACGGTTCCGGCCGATAAGTGCGCACGGTAGGGACCCATCCGTCCCAGAACTGTACACGGTGGCAGCAACGGTGGTGGCGGGCCACTCCCCTAGCGGACCCCGCTTTCGAACGACCTCGGCCCTACATCTTAAACGAGCGAACGGTTACGGAGGCGGGATAGCCGGAGGCTTCGTCCTTTACCGTAGCAAAGGTAACAAAGTCGCTGGATTGGCCCACGCGCACGGGGTATTCTCCGTAGTCCACGCTGCGGTTGGCAGCCGTAAGAATGCTGTAGGTGGCTTTCTTTACGTCCACCACAAAGTAGGACGTTCTGCTCTTTATTACAAACGTGTCGTTGTTGCCCGCCACGTTGGCGCTCGGCTCGCGCGCCAGACTCGCAAACGGCCCCGAACTGGTGCCAATGTAGGTGCCCATGGTGCCAAACATGCCGCCCGAGCTATAGCTTGCCTCAATGGACACCGCAAAGCGGTCGCCCACGCGCGTAACGTAAAAGGGCCGCACCGTCTGCGGCATAACCAGCTGGTCCACCACGTTGGCCAAGCCGTCGTCCTTGGAGTACGCGGTAACACCGTAGTACACGCCCTCGCTGGCGCGCACGCGCGGCGTTAGCACCACAATCGACCCAGACACGTTGGGCGCCGTGGCAAAGCGTCCCGGCGACTCCACCACCGCCTGGGCGTTTTGGTCGCCAAGCCGCCAAAGGTAGCAGTACGAGGACTCCGAGGTCTTTTTGCCCGAAAGCGACGGCATAACCTGCCACAGTACGGTGTTTCCCGTGCACACGAACCCAGGCGGATCGTAGTTGGCGTCTGCCTGCCAAAGCGTTGTGGCGGTACCCTCCAGCGCGCCCTTGTTAAATCGCCCCGCATAGAGGGTCCACTCGTGCGACAAGAAGTCAAGCTCCACCCACGCATACACCTCGTCGGAGCAGCGCGTGTCGTAGATAACCACCGTGTGGCTGTCGCCCATAGTCTTGGGCACGACCTCCATGAGCTTGCCCTCGTCCAGCGAGAGTGCGCAGCCCTTTACCATGGGCGTGGCCGAAGACCCTGCCTGCGTTACGGCGGCCCACGTACCCTCGGACTCGTGCAAAACGCTTCCCAGCGGGATGGACCATGTGTCGCGCTCGGTGAGCTCCAGGTCCACCTCCTCGTACTCTTTTAGGATGTCGATGGCGCGGTCGTTTTCCACAACCATTGGCTCGGGCACGTTCTCCTGCTCCGTTTGGGTGCAGCCGGGCAGGAGCCCAATGGTGGCGCCTGCTGCCGTTGCCACGCCTACACCGCGAACGAACCCGCGTCGCGTGAACTTAGGCCAGCGCACGCGCCTGCTCCTGGGCCTGTTTGAGTGCCAGGGTAAGCTGGTCGGCGCAGGAGGTGCCACGTCCCGCGCAGTTGTTTCCTGCCAGGAGTTCTACAACGTCGTCCACCGGACGGCCCGTTACCAGCTTGGCAACAGCCTTGGTGTTTCCGTTGCAGCCGCCCGTAAACTCCACGTTCTGGATGGTCGATCCGTCGTCCGACACGCCCACGTGAATGTTTCGCGCGCAAACGCGGTGCGGCTTAAAGTCGAGTTCGTACATCGTGCCTCCAAAGGTACCGGTTGTGTTTCTGGATTAGTATACCCCCTTGCTGGCGAGGCATTCACGCACACGGAGAGCATATTGGGGTACGTTCCGGAGCGGTTTTCCGAAAGGGGGGTGCCGTGAGGGGATACTCCCCATCGGGTACATCGCGGGCAGGGCTTTTGTTGGAGTCCGGCCCATCCGCGATGTACCCGTAGGGGAGTATCCCCTCACGGCACCATCCCCACGGAGCACGCCACACCCTTAGTCGAAGCTCAGCTGCTCCAGGCGATCGAACACCACGTCCACGCGGGTAAGGAAGGCGCGCGGGTCAAAGATCTTGTCTAGCTCGGCAGACGAGAGCGTGCAGTCCTCGTCGGCCTCAAGCCGCTCGCGCAGCGTGGCACCGTCACGAGCCTGCTGCACGTCGTCCCATACGGCCATGGAGTTGCGCTGCACGATCTTGTAGGCCTCCTCGCGCGTTATGCCCGTGTCTACCAGCGCCAGGAGCACCTTGGATGAGTAGATAAGCCCGCGCGTGGAGTTGAGGTTGGCAACCATGCGCGCTGGATAGAGCACCAGCCCGTCCAGAATGCGAATGAGGCAGCGCAGCATGTGGTCCAGGGCAATAAAGCTGTCGGCCAGCGCCACGCGCTCGTTGGAGCTGTGGCTAATGTCGCGTTCGTGCCACAGGGCCACGTTGTCGAAGGCCACCTGCGCATTTGCCTTTACCACGCGGGAAAGCCCGCAGACCTTTTCTACGGTAATGGGGTTGCGCTTGTGCGGCATGGCAGAGCTGCCCTTTTGGCCGCGGCGGAACGGCTCCTCGGCCTCCAGCGTGTCGGTTTTCTGGTGGTTGCGAACCTCCAGCGCCAAGCGCTCGCACGTAGCCGCCGTGGTGGCCAGCACGCCTGCAAGGTATGCATGGTGGTCGCGGCTAACCACCTGCGTGGACAGCGGGTCGCCGTCCAGGCCCATGTGCTCGCACACGTACTGCTCTATAAACGGATCGATGGAGGAGTAGGTTCCCACCGCGCCGCTAATGGCGCCCACCGCCACCTGCTTGCGTGCGTCCAGCAAGCGGTCCAGATCGCGGCGCAGCTCCCACGCCCAGCTGCCAAACTTCATGCCAAAGGTCATGGGCTCGGCGTGGATGCCGTGCGTGCGGCCCACGCACAGGGTGTCGCGCTCCTCAAACGCGCGACGCTTGCAAATGGCACCCAGCTCGCGAACATCCTCTATTATGAGGTCGGTTGCCTGGGCCAGCTGGTAGCACAGCGCCGTGTCGCCAAGGTCGGAGCTGGTCATTCCGTAGTGCACCCAGCGGCTGGGCTTGGGATCGCCCTCGGGAACGTCCTTGTCGATGTAGGAGCCCATGTTGGTTAGGAAGGCTATTACGTCGTGGTTGGTAACGGCCTCGATCTCGTCCACCTCGGCGCGGTCGAACTTGGCGTGCTCGCGTATCCACGCCGCCTCCTCCTGTGTGATGCCAATCTTGCCCATTTGCGCGTGAGCCTCGCAGGCAAGGACCTCGATCTCCTGCCAGACGGCGTACTTGTTTTCCAGCGAGAATATGTGGCCCATTTCGGGACGAGTGTAACGGTCGATCATGTGCGCTCCTTTCGCGCGACGTTGGTGCCTCGAGCAATTGTAACCTACGGAGCGCCGGCCACGCACACCGCAGGCGTATTCGATGCTGTTTGCGTGCGCCGATAAGCCATCCGGGCGCGGGGGCGGCCGGGCGCGGGGGCGGCCGGGCGCGGCCTCTCCAGGCCCGCTTAGGTGGCCCACCCTTCGGCACATGGTAAAAAAGTGCACAATCTTTGACCGGCGATTCCGCCGCAACTGGCTTACTACCGACTTTGATTTAAAGATTGTACACCCCATAAAATACGGGGTGTACAATCTTTAAATCAAAGTCGGTAGTAAGCCTGATAAAAGTTACTGAAGCTCGAAAGATCGTACACATTTTCACACGCACACACAGGGCAGTGGACGTTGCAGGCACCCAAAAGGAGGTTACCAAAGGGGGCGCCCCCTTCGCTTGGTGCTTCGGGACGGGGACGGGGCACCCAAAGGGTGACAATCGGAGCGGGGCGGTCGCCCCGAGAGCACTATTCCACCTGTCCGCCCTAAAGGGCGACGTTCTGCCACACCGCACCTCTCAAGGGGGAGTACCCCTCTTGAGAGGCGCTGCAAAGCACAAAGGGTTACAACGTGGCGCGCGCTTCGGCAAGCTGAGCCGCAACGGCGCTGTTGCCAGTGCCGCCGTACGTGGTGCGCGCGCGGGCGATTCCGGCCGGATCGAGCGACCCAACGATATCCGCCTCAAACAGCGAGCTGGCCGCACGAAGCTCGTCCAAGGTAAGGTCCTCCAGCCCGCAACCGCGCTTCTCGCACTCCAGCACCAGATGGCCTACCACGGCGTGAGCCTCCCTAAACGGCATGCCGTGCTTGGCCAGGTAGTCCGCCACGTCGGTGGCTGCACTGAAGCCCGTGCCTGCCTGGGAAAGCATTACGGCCTCGTTAACGCGCATGGTCTCCAGCATTCCGGCCATTATGGCCATGCAGTCGGCCAGCGTGTGCGCCGCATCTAGCGGGCCCTCCTTGCACTCCTGCAGGTCCTTGTTGTACGCCAGCGGCAGCGACTTGCAGGTGGTAAGCAGGGCCATAAGGTCGCCGTACACGCGACCGCACTTTCCGCGCGTGAGCTCGGCAAAGTCGGGATTCTTCTTTTGCGGCATTATGGAGCTGCCCGTGGAGTACGAGTCGGAAAGCGTAATATAGCCAAACTCGGAGCTGCTCCACAGCACGATTTCTTCGCACAGGCGGCTTAGGTGCATCATGGACACTGCGCATGCGTACTCAAGGTCCAGCAGGTAGTCGCGGTCGCTTACGGCATCCAGCGAGTTGGGAATGGTTCGACTGAACCCCAGCAGCTCCGTGGTACGCGCGCGATCCAGCGGATACGTGGTGCCTGCCAGCGCCGCAGCACCCAGCGGATTTGCATCCGCGGCCGTGCGTGCGGCCTCAAGGCGGGTGGCGTCGCGCGCAAACATCCAGAAGTACGCCAGCATATGGTGGCTAAACAGGACGGGCTGAGCGTGCTGCAGGTGCGTATAACCCGGCATAACCACGTCCATGTTGGCTTCCGCGACGTCCGCGAGCACGCGACGCAGCTCGTGGTTGGACTCCAGCAGCTCGTCGCACAGGTCCTTTGCCAGCAGGCGGATGTCGGTAGCCACCTGGTCGTTGCGCGAGCGGCCAGTGTGGAGTCGCGCGCCCGCGGTTCCTATGCGCTCGGTAAGCGTGCGCTCTATGGCCATGTGCACGTCTTCGTCGTTTACGTCCCACACAAACGCGCCCGCCTCAATTTCCGCAGATATCTGCGTAAGACCGTCAACTATGGCTGCGCGGTCCTCGTCCGATATTATGCCCTGCTCGGCAAGCATGGTGGCATGCGCAATCGAGCCACGAATGTCCTGCTGTGCCATGTTCTTGTCGACTTCCAGCGACGCGCCGAACTCCTGCGTAAACGCGTCCACGCCGCCTTCGAACCTTCCGCCCCACAGTGCCATGCTGCCTCCTCTGCATGTTGCCAACTGCACCATTCTAACAGCTTGCCCAAGCAGGCGGTCGCCGTAAAATGCCGTCCTTGCGATAGTTAGCGATAGTTAGCGATAGTAAATGATAGTAAATGCGACAAGACCGCAAGCCCGTGAGCTGGGGTTTTGCCAGACACGCACCCGAACGGGGCCCGATTGCGATAGTTAGCGATAGTAAATGCGACACCTTACTACGCCCAAAATGGCAGATACCGCATGGAGCGCGGCGCGGCATCCGGATCTACGGGACGAATGAGCCCCTCTTTTATCGTATCGGAAATTATTCTACCCGCAAGCGCTCGCTGAGAGTCGGTAAGGCCAAAAACACGCCGCACATCAATGTTTCCAATGGCGTCGGAGGACACACATACAAGACACGCCAGCATGTAGCACGTCCATATTCTGTCTCGTTTGCCCACCTGATTGATAGGAATCTTAGAGTGAAGGGTAACCTTAGTAAACACTCCTCCTTGATCCGTAATTTGAGGCGCGAGCATTCCCTCTGCACAGGTAGCACCAACTATCTTGTCGTAACCACTCCCACGCTCCTCGCATATACCGCATTTGTGCAGGAACGAGGCTATGTAGTCGTTGCGTGTTTTTGGTGCCATATCGAGGATGCGATCTATGGGCACTAGCGGACTTCCTGGGTTGGTAAACTCCACGCGGCCGTCAAACACTTCAACCATAAGGGTGCTTCCGCGTTCCGCCAAATCTTGATGTACCATCATGTTTGCAACTAGCTCCCTAATTGCCACCTCGGGAAAGCTCGTGATGCTGTGTCTTTTTGCACCCTCCAGAACCTCGCTTTTGGGAACAATTGCCGCAATGAACTGAACAACCTCTTCGTGCGAAACAAGGTATCCCCGCGAAAAAGTCCTCTCCTGCACGCCATCAATTCGATTCTTTCCTCGGTATTGGATCACACGAACAGAACGACGTGCCAAGGCTCCAAAACGCTCCAGATCGACGGCAAGTATTAGAGCTCCAAGATTTGTGACGTCCCAGCTCCCAGCGTCATTGCGACGCAAAAACTGTTCGTTAACGAGGTCGTCGAGCACCTTGTCTCTTGATGTGGGAATGCTCAGCCCAAGGGCTCGGTAATATGCAGGGTAATCGAGCATATTGACAACTTCTTCGGCGGTAAGGTCTTTTGCAGCAGGTTTTAGTTCCTGTGGCTCGGCATCCAGAAGACGCCACAATCGCGCTTCTTTTTCTGGAAATCCAACCAGCGGTTTTTTGTTAGTTCCAACCCTTATATACGCAGTGGAGCCAAACTTAGTTGGCTCGCGTCGCGCAGCGGGTATTTCCAGGACAACAACCTTTTTGCCTTCGATGGCCACATCGTGAAAACGCAAGTCTAGCTTGGGGTTTGTCATCTGAACAAGCCATCCCTCCAGCTCCTGGTTTCCTCTCCTGGCTTTACGGTAGTCAAATGTAGTTCCCGCGATTTCGTGTGTTGAATCAACTACGCCCCAAATCAAATACGCACATGACCTCTCGACAAGAGTCGCAGTATTGCTAAGGGCAGACACGTATTCACCGATTTCTTGTGGGCTTGCGTTGTTTTCCTTAAACTCCACCCATTCCGTCTCGGTTGGCATACTTACGAGCTGTTTTACCAAGCGCTGTAGATAATCTTGATGCAAGTTTTCGGGCATCGGCTACCTTTCGGCCATGTGTTGTTTTCGCTGAGCAACGTTTGACTGTGCGACGAGTAGCCGCACATCTTATAAGCCATTGTAACCCTCGCACAGCTTGCCCAAGCAGGCGGTCGCCGTAAAATGCCGTCCTTGCGATAGATAGTAAATGCGACAAGACCGCAAGCCCGTGAGCTGGGGTTTTGCCAGACACGCACCCGAACGGGGCCCGATTGCGATAGTTAGCGATAGTAAATGCGCCTTGGCTGCGGCTTTCCATTACAAAAAGCGTGCCGTGAGGGGATGCTCCCCATCGGGTACATCGCGAGAAGAGCTTCCCATGCGGATCGGCTTACCCGCGATGTACCCGATGGGGAGCATCCCCTCACGGCACGCTTTTATCTCTTTTCGGTTAGCAATGCCTAGTCGATGCTCTGCAAACCCGAACCGGGGCCCTGCACCTTGGACCACGTCTTGGACTGCATGCCGTGCAGCACAATAAAGCCCTCGGCGTAGGACTGATCAAACGTGTCGCCCTCGTCGTAGGTGGCCAGGTTGTAGTCGTAGAGTGCGTAGTCGGAGCGCAGGCCGTCCACAAACAGACCGCCCTTGCACAGCTTAATGCGCACCTCGCCGCTAACGAACTTCTGGGTGTAGGCGTTGTATGCGTCTATGGCGCAGCGGTTTTGGCTGTACCACAGGCCGCGATACACCGTGGACGCCCACTCGGTGTCCAGCTTGGCCTTCTGCTTAAGGGTCTCGGCGTCCAGGCACAGGCGCTCCAGCGCACCGTGCGCCTCAATGAGCAGCAGCGCAGCGGGACACTCGTAGCACTCGCGGCTCTTGATGCCCACCACGCGGTCCTCGATCATGTCTATGCGGCCATAGCCGTTGCGACCGGCAATCTCGTTGGCCTTAATTATGAGGTCCAGCAGCTCCATGCGCTCGCCGTTAAGGCTTACGGGAATGCCGCCCTCAAAGCCAACGATTACGGTCTCGGGCTCGTTGGGGCAATCCTCGGGGTTCTTGGACATGGTCCAGATGTCGGCCGGCGGAGTGTTCCAGGTGTTTTCCAACACGCCGCACTCGATGGCGCGTCCCCACAGGTTGTCGTCAATGGAGTAGGGCTTCTTCTTGGTGGTGGGTACGGGCACGCCGTTTGCCTCGGCCCACTCCATCTCGGAGTCGCGGGTGGTAAGGTCCCACTCGCGCACGGGCGCAATTATTTCCAGCTCGGGATCGAGCGCGCGGATGCACGTTTCGAAGCGTACCTGGTCGTTGCCCTTGCCGGTGCAGCCATGGGCAATGTACTTGGCACCGTACTTGTGGGCCACGTCCACCAGATGCTTGGAAATTAGCGGACGGCTGAGCGCCGAAAGCAGCGGATAGATGCCCTCGTACTTGCCGTTGGCCCAGATGGCCTTGCTAAGGATCGTTTTTGCGTACTCGTCGCGCATGTCAATTGCCTCGGAAGCAATGGCGCCCATGTCCAGCGCCTTCTGCTTAATCCAGCCGAGGTCCCTCTCGTCCTGGCCAACGTTTCCGCAAATGGCAATTACGTCCATGTTCTTTTCGACCTGAAGCCACTTTACGATAACGGAGGTGTCCAGACCACCGGAGTACGCAAGTACTACCTTCTCTTTTTCTGCCATGTTGTTGCCTTTCTGTAGATAGGTCTTTGCACTATAGGGCTTATTTGCGGCTTGTGCCAAGTGGCAACATAAATGTCACAAGGAGACTGCGGGGCGGGGCCGCGGCTGACGGTTGGCGGACGCGGTTTTGGGACGGGTCCTTCCCTACCGGGTACGGTTCTGGCCGATAAGTGCGCACGGTGTCGAAATGCGCGGCCAGCCCGTGCGGTGATTGCGAACGGTAGGGAGAATTTCGTGCCAAAACCGTGCCCGGTGGCGGGACGCGCGGCCGACGGCTGCGCACAAAAGGGGGCGGCCCCGAAGGACCGCCCCGTTGTCGTGCCATAGCCGTGCTGCGGCCGTCGCTATTTGCTGCGATACGCCGCCCTGCCGTCGTAGCCCGGGGGCAGGGTGCCCTTGGGCAGGACGAGGATGTCCACGGCCTCGCCACGCCTGGCCAGGCCCGTGGTTCCGGCGGTGCCGCCGTCCCTGGTCCAGCCGAGCCAGCCGTAGGTCTGCACGTGCATGCGGTACCAGACGCTGTACTTGGCCGCGTTGGGCCCGGTGAGCCTTATGCGCACGGCCTCGAGCCTGCGCTGCTGGCCCGTGGTGCCCACGACCTGCCCGTTGGACCTCTCGCCGGTCCAGCCGATTCCCTGCAGGTGCGCGCTGTACGTTATGCCGTTTGCGACGAGCGGATCGGCGACCTCGAGGCGCAGGGCCTCCAGGCGCTTGGCCTGGCCCGTGGTGCCGGTAAGGCCCGCGAAGCTGCGGGGGTGCCAGCCGTCGCGCTGGACGTGCGGGGTCGCGAACACGTTGGATATGAAGGCCGGCTTCGTGGCGTCGTAGCCAGCTGGCAGCACCCCGTCGGCGAGCACGACCACCTGATACGCCTCGGCACGCAGGCTCTGGGAGCTGGTGCCGGCTGGTTCGCCGTCCTTGGTCCAGCCGAGCCAGCCGTACTTCTGGCTGTGGACGCGATACCACACGTGGTATCCCTTGTCCGCGGCACCGCCGACCATGCGCATCTCGATGGCCTCCAGGCGCTTGTACTGGCCCGTGGTGCCGGCGACCGCACCATCTCTGGACCACTTGCTCTCCCAGCCGATGCCCTGCACGTGGCCGCGGTACTCGATCGTGCCGCCCGTTACCTTGGCGGTTATGGCCTCCATGCGCTTGCCCTGGCCAGTGGTGCCAGCCGTGGTGCCGTTCTTGCCGGCAGGCGCGTTCCACCCGTAGGTCTGGGTGTGCGCGGTGTACACGACGTCGAGCTGCTTGGGGCCCGGCGGCGTGGGCGTGGGGTTGAGCGGCGTGTACCTGGTCGTTACGTGCGCGCCCGCGTAGGTGTTCGCGGTCTCGGCGATGCGGAAATCGTAGTCGGTGTTGGCTGCGGCCATTATGCCGGAGGCGGGCAGCGTCTTCCAGGCGTCTTCGCCCTGTCCCGCGACGCGGTACTGGTAGGTGTAGGGTGTCTTGTCGTCTGGGTAGGTGGTCCTGCCGGTGTTGTCCTTGGGCACCGTTATGCGACCGGTCTTGGAGTCGACCACCGGTGCTGGCACGTTGTCCATCTGCGCCTTGTCCACGGTCCAGGTGAGGGTCTGCGGCAGGGAGTTGCCAGATGCGTCGAGCCAGTTGGGGTTGATCCAGCTGTAGCCTGGCTTGGGCTTTACCGTAACGGAGTATGTTCCCGCGTTGGTTTGGGTAAGGCTCTCGCCTTCCACAATCCAGTTCTGGCTGTCGTACTCGTACGCATAGGGTGTTACGGCAACGGTCTGCGGACTGCCGTTGTAGGTTACGGGATTGGTAACTGCGTCGTAGCGCTTGGGCTTGTCCTGGTCGTCCGTGCCAAAAGTGAGTATTGGCGTGCCAACTTGCAGGTTGTCGATCATGATTTGGGTGTAGTCGGAGGCCTGGTAGTTGTTCTCCTCAATCTTTTGGATATAGAGCGTCGTGCGGTTGGGCGCGTCGTAGCTGGACGGGAGCGGCTGCCCGTCGGCACCTACCAACGGATTCCCGTTTACGTCCTTTGCGTTGGGATCGCTGCTCGCAACCGGCGTGTAGGTGTACACAGGGTTGCCCTGCTCGTCGAACTTGGGCTTGCCCTGCTCGTCCTTGGCCTGCTCGCGCGTATACACCACGTAGATAGGATGCGTGCTGTTGCCCAAGCCCATGTTTGTTTCGGGACCGTCGGGATTCGTGATGTAGTCCTCGGGGAAGAATTCCTTCCACTTGGCGTAGATGGTTATGTCACTGGTGGGCATACGCTCGGTCTCGAAGTCATAGGCTTGCGAGAGTCCCTGGTCCTTGAACCAGCCCTCGAACACCCAGCCTTCCGCAACAAGGTTGCCAGGGTTCGTGACCTTGGTGTATTCCTCAACCTGCTGGGCCTCGGGCTCGTCGCCATGGCCGTTGGTTTCGAAGGTTGCCGTGTGGTAGATCTTGGGCGTCCACTGGGCGTACAGGTCCATGTTGCTGGTTACTGGCGTGGCAAAGTCAAACGGGGTGGTGCACTCTTGATCAGTAAACCAGTTGACGAAGTTCTGATCGTCGGACGTGGGCGTTGCGCCAGGCTGGGTAACCGTTGCGCCGTAGGTAACGGTTTGCGTTGCGGGCCAGTAGCCAATAGGCATTACGCCGTTGTCGTTAAACGTAACCGTGTACTCCGTCGTGGTCCACTTGGCGTATACGGTGGTGTTTTGCTCGATGCCGGTGGAGAAGTCGTAAGGCCTGTCGTCGTCGCAGGCGGCAGTTGCGTACCAGCCACCAAACACATATCCGTCGGCCGTGGGTGCCTGCTCGGGCTCCTCCGCCTCGTCACCGTGCGGGACCTTTTGCACCTTCGGCATATTGTTGGCCGTAACGCCATTGGCGTCGAAGACAAACGCGTACGGTCCCTGGCTCCACTTGGCGTACAGGGCAACGTCGGCATCGGATACCGTGTCATTGGCAAAGTCGAACTTGTTCTGGCAACCGGCCTCGCGATACCAACCGTCGAACGTGTAGCTTTTTGCTGTGGGCGCGTTGGGCTCGGTTACCTTGCCGCCCTCGGACACCGTTTGGGTGGCGGGGGCCGCAGGGAAGTCGGCTTCGGTGGCGCCTGTGGGAACGTTAATGTTAAAGGTCACGTTCCGAGTAGGCACGATGTCGGACGACCACTTGGCGTAGACCGTCTTGTTGGACGTGAGAGCCTCTTCGAAGTTGAACGGCTTGGTGCATTCGGCATTGTCGAACCAGCCCTCGAACTTAAAGCCGTCGGCCGTGGGATCTTCGGGCTTCTGGGGCGTGCTGCCAACCGCAACCTCTGCGGGCCAGCTCGCGGGGCCATAGCCGTTGGTGTTGTAGGTAAGAACGAACGGCTTCTTGTTGTACTTGGCGTAGAGCGTGGTGTTCTCGTTGATATCGGTATTGAAGTCAAACTTGTCGCCCGTGCATTCCTGGGTTGGGTACCATCCATCGAACACGTAGCCCTCGGTTGCGATGTCGGCTGGCCTCGTGGCCTTTCCTCCCTTGGCAATTTCCTGCTGCGCGGGCGCCGTTGCGGGCTCGCCGACTATCTGGAAGGACACGGTTACCTTCTCGCTGGCATCGGATCCGCTCGTCCATTTGGCGAAGAGGTCCTTATTGGCAGTTATGGGCGTGTTGAAGTCGAACGCGTCGCCCGTGCACTCTGCGTTATCGTACCAGCCGCCAAAGCTGAGCGTGGAGCCGTCTGGCGCATCGAGATTGCCAGGATTTGTGGCGTGCTCTCCGCGCTTGATAGTTTGCGCTGCGGGTGCCGTGCCATAGCCGTTGGCATCGAATGCCACAGTGTAGCTACCCTCGTTCCACTTGGCGTAGGCGGTGGCGTTGCCGTTGATAGTAGCGTCGAAGTTGAACTTGGTGGTAAAGGTGTCGTCGGTATACCAGTCGTCGAACAGGACGCCCTCGGCGCTTGGGTCGTTGGGCCTAATCGCCTTGCCACCTGCAGCTACCTTTTGCGCCACTGGCGTGGTACCGAGGTTGGAGGTCTCGAAGTTCACCGTATAGGCGCCCTCGACGGTATTGCTGGGCGTCCACTTGGCGTAGAGCGTGATATCAGAGTTAACTGCGGTATCAAAGTCGTACGATTGCTCAGACAAGGTCGCGCCGCCGTCCGTGCTGGTAAACCAGCCGCCGAACGTGAAGCCTGCGGCCTCAAGGCTGCCGGGGTTGCTTGCCTTGCCGCCCGTCTTGGGTACGTTTTGGGCCGCGGGCTGCTGGCCGTAGCCGTTGGTCTCGAAGGTTACGACGTAGGGCTTCTCGGACCACTTGGCGTGGAGCGTCTTGTCATCATCTATGGCTGTGCTGAAGTCGAACTGGTTGCCATTCCCTTCTGCGTTCTCGAACCAGCCCTCGAACTTCCAGCCGTCTGCCTCGGGATCGTTGGGCTTGACCGCGGTGCCTCCGTTAGCAACCGCCTGTGCCGCGGGAGCGGTTCCGTGATCATCACCAATAATGAAGGTAACGGTGTGGGTAGTGTCTCCTTCGCTACCCGTGCTCCACTTGGCATGGAGCGTGATGTTGTCTGTTACTGGCGCGCTGAAGTTATAGGCTTCTCCTGTGTATTCCGCGTTGGTATACCAGCCGTCGAAGGTGAGGCCGCTTGCCACAGGTGCGCTCGGCTCGGTGGCAACGTCTCCGTTGGCAACGGACTGAGAGTCGGGCGCGGTGCCGTAGCCGTGGACGTCGAAGGACACGGTCCTGCTGGGCACCTCGGTCCACTTGGCGAAGAGCTCCTTGTTGGTGTTTATAGCCGTGTTGAAGTCGAACTGGTCGCCAGTGCACTCTGCGTTCTCGTACCATCCGGCAAAGGCGAACCCGATTGCCGTCATCGCGCCGTCGTTTGGCCTCTTGGCCTTCTCGCCCGCCTTGACCACCTGCTTGGCCGGTGCGTTGCCATGGCCGTTCTGGTTGAAGGTGACTACGTGAGTGTTAACCACATCCGTGCTGTCGGTCCACTTGGCGTAGAGCGTGGTGTTGGCGGTAACCGCGTCGTTCTGGAAGTTCCACTTGTTTGCCTCGGTGCAAGCAGCGTCCTTGTACCAGCCGCCGAACGCGAAGCCTTCGGCCTCGGGTGCGGTGGGCTCGCTGATCTTGGCGTCCTTGGCCACGTTGGTAGTGGGCTCTGGTGCCGTGCCATAGCCGTTGGCGTCGAACGTCACCGTGTAGGGTCCCTCGGTCCACTTGGCGTAGAGGTTCTTGTTCTCCGTTGCGGCGGTGGCAAAGTCGTACGCACTCTGGCATGCGGCGTCGGTGTACCAGCCATCGAAGGTCCAGCCCTCTGCCGTGGGATCGGCCGGCTTCACGACGCGCGCACCGCCCTTTACGGTTTGCTGCGCTGGCGCCGTACCGTGACCGTTGGCGTTGAAGGTAGCGGTAAAGTCCTTGGCCGTCCACTTGGCGTAGAGCGTGGTGTTGGCGTTGATCGCCACCGGCTTATCTTCGCCCGTGAACTGGAAGGCGTCGCCCGTGCAGTTGGCGTTGGTGTACCAACCGCCGAACTCAAAGCCCTCTGCCGTAAGGCCACCGGGATTGGCAACCGGCTGTCCTGCCTCGACCTCAACCGGGTTCGGTGCCGTACCATGGCCATTGGCCACAAACGTAACGGTGTACTTAACTGTTTCGGGCGTTACGGTGCCAGAGCCACCTTCGCTGCCAGAGCCTCCACCGGTGCCGCTGGGGTTACCAGGATCGATGTCTATCTTCTGTCCGGTTACGGAGTAGCCCTCGCCAACCGCAGGGGGATCCTGCGGGGCCTTGGTAATCTTCCAATTAAGCGTTGCCGGTCCGTTGTACACGTTCATGCCCTCGATGCTCAGCTCGTAGTTGCCGGCATTCGTTGCCTTGCTCGTGCCGCCCGTAATCTTGTAGTGCGTGCCAAGAATCAGGCGTTGCGGGTTCTCTTTGTTTTCGTCCAGAAGCGTGATAACGGGCACCTTTTGCTCGCCGTCGTAGACAAAGTCCGTAATCTGGAGCCTGCCTGCCGCGAGGAGCTCGTCCATCGTCTTGGACTCGCGAACCTCGAGCACGCCAGGTGCGTACACGATGTCGTAGTCGTTGCTGGTGTAGCCGCTTGCGGTAATGCTGTACTCGCCCACGCCGTCCGTACTGCTGTTGTAGCCATAGGTAAGCTTGAGCGTACCACTCAGGTGGCTCTCGTTCTCGCCGCCCACAAATCCGTCGGCCGTACGCGTCGTCTTGGTTACGGGGTCGATCACGTCCCTCTTCGTCGTAATGCCGGTTTCGGGATCCGTGTACTCTTCCTGCTCGATAACGGGGTTGCCGTTCTCGTCGTGCTGACCAAATATCACGCCGGCATCGATGGGATCGTTGCCCTTGGCCACGGTGTTGCGCTTGGGCGTAATAAGGAGCTTGCGCTTGGTAATCTTGATGGGCTGCGTGCCGCTGCTTAGGAGCTCGCGAGGCGCGCCTTGCTCGGTGGGGTTGCTGAGCGCGTAGTAGTACACCATGGTTACGCCCACGGCCTTGCGCTCGGGAGACTCGGTGCTCAGGTCGCCTCTATTGATGGCATCCAAGACGTTCTGTGCCGTAACGGCGCCATCGGTGCCCGTACCGTCAACGGGCTTCTCGCCATAGTAGACGGTGTAGGTCGATTTCTCTACGTCCTGCTCCTGAACTATTGCCTTTACCCACTTGGCAAAGAGCTTGAGGTTGTCGCTCACCGGCGTATTGAAGTCATACTTGTTAATGAGTTCGGCTTCGGTGTACCAGCCAACAAAGAGGTAGCCGATTGCGGACGGATCTTCGGGCTTTTTGACCTTATCGCCAGTGATAACCGTTTGAGGTGCAATCGCCTTGCCCTGATGGTTCGTGGCCGTCGCGTCGTCGAATTGTACGGTGTTCTCGTTCGGAGTCCACTCGGCATAGAGCGTGAGGGCGCCCGTCACGGCCGTGCTGAAGTCGTAGACCTCGCCAAGCGTTACCTCGCCAGTTTCATCGTTCTTGGTGCCGGTGTACCAGCCAGCGAATTTGTAGCCGTCTCCAGACTGGGTCTCGCCAGCGACAAACCCTTCCGGAGCCGTGGCCTGCTTGCCTTCTTCGACCGTCTGCGCGTCGGGTGCGACTCCGTGGCCGTTTGCATCAAACGTCACCACGAACTTGGTGGTCTCGGTCCACTTGGCGTAGTAGACAACACCGTCTGTAGTAATTTCCGTATCCGCCGTAAGCTTGGTGGTCTCGTCGTTGAGGTTGGTGAACCATCCACCGAACACCCAGCCCTCTTCGGTGGGCGCAGGAGCGGTTACCTTGTGGCCTACGGTACGAACCGTTTGTGTCTTGTTCTCGTCGCCCGTGTAGCCATGATCGCCAAAGTCGAAGGTTACGTCGTGTTCGTCCTCGTCACCCTGCGTGGTGAGCCTGTGCGCTCCCAGCGTCGGAGTCGTATTCGGCGTGGGAACATTCCCAAAGAGCGAGTGGGTTCCCACCGTGCCCTCGGGCACCAGCACGTTGTGCTTGAGCTCGGCCTTTACGCCATGCCAGTCGGCGTCGTACACGCCGTTATAGCCAAGGGCCGTCATCCAGGAGTCGCTTGCGTAGCCTTCCTGGCTCACGGTGTAGGTGCCGTTGTGTGCGGTAAACGTATACAGCGGGCACTCGTTTCCTTGGGCGTCAACGTACTTGCCGGCTTCGTTGAGCGTGTACTCAACCGTACCCGTGGTGTTGGTGGCGGTCTTGAGGTTCTCGCTGGTAACCGTAATCTTGCTTACCTTAATGGGGAACTCGCCCGCGTTGATTACGTAGGACTGGCCATTTACCAGAGTCGTTTGCATATCCTCGTTCTGGGCGTTCTTGCCGATCGCAAGCGTGGCGACGACCTTGTCCTCTACCAGCTGGTTGCTTCCTTCCACGTTCGCCTTGGCAAGGCTGCCGTCAACCGCAGAGGTAAGGTTCTTGCGCGGTGCGTTGAGCAGCGAGTACGCGTTGCCCACATAGATGTTTATGGGCCCCTTGTTTATGGCGTAGCCCAGCGTGTCGCTCTGGATGCGATCGTAGCTTACGGCGTCGTTGCTGTTGTGGTTCGTGAGCGTAGGTACTGCCGCGCGCACGTAGTAGGCGCCAGGCAGCTGGAAGGGCGTGGTGGTGTAGGTGGGCTGCTGGTACTGCTTGTACACCTTGTTCTCGCCCTCGCCCGTAATGGTAAACGAGGGATCGTTTTCGGCAGCAGCCTTTTCCTCGTCCGTCAGCTTATTGGTAACGTCCACGTACGTGCCGCGAATCTTGGTGCCGTACTCGTACTGCACCTCGCCGTACTTGGCCTCGGCGTAGGGGAACGCCTGGTTCTGACCGTAGGTCCAGCTTTGCATGGTTACGGGGAGCGTGAACTCGTTGGTGCCCTTGCCTATTTGCCACTGCTTGCTGGCGTCGTCCGGTATGGCGTAGCTGTAGCGCTTGGTGCCCTTAAGCTCGTTGACCGTTGCCGTGTAGGTACCAGCCAGAAGGGCCGTGTGCTGTATGTTGCCCGTGGTCGCGTACTCGGGCGTCTCGCCGTCGGTCGTGGCCTCGTTGGTGTAGTGCAGGCTCAGCGCCGTGGCGTCCTTGTCCTCGTCACACTGGTAGTTGGTGGGCGTGGCCGTTATGGCATGCGGCTTGCCGTCGTAGGCAAACAGGTTCTGCGACCAGCTGAGCGTGAGCTCGCGCGGGGTAACGGTAAGCATGCCGTCTTGGAAGGTCACAGCGTAGTTCTTGGCCTTGTCCGCGTTCTTAAAGCGCGCCTTTATGGGATAGGTCTTAAGGATGGCGTCTTCCTCGCTCTTTGGCTCGAGCGCCTGGAAGCGCGCGTAGTCGTAGGCAATCTGCGGATCGAGGTCGAGATTCTCTGCCGTCTCGCCGCCAACGAAGCCGGTGTAGGTAAGGGCCTTGGCTCCCTCGTCCAGACCAACTGCATTGGCGGGATTGACAAAGAGCATCTGCTTGGCGGCGTCTCCTTCGCCAACAGTAGCCTGGTCGCCCTCGGTGGGCATCTCGTCGCCGTAGACAAGAGCGGCGTTGCCAACGGTTACGGTAAGCGGCGCAGGCGTAATGCACGCATTAACCAATTTATGGGCGGCGCCACCACTGCTCGTAACGATGTAGCTCCATATGGCGTACTCGCCCACGTCCTTGAAGCTCGGCTTCATGGTGGAGCCAACCGTCGCGTAGTTGGAGGCGGTAAGCTCCTTGTTCTCCTCGGGCTGGTCGTTTACGACCTTGGACCAAGAGTAGTACACCTTGTAGGGTTCCTCTGCAGCGTCATCGAATATCGGACGCGCGTAAACTTCGTGGCTCTTCCCGTCATAAACATCAATGTGGCTTGCCGACTGAATGTTGAACGTAAGGTCGCCGCGAAGCACGCTATAGGTGCCGTTGACCGTCCTGATGTCGTAGTTGTGTGGGTTGTCGGTGGCCGTCACGACTATGGGATAATCGCCCATCTCGGTCGTGGCACCAATGGTGATGTTGTCGCCGCTCGCGTTCTTTGCCTGCAAGCCGATGGTAAGCCTGCCATCCGCGATGTCGGCTTCCTCAAGGGTCTTGTCCGCCTTGTAGGTGCTGAGCTCGTAGTCAAGCCCCTGCACCTCGTCCGCCTTGCCATAGCGGCTGTTGCGATCGAGCGCCACAACGGTAAGCGGGCGCTTGGCAATCGTGAATTCGACGTAGTCGCTGCTGGCCTCGTCGTAGCTAAGGCTGTTGTCGGTGGAGGCGGGAACGGTTGCCCGTGCATAGTAGGTGCCGGCGTCCGTGGGCATCGTGGTGGTCTCGCCTTTGTAGGTGTAGCTGCCCACGGTTCCCTCGCGGCCCGTGTAGTACTTGATCTCGGGCGTGCCATAGGTGGAGGTGACGGTTGGCGTGTGCGCCGTGCCGTCGTACACCCAGCCAGGCACCGTAAGGCTAACCGTGTTGGCGCCCTTCGTAATGGACCAGCCATAGTTGGCAACGCTGTCGGCCACGGTGTATCCGGTATCTGCGGCAAGCGCGTAGTTATGAGCCTTGGAGCCCACGAGCTTGGCCTTGGCGGTGTAGGACTTCGCGTCCGTTCCGGCAGCGTCCTCAAACACGTAGATGCGCGCGTCGTCACCGTTGTAGAAGGTGTGGTTCTGGGCCAGCGTGGCCACAACGCCGTGCTCTGCGCCATCGTAGGCAAAGCCATCGGCAGGCACTACCGCTCCGTCTTGAGCCGACCAGGCGAGCTTGATCTCGCGCGGGCTCACCGTAAGCGCTGCCGGCACGTAGATGAAGGCGTACTTGGCGCCGTCCTCTTCCTTAGGCACGAGGTTGTTCTGGATGCGCCAGCTGTAGTCGCCGGCGTCGTCACCCGTCTTGTAGGAGGTCACGGCCGTCGGCGTGGAGTCGGTGTAGGTAGAGAGCTGCGTACCCTCTGGCAGGGCCTCGAGCACGTAGTTGCCGTTGCCGTCGGTAACGTATGCGTCCCCTTCCATCTTCGCGACCTTGAGTTCGAAGTTGGCTCCGCTCGTTGCGAAGTCGTAGCCATAGCCCGTGCTCGTAGGCTGCGCCACCACGAAGATGGTCTGTTTGATGTTGTCGTTGCTCACCTGGAACTCAACGTAGTCGTCCAGGCCGGCATAGTTGTTGGTTTCTTCGGCAACTGTCGCCCTGAGGTAGTAAGTACCAGCCTCGGTTGGCTTGGTGGTGGACTCACCCTCGTAGGTTACGACCTCGCTGCCAGTTTCGGGATCGGTTGTTACCGTCTTGGTGGTGTAGTACTTGTACGTCGGCGTGCCGTACTTGGCCTCCGCGTAGGGATCGGGCGCAGGCTGTCCAGCTGCCCAGCTGTCGATGTAGGGGTTCACGACCCACTCGTTGGCAAGCTGTGTGGCCTTTATCTCCCACTGATGCGTGGCCTTGGTGTCCGCAGTTTGGGCGTCGAATGTGTAGTTGCGTGCCTTGGAACCTCCCAGGGCGATGACCTTGGCCGTATAGGTTGCGGGCTCGGTCTCCCTGTCGTGCTCGTAGGCATTGACGTACACCTCGTCGCCCTCGATGGCGCCAGACGCGATCTCTGCCGCCATGGGCATGTGCTCGGCCTTGCCCGTTGCGTCCACGCTGGGCACGGCGTCGTCGGCAAGCACCTCGCCGTTGGCCTTCCACTGGAACGTTACGGCCTTGCGAGCGACCACCAGCTTGGGCGTTTGGGTGGCAATGGTGTAGTTGCCCTTGTCGGACTTTACGCCACTGATGGTTACGGGGTAGGCGCCCGCGTCGGCACCCTTGGCGTAGGAGCAGACAAACGCGAGGTCATTGGTGTTCAGGGCCTCTATGGTCTCGCCGCCCTGCAGGCCCGTGATGTCCAGGCTGTCCGCATTCCACTCGGGCTTGTCTTCGCCATAGGTTATGGACAGCTGATTGGCCTTTATGCCAACCGTCAGCGGTGCCGGCTTGATGTTGACCGTATAGGAGCCCTGCGCGGACGCGTAGTCGTCGCACGTGGCGTAGTAGTACACCGTTTGCGGTCCGTTCGTCACGTCCTTGAACGTGGGCGCGGTAGTGTTTCCCTTTTCTTTGAAGTTGTCTGGGGTAAGAGGCTCGGTGCCGTAGTACAGGGTAGGCGCGTGACCCCAGGAGCTCGTCTTGGCTATTGC
The DNA here is from genome assembly GCA_902793465.1 of uncultured Coriobacteriaceae bacterium. Classification (GTDB taxonomy): domain Bacteria; phylum Actinomycetota; class Coriobacteriia; order Coriobacteriales; family Atopobiaceae; genus RUG440. Next base: position 50,475 of record CADBDT010000016.1, on the reverse strand, counting down.
CTTTACCACGTGCTCCTGCCCGTCGTAGACCGCGTCGTAGTCGGACGCCTGCACGGTTATGGAGCCTTGCGTAATGGTGTACTTGGCGCCCGCGTCGTCCACTGTGACGTTGTAGTTATTGTTGCGCTCGTAGGCAACCGTAACCGCGTAGTCGCCAACGGCCGCGCCCTTGGTAGCGGTAGTTTCGGCCGAGAGCTTGAGGAGCTGCTTCTCGGCTTCGTTGAGCGTTCCGCTGGTAATCGTGTAGTCGCCAGCCGTGAGCGTAATGGCTTCGTTGAAGCCACTGGTCTTGCCAGATACCGGCTTTACGGTTACGTCCTTGGGCGCGATGTTAAAGTGGAGGTCGAACGCGGAGCCTGCGGAATAGTTGCCATCCGGTTTGGGCGTCACCGTAACGGTGGCCGTGCCGGCGTTTACGTTGTTGGTATAGGTAAGTGTGTAGTCGTCGTTCGCGCCACGCAGGAGTGTCTGCTCCGCCTTGGGCGTCACGGCCGGCGTATGCGCGACGCCAGTTGCCGTATTGCCATCGACCGTGTACACCTGATCGGCCGGCGCGTTGAGCATCTGTTCCGTAAGCTCTATCGGCTTGACCGTAAGCGTACCGTTGGCATACGTGAAGTTGTAGTTCGGTGCCGCCTTGAGCGCGTTGGATACGGTTGGGGCAATTACATAGTCGCCCTTGGAGCCCTTCGCATAGCCAGGCTCGTACGCGACGCTCTCCTTGGTAAAGGTGTAGGTGGTTGTTAAGCCAAGCGACTTGGCCGTATCGGGAGCCGCAAACGCGCCAAACGCCGCGTCTGCCGTTACCAGCGTTGGCGCCGCTTCGCCGTAGTTGATCTCCTTCGTCGGTGCGGCAACGCTGACCTCCTTGGGATTGACCTTTACGGTTACGCTCCCCTTGGCATCGTCAAAGTCGGGAACGACCACGTAGTAGTAGAGGGTGTAGGACTGTACGTTGCCATCGGCATCGCGCTTGACGTTCTTGAACGTTGGATTGTCGCGACGGCCGACGCTCAGGTAGTTGTCCTTCGTGAGCGCGGTGTCTACGCTGTAGTACACGTCGGAGCTGGTGAGCAGATTCGTGTCTTTGTGCAGTTGATCTACAACCTTTGTGACGCCATCTACGTTATGTGCCATACCGTCGTACGTGAATTCGCCACCAGCCGCCGTAACTTCAAGCTTGCCGCTGCCCACGGTGTAGATGCCATTGAAGGTGGTGAGGTTGACGTTCGCGTTGGCCGCGTCCCTGTGAACCTCTATGGGATAGGCACCAGGCTCAGTCTTGTTTGCATTTGTGGTAAGCGGAGTCGCGGCAAGAAGGCTCTTTACGAAGTTAGCTTGGCTATTCTCGGCCTCGCTGTTTGTGGAATAGGTGCCCAAGCCACGCAGAATCGTATAGGTGTATTCATTCGTAACGTCCACGATGTCCTGATTGACTTCCGTGTGCTGGTTCTTGGCCTCTACCTTTACCTCGGCCTTATGGATGGTAAAGGTGGTCGTACCAACAAGCTGGCCGTAGTTGTTACCGTCCGCGGGAACGGTGGCCGTCATCTTGTATGTGCCCGCAACAGTCGGTTTGTTTGTTAATGGGCCATAGGTCGTGCTGCCCGTGCCCTCGTAGGTATAGGTGATTTTGTCCGTCTTATAGAGCGAGGTTGCCTCAGGGGTGCTAAGCTCGTCTCCGTAGTACCAGTCGGCGATGGTCGGGAGCTTGGTCCAGCGGTTCGCGTCCTTGATCTCCCAGTCCTTGGTGAGTGTCTGGCCATCCGCCAGCTTGTAGTTGGCTGCCGCGGCACCGGTAAGCGGAGTCGTCTCGTCCACCTTGGTGGCGTATGTTCCAACATTCTGCTTTACGTGCTGGCTGTCGGTTGCGTAGTTGGGCTTCACGTCGTCGCTTGGGAACGCACCGCTAAGCGTGGGCACGTAGCTTATGTCTTGGCCTGTACGATAGAACACGTTGTTTTGAGGCCACGTGAGCGTGAGTTCCTTTTGCGTAACGGTAAGGGTGCCGGGCTTGTACACGAGCGTGTAGTCGCTGGAGATAAGACCGGAGGCAATAACCTCGTACTCACCCGCGTTACGCTTGGCGCTGGCGTCCTTGCCGTCGCTTACGATGTAAGCGGCCGTACCCGTGATCTTGGAGCTGTCCACATTGGCATTGGAAGCACCGTCGGGCTTGCTGTACTCCACCTCAAAGGTGGGTGCCGTCCCGTATACCGTGCTTACGTTCTTGGCCGTTACGTAGACGATGTTGCCCTCGGAGATGGTGAACGGAACCAAGTCGTGCGTGAGTCCCTCGTAGCTGTTTCCACCGTTAACGAATGCATTGAGATAGTACATACCGGCAGTCGTAGGCTTCTCGTTGAGCTTAGTAGTCCCATCCTGAGCGTAGTACTCAAACACCACGTCGCCATACTCGGCCGTACCCACAGGATTCTGCGGCGTATGGCCAACCGTCCAGCCGTTGATGTTCGGCTCGACGACCCAGCTGTTTTGGAGCTTGGGGGAGGGATCAGATATTCCCCATCCGCTATTCTTGTTGGTAAGCGTGTAGTTGCTGGCGTCGGCTCCCTCGAGCGCAGCCTCGAGCGGATAGTTACCCGGATAGGTTGCGCTGGTATAATTATTGAAAGTAAGCTTGATGTCGTCGTCAGGGTAGGCCTTGGCATCGCTTGGCAAAGTTGCCTCATAGCTCTTACGCGTGCCGTCGTAGGTGAACGTACTCGGAGCAGGCCACGTCGGAGCGATTTCCTTTTGCGCAACGGTGAGCGTTCCCGGACGATAGACGAGCGTGTAGTCGGGATCCTCCGCCGTGCTCTTGGTATAGGTTACGTCACTGACCGTGAGGTCGTAGGTCCCTGCGTTCTTGGTAAGAGGATCTGCCGTGGTCTTGTTGTAGCTGGTGTCGTAGGTGCCACCGCTGAACTTCGCCTTCAAATCATCGGACACCGGGTTCGTACCGGATATGTCGTCCATGAAGGAGAGCTCGTAGGTGTTAGTGGCCTCCGAGAACTGCTGCCCGTACGTGAGACCTGTCACGTTCTTTGCCGTAACGTAGACGACCCTCTCGTCTGCGCCTGCAATTACGAACTCGGACTCGCCCGTGAGGCCAGCGTATTCGTTAGTCTCGGCAATGGTCGCCTTGAGAAGATACTTGCCCGCTGCGGTCGGCTTGTCGCTGCTCCACTCCGCGCTGGCATTGTCTTTGGGTTTGTACTGGTACACAACAGAATTTGTGCCAAAGAGCGCCTGAGAGGCGGGGTCGGGCGTATTCTGTGCGCCGACGCGCCAGCTCTCGACGCTGGGAGCCTTGACCCATGCGTTGGTATTGCGCTTGGTTATCTTCCAGTTGTCGGTGGACTGAACGAGGATGTAGTTCCCCGCATCGGAACCCGTAAGGCCAGAGGCCTTGGCTGTGTAGTCACTAACGTTGGTCTCGGACAAGTGCTCGCCAGTTGCCTTTACGTCGTCGTTGTTTATAACGTCTTGGAGCGCCGGTTCGTGCGAGATGGCCCTGCCGGAGTATCTGAACTCCTTGGTGGTGGGCCAAGTAACATTCAGTTGCTTCTTGTTGACCGTGAGCGTGCCTGCACGGAAGACGAGGGTGCACGTGGGCTCCTGCTCCTCTCCATCCTTCGTTGCCGTAACGCCACTCTTAACCGTTACGTCGTACGTGCCCACATCGTTGCGGGCGTCTACGCTCTTGTCGTAGCTCGTGGCATAGACCTTGTCTGCCGAATCGTCCAAGTACTGCGCCTTCTGCTCGGCTGTGAGCTCGGTCATGGTGCCGTCGGCATTGAGGAACTCATACTTAAGGTTGACCGTCGGGTTGGTGCCATCTGCATTGAAGTCGCCGCCATAGGTGATGGCGTTTCCAACAATCGGCGTCACGTATACGACTGGCGTGTTAAGGTCGCGGTCGGAAATGGTGAACTCCACCGGCTTGTCCAGCCCGTTGTAGTTGCCGCTCGCGTCGGCATCAACGTAGGTGCGCAGCCAATAGGTACCCGCGGTAGTGGGCTGCGCGTCAAGCTTCTTGTCCGGATTATAGGTATAGGATCCTGCGGTTTCCGTGGGAGCCTCGGAGTAGTACTCCCTCTTTACCTCACCGAACTTTGCCGTGCCAACGGGGTTGTTCGCAGGCTGCCCCACCTGCCAACCGACGATGTTGGGTTGGATGGTCCATTCGTTGGTGGCAGGGACGATCTTCCATGTTTGCGTTGCAGACGCCACGTCGGTGAGGTTATCCGCAATGCTGTAGTTATGCAGCTTGTTGCCCGCGAGGGTTGCCACATGCGCAGTGTATTCACCCGTGTTGGTTGCGGTGTTGGTTACGTTGGCGTCGCTCGCGTTGGTTGCGTATGTGGCCACGTACATGTCGTCGCCCGCTAGCACGCCCTCGGGCGTTGCCACGACGCCCTGCTCGGAGCCGTTGTAGGCAAGGCCGGCCTCGGGTACGCTCGCACCCGCCGTGGTCTTCCACGTAAAGCCCTCAATGGTCTTGGGCGTAACCGTGAGCGTACCGCTCGCATAGCGCAGCTCGTAGTTCCTAAGCACGCTCGTGTCGTTGGCATCAAGCGCGACGTTTGGCGCTATGGCGTAGGTTCCCACATCGCTGCCAGGCACATACGTTTCGGACGTAAAGGTAAGGCCGCCTTCCTTGGTCCACTGGTTTTCGGCTGTGCCCTCGTTGTTTACCCAGCCAGTCACCGTTACCTTGTTTGCAGCTAGGGTGCTGTCGGCAAGGGCGTCAATGCTTCCACCATAGACGATGCTTTGGTCCTTAGCGGCAACCGTAAGCGGCGCCTTGGCAATGGCCACGTCCACGGACCCCGTATTGGCGTTGCTGTAGTTGGGTGACGTTACGGAGTAGTAGATCTTGTGGTTGCCCGCATCCGTAAAGGTGGGAGGCTGTGCGAGGCCGTTGTTGCTTGCCGCGTCCTCCACAGAGGTGGCGCTGTACTTAATCGTCGCTTTTTCCTCGGTTGTAGAGAACGTGCCCCCGTGCGCTTGTCCGTCGTAGACCACCGTGGTTCCCCGAGCCGTAAATGGCGGGGCCGAATCAATCGGGTTCACGGTGTAGTCGGCCGGTACGACCGTTATGGCATAGTTGGGATGCTCGTTATAGGTAACGCTGATCGCGGTCCTATCGTCGTCGTAGTACGTGCCAACCGCGTCGCCCTTCTTTACGGAGGTCACGCCCTTGAAGCCAATAGCCTCGCGCTCCTCGGGATGGTAGATAACAGCGTTAAGCTTTGCGAGCCTGGCGGTCGCTTGCTCTTCGGTCTCGCCAGCAGGCGTCGCCTCGTCGCTACCGTCGTAGCTCTTGCCGCCGTTTGTCTCTGCGACCGTATAGGCCTTGCTCACGTCCGCCACATCGGCCAAGTACTCACTGCTGTTTTCTTTTGCCGTAACGGTTATGGGCTTGGGCAGGATCTTGAAGGTGCGGGTAACGGAGCCGGTGTAGTTGCCACCCTCTGTGGCGGTTACGGTTACCGTGCGGTCGCCAGCGTCCTTGTGGTTCTCGCTCCAGGAGACGGAGTAGTCCTTGTGGTTATCCTCATACTTAATGATGTCCAGCGTGTGCAGGAACTCGCCGGCAGTTGCAGTGGCCGTGTTGCTCGTATCTCCATCGATGGGCACCCGCAGCTGCATGTCGTCCTTGGGATACTTGTTCTGCGAGAGCTGCTCGTTGATGGCAATCCGGCCATCGCCTCGGTTCACATACGTGGCCGAAGTCTGGTCCATAAGGTCGTACACCTTTATGCTGGGCTCTTGCGCGCTGCCGTTATACACCAATTCCTTGGTTTCGCTCATGTTGTAGCAACTATCGTCCTCGCCAACGATGAACTTGACCATGTCCTCGGTCAGCGGCTTCTTTGTGATGTCTGCATAGACCTCAATCGGGCAACGCATTGTGTAATCCTCGGCACGTTCCCCGGTGAGCGCAAGCGTGCTTACGTCCACGAGCCAATGTCCCACGTCGGTGCCTTCGGCCTGAGCCAGTGGCTTGGGAGGAAGCTTTGCGAATTCCACGTCCTGTTCGATAAAACCATCGATACCGCCCACCTCGAGCTCCACGAAGTTGGTGCCGTCGTAGTGGCGGGTCTTCGCGCTCACGTCATACAGCTCTACCGGCCGCGGCTCGATCATATATGAGTCGGTAAGCACCGAGAACTCGCTGTCGCCTTCAGGCGCGGCGTAGTCACCCAAACCGATGACCTTAACGGTTACGGTTCCTACGTCTACGCACTCCTTCTCCTTGGTGCCATTCATCGCTTCGTTGCCAACAAAGCGCGTATTCTTTGCCGAGGTGTTGGAATTCACGTACTCAATACGATAGTCCCTTCCCTCAATCAGCGTGGTTACGGGAGGGTCATCCGAGCCAGGCTCTGGCTCGACGCCGCGAGTTACCTTTACGTTGGGTACCTGAACCTCACCGTTATAGGTGTACAGCGTATTGGACAGATAGAGCTGGAAGTTATTGGTCGCATTGTCGTCGGGATTATTGCGATCGTTCGTAGACTTGGAGAAGTCCGTGTTGCGCCACACAGCCGTAGCCGTAATGTGGCCAGTCATCGCTATTTGCTGACCAGCGGCAATTGTATCCTTCTCGCCGTCGTTCTCGCCGTTCGACGATGCGCTTTGCGTGAGCTTCCAGCCTACAAAGGTCTTGCCGCCATTGGTCATGCGATCGGGCGACTTAAGCGTGACGTTCGTACCTTCGTAGTAGCGGTTGTCGTCTACGGGCACCTCGCCCTGCTCGCCGTCCTCTCCGGCAAACTGGTAGTCAATGGTGTAGTAGTTGCGGACGAGGTTGGCACCTGGCGCCTCGTTTGTCTGTTCCGTCTTTTGAGCGTTGAGCCAAAGGTCCACGTTGTTTGTGTTGGTGCGCACGTCGCGATAGTCGCCTGGCGTGTACTGCACCATGTCCTTGGCACCATCGGCGTCAACGGACTGGCTGCCACTCGCTCCGTACGGCACAAGCGTTGCCGTACCCATGTCGGTTGGCACGCCATCCACCTTGGTCGTAAGCTTGGTGGTATGGCGAATAAGCGCAACGTTAACCTTGTGGTCCTTCTCGAAGCGTATGGTGCCTGAAGTGGTCGTTCCTTCGGTCATGCTTGCCGGAGTGCTGTCCACAAACAGCTTGTAGGCCGTAGCCTGATCCCTTAGCCGCGTGGCGGTGTAGGTAATGCTGTTGGTCGTCTCACCCTTCTTTGTGAAGTACACGCGAGCGCCGGTGTTCTGATCCAGCAAATATACGGTGCCCACGTCGTCGGAAGTCAGTCCATCGAGACCAATGGTAAGCTCGATCGTATGGTAGTCCACGTTTACCGTGCTTCCGTACTCTGCCTTTTTCTCGGTAAACACGGGGATCCCGTTTGTGCCAGTTGTTTCGCCGGCGGTAGTACCGTCAATAATTATTGGATAGCTGCCCTTGTTGGTTGCCTCTGCACGCCTAAGCGACGTGTAGGTGTATTCCTTCTTGTTTATGGTATGCCCGTCCAGATTCGAGGAAAGGTCTACGCCCTCGTTGGGCATCGTAAGACCCGGACCGTTGTTGCCAAGCGCGATGTTGGTTGGGAAATAGCCACGCACCTTGACCTTAACGGTCTCGTAGCGGTACTCCTTTGTCTCGTTCTTGACGACGGCAACGTTTGCCCCCTCAAGCTTTGCCGTTTTGAGGTTGCTCTTGGTGGTCGTGTATGTGTAGACGCCGTTTACGCCACTAACTGCAACGCCGTCGATGGTAAGCGGGCCAACGCTTTCGAGCTGGTTGTCCACATAGGTGTTTACCGTGTACGTGTAGTACGTGGTGGCCGGCGTGGTGTTGAGCGGCGGAACCTCAATTTCCTCCGAGGTTGCCTGCAAACCGCTCTTGTTGCCGGTCACTGCAGTTATGACTATGTTGCCCGCCGTGCCTTTGGGAATCGTGAGCGACTTGCCCTGCAGGTATTTGGCACCACTTACGTCGCCGCGAGCAAGAATTGGGTAGTCTGTGCTCGTCTGCCCCGTAAGGCTCGTGGGGTTGGTGGTTATCGTGTAGTAACGGAAGTAGTGCGAGGAGTCACAATTGAACTTAGGCAACGAGATGGTCTTCTGGGCATTGGTGTTGTAGTTCACACGCGTCGTAGCGGGCGTTCCACCAGTGCCCGTATAGGTAATGGTGTAGTTCTTGTCGGGGAAGCGCATGTAGTTGGCGCCATCTCTAACATAGATGCCGTTGCCGCCGCTCGAGCCCGCAGATCCGCCGCTTGCGCCGCTGCCGCCAGTCCTCTTTTGGCCGTTGCCCCAGTCGCCGTCGCTGCCATTCGCGGCAGTCGAACCGCCGCCCGTGCCTCGAGAGCCGGTGGGCATGTAGCTCCAGTTTCCGTTGGTGTTCTTGCCGCCGCAGTCGACGCCGCCGCCGCCGCCACCACCACCGCCGCCGCCGCCGGCACCGCCACCGCCGACATCTGCGGCTACGCCGCCTGCGCCACCGCCGCCGCCGGCACCGCCGCCGCCGCATTGGTTGTCCTTGTCCCAACCAGAGCCTCTATCGTTAACGTTGTAGTTGGTGGAATTGATGCCCGAGAGGTCCCAATGGAAGGTGCCGCCGATGCCAGCGCCACCAGCGCTGCCGCCCTTTGCGTTAAGGCCAATCGTGCTCTGAATGTATACGGTGCCCATGCTGGCGCCATTGGACCCGTTGCCGCCAGATCCGCCGGCACCGCCCCAGCCGTCGGATCCCCAACCACCAGAGCCGTAGTCGCCGTGGCCTCGGCCTCCGCCGGATCCGCCCCAGCCGCCGGATCCGCCGTTGCCGCCAATACCCGCACCAGCACCGCCGCCGCCGTTGCCGCCACCGCCGCCAGTGCCACCGTACTGCTGCCAGTCACCCTTGCCGCAGTAAGCATCGCGCGCATTGTCGCCACCCCGGCCGCCATCGCCAGCATTGCCGCCTGTTGCTTTTACGCTACCCTGTCCAAGTATTACAAGCGTCGAGTTGCTAGGTACCTCGATGCCCGCAAGGCCTGCCGTGGTTCCGCTGCCATTCGTGCCATAGGCAGTGAGCGTCTTGTTTTTTGGAATGTAGAGGTAGACCGTTGCGCCCGCCGAAATCTTAAGTCCGTTGCTAAAGGTCTGGTTGCTGGTGATCGTGTAGTTTCCACCACCGATTTCCTTACGCGCCGACTGTCCCGTTAGCGTGGTGTAGCCAATGCTGCTGGTGCTGTAGGTAAGCGTGGGCGAGTCGGCCTGGATTACGGAGTCCTTGTCCATAACCGTAATCTGCATCGTACTCGTCTTGTCTGCCGTCGGCTTAACGATTACGTTCTCGCGCAGGAATTTTTGCGCATTGTCCATGGTGTCGGCCTGGTTTTTGTTGTTGGCATCGCCATACACGAGTTTGTTGGTGCTGGAGTCGTTGTTTTCCCAGTGCCAGCCCGAGTTGCTCGCGTTCTTTAGCGTAATGCTATCCACGTTCGTATGGTTAAACGTTACGTACTTAATGGTGTTGCCCTTGTTGAAGCCGCTTATGGACGTGTTGGCCATGCGATAGTAGGTGCCTGTGCCCGACATATTGCCGTTTGCGTCCGTGCGCACGTACTGGTTTATGCGCACTGTGGGGGTAAGGTAGTGCGCGTAGAGCTTGCGGTCGGACGTAATCTTGGTGCCGAAGTCAAACCGGTTATAGCTTGTCTCGCCCTTGGTCCAGCCGTTCGTGCCCCATCCGTCAAAGCTAAAGCCTTCGTTGTAGGGCTCGCTCGGCTCTGTTTCGCTGCAGCCGTCCAGCACCCAGCCCGTGGCGTATTCAACCTGGTTGAACACGTCCTTCTTCTGCGGGTCCTGTGCCTCGTAGTTGTAGTAGTCAATCTTGCGAATGGTAAGCGTCTTCGTTTTGTTGTTGCTCGTTACCTGCATGAGCCCTGCGGGCGCGCCCGCGGTGCTCACGCCGTCTATGTTGAGCTTGTACGTGCGCTCGCCATCGCCCGAGTCGCGCGCGTACACATGGGTTTGCGTGTAGGTCTTTGCGGTACCCGTGCCCGTAATCGCAAAGTTGGCGTAGGTGTCCACGTCGTTGTCTATTGTTACCGCAAACTCTTGCGACGTATCGGAGAAGGTAATGCGCACCGTATTCGTATAGAAGTTGAACGTGGCCTTACGGTTTTCCGAATTTGCCTTAATTATCTTTTCCGTATTGACGTCGCGACTTGTTTGAGGATCAACAACATGCACGGTGTATGCCGTGTTCTCGTCCTTTTGCAGAATGCGCTCGTAGTAGGCAATCTTGCCCGTGGAACTCTTGTAAACGCAGGAATTGGCCTTAATTCCACCTTGGTCATACAGATCTACCAGAGCATCTGTCCAGGGACCGGTGTCTGCGTCCACAACAGCAACCTGCAAGGTGTAGAAGTCGATGTTTACGGTTCGCTTGTCTGCCTGGGCCGGGTTTATGTCTTCTTTGGTGTCGCGGCCAAGACCGTACACGTCAAAGTTCCCCTCGGTATCCTGCAGGATGTCGGAATACACGCCGTTGGCAGTACGAGGAAGCGTGTACTTGGTTACCGCACTTTGCCGCAGCTCAATCGCAATCTCGTTGTTGGTGTTTGGCTGATCGTCCAGCCTGGCGTTTACCGTAACCGTATGGTAGCTAAGGTCCTTGGACTTGCGGGTGGGCGTAGTGGTTGCCTTAAAGGCCAACGTGTCCGCTTTCGTTCGCCCCTCGGTCCACGTCTGCCGCCCGTTTACCCAAATTTCGTACGGATGGTCGGGCGGGCTGTTTAGCACCTGGTCGTTAACGTAGCTGCCCGGCGTCGGCCCCTCGCTAAGCGTGTACTTTACTATGCTGGGGTTGTTGCCGTCGCGCAGCTCGACCCTCTGCCCACTCCATGGCGCATCGTCCTTCTTGAGGTTGACGGTAGCCGTGTTTGGAATGGCCGTCCAATGGGCGTAGAGTGCGATGCTGCCAGTGGGCACGTACTGCTGGTTGGCACCGCCAACGCGATTTCCGCCTTCGGCAGCGTCGTACCAACCGTCGAAGTAATAGCCATCGCGCTGAATCGCGGGAAGGGTAATCGACACGCCCTCCTCGTCGAGCGTAACCGGGTCTATTGAGCTTGGATTTGTGGTGCCGTCGCAGTTGTTGAAGTAGCGCACCGTATTGCTTACGGTGTTGACGATGTCGTCGGGATTGTTGATTTCGGCGTTGGAGCTGTTTTTGTCGCCAATGCCTATGTAGCAGCTCACAATCTGCGTGGTGCGCGCTGGCACGTTAAGGGTCCAGCGCCATGCCATCGCGGAGTCCATGTTGCCGTTCTCTGCATTGCTCTGGCTCTTGTTTATGTAGTCGTGCAGGTTGGAGGAGAAGCTATACGACCAGCGCCCGTACCAGAACGACTGGTCCATGGACATGTAGTTGAGGAACTTGCCGTTGCTCGCCTCGCACTTCATGCCTGCGCCTTCGGCCAGCGGGGTAATCTTCGCGCGGTCGTCGTTGTCAATCATAATGTCGGCACCGGAGCCAATGGAGACAGTACGTGCGGAGTTGCCGGAGTTGTTGATCAGGTAGTCGATCTGGATGTAGAGCTTGCCGGGTACCTGCGAGAAGCGCGTCCCGACCTTAACATCGTTGCCCAGGTCCTTGCTCAGCTCGCTGCCGGCGGCGTTCTTGGTGGTAACGTATGCGCCGCTGGCGATCGAACTGCCAAGGGTGGCCATGGTTCCGTATCCGCCGTTGGAGTACGTGGACTTAATCTCTTGGTTGCTAATCTTCGCATGGACATCGAACGCGGTGCCGCCGTACTTGTAGCCGCTTCGCCAGGCAACGCCGATGTTGTCGCCGCCGACTGCGGTACCCCACGCAATGCTGTTGTTGCCAGGGGTGATGAAGTGCGTGTCGTCGGTTACCTTTATGCGATACACTACGCCGTCCACGGTAACGTCGAGCGTCTCCTCGGTCTTAAAGGGAGCTAGCGCGTAGACGGTTTGTGCGCCGGTCTTTGCGTCGTTGTTTACGGTAAAGAGGTAATCGTTGGAGCTTTTTGCCTCCGCTATCTGGGCGCCCTCGGGCACCTGGATGCCCACGGCGTTGAGCAGGTCCTTAAGCGGCACGTCGCCGTCGCCCTTGAGCACGTACTGCAGGTCGTTGTAGGTGAACTCCACGGTGTAGAGCGAGAAGCCCTTGGTGGTGGCAACGGCCGCCTGCCGCGCACCGGCCGCGTTGATGGCGTCGCTGGTGGCCTTTGCCGCGTTGGCGTTACGCTCGATGGCGGCCGCCTCCTCCTCGGTCGACTTGGCGTCGGCCTTGCGGGCGTTTGCTATTGCCTCGGCATCGCTCACGACCTCGGAGGCGTCCACCTTTTTGGCGTCGAGGGACTCGGCCACGAGGACGATTGCCGGGTCTTTGTAGTCGGGAGCGGGGTTGCTTGCAGTATCCTTGGCCTCCTGCGTCGCCTGCTGCGCGGCCTGCTCGGCTTCGCGGGCGTCCTCGGCCGCATGGACGGAGGCGATGTTTGCCTCCTGCAGGGACCGCTCGCACTTCTCGACGAGTTCCTGGTTGCCAGCCTTTTGGGCCTCGGCCTTGGCGGCCTCGAGCTCTTTGATCTCGGCGTCAATGCCGTTGACCGTTGCCTTTGCCTCCTCGGTGGTGCTGTTGGCCTCTTCGGCCTTCTTGTTGGCGTCGGCCACGGCCTTGCTTTCGGCCTCCTTGCGGGCGGCGTCCTTTGCGGCCGCCGCCTCCTCGTCGTTGGCTGCGCGCATGTGGTACACGCTGGTGGACAGGTTCTGGTTGTCCATGTTCTTGGACGCGAACGCCACGCGGACCTCGCCCTTCTCGTTGTTGGGCTGGATCTCGTTGCCCTTGGCGTCCTTGACCTTAACGTCTATGGTGTGGGACTCTGCCACGCTGGTTCCCTTCGCGCGGGCCGCGTCTGCTGCGGCCGCCGCTGCCTTGGCCTCGTCCTTGCCGGCAGCCTTGGCCTCTATGGTCGCGTCGGCGGGGAACACGCCCTCGTCGGCCATAACCGTAACCACCACGCCATCGACCTCGGCGGTGCGCACAAACGCGAAGTCCTTGGAGGGGACGATTGTCACGGTAATGGTGGGAAGCTCCACGCCCTCGGCGAGCTCGTAGCCGCCCTCTATCTCGCACTTATATATATAGGTGTCGCCGGCCTTGGGGGCGTCGAACGTGGGCTTGGCGCTCTTCTGGGCATCGATGGTCCACTTTACGGGGACGTCCTCGGTCGCCTCGTTGCCGGCCGTCGCGTTGCCTTCGGTGGTGGCGGGCTTGTTTGCTTCGGAGCCGGACTCGCCTGCCTCCTCGGCCAGGGCCACGCGCGGCATAAAAATACCGCCAACAAACGACGCGGCGGCGGACACGGGATCTTGTTTTTCGCTATTGCTCTGCTCGGCCTTCACGCTGGAGCTGCCCTCGGTCATTTCCGACTGCTCGTTGGTGGGCGTCTGGGTTGTCTTCGTTTGCTCCTCGGCCTTGCCCTCTTCTGCCGGCGGGGTGGCCTCTACCGGCTCGCTGACCGTGGAGGGCGCCTGGACGACGGGCTCGGTGTTGGCGTTCGTGTTCGCGGCAGCGTCGCCAGAGTCTTCCGACTCGCGCGCCCCTGTGCGCACCGTCGCGCGCAGCGTTGCGGGCAGGTTGACGGCGCTTTCTGCCGAGCCCGCCTCCACCTCCTGGCGCGACACGTTCTGGTCGAGCGCCTGCACGAGCGCTACCGTCTTGCGCGTGGCCTCGCCGTAGCTCTCCATGGCCTCCGCGACGCCCCTCGTGTCAATGCCACTAAACATGAACATTACCGACATAAGGATCGCGAACACGCGGACGTGCAGCGGGTGGGTATGGCGTTGGCGCTTGTGGCGCTCCTGCCTATGTCTTGATCCCCTCATTGCCTCTTCCTTTGCTCCTAGAATTCCGTCCGTACCTGCTCTGTGCGCCCTGCGGCGCTTCGTACTTCGGTATGCGTGCTCTTGTATGGGTTCGGATGGCCCGCTCCTTAGCATGGGGTCCGAGCGCCCGCTTTGCTCTGGGAGTCTGTTTCCGCAGGTTTCGTGGGCTGTGTCGTCAACACGAGGGGGAACGTTCTGCTTTGTGTCGCGCTGGTTCTTCATGGCGTCCTCGCTTCAAAATCGGCACAAATTTACAGTTTATACAGATATACAAGTTTTATTATACTGTAAAACTCGTATGTTTTCTTACTTAAACGACTGTTTTTTATATTCCATTTTGGTATGTTTTGGCTCGCTTAAACCTATTCAGAAAATGCATTCTTTGCTTACTATTAGTTTGCATATGCGGATTTATGTGGATAAATGCTTTTTTTGGTTCCCTCGTTTTGTTCCTTGTTAGGGCACTTTCGTTCCGTTTTTACGGCACTTTTAACCATGCACATTAAGGATGGCATCTCGGTGTATGTAGTAAAACTGATTAGTGCCAAATACCTACGTTGTGTCGGTGCAGCGTAAAGCCATTCCCATTTCTATCCCCTTCCTAACGGGCGCGCCCACGAACTAAGCGCCGGACAAAATGCCAGCCGCAATGCTTGCGCACAGCTTGTCTGCCATGCCACTCAACCACCAACGCTGGACACGAGGCCTCTCCTTGCAAATAAGCATCCATACCAAAATGCTACGGCCATTCGATCTGCCACAACGCGAGCAATCGGATGCACGTTGCAGCAAGGTTGTGCATAACTCGCGGCTAGCGCCCCAAATGCGGCAAAGCCCGAGCGTGCGGGGCGAACGGAAAACGACGTAAGAACGGCTTGGCAGTGCACAGACAATTGCCGCGTCGCCAAAGCTGGCCGCGAACGGTAGCCGTGTCGCCGCAAACGGCAGAACGCGGGCCTTCCGGTCGACGCGAGAAACGGCGTATGCATTCGTAGATAAGTTCGGTGGCCGTCTGGAAGATGGCGTGCCGCAGGGGAAGTATCCCCTCGCGGCACGCCCATTTTCGGACAGGCTGGAGGGCGGCACTCCGAGCTGCACGCCCTTACCCCACCAGCACCTCCCTGCCGCGAAAGGCGATGCCGTAGGTGCGTATGCGCGACTCGTCGATGCCGCGCTCCACGAGGCCGGCGACGTAGGCCTTGTCCGCTATCTGCTGCCGCGCGCGCTCCACGGTGTCTTCCAGCGTCTCCTCGCGCCTGCGGTCGAAGACCTTGAACTCCATCACGACGACCGGGTCGGTGCCCGCGGCGCCGTCGGTGGGCACGAGCGCCACGTCGTAGCGACCAAACCCGCTCTCGCGGTTGGACTCCACGCTCCAGCGGCCGCGCAGCGACGCCAGCAGCCCCAGCACCAACCCGTGGTAGAAGCGTTCCGGCTCCCTCTCGGCCGGACGGCGGGCACCGTCGAAGGACGACATGCAGTAGAGCGCGATGTCGGAGAGGAAGTCCGTGGCGGCCTCGGCGTCGCCGGCAAAGAGCGCCCGAGCGAAGTCGCCCCAGTCGTCTTCCGCGTCGGCGAACCAGCCCTCGGCCATGCGGTCGAAGGAGAGGCGCACCTCGAGGTTCGTCAGGCGCAGTCGCCTGGGCGTGGTTGCCACGAACTCCGGCACCCGGCCGGGGCTGGTGACGTAGCCCGCCGCCAGCAGCAACGCCCACACGGCGTTCGGGCGCGTGCGCAGCTCGGTGAAGACGACCTGCTCGTCTATGACCTTCTCCACCTCGCCGCCGTTGAGGAGCTCCTCGAAGTCGACCTTCAGGTCCTCGTCGCCCTGGCGCACCACCTCGGACACCAGGCCGTTGCCAGAGGTGTTTGCCCAGTACGCCTCGAAGAAGCCGCCGCTCTGCAGGAACTTGGTAACCGACCAGGGGTTGTATATGTGCTCGTGCCCGTCGAACACGAAACCGTCGTACCACTCGCGAACGTCCTCGCGCTTCTGCGCCAGCCCGTACTCGGCCAGCGCCGCGTCCACCTCCGACTGCGTGAAGCCGAAGGACTCCTGGTAGAGCGGCGTCGAGGTCGTAACAATGTTAAGGTTGTTGAGATCGCTGAATATGGACTCGCGGCTCACGCGCGTGACGCCGGTTATGAGGGCGCGCCCCAACGCGGGATTCGTCTTGAACGTGGAGTTCATGAAGTCGCGCATGAAGCCAGAGGCCTCGTCCCAGTAGCCGTGCGTCCAGGCGACCTCCATCGGCGCGTCGTACTCGTCCAGAAGCACCACCGGCTTTGTCCCGTGGTACGCCTCGAGGAGCCTGCAGAGCAGGTTGGGCACGTCGGCGCACGTGGCGGGCGGCATGTCCGCCGTCACCCGCGAGAGCGCGGCCCTGTCGGCCTCGGAGAGCCCGTCCCAATTCCGGAGGTAGCCGTGCGACTGCACCGCCATAACCATGAGCGTGTTCACGCGCTCCAGCATGTCCTCGAAGCCCACCTGCTTCACGCGCGCGAAGCTGAGCGCCACCACGGGCACCGTGCCCTGTATCTCGCGCATGGCGGGGTCCGCCCACACGTCCAGCCCGCCAAAGAGCTCCTCGCCGCGGCCGGCGAACTCGAGCGAGAGGAAGCAGCGCACGGTGTCCAGGTTGAGCGTCTTGCCAAAGCGACGCGGGCGGCACACGAGGGTGACCGAGTCGCCCCCCAGCCACCAGTCCCGGACAAAGCCGGTCTTGTCCACGTAGAAGTACCCGTTCTTCCGCAGGTCCTCGAACCCCTGCGCGCCTATGCTTATGGTGCGTGCCATGCGATCCCCCGCCTTACCTCCAGATTCTGCCACCAGTATAGTACGGGCGCAGATGGGTGCCGCTTGGGGATACTCCCCATCGGGTACATCGCGAGTCGCCCTCCCCATTATGGGTGGACTATCCGCGATGTACCCGAGGGGGAGTATCCCCAAGCGGCATGCCTACGCACTCTGTGATAATCTTTACGGATACGCAGAGAGGACCCAACATGGCAGCTCTAGACCTACGGTTTGACATCCTATACGCGCTCGCTGCGCGGGACGGACGCGAGAAGGCGCTGTTTGGCAACTACTTGCCCGAGGCGCGCCAGGCGCTCGCGCGCAGCCAACCAACGAATGCACTTCCCGAGCTGTGGTTCGAGCTGCCACTTAAGGGAGAACCCTGGCTCGACTTCCACGCTCTTACGTCACGCGAAGACCTACAGCCAAACATGGAATTCTCTGCAGAGAGCACCGGCGGTTATCCCGAAGTATTCCGCTGGTTTGCGTCGCAAAAAAGCGTAGTCCGCCAGCTGGCACTGAGCTGGGACATTGGCAGCGGCGCAGGAAACCCCCAGCAGCCCGCCATACAGCTGCTTACCTGGAATTATGCCCCAGATGTCGTTTGCGGCTTTTTGGAGGCTGCGGGCAAGGCAAGCTCTACCGACGCCTATCGCACCTTTTTTGACAGCCTGCCCGAGGACTGGTTTCCGTGCTACACCGGCGTCTTTCCCGCCCGCGAGGAGCACTTTTTGCGCGTTGAGTGCGTACCACAAGAAAGGCTCCTGCAGGAGTACGCGCGCGACCCGGAGCTGCTGCAGCGCCATCTCGAGCAGGTGGGCCTTGTGGATGCGGTGCCGTCTATTGCGCGCCGGTGCTCGCAGATGGCAAATACGCCCTTTAAGCTGGAGTTTCAGTTTGACGTAAACAGCAGCGGACGCGCCAACCCCACCTTTGCCGCCAGCCTGCGCTTTGCCTGTCCGCCCGGCGAGGGCGACTGGCAGTCTTTTGGCGCCACCGACGCAACAAACGAGTTTATGCAAAGCGTGCAGGATGCAGGCCTGGCCGACGATCGTTGGCGTCTGCTGCCCAACACGACGTTTGCCGTGCGTGCAAAGCGCAACGGACAAGCCTGTACCGTCTACTGCTTCCCCGCGTTCATAAAAATTCGATGGCGCAATGGCGAGCTCCTAGACGCAAAGACCTATCTTTTGGCAGGTGAGCAATGCTAGCGCTCTCGTACGAGCTATCGTTTGAAGTCCTGTGCCTGCAAGCCGCCGACCAAGGCCGCGGCAAGGTGCTGTTTGGCGACAGCTACCACCGCGCGGTCCAAGAGACCAAACCGTTCTTGGTTGGCAAGGAATTCCCCAGCGTTTACCTGGAGTTTCCGCTCCAGGGCGATCCCTTTTTGGACGTAACGGCACTGCTTAAGGAGCTCGAGCCCAACACCAGGATCCACTCCCCCGCCGCCAAGGGCACGGGACCCGTTTTGGACTGGTACGCAGGCATTCGCGAGAAGTTCGACGACATCTCGCTTGGGTTCGAGCTCGACACAAAGAAGGAGCAGCAGACGGCGGCGGCCGTGCATTTCCAACCCAGACGGCACACGGAACTTGTTCGGCCGTTTTTCGATGTGGTCGGCGAGCCAGAGAGGGCGGGCCTTTATCTGGACCTCGACCAGCGCATGCCATCCGGCTGGCCCCTCTCGTTCTTTGGGATGTTTAGGGGAAGGCCGGAAAGCCCGCTGCGCGTGTGCGGCTACATGGACAGGGATTTCCAGGAAGCCTGTGCGAACGACAGCGAGAAGGCGCGCAAGGCCTTCGACGAAATAGGCTTTACCAGCTACGACGATACCATGCTCTCGCAGATAAGCGAGCTTCTTGGAACGGTGCCCGGCAACGCGGACTTCCAGTTTGACGTCTACGACGATGGCACGCTGGGTCCCACGTTTGCAATCGACGCACAGTTTGGCATCGAACAGCCCGAAAAGGTGCTGGCGTCGTTTACAGACGGCCCGGGCGCGCGCGTGGCACGGCTGCTGCAGGAGTGGGGCATTGCCGACGACCGCCTTCGGCTGGGCGTGCAGTCAACCTTCGCACGCGCGCTTCCCATGGAGCGCGAGGGCGACACCCTTAAGCTGCATACGCTTACGCTCATGCCACAGTGGGCAAAGGTGCGCTGGATAAACACGCAGTTGCAGCCGGCAAAGCTCTACTGTCTGGCCAACGCATCCCCTTTGGACCGTAAGCTGTCAAACGACTGACGGGCGCCTCGCGGAGCGGGGTGCCACCTGGGGATACTCCCAACGCCATTAAGTTAGAACTGTGCACATTGGGGATACTCCCCATCGGGTACATCGCGGTTAATCCTCCCATGGTGGGATGGGCAACTCGCGATGTACCCGTGGGGGAGTATCCCCAATGTGCACAGCCCCCAGACCCTCAACTAATTGGCGTTGGGAGTATTCCCAGGCGGCACCCGTTAGCCTTTGTTGCTATCCTAGCGCTCGCCGGCGGCGCGACGCTCCTGATACTCGAGCGCAGGCGGGTGGCGTAGTCCGTTACCTCGGCGTACGGCACGGTGGCCTCAACGGTGGTCTCGCCGGGGTTGGAGGCGGCCATGCCCTCAACGCGACCGCGGCTCGCAGAGATGTCGCCCATTACGGAGCCGGCGTAGCTTTCCGGCACGGTAATCTTAAGGTGCGCCATGGGCTCGAGCAGCACTGCCTCGGCCTGGCTTACGGCGTCCTGGAAGCCCAGGCGAGCGGCCGTCTTGAAGGCCATCTCGTTGGAGTCCACGGGGTGGAACTGGCCGTCGTACACGGCAACCTTTACGTCGATTACGGGGTAGCCTGCCAGCACGCCGCCCTTCATGGTCTCCTGAACGCCCTTGTCGATAGCGGGGATAAAGCCGCGCGGAATGGCACCGCCCACAACCTCGTCTATAAACTCGTAGCCCGCATCGGGGTTGGGCTCAATGCGCAGACGGCAGTCTGCAAACTGGCCGGAACCGCCGGTCTGCTTTTTGTGGCGACCATGGCCCGTGGCCGTGCGGCGAATGGTCTCGCGATACGGAATGCGCAGCTTAACGGTGTGCGCCGTAACGCCGGTGCGATCCTCAAGGCGCTCGAGCAGCACGGATACCTGTGCCTCGCCGATGGCGGAGATAACGGTCTGGCCGGTCTCTTCGTCGCGCTCCACGCTCAGGGTGGGATCGGCGTCGGCGCTGCGCTCCAGGAACGCATACAGCTTGCCCTCGGTGCCGCGCTTGTCGGCCTCGATGGCAATGCGATACAAGCTGTTGGGGAAGCGGAACGCCGCGGCCTCAACCTTGCCGGTAACAGACAGCGTGTCGCCGGTAAGGGCATCCAGCTTAGGTACGACCACAATGTCGCCCGAGGCGGCGCTCTTTACGTCGGTGGTCTCACGGCCGGTCATAAGGTACAGGTGACCAAGACGCTCGCCCTTGCGCGTGCGAGCGTTGGTAAGCTCCAGGCCCGGCGTAACGGTGCCGCTGAGCACCTTAATAAACGAAAGCTTGCCGTTCTGCGGGTCGTTGAGGCTCTTAAACACGAAGGCCACAGGACGGTCGTCGTCGGCGTCGATGTCCAGCTGCTCGCCGTTTACCAGCGGAATGCGGCCGTAGTCCGCCATGCTGGGGAACCAGCTGGTAACTGCATTCATAAAGGAGATAACGCCCTCCTCCTTTACGCAGGCGCCCGCGAACACCGGCACGAAAATGCGCTCGCGGATGGCGATCTTAAGGCAGTTCTCAATGTCCTCCTGGGTTACTTCCTCGCCCTCCAGGTAGGCCATCATTACGTCGTCGTCGGCCTCGGCCACAAGGTCAATAAGGGTCTCGCGGGCCTCGGCTGCGGCATCTGCAAACTCGGCGGGAATCTCTTCCTCAACTACCTTGCCGTTTTCCAGGTGACGCGCGGTCATGTGCACCACGTCAATAATGCCGGCAAAGTCGGAGGCGGTGCCCATGGGAATGGTTACGGCACCAAGGTTGTTGCCAAAGCGCTCCTTGCACAGCTCGAGCGCGGCCTCGAAGTCTGCCTCGGGCTTGTCCAGGCGGTTAACAAACACGGCGCGGGCCAGCGACAAGTCCTCGGCCGCGTACCAAAGGCGCGTGGTGGTGGTCTGCGGACCGTCAATGGCGTCCACCATAAAGAGCGCGGTTTCCGCTGCGCTCATTGCCGCGTAGGCATCGCCCACGAAGTCGGGGTAGCAGGGGGCGTCCAACACGTTAATGCGCGCGCCGTTCCACTCCACCGGGGCCATGGTGGTGGAAATGGAGAAGCCACGGGCGCTCTCTTGGGTGTCGTAATCCAGCGTGGGCTTGGTGCCGGCGTGTCCGCCCAAACGGGACGTCTTGCCCGTAAGGTGCAGCATGGCCTCGGCCAGCATGGTCTTGCCCACGCCACCTTGGCCCACGAGAACCACGTTCTTAATTACCTGTTCCTTTGCTGCCATTTGAGCCTCCTTATTTTGCGTGCGGGCACAAGCACCCGCGAATGTACGCACGTTCTACACCATACACGCAGGAGTACGCGAGACAAGCAACATATCGGGGAGCGGCCAAGAGGTACACAGCAACCATCCGCCCCGGGCGTTAAACGGGCCGCATGCGCGGTTTTGGGACGGATCGGTCCCTACCGTGCGCACTCGCGGGGCGGCCCCAGCCACCGTGCACAGTTTTGGGACAAACGGGTCCCTACCGTGCGCACTTGTCGGCCGCAGGCCAGCCGCCGTGTACAGTTTTCGGACGGATCGGTCCCTACCGTGCGCAGTTATTGGCCGTTATCGTACACGGTAGGGAGCCTTACGTCCCGGAAGTGTGCACGGTGCCAGCAGATTCATGCCCACGGCTTAACTTAACGGCGGCGGAGCATCCCCAAGCGGTACGTCGGAACGCTGGAATACGCCACCAGCGCTATACTCTTCTTAGAATAGGACTACCAAGGAGCTGCGCCTATGAACCCACTCATATTGGTTTTGGCCGTTCTGCCTGCCGCTTTTCTTATCGTGTACATATATAGGATGGACAAGCACGAAAAGGAGCCCTTTGGCCTGCTGGCGAGCCTCTTTGTGCTGGGCGCCCTTACCACCTTTAGCTCCATGGCCATCGAGCTGCTGTACGACACCTTTGCGAGCATGGTTATTCCCAAGGGCTCGCTGCCATACAAGCTCATCGAAAACTTCCTCATAATTGCCGCCACCGAGGAAACGGGCAAGTACGTTGTGCTTCGCTTGCGCACGTGGAAGTCGCCCGAGTTTAACTACACCTTTGACGCGGTGGTATATGCGGTGGTCGTATCGCTTGGCTTTGCCACCTTGGAAAACATCTTCTACCTTTTGGAAGGCGACCTTTCGCTCGCGGTCGCGCGAGGTCTTTTGTCTGTTCCTGGCCACGCCATAGACGGCACGTTTATGGGCTTCTTTTACGGCATGGCCAAACACGCGCAGCGCATGGGCAACAGCAAACGCTGCTCCACGTGCCTTTGGCTGGCGCTCATTGCGCCCATTCTTATCCACGGCCTGTACGACTTCTTTATTAGCACCGAGCTCCTGGTGGTGTTCCTTGCGTTCGAGGTCGTTATTACCATTATTGCCGTTAAGTACATAAATCGTTTGTCCAGAGACAGCGTTCCGCTTTAGGGTTGCTTCGTTTTTAGGCCAGCCGCTGCGCTTCGTGCGCTACACTAGCCACATGGGATACAAGACGTACACATGCGCCATAGCAAAAAAGTGCGGCGGCTGCGAGTTGCTAGCCGTGCCCTACGAGCTGCAGCTCAAGCGCAAGCAGGCTGCCATGGAGGAGCTTTTTGCCCAGGTAACGGCCCAAGACGGCGTGCGCGTGGAGGCCGTACGCGACATGGACGTCCCGCGGGCATACCGACACAAGGCCGCCACGCCATACGCACCTGGCTCTCGCGCAACCGGCGGTCGCATGCGCTGCGGCTTCTACGAGCGTGGGACCCACAAGCTGGTGTACTGCAAGGAGTGCCTTACGGAGGCCGCCGGCCTGCGCGCCGTCCTAAACGACGTTGCCCGCGTGGCCGACAGCCTGCACATTCGCGCATACAACGAAGACAGCGGCCGTGGCGTGCTGCGCCATGCGGTGGTGCGCGCCGCCTACGCCACGGGAGACATCCTGCTTACCCTGGTAACCAACGGGCCAAGCCTGCCCCACGCCGAGTCCCTCGTGCGACGTCTCGTAAAGCGCAATCCGCGCATTGTGTCCGTGGTGCAAAACATAAACGACCGTCGCACCAACGCCATTCTGGGTACACGCAACAACACGCTGTTTGGAAGCGGGATTTTGCACGACAAGCTCTTGGGCTGCACGTTTGAGATAGGCCCGACCAGCTTTTACCAAACAAATCCCGCGCAGACCGAGGTCCTCTACCAGCTTGCCATAGAGGGCATCCAGGATGCCCGCACCCTGCTGGATGCCTACTGCGGCACGGGCACCATTGGCATATGCGCAGCGGCGCAGGCGCAGCAGGCTGGCCATACGCTGCAGGTGGCGGGCGTAGAACAGGTAAGCAACGCCGTGGGCTGCGCGCGGCGCAACGCCCGCGCCAACGGTCTTGCAGAGTCGTGCAGCTTTACCTGCGCAGACGCAACCGAGTGGATGGGCTCCCAACGGAGAAGCTCCATCGATGCCGTAATCCTGGATCCGCCGCGCGCCGGATCCACGCCCGAGTTTCTGCGCGGCGTGGCAAGACTCGGCCCCAAGTACGTCTCGTATGTGTCGTGCAACCCGACCACGCAGGTACGCGACCTGGCCGTCCTGCGCGAGGCCGGATACCGCGTGTCCCGCATTGTGCCCGTGGACATGTTTCCCCACACCAAGCACGTGGAAACCGTGGTGCAGTTAGCAAGATAGGCCTGCGCGGGACAACGGGGACGGAGGGTGAAGACGCTTGTCCGTGCCGGCCGACCGCGCGCATTGGCGTGCGTTATCGGCGCGCCTGGCCGCCCAAATGCACGCGGTTGCGTGTAGTGCCGGCTGACTCTACGCAGCAACGTGCGTTTCGGACGCGTTCGGCCGCCAGAACGCACGCGGTTGCGTGCAGTGGCAGCTGACTCTACGCAAAAGCGTGCGTTGCCGGCGCGTTCGGCCGCCCAAATGCACGTGGCTGCGTGCAGTGCCGGCTGACTCTACGCATTGGCGTGCGTTACTGGCGCGATCGGCCGCCCAAATGCACGTGGCTGCGTGCAGTGCCGGCTGACTCTACGCATTGGCGTGCGTTACTGGCGCGATCGGCCACCAGAACGCACGTGGCTGCGTGCAGTGGCAGCAGACTGTGCGCAAAAGCGTGCGTTGCCGGTGCGTCTGGCCGCCCAAACGCACGCGACTGCGTGCAGTGCCGGCCAACTGTGCGCAATGGCGTGCGCTTCGCACGGCGGGGACGTGCGCTGGGGTGCCGCTTGGGGATACTCCCCTACGGGTACATCGCGAGTAGGCCATATCTTACGAGAAGGTCTATCCGCGATGTACCCGATGGGGAGTATCCCCAAGCGGCACCCCGCCCCATCGCCCCTGTCTCGGTGTATCATGTCTCTAACCAGCGATAACCTGTGAGGACAAATGAAGTACAGACAAACAGTACTGCTGAACAACGGCAAAGAAGCGCTCATTCGAAACGGCGACGCGGCGGACGGAATCGCTGTTCTGGAGGTCTTTAACCGTACGCATGAAGAGACAGACTATTTGTTGTCTTATCCGGACGAAAACAGTTCTGAGCCGGAGCAGGAGGCACAGTTCCTAAGGGAAAAGGCGCTAAGCCCCAACGAAACAGAGCTTGTTGCCATAGTTGACGGAAAGATTGTGGGCAGCGCCGGCATCGAGCCCGTTGGCAAGCACCACAAAGTAAGGCACAGGGCTGAATTCGGCATTGGCGTGCTACAGGCGTACTGGGGGCTTGGACTGGGTAAAGCCCTGACCAAAGCCTGCATAAAATGTGCCAAAGATGCAGGGTACGATCAGCTGGAATTGAACGTGGTAGTCCAAAACGAAAGGGCACTCTCGTTGTACCATAGTTTGGGATTTGTTGAATACGGCCGAAATCCAAGAGGATTCAACTCAAGGAACTCCGGTTATCAGGAAGTGGTTTACATGCTGCTCGAATTGTAGACAACTTCCAGCCCGTGGGCAGGCACGCTGTAGTAGATTTGAAACCAACACCAGCCCGAAGCTCTACCAAACCTCCCGAAAGAGGAGTGCCCAACCGGCAAAACAGAGCGATACGCAAAAGGGACCACGCCATGCTAATTATCAAGAATGCAAATGAGGGGTAAGTGCGTAAAGGGGAGTTGGTAGGGTGCCGTAAGGGGATACTCCCCTACGGGTACATCGCGGATAGCCCAATCACAACGAGGAGGATTTCTCGCGATGTACCCGATGGGGAGTATCCCCTTACGGCACCCCGTTTTCGGACAACCCGAGGGGAGCGTCCAACGTGCACCAAGCCCAAATAGTTGACTCGCAGCACGTGTACAATGGTATTATTGGTTTAATCATTTATAAAAATCGAAAAGAGTATATATGGATAACGCACTATGGCTGCTGTTTGTTGTTCTGGCAATACTTATGTGGGCCGCAACGAGCCTGCTCTACAAAGCTGGCATTCACGACGGAAAAGAAGAGCACATCTGCCTTAAATACTCTGTATGCATTGGCATTGTGTTCTTTATCATTGCCCTTGTCTATCTGCTAATACGGGACGAGCCGTTTACGATTTGGGAAAGCGCCGTGCGGTTTTGGCCAATGACCCTGTTTGCCTTTTTATATCCCGTAGTCAACACCATCTCCTTTAATGGCTACGTGTACAACGAGGCAACGGTGGAGTCGCCCGTGGAGAGCATAAGTGCCGGCACGTCCACGATTTTGCTTATCATTGCGTTTCTTGCACTCGGACGGGTGGACTCTATCTCCGAGCTGCTAACTCCCCTAAGGGCTGCGGGAATACTGCTAATACTCGTGTGCATTATTCTGCTGTCGGTCGTGCGAAACAAGGACAGACGGGAGAACCCGCAAAGCCAAGGTGCGTCGTGGATGAGCCGAGGTCTGGGAACCCTCATATTCCCCGTCATGTTTGCCGTGGTCGATGCCCTGGAAACAATTACGACTGGCGTCTGCCTAGACACCACCTATGGCTACTCCATGCCCGAGGGAGACAGCATCATAATTGTTGGCATGGTATACGCGCTGTTTGCGCTTGGCTTTTTGATCTACATCTACCGCAAGGAAAAGAGGCCATACAACCCCTTTACCAGGCACAGCGCTCCCCGGCTGCTTGGCGCGCTTGCAGATAACGTTGGCATTGTTTTTTACAGCTACGCAATGGCGCTCAACTCGGTTTCCACAGACCCGCTTATTGCCGTATATCCCATACTTGTAATGATAGGCGGTCGCGTACTAATGAAGGAGAGGGTAAGCGCAGCCCAGTACGTCTTCCTTGTTGGAATTGTTGCGGGAAGCATAATGGTTGTTGCCGGCACGCTGCTCTGAGCACCCTCTCGTGGCCCATTGATGATATCGTTTGCATAAAGCAAACGAACGCGCATTTGGGCTGGTTGCGCTTACGGTTTTGTACTGCCTCATGATGCTCCTCTTTGGAGGTATAAACCCGGTGGCGTTCCTAAAGAAGTACACGCCGGTAATGCTGCAGGTGTTTTCTATGGCGTCTTCCAACGCGTCCATACCCATCAATATGGAGGCCTGCGCAAAGCTGGGAATCGACAAAAAGATCTACAGCCTGTCCATCCCGCTGGGAGCAACGCTTAACATGGACGGCACCTGCGTTCACCTTGCCGTATTTGCCCTTGCCCTGGCGCAGACGTACGGCGTGCAGGTGTCGGAGGCAACCCTTGTGGGAATGATCGTCTCCATTATTGTGCTGTCCATGGGAGCGCCGGGAATCCCGGGCTCCGGGCTTATATGCCTGTCGGTCCTGCTTGCCCAAATGAACGTTCCCGTGGAGGCAATTGGCCTGGTTATGGGAATAGACGCCCTGGTAGGCATGTTCCGTACCGTGGGCAACTGCCTTGGCGACGTTGTTGCGAGCGTAATTGTTGCCAAGAAGGAGAACGCACTGGACATGGAGACGTACAACAAGTAGCTGCTTCGGGTAAACGCCCCAGAGAAGCGCCCGTTCATTTCTGTTTTTGCCGGTTGTGTATGATTATTGGATAACCGAGTTTGCGGGGCCCTAAAAACGGCCCTCCTGCCTGCGCTTTTGGGGGTCAGGTATCCGCCCCGTGAGCGATGGAGACCCAGATTTCAAACACGGCCGCAAAAAAGAAAAATGAACGGACACTTTTCTGGGGCAAACTCGCCACCGTGACCCATCAAGGGCAGGCTGTCCAAAAATACCTTGTACTCAGGGGCTGCCCCCTTCGGTTAAAGCGCGGATGGACCCTTCCGCGGTGGAATGGCTTGCTCATGCTTAAATACCAATCAAGGGCAGGCCGTCCGAAAACCCTTTGTCGTGGGCTTTGCGCCCAGGGGGTATCCCCTGAGTACAAGGCCCACGACAAAGGGTTTTCGGACGGCCTCAAGGGGGCTACTCCCTCTTGATAGGTTCGAGCCGTTACCCTGCAGAAAGCCCCAACTCGGAGCCAATCCCCCATTTGTGGCTCCCCCAACCGCACCAATTGATGGTATCTTTTAACTAGCATACACACACGAGCCTAGCGGAGGCGCATGTTATGTTCAGCAAGTCCTTTGTGCTAAACGAGCAGAGCCTGTCCATTATCGAGCAGCTTGGCGAGCACATGCCTGGAGGCTTCTTTATTTACAAAGCGAACCAGGAGGAGGAGCTGTTGTATGCAAACAAAGCCGTTTGCCGCATATTTGGGTGCAGTTCGCTAGAGGAGTTCAAGGAGCTTACGGGCTTCACCTTTTCTGGCATGGTGTATCCGGAGGACTACGCGCGAATAAGCTCGGACATAAGGGAGCAGGTTAGCCAGACCGAGCACGACCTCGACCACATTGAGTACCGCATCGTTCGCAAGGACGGCAGAATTCGTTGGATAGACGACTACGGCCACTACGTGGAGTCCGACACCTACAAAGGTCTCTACTACGTGTTTATTTCGGACATTACCGAGGTGCATCAGCGTGCGGAGGACGAAAAGGCGCTCCGCACCGCCGTTATAGAGGCCCTTACGCGCGTGTACGACTCGGTTTGGCTCATTAACGACGTTAGGACCCAGCAGTTCGAGCTCTATCGAATAGACGAGGTAATGGTCCATCTGATGCCCGCAAACGTGGCGACCAAGATAACGCGGTTCTCGGATGCGTTTGCCTTCTACTCCAACCTCGTTCTGGAGGAGGACCGCCAGGCATTCCTGGCTGCGGTTACGCCAGAGGAAATCGTGCGCAACACCAAGGACAAAATAATCTACTCGGTTCCGTTCCGTCGCGTGTTCGAAGACGGCGTGCGCCATTATCGCCTCGAGTTTGCCTTGCTCGAAATCGGCGGCCCTGCGACGAGCATCGTTGCCGGCTTTAAGGACGTAGACGAAGAGGTCCGCAAGGAGCAGCAGGTCCAGCAGGCGCTACGCGAGGCCGTCGACGCGGCCAACGCGTCAAACGAGGCAAAGAGCAACTTCTTGGCCAGCATGAGCCACGACATTCGCACGCCCATGAACGGCATTATTGGCATGACCACCATTGCGGCCAACAATCTGGACGATCGCCAGAAGGTCGCGGACTGCCTGCATAAGATATCGGAATCTTCCAACCACCTGCTTTCCCTCATAAACGAGGTCTTGGACATGAACAAGATCGAGTCGGGAAAGATCGAGCTTGTAGAGGAGGAGTTTAGCCTTGCCGAGCTCATAGACGGCACGCTTACCATGACGCGTTCCCAAATAGAGGCGCACAAGCACACCTTGCGCGTAGACACCGTAAACCTGGAGCACGAGCACGTTATAGGCGACAGCCGCCGGCTTCAGCAGGTGTTCGTAAACATAATGGGCAACGCAATTAAATACACTCCCGACGGAGGGCAAATATCGCTGAGCGTTATGGAAAGCCCCACCAAGACGCACGGCTTTGGTCATTATCAGTTTGTGTTCGAAGACAATGGCTACGGCATGACCGAGGAATTCCAAAAGCACCTGTTTGAACCCTTTACCCGCTCGAACGACAAAAGAACCGCTGGCATCCAGGGCACTGGCCTTGGCATGACCATTACCCGCAATATCGTTCGCACGATGGGCGGGGGCATAGAGGTGGAGAGTACGTACGGCAAGGGGTCAAAGTTTACGGTAAGCGTGTATCTTAGGCTCCAAGAGGCAGAGCGCATCGACTACGAGGAGTTTGCCAACTTGCGCGTACTCGTTGTGGACGACGATCCCTCCTGCTGCGAGTCCACCTGCGAGCTCCTTAACGACATGGGGATGAACAGCGAGTGGGTGCTTTCGGGCATGGCGGCTGTGGATCGCGTTAAGGCAAGGCACGAGCAGGAGCGCGACTTCTTTGCTATTTTGATAGACTGGAAGCTGTCGGGCCAAGACGGCGTAGAAACCACGCGGCGGATTAGAGGGATTGTTGGCGAGAACGTTCCCATTATTATTACCTCGGCCTACGACTGGACCCGAATAGAAAAGGAAGCGAGCAAGGCGGGCGTTACCACCTTTATGAGCAAGCCCCTGTTTCGCACCAAGCTGGCGGCGCTCTTTGGCGCCCTTGTAAACAACTCGTCCGCAGGAGATGCCGAAGACGAGCCCCTGCGAGACCTCGAGGAGCTCGACCTCACTGGCAAGACCATCCTGCTTGCGGAGGACCAAGAGATAAACGCCGAGATTGCCATGGACTTCCTGGAGATGACCGGCTGTGAGGTCGAATGGGCAAAGGACGGCGCAGAGGCAGTAAAGATGCTGGAAGAGTCGCCCGACGGCTACTATTCCCTTCTTCTTACGGACATAAGGATGCCGGTAATGGACGGCTACGAGGCCACAAAGAAGATTCGCGCCGCAAGCAGGCCCTACGTGCGCGACATCCCCATAGTCGCAATGTCGGCCAACGCGTTTGCCGAAGACGTAATGAGCAGCAAACGAGCTGGGATGAACGACCATATAGCAAAGCCCATCGACATAGAGGCGCTTGCTAAGGTGCTGGACACCTACGTACGCGACCACAGGTAGCGCTGGTACCAATCAAGGGGGAGCGCCCCTATTGGTGACGGAGTGGGGTGCCGTGAGGGGATACTCCCCTACGGGTACATCGCGGATGAGCCAAACCACAAGGGAATCCCTGCTCGCGATGTACCCGATGGGGAGTATCCCCTCACGGCACCCCCTTTTCGGACAGCCTCCCGATCTGCCCCACCCTCATACGCTTGCCGCCTTCCACCCTCCTGTTGCTCCACCGACTCGCATGATGTGGTTATACTTGTTTTACTTTGGGAGAATGAGGCAAGACTGCGGGAGTCGTTGTTGGACGCTATGTGGCGACATAGGATGGGCAATGCTCTTGTAGCCTTGTTCTGCCTGGGCTTTGTTGCGTGCGTCGTGTACCTGGCAATACGTCCCAGTCTGCTTGGCGGGGCATATCCCCCACGCGTGACCATGGACATTAACCTAGAAAACCACTGGGTAACCGAAGACGGCACGCCTGTGGACATGTACAAGCTCAACAAAATCCCTGGCTTTGCAGAAAACGGCGCAACCGTAAAGTGCGGCATGCCGCGCGAGATACAGGCCGACAGCGAGTTTAACTTTATTAGCACAAACGTAACCGTGCGTGTGTACTACGACAACGAGGTCGTGTACATCTACGACCCCGATCCCAACGTGTTTGGCCGTCCGTACGTCTCGCACTTTAACTTTGTTACGCTATCGCCCGACGACGCAGGAAAGATTATTCGCCTAGAAATAAAGCCCGTATATCCAAACAGCAACGCGCGGATCTCCAACACCCACCTTGCCGGAACAGTACCCTACATCCAAAAGTACGTTTGCGATCACGGATTCTCGTTCCTCGAGAGCCTTCTAATTATGTTTATTGGCATGGCAGTAATCGTGCTGCACATTGCCTTAAGAAACCAGCACCAGCTGGACTTGGACCTTCTCTCGCTCGGAGCCATTTCCGTACTCTTGGGCATTTGGTCGGGAAGCGTAACGCTGGTGTTTCAGCTTATAACCGGCCTCGCACCCATAAGCACCGCGCTGGAGTACATGTCGCTGCTGTTTGTGGCATATCCCGTGGTGCGCTTTGCTGGCGCTCTTTTGCGTCCACGCCACCGCGAGCGCTACGAGCTCGCGGCTCGTGTGGCTGCGCTCGTGAGCATTGGCCTTTCCATGGCGCTTACGTTCGCGTTCGGTTGCGACATGCACCAGCTGTTACCCATATCGCATGCGCAGCTTGTTCTCTGCGGCATCCTTGTGTTTATGCAGGCAATCTCGAGCTTCAGGCGTCACGGTCGCAGCCTCGTGCGCGGCACCATGCGCTCCAACCGCGCCATAATGATAGCGTTTCTTATATTCATGGCCTGCTCGGTAACGGACTTCGTGCTGTTTAGGGTTTCCAGCATCGACGTACTGGACTCGGCGTTCTTTATGCGACACGGCCTCTTTGCCTTTTCCATGGTGCTGGCCATCGAGGCATTTAGGACTAGCATGAGCTACATGCGACGCGCAGAGCGGGCCGAGGCGGTGGAGGCAGTCGCGTACGTGGATGCGCTTACGGGCATAGGCAACCGCAGCGCGTGGAAGGCCATGCGCATAGAGATGGACGAGGCGCTAAAGACGGAACAGATTAACGACGCGCTGGTTTGTCAGTTTGACGTCAACTACCTAAAGAAGATAAACGACACGTACGGCCACGCAGAGGGCGACGATCTTATAAAGCGTGCCGCCGAAGCCATTAATCGCTCGTTTGGCACGGAAGGCGCCTGCTATCGCACGGGCGGCGACGAGTTTACGGCCATCCTTGTGGGCGTAATGCTCGAGGAGCGCCTGCACATGTGCTACGACCTGTTTTTGCAGTCGGTCGACGAGCAGCAGGAACAGCATGTGGCCAGCGGCAAGGACGTGCCGTTTTCCCTGGCAGTCGGCTTTGCCTGCGCATCCGAGACGGACAAGGGCACCATTAAGGCCGCGCAAGCCCTTGCCGACAAGCGCATGTACGTTAACAAGCGCATGATGAAGGCCGAGCGCCAGGACTAGCAAAGCGTTTTGCAAGTAAGTTTATTGACGTGTTATGGAATAAGCTTAGGTCCACGTCCAAGGCGGACGGGTCAGGCGACCAGGAAGACGAGTAAGGCCAGGAAACCTCCGTATAGGATTCCCGGCCCGAACAGTTAGAACGGCGCGACCCAGCATCCCCGACGGGCTTTGCCGTTTGCCTTCATTATACATATGTAAGCAAATTTGTCAAATGGCCTCTCAAGGGGGAGTACCCCTCTTGATTGGTACCAATCAAGAGGGGTACTCCCCCTTGAGAGGCCAGCAGTAAGCCGAGCGGCGCCCCTTACGCCACCTCTACGGTGCCGTTGTCGCGTACGCGCACACGGCCCTCGGCCAGCAGCTGAATGGTGCGCGGATACAAAACGTGCTCGATCTGGTGGATGTGCTCTTCCAGCTCGTCCACCGACCAGCCCTCCTGCACCTCGAGCGCCTGCTGGGCAATAATGGGGCCACAGTCGTACTTCTCGTTGGCAAAGTGGACAGTTACGCCCGTTACCTTAACGCCGTAATCGTAGGCGTCCTGGATGGCGTGGGCACCCTTAAAGCTGGGAAGCAGCGCCGGATGCAGGTTTACCACGCGGTTGGGAAAAGCCGCAAGAATGGGCGCGTGCACCATGCGCATGTAGCCGGCCATAATAACGTAGTCCACCTGGTAGCGCTTTAGCTCGGCGGCTATAACCTCGTCGGCCACAAGCGGCTCGGCGTAGATGTCCTTAGAGAGGGTAAGCGTTTGCAGGCCGTGCTTTTCGGCACGCTTGAGGCCGTAGGCGTCCATGCGCGAAGAGACCACCAGCTCTATGCTGGCATCCAGCGTGCCCGCTTCTATGCTGTCGATAATTGCCTGCAGGTTGGTGCCCGAGCCCGAAAGCAGGACCCCTAGCTTAATGCTCATGCTGTTACCTTTCATGCGGCGCAGCGGCGCCTGTGTCCAGGCGCCCAAACCGCTCGTTATTCGTAGATTACCTTGCCCTCGCGCCCAGGCTCGCCCGCAACAATCTTGCCCATCTCAAACGACTCGAGACCCTGCTCCGCAAGTGCGTCGCGCACCTTGCCAGCGTCGTCGGCCGCGCAAATTACGCTCATGCCAACGCCCATGTTAAAGGTCTTGTATGCCTCGTCTGCACTGAGGCCCGCCGCATGCACCATGTACGTTATTACGGGAGGCACATCCCAGGCGGGGCCGTCTTCGCCCCCGCGATACACCACGGCGTCCAGCCCTTCCGGAAGCGCACGGTTAAGGTTTTCCGTAATGCCGCCGCCGGTAATGTGGGCCATGGCGTGCACCGGCGCACCCGCGCGCAGCGCACGCACCAGTGCGCCGGCATAGATGGTGGTGGGACGCAGCACGGCGTCGGCCAGCGACTCCCCGCCCAGCTCGGCAAGGGGCTCGCAGAGCTCCTCGAGCGTGCGGCCCTCGATGGCCACCTTGCGCACCAGAGAATACCCGTTGGAGTGGATGCCCGAGCTGGAAATGCCCAGCACCACATCGCCTTCGCGCACGAGCTCGGGGCCAATAATGTGCGCACGGTCCACAACGCCCACCACAAAGCCGGCAAGGTCGTAGTCGTCGGCCGGCATAACGCCGGGGTGCTCGGCCATCTCGCCGCCCACCAGCGCACAGCCCGCCTGCCTGCAGCCCTCTGCAATGCCGCCCACAATCTGGGCCATGGCGTCGGAGCGCAGCTTGCCCACGGCCACGTAGTCCAAGAAGAACAGCGGCTCGGCGCCAACCACCACCACGTCGTCTGCGCACATGGCCACAAGGTCTTGTCCCACGGTGTCATGCCTGTTTAGCAGCTGGGCTATGGCCAGCTTGGTACCCACGCCGTCGGTCCCGCTTACCAGTACGGGGTCGTCCATATCCTTGAGCGCAGCCGCGCTAAAGCAGCTGCCAAACCCGCCAAGGCCGCCAATTACCTCGGGCCTTGTGGTGGAGGCGACGGCCGACTTTATGGCATCTACCGCGCGGGCGCCCTCGTCTACGTCCACTCCAGCGTCCGCGTACGTTACGTGCTTTGCCATGCTCTTCTCCCTTTTGCGTACGAACTTGTTTACCGCTTGCGATTGGCCTGCTGGGCTTGCTGCCAAGCCCAGCAGACTTGCAAGCGGCCTATTGGGCTTCCTCTTCGTTGGCAGGCGCGGCCGGTGCGGCCTGCTGCTCGGCCTCGGCCTGGCCCTCGCCTTCCGAGGACTCCGCCTGAGGCTCGCTCTGCTGCTGGGCCTTCTTTTCTTCGGCAGCCTTGGCCTCGGCGGCCTTTGCCGCAGCCTGCGCCTCTTGGTACTGGGGCGTACCCGGAATCTCGCTCTTGGGCGCGCACACCAGCAGCGTGCGGCCGTAGCCGTCGTAATAGTTGCAGGTAGAAAGGGTAAACAGGTGCTTTACGTGCTTTATTACCTCGTCGGCGTCGGAGCGCTTGGCAACGGCGTCCTTGTAGTAGGTGCTAATGTAGTTGCGGAACTCCGGGTCGTTTTCAAACGTAAAGCGACGAACCTCGGTGTCGTTTTCGTTGGTGTAGAACAGGTACAGGGGCGCGAGGTTATACGGGCCGTTCTTCTCCGTAACGTACCACACGGTTTTTACCCCGTCGAACACGGACTGGTTGTCCATGTCGGCCACCTGCTTAAACTGCGAGCCGTTGCGCATGTGGTGACCATACACGATGGTCTGGGGGTCCACCAAGCCGGGTGCGGTTGTCTCGTAGTCCAGGAACACCGAACCGCCAATGCTGGCGCTCTTGTCGGGCGCGTGGTCCAGGTAGAAGTTGTTGTCGCCGGACTGGAACACGGGAAAGTTGACTACGGTGTTGGGAATCTGCAGCCAGCCCACAACGTCGGGGTTCATGGCCTTAAGCGCCTCCCAGTCCACCTGCGGAGGGGTGTCCTCGTCGTTGGAAAGCTTTGCGTACTCTGCAACACGCTCGTTTTCCTGGTCGATCTTCTGGTAGTTCTGGTTGTTGTTAAACCAAATGACGCCTGCCACAACAAGCAGCGCGATGCCCACCACAATAAGGATGTTGGACACGAGGTTCTTCTTTTTGCCGGAGTCTTTCTTTGGGGGTTCGGTGTTCGACGTCTGCTGCTCGCTCATAGTAGCCTCCCCTACTTTACGCCTCGGCCATTGCGGCTTTGAAGTCGGAAATCTTTTGCAGGTACGCGGGGTCGCCCGCGCCAATAATCTGGGTTGCAAATATGGCGGCGTTCTTTGCGCCGTTTATTGCCACGCATGCCACGGGCACGCCCGACGGCATTTGCACCATAGACAAGAGCGAGTCCATGCCGCCCAGGTCGCTGGTCTTTATGGGCACGCCCACCACCGGGAGCGGGGTAAAGGCGGCAACCACTCCGCCCAAATGCGCCGCCTTGCCAGCTGCGGCTATTATTACGCGCATGCCGCGACTTGCGGCCGTGCTTGCCCACTCGTGCACCTTGGCGGGATTGCGATGCGCCGAAGCAATAACGAGCTCGTAGGGTACGCCAAATTCGTCCAGCTGCGCGGTGCATGCCTCCATAACGGGCATGTCGGACGCCGAACCCATAATTACGCCCACCAACGGCGTCGTGCTTTGCTCTGCCATGGGTATCTCCTCACAAATGGTTGTGCAGTGTTCTTGCAGTGCACCTAAGTATACAAACAAATGCGGCGAGCGGGGCGTTGGCTGTTTGTTGTTCACGGCTCTGTCAGACCTATCAATGAACAGGCGACGTGTCTCGCGTTCATTTTTGAACGGGGGGACAGGCCTGCCGGAGCCCGGCGAGGGAACATGGCTACCTGCCGGCTTTTTTCAGGCCATCAGGCAAAGTCTTTTGGAAAGTGCCCAGAGAAGTGCCCGTTCATTTCTCTTTTTGCCGGTTGTGTTTGAAAATTGGATGACCGAATTTACGGGACCCTATAAACGGCCCCCCTGCCTGTGCTTTTGGAGGTCAGGTATTCGCCCCGTGGGCGATGGAGACCCAGATTTCAAACACGACCGTAAAAAACAGAAATGAACGGGCGCTTCTTTGGGGCAAACTCGCCACTACCGCGCGGAGCCGTGAACGGGGGACGTGTCTGGTGTTCATTTTTGAACGGGGGGACAGGCCTGCCGAGCAACTCGACGTAAAGGCTCGCCCGCCTGTCCAATTTGCAAGCCGCACCTTCGAAGATCCGTCGCGCAGCAGCTCTTAATAATTCGTCGCAATCTGACACTTTTCTTACATTTATATGTCTGTTTGGCGGGGGATTGAAAATCGCAGCCTTCGTAATATGTAGTCAACAAAGAAAAAACGGCAGCTCAGAAGGAGGCTACCATGAAGGCAAACAACATTAACGTTAAGAAGGCAACCATCGCAACCGCAGTAGTTATCGCACTCGCAAGCACCGGCGTAGCCGCCTTCGCAATGGGATCCAACGCATCCCTTAAGCATCAGCTTATGAGCAAGGCTTCTCCCAAGACCACCCAGACCGCAACGATCGACGACCAATACGCAGAGGACGATTACCTTGACGCCAACACGAACCTGGCCGAGACCGTTCTTGCCTCCAACCCAGCAAACCAGGAGGCCTACGAGAACCTTTACGCAAATAGCGACGACATGGACGACTACAGCTACCTCGGCTTGGCGTACGGCGACGAGGACGAGGCGGACTACGACGAGTTCGGCGAGGACTACGACGAAGATTACGACTATGGCGAGGATTACGACTACGGCGACTCCGAGAGCTACGACGGAGACGAGGAGTACGACGGCGAGGACGAGGCCCAGAACTACGTAGCTCCCAGCTCCGCAAACGAAGCCGTTCAGAGCGACGAATCCGGCGCCATGGAAGAGGGCGACGCACAGGCTGAGACCAAGGCCGAGGACCAGGCCAAGAAGGACGAGGCCGCAAAGAAGGAGGCCGAGCGCGAGGCAGCAGCCAAGGAGCAGGCCCAGAAGGAAGCCGAGGCCAAGAAACAGGCCGAAGAGAACGCCAAGAAGGAGGCCGAAGCCAAGGAGCAGGCCGAGCGCGAGGCAGCCGAGAAGGAAGCCGCGGCAAAGAAAGAGGCCGCAGCCAAGGAGAAGGCAGAGCGCGAGGCAGCAAACAAGGCCAACGAGGAGCGCGTAGCAAAGATGGCCAACCTCAACGAGGACGAGCGCGCACAGCTGGTTAAGCTCTACAACAAGCGCGACGCCCTTGTCCGCGCCAGCAAGGAGATCCCCGAGAAGCTTACCGAGCGCATCCAGAAGCTCGAGAACAAGGCCAACCAGCAGCAGGAGACCACGACCGAAACCAACGAGAAGACCGAGGCAGACAAGCCAGCCACTAACGAGAGCGAGACCAAGACCTCCGAGACCAAGTCAACCGAGAAGCCCGCGGAGCAGAAGACAGAGCAGATGTCGTAACCGCAAAGATAAAAGATCCTTCAGAGAGAAGCCCCTTTATCGAGGGGCTTCTCTCTGTTAACCGCAACTGTGCAACGCGAATTGTGAAGTTCCAGAGTAGCGTTTGACAAGAAGCATCCCTAGTGGCATAGTTATTTGTCGCACGCGCTGTTAGCTCAGCTGGATAGAGCGCATGACTACGAATCATGAGGTCGGGGGTTCGAATCCCTCACGGCGCACCACGATAATAAGAGCCTCCCACAACGGGAGGCTTTTTTGTTAGGAAACCTCACAGGGATTCGAACCCGAAAGGGCTGCGCAAGCCCTCTGGCTTGCGCAGGGCCGAGGAGCGCAGCGACGAGGCCTATGAGCCTTGCCGAAGGCAAGGCGGCGAATCCCTCACGGCGCACCACTTAAAGACGAGCCTCCCACAACGGGAGGCTTTTTTGTTAGGAAACCTCACAGGGATTCGAACCCGCGAGGGCTTGAGGCCCCAGCGGGGCCTCAAGGGCCGAGGAGCGCAGCGACGAGGCCTATGAGCCTTGCCGAAGGCAAGGCGGCGAATCCCTCACGGCGCACCACGATATCTTGCCATATAAGTCGCTCAATAAGTATTTAACAATCCGCGTTAGGATTCTTGAGCCCTTCACGCCAGGCAGTAGCGGGAAGGGTCACGCGGACCTCCTGCATGCGCTCGACCGTAAGGCCGTGGTCTGCGAACACCTGCTCCAAGGCGTCGACAATAGCAGTCACGTCGCCGCAGGCTAGACAGTCGATCCGGAACTGTCCACCGTGGTCGATTACGTTTAGGTGAAGCGTGCCGCCCGCGGCAGGCTTGCACACAAAGCGAACGTCGGTGATGTTGTCGGAGTAGCCCGTATTGCGTATACGGCCAATGTAATCGATGTAGAACGTATCGTGGTTGGGGGTCGAGGTAAAGGCCGTGGGCTTTTTAATCTCCTCCCAATAGTCGGTCGCCTCCTCCATGCGTGTGAGGTACTTGGTCCTAAGCATGTTGTATACGGTATGCCACATATCGGGATTCATCTGCTGCTTGAGGATGCCACGGAATTGCACCGCGCGCTGATCGAACGGTAGAGCGTCGAGCGGCGTGCCTCTGAGGGGCAGGATGACGCGAGACGAGCAGTTCTTAAACGTCTCTTCGCAACCCAGCATGCGCCTAATCGATATGGGCACATTGGCGAAGAGAGGGGCGTCTGTGTTTGGATGGGTGGCAGCCACCGCCTCGGCCACAAACATAGAGATGGCAATGGATGGAGACGTGCCAATTTTCTTAACGAACGACATGAGGCTGCCCGAATCTACCTGCAGTCTCCAGTCGCGCACTTCGTAGCCGGCATAGCGCGAGAGCTCGGGCAGGTGATACGGTTCTCCTTGCAGCTGCCTCTGCGGCATCTGGAAGTCTGGGCTCACCTCGCGGGTAATCGACAGGGGTTCAAACTCCTCCGCTTCAAACATGGTTCCCGCGTCGGTGCGAATTCCGCACGGATCGTATTCCTTGCCGTCGTGCATGCAATAGTAGTGATAAAGCACCGACTCGACGAACGCATTGATGCCCTGGCCGTCGCAGAAGCCGTGGTACATGGCAAAACGCGTAACGTTGCCGTCGCAGGTGAGGTCAAGCATATGGTAGTTGGTCTCGTGTCCGCCCACGTGGCGCAGCTGCTGCCCTCGGCCAACCTCCATGGGAAGCGGGTTGGCGGCATAGTACACGGCGCCATCCTCAATCTGGAGGGTATCGGCGAGGTATGGCATGCGGGTTAGCGTGCGGTCCAGGGCCTTTTGCAGGAGGTCGGCATCTACTTCGTCTTTGTG
The DNA here is from genome assembly GCA_902793465.1 of uncultured Coriobacteriaceae bacterium. Classification (GTDB taxonomy): domain Bacteria; phylum Actinomycetota; class Coriobacteriia; order Coriobacteriales; family Atopobiaceae; genus RUG440. Next base: position 11,424 of record CADBDT010000016.1, on the reverse strand, counting down.
CGTTACCTCGACTGCATAGACCGGGATGTCTACCGGAAGGTACACATAAGGTGAGGAGGAAAGCGCCATCTCCTTCTTTTCAAACACTGGACGGTTGTTGTTCATGGTTTATAAGCCCCTTTCGTTCAGAACTACAAGAACGTTATACGATTTAATGCATGATATCAAATATCCCTTGTGCTCCTAACCTCAGTACAAAGGTTTGAGTGCCTCGTTAAAGGCCTCCCATTTTTCGGCGTCCTCCTTGTTCCTTACGAGGAATCCCTTAATGTCCAGGTCGCTGTCGTAGAGGAAGTCCATGCAATACTCGGGCTTTCCTTCGCGCCTCTCGGTGTGGAAGTTGTCGACGGAGCCCAAGATAATGCGTGCGCTTGTGGAGGTATCCCTGCGCTTGTTAATAACGTACTCGGCACCATCGTCGCTAAAGGACACGCGCAGCCACTCCGGCATGAGCGCAATGCGAACGCGGATGTCGCCCGCGCCTGAGTAGGCATACATCATGCGTTCAATGAGCATCTCCTCCACGGCGAGCCGAATCTTTGCGGCACGTCGGCGATCGTACCCAATGCTACTAACGAGGTCATTGACGAGTGCCGTCACCGGTCCAATTGCGTAGCTGGAGTTCTTTACGGTAATCTTGAATACCGTAATGCCGCCGGCGAGTTCCTCGTCCACCTCGATTCCGCGCAGCTTTCCCAGCATGCTCAGATACAGGGCACGTTGGTCGAGCTTTCCGTTAACGTTAAGGGGAAATTGGCTAAAGGCAAAGATGTGCGCGGGTACCTTGTAGCGTGGCATACGACTGCGCAGGGCTTCGAGCACGCGCCCGATGTCAAAGGGCTTCGCATCTTGGGCAACCACGCAGGCCTCTACGCTCTCGCCAAAGATGGCATGCGGCGCGCCCATAACCTTGGCGTCCGCCACACCTTCGATGGAGGTGAGCTCCGCCTCGATCTCGGCGGGAGATATGTTTTCGCCGCCACGAATAATAACGTCTTTGATGCGACCGGCGAGCCGCAGGTACCCCATGGAGTCCAAATAGCCCAGGTCCCCCGTGTGTAGCCAGCCGTCCGCATCGATTGCCTGGTCGTCCGTGGACAACCCCTCATAGCCGTTCATTAGACAGACGCCACGAGCCAGCACCTCGCCCACCTCGCCAATCGGCAAGGTCGAACCATCCAGGCCTGCAATGCGAAGCTCAACGCCGTCCACAGCGCGGCCGACCGTGCCGGCTCGTAGCTCAACGTGGTCGGAAGGTCGCACCATGGTAAGCGGCGCACCCTCGCTTTGCCCGTACATATTGATAAAAGTGGCGTGTTCGAAATCCAGCTCGAGACGCATCATCTGAACCGGCGTTGACATGCCGCCGGCTATGAGGCATGTTCGCAGGTGGGGCACGACCTCTTTCTTAAACCCGTCGGCAAGCGCAAGTCCCTGGTAGACGGCCCCCACTGCAGCAATGTCGCTCACTGCGTTTTTGCCCACCATCGCAACGAGCGTGTTGGCTCGATAGCTTGCGGGAAGGCACACCTTGGAACCCAGTATGAGGTAAACGAAGCTGGTAAGCAGGCCAAGAATGTGGAAGAGCGGGACCGCAACGCAAACGGAGTCGCCCATCGTTCCTTCCAGGCCCGCCATGAGCGCCCGTGCGTCGGCGGTAAGGGCTCGCTGGGAAACGCACACGGCCTTGGGAGCCGATGTAGTGCCGCTCGTAAAGATGATAAACGCAGTGTCGGTCTCCTCGTTTGGCTGTCGTTGCTCGGCGAGGCCTTCCGATTCCGCAAAGACGTTCGCAAGTTCGCAAACGTCGTTCCTTACATCCACGCAACAGGAGTGATCGATGCCCACTGCGCTTGCAAGCGCTTCCATCGCGTCGTCGCGGCGTTTGGTCTGGCCGTTGTCGCCGCACACAATAAATCGCGCGTTCGCTTGTCGCAACAGCTGGGCCGCATCGGCAACACCCATGCTGTAGTTAACCAACAACGCCACGCCACCTGCGCGTACGATGCCAAAGAAGGCCACGAGCCAATTGGCCGAGTTGTATCCCCAGAGCGCCACACGGTCGCCCTTGGCAAGGCCCATGTTATGGAGGTGCGCGGCGAATCCGGCCACGGCGGCACGAAACTCGCCATACGTTATGGATCCCCGCGAATCGACGATGGCTGTGGCGTCGTCTTGACCACGGTTTAGCATCTCAGAAAAGAGCATAGGTCGGCTCCTGTTCGTCGGATATATCTTTAAATATGATGCGCGTAATACTTTTGACACACGACAGATGCGGCCACTGAATTATACACGAAGCCCAGGAACGCGCGTAAGCATTGAATCCGCAGTTCAAACCGCTTTGCATTTGGGGGATATCCCACCGCCATTAAGTTAGCGCTGTGCACATAGGGGATACTCCCCCGCGGGTACATCGCGAATGAGCCAGACTCCAACGAAAGCCCTGCTCGCGATGTACCCGATGGGGAGTATCCCCAATGTGCACAGCTCCCCCGTACCCTTAACTAAACGGCGGTGGGATATCCCCCTGAGGCTGTCCCACTGCCACCATGTTAAGTCGCACTAAGACACCGTGTTGGGTCCGACCTGTTACTGCCACCACGGTTAGAAGCGGCTGATGTCGGTCAGTTCGAACTTGTCAATCTGTTTTAGGGACCAAATAAGCATCGCGGCGGCAAATACACCCGCGCCCACCGCACCGACCAGTGCGGCAAGGGGGCTAAATCCCTTGATCCAGTAGGCCGAATCGGGCTCGAGCGCAAAGATCGTTAGGCCGCCCATAACCGTGCCCGCCACAATGCCCAAAACGATGCCCATAGCCGTGAGCACAATGGAGTCCCGGTAGATGTAGGCCTTGGCTGCCTTGGTCGAAAAGCCGCAAATCATAAGCACAATTAGCTCGCGCTTCTTCTCAATCACAAACATAACGTCGAGGTTGAGCAGCACCATGAGCGCCATGAGGCCCGCAAGCAGCAGGTAGATGAGCACCAAGGCGTCGAGCATATTGGTCATTACCCTAAAGGAGTACCCCTGGATGTCCTTGTCGTCCACGAGGGTGCGATATCCCTCCACACCCTTGAGCGTGTCGCGCAGCGAGCTAATGTCCTTGCCGCAGGTGTTTACCAGCAACACGTTTGGCTGGGCATCCACGCCAAACGCCGCTCGGTACTCGCCCTTACTCAGCACGAACTCCTGCCCCAAAAGACGGTACTCAAAGAAGCCCGCAACCTTAAAGTCGTGCTTCTTTCCCGTAAACTCCGTAAGCGTTATGGTGTCCCCCACCTTGGCACCCTTATGCTCGGCATAGGCGGCCGAAAGCCAGATTCCACCAACATCGCGATTGGCGGGCTCGCCCTCGGGGGTAACCATGTGGTACATCCGCTCAAACGTCTCGTCGTTGGTGGGAACCACGAGCTTCGCAAGCGACATTGGCCCGTCCTCCTGCCTTACCTGCAGCTGGCACATGTAGGCAGGCGAGCTGGTAACGCCGCGATCGTACAGCTTCATGGCAACGCGTTCACACGCCGCTTGGCTCCCCTCATCAAGATAGGCCAGGCTGTCGAAGTCGTATACGTCCTTGTAGTGCTTCTGGAAGCTGTTGGCAATGTTGGCAGAAAGCGTAACGGCCGTAACGATGAGCGCAGTACAGCCACCTGCGCCTATGAGGGTGGCGACCACGCGTCGCTTGTCGTTTACGCAGTTGTTTACCACGGTCTGAGAAAAGAGCGACATCTTTTTCCATATGGGCCAGCTCTCGTAGAAGTGACTCTTGGCACTCGCGTTCGTCTCCCCCGCCAGCAGGTCAATCGCATTGCGCCTGAGCATCTGGCGAATCGCGAACCATGTGGAGGCAAGGATGAGCACCATCTCGATGCCGCCCAACACCACAAGCTCCAAGACGTCGAACTCTGGTTCAAAGAGCGGCATTGCAAGCTGATCCACGGCCTGGGGGTTCAAGATTCCCTGCACGATAAAAACCGCGCCCAAGGCGCTGAGCAAAACGCCCACCAGCACGGCAAACGTGGCAAACATGAGGTACAAAAACGCTATTTCGTCGGTGCGGAATCCCATTGCCTTCTTGGTACCAACTTGGATGATCTCCTCGTAAATTAGGCGCGAGATTGCGGAGTAGCACACAAACAGGCCAACCAGGATAAACAGCGAGGCCATGGCCCAGCGCGCGTTGTATATCATCCCCATCATGCGTTCCGAAGCCTGTATGCCACCAATGTCTTGGCGCTGCGTAACAAGCCACTCGTACTCCACGAGTTGGTTAAGCATATCCTTGCCCTCCGCGAGCGAACTCTTGCCGCTCTCGAGCTCTTTGGTCTTTTCTTCGACCAACTTCTTGCCCTCTGCGAGCTCACGCTTCTTCTGCTCAAAGAGGTCCTTGTTGGCGTTGTACTCCGCCCATCCCGCGTCGAGCTGCTCCTTGCCCGCATCGAGCGTTTGCTTGGTGTCGGACAGCGCGTCGTTTACGCTGTTCATGCCGCCGGGGATGTCGAGCAGCGATATGGTGGTATCGCCGATTGTGAGCGTAGAGCTCGCAATGCGCGAGGTTAGGCCGTTAACGGTGTTAATGCTGCTCTGAATCTCGTTGAGCGAGACGCCTATGTCGTCGGGCGTCGTAAGCGAGGACGGCACATTAATGGAGTTGGCGACCGCGGGAATATCCAGCGCGGCGCCCGTAACCGAAAGCGCGTCGCCGAGCGAGTTGTAGGTCGAGGAAAGTCCCGCGTAGTCGCCTATGAGCTTCTTGTAGGCCTCCTCCACGGCCATCCACCGCTCGCCCAACGGGTAGTCGGGCGATCTGTTGTACGCGTCCAGCGCAGCGTAGGCCTCGTCGAGGTCGGCCTGAACCGTGTTCACGTATCCGGGAACCTGGTCATAGAGGGAGACCAAGGTGTCGTAGGTGCCAGCAATGGCCGCAAACTTTGCCTGGACCTGGTTGTACGTACTTACTGCCGTGTTGTAGGTTTCCAGTCCGGCGTCATACTTTGCCTGGCCGTCCGCGAGGACGCGATAACCCTCGTCGAGCAATCTTTGGGCCTCGCCGCTCTCGATGGCCGCAGTACCCTCCTCAATGGCCTTGCGCGCCTCGGCCAGCTGCTGCTCTCCGTTGGTAAGGAGCCGCTCGGCATCGTCGATCTTGCCCTTGGCTTCGTCAAACACCTTGTGGTACTGCTCAACGGCCCTCTTTTTGCCAATCTCGGATATGCTGTTGGCAATGGCTTTGCATTTGTCCTTGTACTCCTTCGAAAACATGTCGAGCCCGTCGAGAGAGCTGCTTCGAACATAGACGCTCGGAACGTTGCCGTTAAAGCTGTTGAGGTTAAACGCATCCTTCGTTACGAATGCCACGCAATCGAGAGAACCACCACTAACGTCGGAGACGCCAAGCGCGAGGCTCTGCTTAAACAGGTACTCAGGGTTGTCCACAAACGCCGTTACAACAAAGGAATCGCCCTGCAGGACCTGCATGCCATTTCCCTCTGCGGAGTCGTGCCTTAGACTGATGGTGTCGCCAAGCTTTACGTCGTGCGTCTCGGCCCAGAACTTGAGCAGCGCGACCTCGTTGGCCTTTTTTGGCAGTCTGCCGTCAAAGTAAGTGGGCTTGTTTATACGGTCGGTCATCGACTGGAACTTGAGCACGTAGTTCGTGTTGCCCTGCAACATGGTCGCAAACGCCATGTACCCTGTTTCCACGTCGTCGACGCCGTCGATTTTCCTAATTGCGTCGAGGTCGTCGTTGGTTATGCCATAGGGAAACATTACCTCAATATCGTGTAGGTTGCCCTGCCTGGCAATGTTGTTGACCCCCTTGCCCAGCGCCCGGCCTCCCCACTGGATTCCCAAAAAGAGCGCAACTCCCAAACACACGAACATAGAGATTGAGGCAAACGCAACGGCATTTGCCCTAATGGTGGCAAACAGCTCGGTAAATCTTATGGACTTCGTACGCATTGTGCGTTACCACACGAGGTCGGCCGCGTGCGCTTTGCGGCGGTTGATGGAGTACCCATCTGCAAGCCAGTCCCGGTCGTACTGGAAGGCCACGAGGCCCCTCGGGGTGCGAGCAAGCCGACCAACCAGCCGTCCCGCAAGAAGCACCTCCAGGCCGCGAGCGGTGTTAGCGAGCCTCATCGATTACCTCCTGGATCGAGCGGTATGCCGGTGTGGAGAAGAGAGCAGCCAGGTCCTCCTGACACCCCAAGGCATAGCACAGCGATACAAGACTGGCGAAGGAAATGTCTCCCGTCTGCTCGAAGCGACGCAGGGATCCAAGACTCACCCCCGCCTTGCGGGCCAACGCCTCCTGCGTGATGCCCATACGTCGTCGCCTCTCCTTCTCGCGTTTTGCGACGTCCATCTTCGCCTGTCCCGGCAGGCGAAGCTTTGTAAGTGCATTAGTGCTCATATGTTCGCAATATCCTTAGTAATCGCACTGTTTTGCTAATATATGCGTAGTATAACATATGGAGAGACTTCGATAGGTCCGGGTCCCCGTTAGCTATGGCAGAGCCAACGGTAATGGCATACGGGCTCGTGGTCGCCTCGCCGCTCAAGCGTACGTTCTCGTCGTTGTTCTCGTGCGAGGGGTACTCACCCTTGATTGGTCACGCCTCCTCGATGCGGCAGACGTGGCGCTTGGACTTGCGGTCGTAGGTTATGCCCACCAGGAGGATCGGGCCACCCCAGTCCCGCAGCACGGCCGGGTAGTCGCGCTCGCGCACCTGGGCGATGGCGGCCTCCGGCGAGCGGTCCCACTTGAGCTCCACCAGGAGCGCAGGCGCCTGGTCGCCGCGCCTGGGCAGGTACACCACGTCGGCGAGGCCGCGGCCTGAGGGGAGCTCCTCGACGGTGGCGTAGTGGTCGGCGGCCGCGATGTAGGCGGACTTCACCACCGCGCGCAACGCCTGCTCGTTGTTGTAGAATGCCGGCGCGCAGCCCGAGTCGTGGGCGCGCGACATCGCCTCGGCCACCGCGTCCTCGTCCAGGTCCCACGTGGCCTCGAGCAGCGCGTCGCTCTCGTGCACGATCCGCGCCACCTCGGGGTGGCGGCTCTCGGAGACGGCGTCGGCGAGCTCGGAGCGCACCTCCTCGTTGGGCACGCGAGCCGTGGAGGTCGCCGCGTCGTAGCAGAGGTATCCCAGGTGGCACAGCAGCGTGAGGGCATCGTCGGCGCTCGCCACGTCGTGGATGCTGTTCTCGAACTTGCCCGTACGGAGCGGGACGTTCGCGCCGCCAAGCGCCTGCACCACGGCCTGCTGCAGCCCGTCGAAGTCCAGGTCGATGTAGGTGCGCAGCGCGGCGAATGCCTCCGAGCTCACCCAGTAGGGGCCGACCTCGCCGCGGTCGCAGGCGCGCATCACCGAGTAGGGCGCGTAGGCGCGCACGACCCTGCGCTCGCGGGTGGCCTTGTCCACGTACGGAAGCTCGTAGCCGTCGTACCAGCGGCGCAGCTCGGCCATGTCCATGCAGTGCCGCTCGGCCAGGGCCTCCACCTCGGCCTCCGTGAAGCCCACGTAGGGGGCGTAGGCGCTCGGCGCCAGCACCGTGTACTCGTCAAAGTCGCTGAGCGCCGACTGCGTGCCGTAGCGCACGATGGGCAGTATCCCCGTCATGTAGCAGGCCGCGATGGCGTCCGCGGTAAAGGTGGCGTTCTTAAAGAGCAGGCGAAGGAAGTAGACCCAGTCCTCCTGCGACTCCCTCGATCGGCGCTCTCGCAGCGGCGCGTCCCACTCGTCGATAACGAACACGAGCTTGCGGCCAGTGGCGGCCACGAAGTCGGCGAGAGCGAGCTCTATCGCGCCCGTGCGCAGCGGCGCATCGGGCAGCACGCGCCGTAGGTCCTCGACCAGCCGCCCCGTCACCGCAGCCACAACGTCCGACGTCCCGCGGAAGCCGGTCATGTCCAGGTGGACCACGTTGTAGGCGTTGAGGTGCTCCTCGAAGCTCGGGTCGCGCGATATGTCCAGCCCCTCGAAGAGCTCGCGCGAGTCCGCCCCGCACGTGTAGTAGGCCACCAGCGACTCCGCGGCAAAGGTCTTGCCAAAGCGGCGCGGGCGCGTGGAGCACACGAGGCCGCGCGGCGTGCCCATCACTGCGTTTACGAGCGCGATGAGCCCGGTCTTGTCCACGTACTCGTCGGCCAGCATCCGTCGGAATCCCCCGTTGCCCGGGTTAACGTACATGCCCATGCAGGCCTCCCCCCTCGCCTTTTTGCCCCCATGGTAGCACGGATGAGGCGGCTCTATGGGACATGAGGGGGACACTGGGGACGGAGGCTTTTGTCCGCGCCGCCGGGGCTGCCGAGGGGTTGGGCCTGGCCTGCCACCGATAAAGGGCGACAATCGCATTTGCGCTGGTAGATGGGTTGCTAAAGGGTGACAATCCATGCCTGGGGGACGGGTTTTGTCGCCCCTTAGCCGGCGGAACGGGGGTCGTGGAATGCAAAACCCGTCCCCTGTTCCACGTTTTGCCTATTTACCTTGCATGATGCATCGTTTTGGATAAGAAACCGGCGCGTGTAGAGGGAGCGGGGAGCTGTTGGACATCTGTTGGACAGCGGTTGATAGACTCGTGCCATTGAAGCAACTATGCGAAAGGCATAACGATGAGTAGAGAGGACACCTTATGGACAGAAGATCGTTAACGCGTCGCTCGTTCCTGGCAAGCGCCATGATCGGCGCGGGCATGGTAGCGGGCTGCGGCAGCGCCGGCACGTCCGCCTCGGGCTCGGCCGAGCAGGAGATGGACCGAGCCGTGGACCTCGAGTCCGACGAGGTCATGGAAAAGATGGTCGAGGTTGACTACAGCGACGCGGGCACCTACACCGTGGCGTTTACCGAGGCCAACCTCATAAAGGACAACGTCGTGGCCAAGGCGCCGGAGGAGCTCACCCCCATGATCGCCCCCGCGAGCGGCGAGGAGATGAGCCGCGACATCTCGGACGTGGAGCAGCTGTCCGAGGGCGACGGCACGCTCGACGACTTTCTCCAGGCCCAGATCGATTTCACGAAAACGCTCTGTGAAAAGGCGTGGGGCGTCAAGATGGAAGTGCATGGCGAGTACGTCTGCCCCAGGTGCAAGAGCGGCGTGCTCGTGCAGCGCAAAGGCAAGAACGGCGTGTTCTGGGGGTGCAGCAACTACCCGAAATGCCGCCTGACGACGGATGATAAGGACGGCAAGCCCGATATGGACGAGGCGAAGAACCGCGCATCGTCGGGCGGCAGCCGTGGACGCTGGAGCGCGAAAGCGCCAGCCGCCAGCAGTGCACCATCGTTTGCGCCCGCGCAGGTCGCCTACGCGGAAAGCGCGGGCGATGCCCAGCCGAGCGCAGCCGACTGGGACGAACTCAACACCCTGTTCGGCCCGCCCGAGCCGTATGTGCCGAAGCAGTGGAAGAACTGGAACGACAAGCCGAAATACTCCGCGAGCCCGATGGAAAAGATGGGCGCGGAGCCGGAAGAAAAAAGCAAGGACGGCAAGCCTCGCGAAAAGATTCTCTGCCCGAAATGCAAAGAAGGCCACCTGCGGAAGCTGCGCGGCAAGAACGGCTCGTTCTGGGGCTGCAGCAACTACCCAAGATGCACCGCGACATTTGACGATTTGCACGGGAAACCGGTGCTGGAGTGATTTTTGCCTCCCTCTCAGAGGGAGGGGGACCGCGAAGCGGTGGTGGGAGTAGTAAGGTGCTAGAGCCTGACTGAAATGCATGCGTCTCTAAAGTCCTTTAGCAACGTTTGGCATATTCGTTTGGCTACAGCATCTAACTACTCCCCCAGTCAGCTTCGCTGACAGCCCCCTCAAGGAAGGGGCCTTTCAGTTTGTAATGCCTCGTCTGTTATGCAATAACAAGGAGATAATGAATGACAACCTTTAAGGATTTCGATTTTGGCGACCGCACGGCATCGCTCGTCGCGGCGCTTTCCGCGCAGGGCATCAAGGAGCCATTGCCCGTCCAGGCCGAGGCTGTCCCGCGCCTGCTTTCAGGCGGCAATCTCGTTGTGCAGGCGCCAACGGGGACGGGGAAGACGCTCGCATACCTCCTGCCTGCGCTTGCGCGCATCGATGCGGAGAAAGCGCAGGCGCAGGCCGTCGTGCTCGCGCCGACGTATGAGCTCGCGATGCAGATAGCGAAGACGGCGCAGGAGCTCGCGCAGGCGGCCGAGCTGCCCATCCGCGCGCTCGGCCTGATCGGCGGCGCAAACATCCAGCGCCAGATTGAGAAGCTCAAGAAGAAGCCGCAGCTCATCGTCGGCTCGGCCGGCCGCCTCATCGAGCTTGCGCACAAGGGCAAGCTCAAGCTGCAGGACGTGAACTTCCTCGTCCTCGACGAGTTCGACCGCCTGCTCGATGACCAGAACGCAAAGAACACGGCTGACATCGTCCAGCTCGTGCGCCGCGCGCGCGGTGACCAGCCCATCCAGTACGCGCTGTTCTCGGCGACAGCGCCGAAGAAAGCCCTCGAACGCGCCGACTTCCTCGACCATCCGGAAGTCCTGCGCATCGAAGCCGCGCCCGCAGCCGCCCAGACCGTCCGGCACTACTATCGCATGACGCCATTCCGCGAGAAAATCGCCGAAATCCGCAAGCTCACGCGCCGCCTCGGCGTGAAGCGCGGCATCGTCTTCATCAACCGCACGTTCGACGCCGAGCGCACGCTCGAAAAGCTCCGCTACGACGGCATCCGAGCGGAGGCATTGCTCGGCCACCAGGGCAAGCAGGCCAGAGCCAAAGCCCTCCAAGACTTCCGCAGCGGCAAAGCTACGCTCCTCCTCTCCACCGACCTCGCAGCACGCGGGCTCGACATTGCTGATGTCGATACCGTTTTCAACCTCGACCTGCCAGAGGATGCAAAGACGTATCTGCACCGGGCCGGAAGAACCGGCCGGGCCGGAAAAGAAGGCCGCGTCGTCACGCTGGCGGATTTGAAAGAAGCGCTGAAGCTCGAACGGCTGTCGAAGAGTCTTGGCATCGAGTTTCGGAGGATGGATAGCAGGCGGAGGAAATAAATCCTCTAGCGACGGTTGCAGGCTTGTCAGTCTCCAGCATCCTACTACTCTCCCCGCCGCTTCGCGGCCCGTCCCCCCTCAATGAGGGGGGCTGCTGGATAAGAGTCGTTTCGTTTTTCACGAATTGTTCTCGAGATAAGAAGCGTTGCGCTCACAGACTCTTCTTCGCGAAGCAGTAAATTTCTTCGGGGCGACGGGGTGAGGGCATAAGGAAACTTTTAGCTGTGCGGACGGTAGGGCATGTGTTTTCCTATCGGCAAAACAAGTTGTCAGAAAGAGACTTTTATTATCATCGAAACAAGTTCGCAGCAGCGTTGTTTCAGCCTTGCGGCATAAGCGACCGCTAAGGCGCTAAAGCGCCAAGCGTCTGCTTACGTTGCCCTCGCCCCGTCGCCCAGCGACC
>CADBDT010000015.1 GCA_902793465.1 uncultured Coriobacteriaceae bacterium | reverse complement strand
GAGGAGCGGAGCGACCGCGTGTGCAGTCTCCGCAGCGAGGGGCAACCAAAGAGGTTAGGGGCACCCAACTCGCGCGAGGAGCGGAGCGACCGCGTGTGCCGTCCTCGCGAGGACTGTTTGAGCACGGCGCTTGTCCATGGCACCGAACGGTTCTGGCCTCTGCTCGGGGGCGGGCTAACGCCACCCCCTTTTCGGACAGTTACAGCTATACGATTTTGGTAACGCGCTCCACTGCTGGGAAGCTGCGCATGGCACCGGTGGGGCACGCCTCAACGCACTTGAGGCAGCTCGCACAGAACGTGCGGGCCTCGTCGGGAACCATGGGGTTGACTACCGTGGAGAAGCCGCGGTTGTACAGGCCAAGGAAGGTTTTGCCCACAACCTGGTCGCACATGCGATAGCACAGGCCACACAGCACGCACTTGTCGGGATCGTGAACAATAACCTCCTGCACAACCGAAGCGTCGTCGCGGTCGTGCATCTGTCCGGCAAACTTCTGCGGCTGCACGTCAAACTGGTTGGCAAAGCGAATAAGACGGCAGTCGTAGTAGTCGTGACATCCGCACTCAAGACAACGTGACGCCTCCTGCAACGCCTGTTCCTCGGTAAAGCCAAAGTAGACAGGCTCGAAGTTGTTACGGCGCTCCTCTGGAGTTAGACCCGGCATCTTTTGGCGCTTTTGCTTGGGACGATCCTCAAATTCCTCTGGCCCAACCTCACGCTCGACAAAGTACGGAATCTTTGCGCGGACCTCGTCGCCTTCGAGGTAGTTGTTTATGCACAGGGCCGCCTTCTGCGCCTCGGCAATTGCCTCGATGGCAATGCCGGCACCGCGGTTGGTAACGTCGCCGGCAGCAAACACGTTGTCGAACGCGGTCCGGAAGGTAAGCTCGTCGCATGCGATGGTGCCGCGCTGCGTAAGCAGCTCGTCAGACACGCCCTCGCAGTTTGCCCGCTGGCCAATGGCCATAAGCACGTTGTCTATGGCAACGTCCTCAGTAGCACCCTCTACGGGCACGGGACGGCGACGACCAGAAGCGTCGGGCTCTCCCAGCTCCATTATTTGAAGCTTCATGCCCGTAACGTGGCCATCCTCGCCGTAGAACTCGATGGGGTTGGTAAGGAACTTGAAGGTTACGCCCTCTTCCTCGGCCTCTTCTATCTCGATGTCTGCAGCGGGCATCTCGGCGCGGGTACGCCTGTACACCACGTAGACCTCCTCTGCGCCAAGGCGCACGGCGGTTCGGCAGCAGTCCATGGCGGTGTTTCCGCCTCCGCATACGGCAACACGCTTGCCCAGTTTCGGGCGCTCGCCAAGGCCCAGGCGCTCCAGGAAGTCTATGCCGCCGTACACGCCATCCAGGTCTTCGCCCGGCACGCGCATGTTCATGGAAGTCCATGCACCCAGAGCCAGCAGCACTGCGTCGTGCTTGTCGCGCAGGTCGTCGAAGTCGATGTCTTTGCCCAGGCGCACGTCGTTTACCATCTGTACGCCAGCGTCTGCGATTATTTGTATTTCCCGGTCGAGCACTGCCTTGGGCAAGCGGTACTCCGGAATGCCGTAACGCAGCATGCCACCCATCTTTGGTTGCTGATCGTAGATGGTAACCGCATGGCCGTAGCGGCGCAGGAAGTACGCGGCGGTAAGGCCAGCTGGGCCTCCGCCCACAATGGCAACGTGCTTGCCGGTATCGGGTTCGCAAGACACCACGTGGGGAGTGCCGTCCGCCTCAATCTTGTCGGCGGCAAACGCCTTGAGGAACGCGATGGAAATTGGCTCCTCCACCATCTTGCGACGACATGCGTCCTCGCAGGGATGCGGACACACGCGACCGATGGAAGCCGGGAACGGGAAGGCGTTGTATATGGTGGACACAGCGTCCTCGTAGCGCCTCTCGCGAATCTCTCCCACGTACTTCTGGCAGTCGGTCATAGCCGGGCAGTTGAGCTTGCAGGGTCCGCGACAATCGCCGGTGTGGTCGGACAAAAGAAGCTCGAGCGCCGTTTTGCGAGCGCGCTCCACGCGCTCGGTCTTGGTGCTTACCACGTAGCCTTCCTGCGGCTTTGCCGAGCAGGCACGCAGCAGCTTGGGAACTCCCTCAACCTCCACGAGACAGATTCCACACGCACCGTAGATGGCGGTCCGCGCATCGAAGCACAGGGTGGGTATTTCCACGCCTGCCCTGGTGGCAGAGGTCAAAATGGTGTCGGAAGGCTCCGCAATCACTTCCACACCGTCGATGGTGTACGTAAAAGACATGATCTGCTTCCCCCTTCCTTACTTAACCAAAACGGCGCCAAAGCGGCAGGCTGTTTTGCAGTTGCCGCACTTGATGCACAGGGTTGGGTCGATTTCGTGCGGGTTGCGGCGCTCGCCGGTAATGGCTTGCACCGGGCACTGCCGCGCGCAGGACGTGCAGCCCACGCAGGCGTCCTTGTCTATTGAGTAGGTAATGAGCTCACGGCACTCGCCAGCCGGACAGCGGTGATCGTCTATGTGAGCCTCAAACTCATCCCGGAAGTAGCGAATGGTGGTAAGCACGGGGTTGGGCGCCGTTTGGCCAAGGCCACAGAGCGCGCCGTCCTTTATGGCATAGCAAAGCTCCTCGAGCTTTTGGATATCGCCTTCCTCGCCCTTGCCGTCAACTATGCGATTGAGAACCTCAAGCATGCGCTTGGTGCCCAGGCGGCAGTGGACGCACTTACCACAGCTCTCCTTGGCGGTAAAGTCCAAGAAGAAGCGAGCCATGCCCACCATGCAGGTGCTCTTGTCCATAACCACCATTCCGCCGGAACCCATAATGGCGCCGGTGGCGGCCAGCTCGTTGTAGTCGATAACGGTATCCAGCTTGCTTGCGGGTACGCAACCGCCAGAGGGACCGCCCAGCTGCACCGCCTTAAACTCCTTGCCATCGCGGATACCGCCACCAATGCCAAAGATCACATCGCGCAGTGTGGTGCCCATGGGCACCTCCACCAGACCGCCGCGGGCTATTTTTCCAGAGAGCGCAAAGACCTTGGTGCCCTTGGAGTCCTTGGTTCCCATGGCCGCAAATGCCTCGCCGCCATGATTGATAATCCACGACACGTTGGCGTAGGTCTCCACGTTGTTGATGTTGGACGGCTTGAGCCAGTATCCCGCCTGCGCGGGGAAAGGCGGCTTGAGGCGCGGCATGCCGCGCTTGCCCTCAAGCGACTCTATGAGGGCCGTCTCCTCGCCGCACACAAACGCGCCGGCACCTGCCTTTATGCGCAGCGTGCAGCTAAAGTCGCTGCCCAAAATGTTGTTGCCTAGGTAGCCACGCTCTGTTGCCTCCTTAATGGCCTTGCGCAGGCGCACGATGGCAAGCGGGTATTCTGCACGCACGTACACAATACCCTCGCTGGCACCCATTGAGTAGGCACCGATGAGCATACCCTCAATAAGGTTGTGCGGATCGCCCTCTATTACGGCGCGGTCCATAAAGGCGCCGGGATCGCCTTCGTCCGCATTGCATATGAGGTACTTCTCATCACCCTGTGCATCGCGCGCGGCACGCCACTTGAAGGCAGTCGGGAAGCCCGCGCCGCCACGACCGCGCAAGCCCGCAATGTCTATCTGCTGAATTACGTCCTCTTGGCTCATACCCGTGGTAAGAATCTTGGTTATGGCCTTGTAGCCACCGTGGGCAAGGTAGTCTTCTATGTTTTCGGGATCTATTACGCCGCAGTGGCGCAGGGCAATGCGCGTCTGCTTGTCCAAAAACTCGGCATCCTCGTCCGAAATAAGCAGCTTGCTTACGTGAGAAAGGTCTCCCGAGGTAGCTGCCGCATATACCTTGTCTGCGTCCTTTTCCTGCACCTTTACAAGACGATGCAGGGCGCCTTGGTCGTCGTACAGATCCACAATGGGTTCCAAAAAGCACATGCCGTTGCATCCGGTAATGCCCAGCTCCACGCCGTTCTGGCCGTCCTGCTCCAAGAGCTCCTGCAGGCGGTTGTACACCGCGCCCGCGCCGGCAGCGAGTCCGCAGCTGCCCTCTCCAACGACTACCCTCATGCCGACTCACCCCCTTCTTTGGCGAGTGACCTAATTACCTTTTTGGCCTTGTCGGGGGTAAGGCTTCCGTAGGTTACGCCATTTATCATCATAACCGGCGAAAGCGAACAGCAGCCAAGGCATGCCACGTGCTTGAGCGAAAACAGCCCGTCGGCAGTCGTCTGGCCGTCCTCGATTCCCAGCTCGTCGGTAATCGCGGCCGAGATTAGCTCCGAGCCGTTAACGTGGCAAGCCGTCCCCTGACAGAGCATAATGAGGTACTTCCCCACCGGCTTCAGGCGAAACTGCGCATAGAACGTTGCCACGCCCACAATGGTGGCAATGGGCGTCTTCGTGCGCTTTGCAATGTATTCCATTGCGTCCATGGGCAGATAGCCGTATGTCTCTTGCGTCTCTTGAAGAATGGCAATAAGACTTCCCGGTACATCCGCATACGTATCGAGCGTTTGCTCGATGAGCGACAAGTCGCTCTGCTCTTTATTGGGCATACGCGCCCCCTCTCCTTGGTATTCGCGCATCACGATGACCAACAGACAAATACTATATGAAGCGCTAAGCAACGCCGCTTTGCAATGCGCCGTTACTCACACGCCTGTAATATTCGCTCGTGATTCGCGGGTTCTCGCATCCCAAGGCCGGCCACTCGGCGTGCCCCCTCTTGCCCACCCGCTCAGCGCTCACTTCGTTCGCTCACTCGCTTCGCTCGTGATTCGCGGTGGGAAAGAGGCGGCACGCCGAGTGGCCGATTCGTAAATACTAGACAGATGCCGCCGTATGGAGAAGACCACTTGCAAACCACATGCCGGCGGCGGAGCCCCAGGTAAATACGAACATGAGAGTCGCCACGACTATAAATCCGCGGGCGCCCCACGCAAAGAAGCCGTAGAAGTCGTACTCCCCTATGTTTGGCAGATGGCGGTGCGTAACGTATGCGTATATGTACCCAACGCCATAGAGGAACGTGGGCACAAGCGACAGAAACGTTGCGCCAAACGGCAGCGTCCCCACGGGAACAAAGAAACAGCAGTCAGCGACCGCAAGCAATGGGAGTACCAGGTGCATCCAAAAGTTGCCGCCTCTGTACATGTTTGCCCAGCCCTTTGTTGGACCCAGGAACAAAGTTACCGTAAGAAACGTGAGCATTACCGAGGCTGCGGCCATGAGCTTGAGCGCAAGCAGCCACGGGGCAACAGGGCCTGGCGTCGCAAGGGCGTATACCACGTATATTGCAGACACCACGCACGAAAGCAGGTTGGAGAGCACCGTAAAGTACTTGAGGCTGGCCACACCCCGTTGGGAGAGGTTGCGCGAATCGGCTTCGCCCGCAAAGACCAGCTTGAGCCAGGCCACCACGGTTAGCGCCGCTATGGCAATGTTTATAAGAACGCTTGGCAGCGACATAGTTTGCACCTCCAGGCTCTCATCCTGTTTTATTCTGAGCATACCACCGTGGGTCATAAGTTGGATAGCGTTTTGCAGACTAGGAAGGGTGTGCCTCGAGGGAGCATCCCCTGCTTGTTTCCAGCTTTAGAACAGTCAGCCAGAGCACACCCCTACAGCTACAATACAAGCAACCCGCCAAACGCCAACGAGAGGCCACCTCATGATTGCCGACTACCACGTGCACTGCATGTTTTCCGACGACTCCTGGTATCCGCCCGAGCAGGTGTGTGAGGACGCCTGGAAAAACAACTTGGACGAAATCTGCTTTACCGACCACGTTGACTACGGCATAAGGCCCGACTGGGACGACGCACTCTCTGCCAAGATAATGCAAGGGCAGCGCGTGCTCAATGTGGACTACGACGCCTACTTTCCCTGCATCGCAGACCTGCGCAAGAAGTGGGCGGGGCGGCTTGCGGTAAAGTGTGGCTTGGAGTTTGGCGTACAAGCACATACGATTCCGCAGTTTAACGCTCTGTGGGATAAATGGGGCAACCAGCTGGATTTTGTTCTTCTGTCCATCCATCAGGTTGGCGATACCGAGTTTTGGACGGGCGAGTTTCAGGAGGGACGAAGCCAGGAGGAGTACAACCGCGCCTACTATCAGGAGCTCTACGACGTGGCCACATCGTTTGAGCATTGGAGCGTGCTTGCGCACGTGGACCTTATAAAGCGATACGACCCGGCAGGCATCCTTAACTTCCCCACCAACCGCGACCTCGTTGCAGCAACGCTCGAGCACACGATTGCCCAGGGCAAAGGGATTGAGCTAAACACATCTTCGGTTCGCTATGGGCTTGCAGACTCCCAGCCTGCCAAAGAGATCCTTCAACTGTATCGCGACCTTGGAGGCACCGTAATTACCTTGGGATCCGACTCGCACGCACCCGAGCACCTGGGCGCTTACCTGCGACACTTCCAACATTACCTCGCGTCGCTGGGCTTCGAGGGCTTTTGCACGTACAGCAAGATGGAGCCATGTTTCCATCCGTTTGAAAACTCGTAGAGAAGTGAGTGCCGTTGGGGGATACTCCCGCTAAGGTACATCGCAAGCAGCCGAACTCGCTGCTAAAGGTCCCGCATTCCGTCGATTTGGTCACCCCAGGGGGCAGAAGCTGGGTGTATTTGCAACATAACATTAGGTTAACTATACTGAGATGCTATTATCGGCAAAACCCTCGCACAACGTAGAAGGGTGTGTCTAGACGGGAGGACAGACAATGAGAATCGTTGGAAAGATTGCGACCGCAGCAGTGTCGGCGAGCCTCGTACTCGCATTGGGTGCTTGTGGTGGAAGTGCCGCATCCTCTAGCGCGGCCTCGAGCTCAAGCGCAGCTGCCAGCAGCTCGAGTGAAGTTGCTGCCACAAGCAGCGCATCGACCGATGCCGCAACGGCCGACACCTATAGGAACCAGAGCTTTGGCCTTGTTTACCACCTGCCCGAGGGCTGGGGCTTTACGGATATCTCCGCCCTCAAGGACTCGAACGCCACGATTACGGCCACGGGCGATGGCGAGACGATTGACATGGTAGCCACCGCAGAGGACAAGTCCACATCCGTTATTGTCTCCATCCTGCCGGCAAACGAGGAAACCAAGGGCAAGACCGCAGACGAGATCCTTGCAGCGCAGATCAAACAGTTGAATACCGGCCTCGATACTGCCGGCGTCAACTACTCTACGGAAACAACCACGCTGTCGTTTAACGGCCTGGACCGCGAGCTTCCAGCTGCCCTAACAACCATTACAGTCGATGGCAAGGATGCAGTTTTGGGCCAGGCTATTGCCGAGAAGGATGGCTATGTTCTTGAGCTCATTGTAAGCGGCGCGAGCAAAGACGACGTGGCCAAGGCATTCACGAACTTCGCCGCAACATCTGAGTAGTACCAGTGCTTTGCAGCTAGGGGATGCCCCCTTCGGTTAAAGCGCGTATAGCCCCTCCGCGAGGGAACGGCTGCTCGCGCTTTAACCGAAGGGGGCATCCCCTAGCTGCAAAGCTGTTATAGAAAAACAGGCCAGAGACACAATCTCTGACCTGCGGTTTCTCTGGTCGGGACGACTGGATTCGAACCAGCGGCCTCACGGTCCCGAACCGTGCGCGCTACCAAACTGCGCCACGTCCCGAAGCGCAAGATAGCATTGTAGCAGACTTCTCTTAAATTGGCTAGACACAAGAATGAATGTGCAAGCGTCCAGCGCACTCCCTCTGGCTAGTTGTGCACAACCACCACATCGTCGACGTACGCCATGCTATACAGCGCCGCAGCAGCATCACGCGGGAGGTTTATGCAGCCACCGCTTCCGTGTTCCAGGTATGTGTCTCCGCCAAAGGTCGATCGCCACGAGGCGTCATGCAGACCAACGCCACCGTTAAACGGCATCCAATACGACACTGGCTGCTCGTAGTCGGGTTTGCCATCCATGTCCTTGTCGAATCCAATAAGCACAAAGTTGGTCTTTTTGTCGTAAATAGAGAACTGTCCCAATGGCGTTCCGTTGCCCTTGGCCTCGTTGCCGGTTGTTACGGGACTCTCCCACAGCACCCTACCCGACTCGTCAAACATGCTTGCTACCTGGCTCTTTTTGCATATGTCTATGTAGCGGCCAAGATCCGAGCGCCATGGCGTGGGATTAAGGGTTCCGCCACCAGGCAGATAACGCGATATGTGGGTGTAGGGTATCTGCACAAGTGAACCCGCGCCCCAACGGATGCCCTTGGCAAACGCATCTGCGAATGCCTTCGAGTCCACCATGTATACGTTTTTGTCATCCGAGTAGTTGGCGGTATGCCAGAGGTTTTCGGCCGCCCACTCGGTGGCTGCCTGCTGGTTTACCGCAAGCGAAAGATCGTCCCTAACGGTAAGCCATGAGGCAAAAGTCTCTGGCACAAGCTCCCACAATGTCTTTTGCCCACGACCAAGCTCAACGTTGTTGTGCAGCAAGTTGTTTGCCCTTTTGAGCGCATCCTCGAACGCAGGTGAGTCCTCACGTATTTGAGGCTGGGCCAGCATGCTGTCGTCCACCGTTACGCTGGACTCGCCACGCGCAACCGCAAGCTCTACCTTGCGATACACAGCGTTGGGCAAAAGTGCGGTGCCGGGCTTCTCCTTTTCCGGCACAAACTCGTCTTTATTGTCGTTGAGCCTAAACGTTGCGGAAACCGGTTGCGTGGCCTGCTTGTTGTGTTCTGCCACAGCAGTGCTCACGATACCTGCAAGCCTGGTGGAATCAAACGAAAGGAGGCCTTCCTCGCTGTTGTCCGACAAAACCGTTGCCAAGGGCCAATTGGAAGAATCCTGATACGACATAAGGCGCTCGGCAACCTCGTGCTCGTTGCACGTAAGTCCGATGTCTGTGGATGCCACCTCAAAGTTGAGGTCGCTACCACCCACGTGCATCTTGTACGACTCTACATTGGCAGCAAGCGCACGCTCGAGCTCTTCTTGCGTCTTAAACGACGCATCCACTCCCATCGCACTGGTACCAGGAAAATAGTGATCGGCAAAGTAGTACACGCCAGCAGCGTATGTTCCGGCCAATATGGCGCATAGAGAAAGAATGACGCAAACAGCGATTAATACCCTGTGTTTACCGCGTGATGCGCCTCGTTCGCGTTGCGCACTACGTGTTGACACTCCTGCGGGAACTTCGTTAACCGCCGCTCCCTCAGCAACAAGACGCTTCATGATGAGCACCTCTACAGTTCTGCTTCATTTTTGCTTCGATGGTAGATAAAGTATAACGCAATACGCTTTAGGAAAGCGCACTATTCGTGCGCAGAAGGCCGTTTACACAATGTGGGCAATGCGCACCCACGCGTCGGAATTCGATTGCGCGCACTGGGCCACCTCCTGGGCTGTTTTGTCGCTGCCGCAAATGGCAAACACACAGCTTCCAGAACCAGTAACCTGACCACCCAGAACGCCGGGCTGCGCAAGCAGCCACGAGCGCGTCTTCTGCACTTGGGGCAGCATCCGACACGCCACGGGATCGAGGTTGTTTGCAAGGCATTTGGCAAGCTGTTGTGCCGACACCCCGCCGCTACGCAATAGCTCGCAGAGCCTCGAGGGATCGGATGGCTTGGTAGGTTGCTCGTCAAACGCCTTATATGCTGCGGGAGTGCTTACTCCCGGACCAACCGGACGCATAAGAACCACAGGTATTGGCCGGAAAAGAGGCGCAAACTTCTGCTCCACCACGTCTCCGGCACCCGTAAGCAGCGTGGGAACGGGATCAAGAAAAAACGGAACGTCTGCGCCCACCGCGCGGGCTGCCTCCGTTACCAAATCGCTCGCAGGGTCTTGTTTCCACAGTTCGCAAAGCGCCAGAAGGGTGGCTGCGGCGTCCGAAGACGACCCTCCCATCCCCGACTGATCCGGAACGTTTTTGCGCACTTCTATACGAACACTTGGCGTATGGCCGGTGCGCCGCGCCAACTCCAAAGCCGCACGATATACCGTGTTCTTTTGTACTGGAATGTTTAAAGAAGGATGGCAGACCACCTGCGGGGCTTCGGCGCCCGCAATGGCAGGCGTCTCTTCCACCAGAACTTCGTCCGCAAGGTCAAGCGCCACCATAAGCGAATCCGCCCTATGGTAGCGCCTCTCGTCGAGCTCGGAATATATGCCAAGGTGAAGATTGAGTTTTGCGGGAGCACTAAGCAACACGCGACCCATGCGACTGCTACTCCTCTTCGGAGAAGTCCAGGATGCGCTCGCCTGTGTCGATGTCGTACAGCTCCACCGTGCCCGTGAGCACGTCCACGTACTGGTAGGACTGACGGGCACGCCTTCCCCGCCGTTCCTCTACCTCCACTACAAAAAGAGCGGGGTACGTTTGCATTAGTGTGCCAACACGCTCCACGATGCGCGAGCGCCCCATATTTGCCCGGACCCTAATGCGCTGTCCTACCAAATTAGCCAACTCAGAACGAATCTGATCGACCCTATTTACTGGCGGGACCTCATTCTCCATGAACATCACTACTTCCCTAGGCAACAATACATAAATAGCCATTCATATAATACATGCTTTAATTGGGAATTGGCGCACTCTTTTTGATCGTTTACCCAATAAACACGCCGAACGGTTCCAAACAGCTGCGCGCGTCCCGGAGCGCAGCTCCCCACGCGTACCCCTACAAGATACACGCGAAGGTGGCACTCCGGGACGTAACCCTACGGGATACTCTTTTTTAGCCGAGCTTGCCTACGAGGTTGTCCAGAGCGCGCCGACGATGGCTTATGGCGTTCTTTTGCTCGGGTTCGAGCTCGGCCATGCGCTTTCCAGGAACATCTGCCAGCTCGAACAAGGGGTCGTACCCAAATCCGTTGGTACCGCGCAGGTCGCGCGCAATGGTACCCTCGCAGTTGCCCTCGCCAGCCAGGACTTCCTCGCCGTCCTCGTCGCGCGTTACCAGCACCACGGTGGAGTGGAAGCGCGCCGTACGCTTGCTGTCGGGAACATCGTTGAGCTGCGACAGAATCTTTTGGTTGTTGGCGTCGTCGTTGCCATGCTCGCCCGCCCAGCGAGCAGAAAGAATGCCAGGCGCTCCATCAAGAGCGTCCACCACCAGGCCCGAGTCGTCTGCCACGGCCATGGTAAAGCCGGTCTGATCCAAGGCGGCCCGCGCCTTTATGAGTGCGTTGTCAAAAAACGTCTGCCCATCCTCCACGGGGTCGGGAAAGTTTCCTAGCTCCCCCAAAGCCACGAATTGCACGCCGTCCATGGCGGGCGCCGCACCCAAGATGGCCTCTATCTCGGAAAGCTTATGTGCATTGCCCGTGGCCACCACCACGGTGCGGCTCTTGTCGTATGTGCTCATGTAAATCCTTTCCCGCTTTTAAAGTTCGTCGCTGTGGGCCACAAATAAGGGACTGTCCCCTATCTGTGGTCCGCAAAGTTGGTTACCTTGCGCTGCAGCTCAATGAGCTCGCCAATCCCCTTTTGCCCAAGGTCCAAAAGCTCGTTGAGCTGGTTGCGGTCGAACGGTGTTTGCTCGCCCGTTCCCTGCACTTCTATTATGCGCCCGTCGGCCGTGCCCACGAGGTTCATGTCTACCTGGGCGTTACTGTCCTCCCCGTAGTCCAGATCCAGTAGCGCCGTGTTGCGAACGATGCCCATGGAAATGGCCGCCACTTGGCCCGTTAGAGGCATACGAGCGATCTTGTCTGCGACCACCAGGCTCCGCAGTGCATCATGCAGGGCAACCCACGCGCCGGTAATCGATGCCGTGCGGGTACCGCCGTCGGCCTGAATAACGTCGCAGTCCAACGTAACGGTAAGCTCGCCCAAGGCGTGCATGTCCACCACCGTGCGCAGGCTTCGGCCTATAAGCCGCTCGATCTCCATGGAGCGGCCCTTTCTTCCGCGCTGCTCCCGAGGGCTGCGACGATTGGTCGAGGCAGGCAGCATGGCATATTCTGCCGTAACCCATCCCGCGCGAGAGCCCTTGCGCCAACGCGGCACGCCCTCTTCGATAGTTGCCGCGCACAGCACGCGTGTGTCCCCAAATTCTGCCATGCACGATCCGGCAGCATGCTTGAGCACCCCTCGTGTAAGCGTTATGGGCCTTGTTTGGTTGTTCGCACGCCCGTAGCTGCGCGCTTCTTCTTGCAACATGCAAATCCCCCCGCGTCGCTCGCCTACCTTAACTAGTCTAAATCCCGCCCCAAAAGGAGTTCGGTGTTGTGCCAGCACATGCGCTCCATAGCGTCTTTGCCAAACCCCAGCGCCCTAAAGATGCTCAGCTCGCTAGCCGGCACCCACATGGGGAAATCGGAGCCAAACAAAATGCGGTCGTAGCCATAGGCTTCCACAAGCTCGCGCGTGCGGCGCGGCCCAAGAAAGCGCATGGA
Organism: uncultured Coriobacteriaceae bacterium; assembly: GCA_902793465.1. Classification (GTDB taxonomy): domain Bacteria; phylum Actinomycetota; class Coriobacteriia; order Coriobacteriales; family Atopobiaceae; genus RUG440. The sequence continues at coordinate 69,609 of CADBDT010000015.1, read as the reverse complement.
GCTCGAAACGTCCAAATAACAGCTCTCGTCCTCAAGGAATTCCAGCGCGTAGTCGTAGATGGACCAGCCGCCAAAGTGCGCCGCGTCCACCTTTAGGCGCGGAAACTCGTGCAGTATGCGCTTGAGTCGCCGAGGATGGGAGTAGTCGTAGCGATAGTCGCCGGTGTGTATGATAAGTGGCAGCTGCTTGCGCTCCGCAATCTCGTACACGCGCATAAGGCGGTCGTCGTCCATGTTTACCTGCTGGGTGTCGGGATGCAGCTTTATTCCGCAGAGCCCCATGGAGCAGGCCCTCTCTATTTCCTCGGCAACGTTTGGCGTGTCTTGGTGCAACGTCATAAAGCCAATAAACTCGGGGTGAGCATCGCAGGTTTCGGCGATAAAGTCGTTAATGCTTTCCACCGTACCTGGTCTGACCGCAACCGAATGCACCACGCAGCGCGTTATATCGGTGTGCTCAATCTCGGCTAGCAGGCGTTCCGCGGAGCCATCGGTTTCCTCCATTGAAATGTTATAGAAGTTACCGATGCTCTGCGAGGCCTTTTGGGCAATCTTGCTGGGATATATGTGTGCATGGACGTCGACTACATGCATAATGCCGCCTTTCCGGTGTTTTGTTTGACCGAGGTTACCGCATAATCCAAGCTGGCGCGCAAAGCGACTTATTCCGAAACAAAGAGTTGCGCCCGCGCAGCGCTCCTACGAGCCCCGGAACCTCCCGCACGCAAAAAAACGGCCCGTGCCCTCCCCGTCTTGGCATCCGAGTGGCGCGCAAGGAGCCCGCGCACTCTCCCGCACGCTCGGCGCTCACTTACGTTCGCTCGTTCGCTTCGCTCTCGATTCGCTTGCGGGAGAGTGCGCGGGCTCCTTGCGCTTGTGACTCGCTTATGGGAAACGGCGCGGGCCGTCTTTTGCTTGCGGGAGGTTCCGGGACGCAGGCCGTACGTGGAAGTCGCCAGCGGGGAGGGGTCGCCCAGAGGTGTACCTCTGGGCGACCCCTTGTGTTTATGCGCGGCGAAACTCGTAGTGCTCGAAGAGCGGAGATAGGTCCTCTGGTACGTCTGAGGGATAAACGGTCTCGTTTGCGAGGATGCCCGTGGTGCCAACGTGTCTATATGCCTGCACCGCCCAGGTGCGTACGCCGCATTCTGCCAAGTCGTGCGCTATTTTGGCCATCTGATCCTGCGTAAGGAGGTCGGGATGCCAAGTCGTACGCGTTTCCAAGCTCACGCCTGCGTCCAGCAGCAAGCGCAAGCTCCGTTGCGCTTGCTCGCCCGAGCCCGCCACTCCGGTAATGGTGTCGTAGTCGCTCCAAGGAGCCTTTACGTCCAGTCCCACCCAGTCCAAAAACGGTAGCATCTTGCCCAGTCGCTGAGGATAGGCACCACATGTATGCAACCCAACTGCAAAGCCCATCTGGCGCGCACGCCGGGCGGCATCAATCACACCCTCCTGCAAAAGCGGCTCGCCGCCCGAAAAGACAACGCCGTCCAAAAGACCTTGTCGCTGCGCAAGGAACGAGAAGAGCTCAGCCTCTCCCTGTGTTGCGGCGTCCATATGCTGCAACTCGTGGTTCTGGCAATAGGGACACTTCCACGGACAGCCCGCCAAAAAGGCAACGCATGCCAGCTTGCCAGGCCAATCTATAGTGGTAAAGGGCGTTATGCCTGCTATGCGCAGCACGAACCCTGCTCCACGAACTCAACGCGCTCGTGGAACTCGCCCTTCTTGCCCGTGTTGTAGAACGAGACCGGGCGATAGTAGCCCATAACGCGCGTCCACACTTCGCACGGCTGGCGCTCGTCGTTGGAAAGCTCCACGCCGTCTATAACCACGCCGGTGCTCGTAAGCTCGCTCTTGTTTACCATATTAGACTCCTTATAGGGAAACGGATATTTTGTGTCTAAATATCTTATCGCATACTATATGTTGTGTCTAGGAACATCTTTTGTCTACTTGCCAAGACGAATACGCTTGGCCTTTGCCAGCTCTTCGTCGCAAAGCGGACAGTATGCATGCTCGCCAACAATGTATCCGTGCTTGGGGCAGATGGAGAACGTGGGCGTAACGGTTATGTAGGGTAGGCGGTAGTTTTCCAGAGACCGCTTAACCAGCTGCTTGCATGCCTCTGCAGACGATATGCGCTCGCCCATGTACAGGTGCAGCACGGTTCCGCCGGTGTACTTCTTTTGCAGTTCCTCCTGCTCGGCAAGTGCCTGGAACGGGTCCGTGGTATAGCCCACTGGAAGCTGAGATGAGTTGGTGTAGTAGGGCTCGTCGGGAGTTCCCGCCTGAAGAATGTTGGGATAGCGCTTAAGATCCTCGCGCGCAAACCGGTATGTGGTTCCCTCCGCGGGCGTGGCCTCCAGGTTGTACATGTGGCCGGTTTCCTCCTGGAACTCAACCATTTTTTCGCGCACATGGTCGAGCACGCGAACTGCCATGGCACGTCCCTCGGGCGCCGTAATGTCGTAGGCGTCGGAGCTAAAGTTGCGAATCATCTCGTTTACGCCGTTAATGCCAATGGTGGAAAAGTGGTTGCGCAGCGTACCCAAATAGCGCTTGGTGTAGGGGAACAGTCCCGCGTCCATAAGCCGCTGAATCTCCTTGCGCTTGAGCTCCAGCGACACCTTGGCAAGCACCAGCAGGTAGTCGAGCTCGTCCAAAAGCTCCTTCTCGTTGCCCGCATACTTGTAGCCCAGACGCGCCATGTTTACCGTTACGACGCCAATGGAACCCGTCTGTTCGGCCGAGCCAAAGAGGCCGTTGCCACGCTTAAGCAGCTCGCGAAGATCCAGCTGCAAACGGCAGCACATAGAACGCACCATGTTGGGCTCAAGGTCGGAGTTAACGAAGTTCTGGAAATACGGAAGGCCGTACTTTGCCGTCATCTCAAACATGCGGGCGGCGTTCTTGGAATCCCACGGGAAGTCCTTGGTAATGTTGTAGGTGGGGATGGGGAAGGTAAATACGCGACCCCTTGCATCACCCTCGGTCATGACCTCAATAAACGCGCGGTTGATCATGTCCATCTCTTCTTGCAGGTCGCCGTAGGTAAAGTCCACGGGCTCGCCACCCACCAGCGGCACCTGGTCGCGGATGTCTTCGGGGCACGTCCAGTCAAACGTGAGGTTGGAGAAGGGCGTCTGTGTGCCCCATCTGCTGGGAACGTTCATGTTGTACACAAACCCCTGCATCTCCTGCTTTACCTGTTCGTAGGTAAGGTTGTCCACACGCACGAACGGTGCCAGGTAGGTATCGGTGGAACTAAACGCCTGTGCGCCCGCCCACTCGTTTTGCAGCGTTCCTAAAAAGTTGACCATCTGACCCATGGCAGCCGAAAGGTGCTGCGGAGGCGCAGACTCCACCTTGTTTGCCACGCCGTTAAAGCCCTCGTTTAGGAGCGTGCGCAGGCTCCAGCCAGCGCAGTAGCCGCTTAGCATGTCCAAATCGTGAATGTGCACGGCGCCTGACCTGTGGGCCTCGCCCACCGCTGGCGGATACACGTGAGACAACCAATAGTTAGCGATTACCTTACCTGACACATTGAGGATTAGCCCGCCCAGGGAATAGCCTTGGTTGGCGTTTGCGTTAACACGCCAGTCTGCACGACTCAGGTACTCGTTGACCGAGCTCGTAACGTCTATGTAGGTCTCGCGGTCACGCCGGGTTTGGCTGCGCTTCTCGCGATACACAATGTACGCGCGTGCGGTGTTAAAGTGGTTGGCTGTAATGAGCGTCTGCTCCACGATGTCCTGAATCTCCTCGACCGTGGGAGAGGCGCCCTCAAAGCGGTGCGCGATTACCTTGCACACCTGACCGGACAGAATTATTGCCTCGTCTGGCCCAAACTCACCGGTCGCACCGCCGGCCTTCTCGATGGCAGCCGTTATCTTTGACTGGTCGAAGCTCGTTAGACCACCGTCGCGCTTGATGATGGACGTTGGGTAAGCAATTGGTGACATGCGTTGCTCCTTATTACCTAATTACACAATCGCTATCTGTTGTGTGCAGACGCAGGGTATACCACCATACATTGTGTGCGGAGGTGTTGCAAGAGATAATTTTGCATATGCACAGGCGCTTAGCGCACGTTGCTGTATGCCGTTTTGGAGCTAACGCCGGGGAGGTTTCCTATTTTGCCTGTTAGGGCCGATATCGTGTCTGCGGGCGCATCCACCGCCACGCTAATTATATTTATTCCGCGCTCGCGATATGGTACACCCATACGCCCCACGATGTAGGAACCGTACTCGTGCAGCAGTGCGTTGAGCTCCTCCACCGAGTCGGGGTCTTCCACAATAATTCCGATAACCGCCACGCGCGTCTGCATGTCTTGTTCCCTCTTCCCTAGCCTTGGGCTCGCTTGTAGTCGTAAAAACCTTAGTCGCATGCCGTGCCGTAAGGGGATACTCCCCCTGCGGTACATTGCCCGCAATGTACCGCAGGGGGAGTATCCCCTTACGGCACGGTGTCTTTGGCCACCTGACGGAGGACTTGCTATTCGCTGCTTTTGACCTCGTCCCACAGGCGGTTGAGGGCTGCCGTGTCCAGCTCGCTCAAGTCTGAGCGGGACTCCATTGCCTTCCAGCGACGACGGAACTTTCGGTTGGAGGCGGCCAGAGCTTCCTCCGCGTCGATGCCCGACTTTCTTGCCACGTTTACCAGAGCAAACAGAAGGTCGCCAAACTCTTCTGCGGCCTCTGGTGTACCGGGCTTTTCGGCCTTAAACTCCGCGCGCTCCTCGGCCACCTTTTCCCAAACGTCTTCCACGGTGTCCCATTCAAAGCCCGCCTTTGCGGCACGCTTGGAAATCTTCTGCGCCTGCATAAGAGCGGGAAGCGAAACTGGGACCGAGTCGAGCAGTCCTGGCACGTCGCCGCCGTCCCCATGCTCCGTGCGCTTTACGCTCTCCCAGATGTCGAGTACCTCCTCCGCAGTCCTCGCCTGGCCGTCTCCCGCCAGGCTGCCAAACACATGGGGATGCCTGCGGATGAGCTTTTGGTTGAGCTCCCGGCACACGTCGTCTATGGAAAAGGCCCCTTCGTCGTCTGCAATCTGAGAATGCAAGAGCACTTGCTCCAGCACGTCACCAAGCTCTTCGCGCAAATGGCCCTCGTCGTTTTGGGCAATTGCCTCAACAGCCTCATAGGCCTCTTCCACCATGTTCTTGGTTATGCTGGCATGAGTCTGCTCGCGGTCCCAAGGGCAGCCATCCGGCTGGCGTAGACGCCAAATGGTGCGCACGAGCCTGTCGAACTCGGGATGCTGCTCGGGAGAGTTGTCTAGCAAAGAGATAGTACGGTCCACCTGAGCCTCGGGAGACAAAAAGTCGCTTGTGCTCGACCCCACTACCGCTCCTGCAATACGGCGCTCCACGCGTTTTGCAATAAGCAGGTCCATGCTGTCGGCACACATTGCCTCCAGCAGCAGGTCGGCCACCATGCTCATGCACGCAGGGCCAGGATGCAGCCTGCCATCCGAAAAAAGCGATGGATCCTTGGGGATCCCATGGTAACCATCAACCACGTGCATATTGACGTTTCGCGAGCACACACGGCCGAGCATCTGATGCATCCACGTAAGGGGCACGCCGCACTGCTTGGGCTCGTGTTCGTCCACACGCCACAGCGGCGAAAGAACGTAAATTGGAACCTTTGGAAAATACCAGCTCAATCTATCGAGATACGCAACCGCATCGCCCTCTATGCCTTCCGACGAACGCTTGTGAGCCCAGTCGTTGGTGCCATAGGCCACCACAATGAGCTCGGGCTGTTCTTTGCGCCACAGCGAGAAGCTCCCCAGCGCCGCCTCGTCAAACACGTGCCCTGCAACCGCCTGGTTTACCAGGTCCAGGCCCATGGTGCTTGCAATTTGCGCGGGGAACCCAGCAGATGGGTTTCCGCAGATGAACCCTTGTGTTATGGAATCGCCCAGCGCAAGCAGGTAACCACGCGCCGGCACGGGCTTAAGGCTGCCATTGGTGCGCAGGTTGCCAACTGCCACCGTCATAATGCTTGGCAGATAAATGCGGACCTCAAGCTCCTCGTGCAACCGATTTTCGAAGGCAAATCGCAACTCGCCGTCAACGGGGGCTATGGTGGCAATGTTTCGACCGGCAACCACTATGTCTATACCGTCCACGTTGCCTTCTTCGGCAGTCCCAAACGGACGAACGCCGTTGTTTGTGCTTCCCTCCATTACCGTTTTGTAGAGAACATGCTTGGGATTAAGCGGCCGAAGTATGCGACAATCCAGCGACACCTCGGTGCCGTCGGTCGCAAAGTCTATAACGACGCCGGCTGTTGCATAGGCGCGGTCGTAGCGGCCAATATCCTCAAAATGGTCCATTTGCTCGGGAAAAAACCGGTGTGGCAAAACAAGACCGTCTGCAAATTCTTCAAGTTGAACAGCACCGCGTACGTACGGCGCAAGCGAATGATTGGTGCTCATCGCAACTACGTTTGCGTTGGCCATAGTGCTCCTTTGTTTTTGCTGCATAGGCCTTCCTATGCTAGCGTTACTCCAAGGGCACTTCCACCATGCGTTCGCAAACGGCTGAAACGGCGGTGAGAAGGTAACAGACGGGCAGTAGTCCCGCTATCATCCAGTTAAGGTGAGGGTTGAGACACCGCGTTGGCGCCACAGGCGCGTTAAAAGTGTATATTCTTTTGTCTGCCCTCCACCACCAACTGGCATTTTGCAAAGTTTGATGCAAAGAATATACAGGCCATAAAATACGAGGTGTGTATTCTTTGGGCAACGTTTTACAAAACACCAGTTGGCAGGAACTGCCGACGCAAAGAATATACACTTTTTCGGTAAAAAGCTGGGAGGGCACCTGGCTCCCCGTTTGTGTGGGTACTCCCCCTCGTGTGCCTGCCCCCAAAGGAAGCGTCAAATCCGTGAGGCGACCCAAAAAAGCAGCCGCACGCAGTTCTGCAGGCAGCGAGGGGCAACCAACAAGGTTAGGGGCACTCAACTCGCGCGCGGAGCGGGGCGACCGCGTGTGCGGTCTCCGCGAGGACTGTTTGAGCACGGCGTTTTCTGGGCCGCTGGAAGGGTTTGACGCTTCTTTGGGGGCGGGCACACATGGGAAGTAACCGCTACGGGCACATCGATTACCGTCGCAGCTTTTTTACCTTCTTCGCTATTGTTTCCAGCTCTTCCTTGCTCAGGCTCGGTAGCCGCTCGAGCTTGTCCAAGAACACGACAACGGACTCGTCCAGCTGGTGTTGTCGCACCTCGTTAAAGTAATCCACCACCACTGCGGTTACTATACCCACGATTACGACAGCAAACAGAGAGCACAACACCACCGCAGAGCGACCAAGGGGCGTTACCGCGGTGTAGTCGCCAAGTCCCACAGTAAGCGACACGGCCCACAAAAACCAGAGCGCGTCTCCGTAGTTGTTTATATTTGGCTCGGATATCTGCACGATTGCAGCACAGACCATATATACGGCCAAAAAAATGAGGAGTCCCTTGCCTACGCCAGACCTCTTAACTATGAGTCCCAAGACCCTTAGCTTGTTCATACGCACCCCCAAAGCAAATACATGCCCACCGCAAATCCTACGCCAAGTAACGCCGCTGATACAGCCCCGCGTCGACAAACCCCAAGGCACGATAGTAGTTACGCGTGCCCACCGAACTAATAACGTCTATGGCGCCGTATCCCGCAGCGCGGGCACGGGCACACGCCTCCTCCACCAGCTGCCGGCCAAGGCCCGCGTGCTGCGCGGCCCCGTCGCGTCCCTCGTGTATAGCCGCAACGCGCCCGTACACGTGGACCTCGCGAATCATGGCAACGCGCGGCTCGCGGTCTGCCTCCCCCATGTGTGGCAGAGAAAGGCGCAGGAACCCAGCGATGCGGTTGTCCGAAGTTATCCACTGCAAAAAGCGCTCGTCGCTTACCGTAGTGGTATAGCTCACGCAGTCCAGACGCAAGTCGCTTACGTCCACGTTGTTCGTGGCCACCTCACGCTGGCGAATCTCGCGAACTGGCTCGCCCAACTGAGATATGCGAGCCTCCACCATTTGCCGGAGGTTGGTCTTCTTGTTGCCCGCCACAATGTCTGTGGCCGATATGTCGCGAATCATGCGCGAGATACGCGTGTACGACGGCGTTGCCAGAGTGTCTGCCACCAGCAGATCCATAAGCTCCTCTTCGTCGTAGGGCCGCCACTCCCCCGACGCAAAGTACGCACCCAGCCCAGAGCTCTGTACCAAGCAGCACGGATACAGCTTTACCTCGTCGGGCAAAAAGCGCTCGTCGGTAACAAGCTGCAGATAGTCGGCCTTGTCGGCCTCTGGCGTAGAGCCCAGCAGATTTGCCATAAAGTGAATCTGGATCTTAAACCCCGCAAGGCGTAGCGCAACAAACGCTCCCTCAATTTGCTCAATCGACACGTTACGATGGTTGGCTGCCAGTGTGCGCTCGTCCAGGCTCTGAATGCCCATTTGGACTTTGGTGCACCCAAGCCGGCGCATAAAACGCGCACTCTGCGGAGTAATGAGGTCGGGTCGCGTTTCGATGGTTAGACCCACAACGCGATGCCTGGCGCCTTCGTTTTCGGTGTGCTCGCGTAGCAACTCGTCCAGGGTGGCGTGCTGCCACTCCGATGCCGCCTGCCAGCACGGCTGCGCGTTAAGTGCGCGAATTGCCTCGTTGTACGTGCGCTTGCCTTGGTTTACGTCCTGCTGGAGCGCCTTTGTGCGTTGCTCGAGCTCGGCGGGGTCGTACGTTAGGCCGCACGCACGGTATGCACGGTCGCGCTCTTCTGGCGCGTCAGCTCGTGTGGCAGCAATCCCCGGCTCTGCCGCTGCACCAGGCTCAAACTCGTTTACCGCCCTAAAGAGCTCGCGCACGTACCATATCTGATACGCCTCGGGATAGTCGTTCCACGTGCCGCCCAGCACAATGAGCTCGACCTTGTCCACCACGTGTCCCATTTGGCTTAGCGCCACCAGTCTGGACCTAACCTGCAAATAGGGGTCAAAGTAGTTGCGCTCGGCACGCTGACACGCCGGCTCGTCTGCCAAGTAGCTCTTGGGCATACGCACGTCGTTGGGACAATACAGACAGTTGCTCGAGCAAGGCCACGGCTTGGTAATTACCGTTATAGTGGCCACGCCAGATGCGGTGCGGCGCGGCTTCATGCGCAGGAGCAGCACCAGCTCCCTCTCCGTTTGCTCGTCGATGTTCCACGACTCCCATCGAGCGGGGTCGTTTGCCTTTACACCGAGGTAGAACGGCAGCAACCTGCGCTTTGCCACGCGCCGCATGGCGTCGTGAGAAGCCCGGTTGTGTCGCCGAACCAACTTGTCTAGCCATGCGGCATCGACCTTGCGGTTGCCCGCCCTCAGCGCCGCCACTATTTCCAGAATCGCATCTTCCATGGCATTTTATTATACGCGCGCAAACGCCGCTCTATACTGGATACATGGATGCAAAGACAGCAAGACACCTCAACGAGCTTAACACGCAGTTTTACAGCCGCGTGCACGACTCCTTTAGCGCAACGCGCCAGGCACCCTGGCCTGGATGGGAGAGTGTGCTCAACGTGGCCCGCGAAGCCGGGGCCTTAAGCGATACCCACAGGCTTCGCATACTGGATCTTGCCTGCGGGAACCTGCGCTTTGAGCGCTTCCTCGCCTCTTGCGGCATGCGCTTTGAGGCTTGGTGCGCAGACAATTGCCCCGAGCTGGTGCCTTCCAAAACGGAGCCGTGCGTAAGGTTGCAGGCGCTGGACATCGTGGACACGCCGCTGCGCGAGGAGGACCTTACGAGCGCAATCGAGGCGCCTGACTGCGACCTCTGTGTGTGCTTTGGATTTATGCATCACCTTGCCATGCCCGAACATCGCCAGCTCATACTGGAGACGCTTCTTAACAAAGCGCGCCCAGGCGGCGTAGTCGCTGTTTCGTTTTGGCAGTTTGCAAAGAGCCCGCGCATAATGGCAAAGGCCAAACAGCTCAAAGACCCTGGCGACTATATGCTGGGCTGGCAAAACGAAGCGGACGTGCAACGATACTGTCATAGCTTTTTCGAAGACGAGATAAACGAACTCGCCGTCTCGGTTGCAGAGTGCGCGCGGGAGATAGCACGGTTTTCTGCCGACGGAAAAACGAACGACCTCAATCGCTACCTCGTGCTGCGGAGAACATAGTGGTGCGGTTTGGCAAACTTGTCGGGAGCGTAGAGAGCTACGTGCTCCATGGGGATATTCCCCTACGGGTACATCGCGAGGAACCCATCTCATTATGAAAGAGACTGCCGCGATGTACCCGATGGGGAGTATCCCAACGCCATTAAGCTAGCTCCAACGAAAGCCCTGCTCGCGATGTACCCGATGGGGAGTATCCCCAATGTGCACAGCTCCCCCGGACCCTTAACTAAATGGCGGTGGGAGTATCCCCTGGCGCCACGAATCACCACCACGTGCATTTGGACAGCTCTCCCGAGTTCCCTAGCGCTTTTTTATGTGGTAGCGGACCAAACCTGGCTCAAGCGTCTCCACACGCTCCACTAAGCCCATAACCACGGCACTGGAGAATGCGTCTCCCGAGTCGGCAAGCGGGTCGCCGCCCGCAACGAGGCCACGATAATCCAAAAGCAGCGTCATGTTTACGCCTCCTTCGCCCGCAAAGAGGTCCAGATGCAAGTCGGGGTTGTCTATACCACGCTCAATTGCCGCGGGAACGAGCTGGTTGAGCACGAGCTCCTCTACAAGCAGCTCGCAGGTATTGGCCGCACGCTTGCCCATAAACTGGCGTGCGCAGTAATGCTCCAGCAGAGCCGTCATTCGGACGGAGTCAAACGACGTGGACGTAATGTCGAAGTGCCACCCGCGCACGCGGAATATATAGTCGTGGGTCTCGGGCCTTCTGGGGTTTTCTAGAATCTGCTCGGGCGTGCCGGATTCCCAAATCTCGCCGCGATCCATGTAAAAAATGCGGCTGGAAGCGTCGCGCGCAAATCGCATCTCGTGCGTAACAACCAGCATGGTATGGCCCTTTTCTGCCAGGTCGCTCATTACGAGCAAGACCTCGCTCACGTTTGTGGAATCCAGCGCCGACGTTGGCTCGTCGAGCAGCAGAATCTCTGGATCCAGGGCCATGCTTCGAGCTATTGCCACGCGTTGGCGCTGGCCACCGCTCAGCTCGCGCGGGCGGCTGAGCGCCTTATCCTTGAGCCCCACCATGTCCAGCAGCTTTAGGGCACGCTCCCACGCCTCTTGCTTGGGCATTCGCAACAGGTCCATGGGCGCCATCATAATGTTTTCTGCAACAAGCAAATGGTCAAACAGGTTATAGCTCTGGAACACCATTCCCATCTTCCGGCGCATGGCAGCCAGGTTTGTGTTGGGGGCGCACATGTCCACGCCGTCTACGATTATTTGTCCGGACGAGGGCACCTCCAGCCTATTGATGCACCGCAACAGGGTGGACTTTCCCGTACCAGAAGGTCCTATTATGCTAATGACCTCGCCTTTTTCTATACTCGCATTTACGTCTTTGAGCGGAGTAACGTCCGAGTACTCTTTACGAAGGTGCTTTATTTCTATGAGGCTCACTACACAACCCCCTTAATTCTGCGCGGGCGGGTGTCTACAAGAACGCGTGAAATTATCTTATCCAGCACCCACAGCAAGATATGGCACATTACAAGATAGAAAACGGCTGTAAAGACAAGCGGAAAGAACGCGTCCATGGTGCGCGTACGTATAAAGTCGCTAGCGCGCGTAAGGTCCTGCACGGCTATGTAGCCCACCACCGATGTCTCCTTTACCAAGTTTACAAACAGCCCGGCCACCTGTGGAAGGAAGGTCTGCATGGCCGAGGGGAGCACCACCCTTGCAAACACCTCGTTCTCGGTATATCCCATGGCGATGGCAGTCTCCACCTGCTCCTTGGGAACACCCTCCACCGCCGCCCACATTACGGCGCCCGTTCTTGCACCGTACGAAAGCGAAAAGCCCAAAACAGCAAGGATTTCGGCATGCACCTCAAAGGAGCCAAGCGCAACGTAGTAGAGCACCAGGAGTACCACCACAACGGGAATGCCGTTGAACAGCCGCAAATAGACTCGCATAAACAGCTTGGCCCACCGCGCGCCGTTGCGTAGCTGCAGCACAACAAAGCATCCCAGTAACAGACCGAGCACACCCGAGCACACAGAAATAAGCACCGTAACGCCCAGGCCATTGAGCAGAACCTTCCAGCGGTCGTCCTGAATAAAGCTCTTGTTAAAAGAGTCGCTTAGACCTGCAAGAAAGCCATCTACCGAAGCCTCGGGCGCGGAGCGCACAATGGCAACCACACCCCCGTCGTAGTCGGGCACAGTCATGTCTACCTTGCGACCGCGTTCTTCGGTTATGGTTATGTTGCCCAGCGCCACGTCTGCGCCGCCATCCTCCACCGTCTTTATGAGGGTGGAAAAGGGCGCATCGTCTATGTAGACGGTATATCCAAGCTCGCGGGCTATGTTGTACAGAATTTCTACCTCATAACCCATTATTTCTCCGCTGCTACCCACATACGACATTGGATCGTATTCCGAGCAGACGGCGTGCAAATCGCCGTTGGGCGCAGGCCAGTCCTGTTTGGGCAAAGACCTTTTGCCCAGGTCGGAGCCCATCCACTTTTCGCGCAGCTTGGAAAGAGTCCCGTCGTTTTTATACCGCGTAATAAGCTCGTCAAACTTTTGTGTGAGCGGACTGCCCTTTGCAAGGCACATGCCAATTTCGTCTGGCGCTATGGTTTGAGGCAGTAAGCCTATGCCGCTGTTCATGGACACTGCAAGCTCGCAAACGGACTTTCCCTCAATAAACGCGTCTATTCTTCTTGCCTTAAGCGCCTGAACTCCCTCCGCAACGGTGTTAAAAACATAGAGGCCGTGCGAATCCACGTCCCGCACCCGCTCTGACACAATCGTGCCGTACACAGAGCCACGCATAATGCCAATTCGCTTGCCCGCCAGGTCTTCCACGGTCTGGTATTCGGGAGTTTCCTTTCTTGGGGCAGGCACCGCGCTTGCGACGGCTGGATTGGCGGTGCTGGACGTGTTGGCACTTGCCGAGCTGGCGCTGGTTGCGCTGGCCGCGCCTGAGCTGGCACTGGCAACGTTCGCGTTGTCCGCACTGGCGTCGGCCGCTTTGGCTTCGTCCGCGCCGGCGTCGGTCGAACTGGCACTGGCGGCGTTGGTATCGTCCGCACTGGAATCGGCTGCGTTGGCATTTTCCGAGCTCGCATTTTCCGAGCTCGAGCTGTCCGTGCTGGCGCTGTTCGCGTTGTTCGCAGCAGAGTCGGCGCCGGCGACGCTCGTGGCGCTGGGAACGCTGGGGTCCTCGCTTGCCGAGCTGGCGCTGGTCTGACTCGTGCTGGCCACGTTTGACGTACTGGGACTGGCGTCGGACGGACTGGCTTCAACGGCTTCCGGTGCTCCTGCCAGCAGAACAACCAGCAGCACAAGCAACACCACAAGAAGCAGCGGCACGTGCGCACCTATCTTTTTTAAGTATGTCCCGCGCTCTGGCGCCATGCCGTCTCCCTCGATTTACTTCTAGCAGGTATTATCACACACCCTTAATGATGGGTTTGTTAAGGCTTGGAATTGTTTTACCCTGCGCCACTGCGAGCGACGCAGGCGATGCAACCGCGAGGGGCAGGCGTCGCCCTACCGCCGTTAGGCGACGTCCCGGCCGCGGCTAAAGGGGTAACAATCCCGGCCAGGACGCAGCCCGGCGCCCACCCCAGCTAAAGGGTGACAATCCCTAAAGGGTGACAAAACCCGCCTCCCAGACACGGATTGTCACCCTTTAGGGATTGTCACCCTTTAGCAGGGCCGGGACTCCGGGCTTTGTTCCTTTGGGGTTGCTGCCCCTTAGCCAAGGCGGGCTTTGGACGTCGTCTAGCCGTGGTTGGTGCCTACCGTCGGACATCGGCATGAGGCTCAGCCAGCCCCACGAATCGAGGCCGCGTAAATACCCGTTGCGATTGTTAGCAGTCGAAGCACCGTCTAGGCGCCAAACACGCCGCATGCCATGAGCACGCCCATAACCACCAGCAAGGCGCCGCAGACCTTGTTTATAACGTTGTAATGGCGCTTGATCCACACAAACGCGCCCTCAAGCTGGTTTACGAGCACGGCCGAGATAACAAACGGCAGCCCCAAGCCAGCCGAAAAGCACAGCAGGAGCAGCACGCCCGTAACAGCATTGGCCGAAGATGCCGCAAGGCTAAGCGCAGAGGCCAAAAAAGTGCCCACGCAAGGCGACCAGCCCACCGCAAACACGACGCCAAACAGCACCGACCCAATAAAGCTGCGAGGTCTTGTTGGCGAGTCCTTGCGAATCGTACGATTTAAAATCCCTATGTTAAGAACACCCAGGTAGTTAAGGCCAAGCAAGATAACCACAAGCCCACATACCACGTTAAACACCACGCGATGGCGAACCAGGACCGACCCCACCGCACCAGCACCGGCGCCCATAAGCGTAAATACCAGCGTAAACCCCGCCACAAACCCCAGAGCGCACACGAGCGTCTGCCGCATTCCCGGATTGGAGTCAGCGGCGGAATCCCGTGAAGCCTGCGCCCCGCCGGCAAAATACGCAAGATACACAGGCAGTAAGGGAAGCAGGCACGGAGACACAAACGTAACGATGCCCTCCAAAAAGGTAAGAACAAAGTCCATACTCGTTACACCAGTCCATCAAGGAGGGAGCGCATACGGTCCGGATCAATTGAGCCAGCCGCTGAACTCACAATCTTGCCGTCCGCCGCAACCACCACTGTGGTGGGAAGCGAGCGGACGCCAAAGACAGACGATGCGTCCAAGTCGTTGTCGTAGTACGCAGGCAACTCAGCAAAGCCGTTGCTCGAAAGCCAGTCGTGTGCGCCCTCGACGGTCTCTCCCCTACCGCCAACATCATCGATAAAAGCAAAGGAGACCCTGTCCCCATACTCTTTATAGATTTGCAGGTAGTCGGGCATCTCTTTTACACAGTACGGACACCACGTTGCCCAAAAGTTAATTACCAGGGGACGGCCGTTGGCAATCTGCGACAAGCGGATTTGTTCCCCCTCGTAGGTGTATACCGTTGCGTCGTAGTCCGCGAGGTTGGGCGCGTCGTTTGCTTCGCCGGTAGCGCCGCCATCACCGGTTACGCTGGTGGCGCTGGTGGAACTCGTTGCCACGGACGAACCAGAGACGGAGGAATCACCAGCGCCCGCATTTCGCCCGGCCGACAGCACTCCGTATGCCACTGCGCCAACCACCAGAACCACTACGAGTGCAATTCCTGCAATAAGCGCGCCTTTTTTGCTGTTCTCTGCATTCATCTCTGTTCCAATCTCGAACGGCGTTTACCAAGCATACCCAAATTTGTTCTTAAATAACGCTTGAGCACGCAACAACAGGGAGACGGCCTTTTTGTTACACAAAACCCGGAATGGGGCGCTCCTTGCGGATGTTCCCCCACCGCCATTTAGTTAGTGGAACTGAGGGGATATTCCCTACAGTTCCCGGCGTGCCCGTCACAGCTACGAGCACTGTGGAACTGTAGGGAGTATCCCCAACGCGCGCCCCGCGCGCATCTCTCGTCTTTTAGATCAGACCATTCCAAATTATGGTTCCTCTCGCTTTGGCACGTCGCATTTTTGGGTACATTAGATTCGGCGGCACCAACGGAAGGACCTGCAATGCGTTGTCCCGTTTGCAACCACGAAAACACCGATCTTGCCACGCGCTGCTCTGCGTGCGGCTCAATACTGCCAACCAACGAACCGGAGCCCACGGCTCCAACTCAGAACACGCCCGAAGAGCGCGTGGCAACCAGCGATACCGAGCCGTTGTCTTCCCCCGAGCAGACGGCAGAGAACACGGCGGAGCAGCCGCAGCCGTTCTTTGGCTCCGAGCACGAACCCGCGGGCGAGGACCCTCAGCTACGCAGGATGGAAGACGAAACCAACGAGCATGCGTCGCCACGCCGCCATAGCTTTGCGAAGTTTGTGTCCACGCATCAGCGCATGCTGGGCATCGGGCTAGCCCTTGGCGTTATTGTGGTGCTAGCAGCGGTGTGGCTGATACTCAACATTGTGGATGCGCCCACCTATACAAAGATAGAAAACGACTTGGCCCAGCTTATGCCAACCTACGAGTACGCAGGCGGCGTGTATGGCCCCGACCTGCAGATTCCGTTGTCCAGCGTAGCCGTTACCAAGCGTGAGGGAACCAAGACCCCCGAGGGCATGGAGGCCGGCGAGGGCGTTGGCTCGGCAGCTTACGGCGTGGACGCAGAGGCGATTTACGACGACGGCAAGATTCGTGCCGCGCGCAACGTGGAGGCGCTCTATGTGCGCAACGAGGGCGAGTGGACCGTTACTGGCGAGCTGGCCGAGCGCGACACCACCTTTACCGCACGTGCGGGGGTGGACGAGCAGAAGGTCTTGGACAACATGTCCGCTATTCTTAACGCGGCAAAGACGGAAAACGGCGCGTCGCTAGCGGATATCTATACCGACGGCCAGTTTTCCATTGTGGGCAACGCATTTAAGGAGGCTGGCAACAAGGACGCCGCAACAAATGACGTAACGGTTCGCTGCTCAAAGGAGAACGGCTTCTTTGCTTACGAGGGAAACGTGGTGGCGCACTTTGCCTTTGAGGCGGGAACGTGGGTGCTGCGCAACGCACAGGCCGACGGCAACACCGCATTACGCTCCTACACCCCGCTAGTCGGCACTTGGAGCGGCGAGCTTGTTTCGTCTAGCAGCAACGGCGCTACGTGCTATGGCGCGCAAGGCAACGGCTTCCGGGTTACCATAGACTCCGTGGGGGAACCTTCGGCCAGCCGCACCAAGGTGTCGGGCACGGTTTCGGTCCTCGCGCATTATCACCAAAAACTGGAAGCGGAAGCTAACACCTTTGAGGGCGACACCTTGGTGGAACGCTTTCCCTTTACCGGCACCATCCAAACAAAACGCGACGGACAAACAGAAGACAACATTACGGTAGAATGCACTACCGCAGGCAGCCCGCAGGGAGACATATCGTTTACGTTGAGTTTTGGCACTAACGACGATCCCTCCGCTGTGCTGGCGCACGTTACTTGTACCCACACGTACGAAGAAAAGGTACTCTTGTTTATCCCGCACCAAACAACCGCCAAGTTCGAAGACACCTACACGCTCAGACGCGCAGGATAGTAGAAATCGGAGCAAACATGGAAGTATTTAAACCCGAGCCATTGGTAATCGATGGACACCCACACTACACGCTTACCTCATACGATCCCGTAGCCGTAGAGGTAAACGTCCACGACCTTACCGAGGAGGACGTGGAACAGGCAATGGCGTTTTCCATTGCGCAAAAGGGCGGAGGCCCCGAGCGCATGAACGACGACGCCTGGATATGCTACACGTTTAAGGGCGTCCATGGTGCTGCCGAGCTAAGAAACACCATACGCAACGAGCTTGAGACCGCAAACCAGGAAATGGTAGAAAACCAGCTAGCAGCCGCCTGTGCAAGCGAGCTTGCAAAGCGTCTGGAGCAGCAAGTAATCGCAGATCAAATCGCTCATTTTAGGCGCGATATTGAGCAGACCTTCGAGGCAACCTTGGCCGAGCAAGGAGTTACTCTGGACCTCGTCCTAGCCCAAACGGGCGCCAGCAGGGCCGAGGTAGACGCCATGTTTGACGAGCAGGCGCGCCAGACCGCAGCACAAGAGGCGGCCGTTAGCGCCTGGGCCCGAAAGATGGGAATAACCGTAAGCGACGACGAGCTAGAACAGATGATGGGAGGGCCTGCCCCCGCAGACCAAAAGGAGTCGCTGCGCGATATGGCCATAAACTCAAAGGCCATGCGCAGGATAATGGACGAGTGCTCGGTTACATATAACCACGACGGCCTGAATCAAAGCGATCACCCACATCTAAAGCTGGTCTAGGGCTGCGAGCCCTCTAACCACAAATAGGGGACAGCCCCTTGGTTGTGGTTTGCAAATCACAACCAAGGGGCTGTCCCCTATTTGTGGTTCCGCTTTGTACTACTCGGCGGGAGCCTCGGTTGCCTCCTCGGCAGGAGCCTCGGCCTTGGCCTCAGCGGCCTTCTTTGCGGCCTCTGCGGCTGCCTTCTTGGCAAACTCGGCGGCACGTTTTGCCTTAGCAGCGGCCTTGGCCTCAGCAGCGGCCTTCTTGGCAGCAAGAGCCTCGGCGGCCTTCTTGGCGCGCTCTTCCTTCTGTGCGGCAACGGCTGCCAGACGTGCGGCTGCGGCGCCACCGAACTTGTCGGTAAAGCGCTGTACGCGTCCACCGGTGTCAACGAGCTTCTGGGTGCCGGTGTAGAACGGGTGGCACTTGTCGCACAGGTCCAGCCTCATGCTGGGAACCGTAGCGCGCGTGGTCCACGTGTTGCCGCAGGAGCAGCGAACCGTGCACTCCATGTATTCGGGATGGATACCTTGCTTCATATGTGACTCCTTACATAGGTCCTGGTTACCGACCAGGACAGGGTTTCTCCGCCATGGCACAGGGCAGGACGCCTGCCACCTCGACGGTCAAGCTTTCCTAGTATAGCGTATTGTTTGCGTGGGAACGGTAAAACAATTCCCTTTCTACGTCTCCTCACCACAAATGGCCAAATGGCCTGTGTTAGAAAGCTGTGCCGCGGAGTGGGCCGTGCGTCGATCCATGGCACCAAAGCATTTGTGGCCACAAGCTCTTACGCCCCGCCTTCTGTGAGATAATCAAATAGCACAGATTTGGAACAGAAAGGCCAGCTATGAGTAAATCAAGGTTTAGAAAGGTAGTTTCGTTTTTTCTTTCCACGTTACTCGCGCTGCAGTTCGTTTTGCCCTCGGCAGCCTTTGCAACGCAGCGCAAGGTAGAGGTCAGCGAGAGCGACGCAAACCACGCCGAGGCTACGCAGGTAAGCAACATTTTTATCGATAAAGTGGAAGTGCCAAAGCCGGGTGCTGCGCTCGACAACGACGCCGTTGTTTCGACCGCAGAAAACCGCACGTGGAGCATTCCCGTCCTGTGGGTGCGCGACGACCTGCAAATAGACCAGAACAAGGCCGACGACGGGCACTCCTATTTGCCCGTGCTGGTCTTCTTCGTGCCGCAGGAGTACTCGCTGGGCGCCAGCAGCTTTACAGTTACCCTTTCCGACTCCCTTACCGCACTGTTTGGTACCCAAGACACCATAACGGTTTACGATGCCTCGACCGGCATCACCTACATCATGCCCGCCTCGCTCCGGGACCTCTTCGTGCGTGCAAAAAGCACCGCTGCGCCAGCGGAGGACGAGGCCGTTGTCGCAGAGGCGGGTGCCCAGAACGGCCCGAACACCCCGAGTAGCCCAGATGCCCAGCCCGCTCCTGCGGAGCAGGAATACCTCTTTGCCTCTGGCGGCGAGACGCTCGTAGAGGTCCACTGCGCAAAGACCGCACGCGATGTTCTTTCCGACGAAGACCTGGAGTGGCTCATAGATCTTATTCGCGAGCGACTGGAGCCTCAGGCCGTAGAGCTCCTCCTGTCAAGGTTCCCGGCATTCGGCCAAGCCGCTAAAAGGGGCGAGATCGGAAAGCAGATTGGCATGTACGTCTACTACAAAAAGGGAGACAAGGACGGCGACCCCAACCACGACACGCTAACAAATGCGCTGGCCTACGTCTCGGCCGACGCCTTTTTAAGGGACGGCGAGCTCAAATACTGCTATATGCTTGCGGTGGACGTGGATTCGCTCTTGCAGAAGGATTCCCAGGGAAATCTTGTTCGCAACCAGCAAACGGGCAAATACGTGCTCGTCCGAGAGGGCATCCCAATAGTCAACTTGGGAAACACCATTGTTCACGAGCTCTTCCACGCCCTTATGCACGACTTCAACCGAACCGGCATGGCCGGTGGCACCAACCTAAACGACATAGTTACCAATCCAGACGGCGCCTTTAAGTCCAAAGAACTGGCCGCGCGCTATCTTGCGATTAGATATCCAAAGTGGTTTGTGGAGGGTACCGCATCGGCAGTGGAAAACGTATACCAGTTTCGCTTTGACTTGTTCCAAGTGCTGCGAAGGGGGCAAGACGAAACCGGAGCCTATGGCAGGGGCGCGCTCAACGAGACCTTTACCGCGCAGACCATTCTTAACAACTATCTGTTTGCCAAGTACAACAACGGAACGAACATCTGGTTCGACATAGAGATGAGCAACGCTTCCAAGGACGGAAACGGAAACCCCGTGGACACCACCGCCTCGCGCTATGTAACCGGCTACTTGGCAACGCTTTACCTATGCGACCTTGCCGCCTTCAACGTTTACGGCAGCTCGGCAATCCAAACGAAGAACAACGCTACGAGCGTGGACGCGAGCATGCTTCGGGGTGGCCTTAACGCGATTCTCAACGGCCTGCACGACGGACGGACCCTCGACGAACTCATTACCATTTTGTCGCCCAGGAACAATGGCCAACCAATTTATACCAGTACCGACTCCTTTGCGGCACAGTTTATAAAGGGTACCCTGGACAACCAGAACATATTCCATGCCGACAAGTATTCGATCGAATTCGTTGAACAGTATCTAAACTACATGCTGCGCCTGGACAACGACTTTAAGAACCTGCATCCCAACGGGTCGATTCTCTTTGACTTCGAGGATGAGTACAATGCGCCGATTAGCTCCACTAAGAAGGCCGAGTCCGAGTATCTGAACATCATTGGATCCAACACCGCAGTTGAGACAACCGTAAAGAGCGACACGGCAAACATCGGCGCAGGCAAGAGCGACCCCAACAAGGTTACGACCAACGCGCAGCAGCAGACCCAGCAGACCCAAGCGGCAGCAAAGGCCGCGGGGACCAGCAATGCCACCACAGCAGAAGAGCAGTCCAAAACGGAAGAGAGCGTGGAGGCCACACCCTCATACGCAAACGAAGAGCCCGAGCCGACGCCCGCTGCCGAACCAGCGCCAGAGCCCGCAGCGGCAGCGTCTGTGGTCGAGCCGACACCGGAGCCCGTAGTGGCAGAGCCTGTGGCGGAACCATCGCCCGAGCCCGCGCCTGTGGCGGAGCCCGTGGCGGAACCGACGCCCGAGCCCGCACCTGCGTCTTAAACGGGACACCGCTTGGGGATGCTCCCACCGCCATTATGTTAGCGCCGTGCACATAGGGGATATTCCCCTACGGGTACATCGCGGATGAGCCGGCCTCCAACGTAAGCCCTGCTCGCGATGTACCCGATGGGGAGTATCCCCAATGTCATTAACTTAAGCGGATGGCATTCACGTCGGCAGGTCGCCTAAGACGGGCCGCCCGAGCACGACTGCTCGGGCGGCCCGCGTCGCGAGACGCGTCCCGCGCCTCCCGGGCGGCCGCTCAGAAGGCCCTCTTGTGGGTGTTGCTGTAGCCGTTGGCGTAGTTCTGGCCCAGCCCGTCGCGTCCATAGGCGCGGGCCGGTCGGACGGGCACGAGGCATCGCCCCAGCTCGGCCACTATGTCGGCCATCATCGCATCCCGCGCGGCGTCGTCCTCCGCGGTGACGATCCTCATCAGCTCGTCCTTGAGCACGCCTATCGCCACCGTCCTGTTCACGGCCATGGCGTGCTTGTACCCGCGGGCCGCGATGTCGCCGGCGGCCTCCCTCTCGGCCTCGTTGGCGAGGTCGAAGGCGACGTTGGCCAGGTAGGCCGTCGCGTACACGTCCTGCTCTATGAGTCTGGGGCTGGTGCCCGTGAAGTTCTCCATCTGCAGGCGGTCCTTCATGAACTGGAAGCACGTCTCCACGCCCCACCTCATGTGGTACACCTCGGCGAGCCCCTCCGCGGTCAGCTCGTCGGCGCCGATGGTGGTGACCAGCCTCTCCGGGACGTCGCCGCCCACGTCGGCCAGCACGCAGCGCACGCGCAGGGGGACGTGCCCCGCCAGGTACGCCCGGACGCCCGGGCCGGCCCCCCTCGCCCGCCGCGGCCTGCGGCGGGCGAGCTCGAGGTCGATCTCGAGGTCGCCGCCGGCCGCCTCGCACCTCCCGAACTCGGCGCTCATGAAGTTCCGCTTGCAGCGCATCACGTAGGGGACGCCCATGTCGGCCAGGGTCGCCATCAGCAGGAACGACGGGTAGCCGCGGTCGAGCACCAGCGCGACGCGCTCGCCGGCCACCATGGGCAGCACGGCCTCGAGGTGCCCCGCGACCTCCGCCCGCTCGTCGAAGCCGGCCCTGTTGACGGTCAGGTTGAGCAGCTGCCGGTTCACGACGTCGAAGGCGGCGGAGAGGCCCATGGTCGCCTGCTGGCGCCCGTGGCCCGACGAGCTCCCGTAGCGCGCGAGCGTCTCGGGGTTGGTGGGCACGTTGGCGGTCGAGCCGTCGATGGCCACGAGGACCATGCCCCTGTACGTGGCGTGGTCCCCGTCGGCGTAGACGCCGGCGGCGTGGTGGCGGGCGAGCTCGAGCAGGGCCTGGGGCTCCAGCTTCTGCCTGGCCTTCAGGTAGCCCGGCACGCTTATCGGCTCCGCCATGTGCGCCTCCCTCGCGAGCTCCCGCACCTCGAGCGAGAGCGTCCTGCCCTTGCGCGCGACGACGCTCTCGACCAGCAGGTCGTGCGGCATCTTGCGCCTGCGCGTGAAGCATTCCGGCCGGGCCCTGCAGGACCGCGCGAAGGCTTCGCCGCGTATGAGCTCGAGGTCGCGCCCTATGCGGCCCGAGACGCCCACGCCCGACACCTCCCGTCAGTCCCAGACGAGCCTCGGCCTCCTCGCCTCGTCCATCCAGGCCGCCCTGAGGTAGGGGACCTGGTCCGGCGTGACCCGCCCGATGTTCACCACGGTCCGCTGCACGACCCTGCCGCCCATGCGCCTGTTCTCCACGACCGACGCGTAGAGCGCCTCGGTGCCGCCCGCGGACCTCTTCCTCTGTACCTTCACGAACAAGTTCCCACCACGTTTTCCCTGCGTATGGTCCCATGGGCAACTATACTTTCCCACTACATTATATAGTATATACCAGCATAAATCCACTGTTAGTGCCAACTACGCCGAGGACGAGAGAAAGGGGCCGGGAACCTGTCCCGACCCCTGGCCCTAGGCAATCTGCCGACGTGAATGCCACCCGCTTAAGTTAATGACATTGGGAGTATCCCCTATGTGCACGGCGCCCCCAGACCCTTAACTATATGGCGTTGGATGCTCCCCACCCTAGGGACATACCTTATGCCAGGTACGGCTTAAGTGCTTCGTGAACGATGTCGTTGGCTTCCTTGCACAGTTCCGCCTCGGGCGCTTCGGACAAAATGCGCACGAGTTCCTCGGTGCCGCTGGCACGCACAAAGCAGCGGCCGTTGTTGCCAAGGAAGTCCTGTGCCTTCTTTTCTGCAGCCAGGACCTCGGGCGATGCCATGGCCTCGTTCTTGTCTTTAACGGCCACGTTGTCGAGGCGCTGCGGATAGCGCTTTACCGGCCTCGTAAGCACGCTGAGCGTCTCGCGCTCGGCACGCACTGCCTCCATAACGCGCAGCGCCGTCATTATGCCGTCGCCGGTCTGCTCAATCTCGCCAAAAATAATATGGCCAGACTGCTCGCCGCCCAGAATGTAGCCGTTCTTGCGCATGCACGCGTGAACGTACTTGTCGCCCACATCGGTGGCCTCGTACTTAATTCCCAGCTCGTCGAACGCCTTGTACAGACCAAAGTTGCTCATTACGGTGGGCACCACCGTGTCCTTTACCAGACGACCGTACTTGTGGAGGTAGCGTCCGCAAACATACAGAATAAGGTCGCCGTCCACCACGTGGCCGTTTTCGTCTACGGCAAGGCACCTGTCTGCGTCGCCGTCAAAGGCAAAGCCCACGTCCAGGTTGTTGCGCACCACAAAGGTCTGCAGGTTCTCGATGTGAGTGGAACCGCAGTGCACGTTAATGTTAAAGCCGTTGGGGGCGTTGTTTATAACGTGAACATCGGCACCCAGGGCGTCGAACACCGGCTTTGCCACCGAGCTCGCCGCGCCGTTTGCGCAGTCCAAGCCCACGCGCACGCCTTGCAGGCTAAAGTTTGCGCTGGCAATGAGGTTTGCAATGTAGCGATTGCGACCAACCATGTAGTCCACGGTCTGACCTATGGCGTCACCCGTGGCCAGCGGCACGTCTATCTTGCCATCTATGTAGTCCTCAATCTTTTGCAGGACATCCTCGTCCATCTTGTAGCCCTCGTTGTTTACGAGCTTAATCCCGTTGTCGGTGTACGGGTTGTGACTTGCGGTAATCATAATGCCGCAGTCAAAGTCGCCGTCCACAACCTCGAAGCTCACGCCGGGTGTGGGTATTACGTGCAGCATGTAGGCATCTGCCCCGCTTGCCACCAGGCCAGCCACGAGCGCCGACTCAAACATGTAGCTCGAACGTCGCGTGTCTTTGCCCAGCACAATGCGCGCCTTGCGCTCCTGGCGCAGGCCATAGTACCAGCCTACAAAACGACCGATCTTAAATGCGTGATCCACGTTAAGGCCCTCGTTGGCCTGGCCGCGGAATCCGTCGGTACCAAAGTACTTCATCTAAAGCTCCTCTCGCGTCCAAACAATTCTAACAGCATTTGCGGAGCGGAGGTCTGCTGTCCCGTAAATAGGGCAGTCTCGTGATAACCTCTCAAGGGGGGTACTCCCCCTTGAGAGGTTATGCGCCACCGCCTGGATAGTCCTCTGTGGTAACGTACACGGCCACCTGATGGTCGGGCATTGTGAACTCGTAAGTCATACCATCAACCTGGCGCACCTCGACACCCGGAACACACACCTTAAGCATTACGTCCAGCACCTCGTTTGTGGTAATGCGCACCACTTCGCCCTCTTGTGCCGCCTCGGGACAACTTGCAACCGCGTCCTTGCCCGCGAGCACGGCTACCGCATGGGTTTGCACGTTCTTGTCCTGCGAACCTTGCAGCTCGCGCACGCGCAGCCAGAGCGGGCCGTCGCCCTCCACAAAAAGGTTGCCGTCTTTACGAACAAGGTTGCCAACCCCTTCGAAGTTAAAGCTTGTTTTGGTGCCGTCCTCCAACTCAAACCACACGCCGTGGTAATTGTCTGTTATGCCAACGTTACTTGGTCCCGCCACGCTAACCTGGCCTACCAATCCAACGATCTCCGCTATGGTCTCCTGATCGGTAACTTCCACAGAGGGAAGCGCGCCCATCTGGTCGTAGAGCACTTGGCAGCTCGTGGGAAGTTTGCCCGCCTCCAGGCTCCGTACCAGTGCCTTGGTATTGTCGTCCAGCATAAGAATCGAGTTTTGCCCTGGCCTCGACAAGGCCTTGGCAATGGACTCTGCGTCAAATGTGGGGTCGCTGCTTGGCTGGGGCGCCGCCGAAGACGACTGAGAGGTGCTCTGGGTGCTGGCCGCTGGCTCTGTGGAGGCGCTCGACGCAGCGCTTCCCGCCGTTTGGGTACCGCAACCAAACAGAAGTCCCGCCGTAAGGGCAAGGGTGCAGGTGGCAAATGACAAGTACGAATGCTTCATGGAAGTCCGCCTTTCCTCACAACGCTCGTATCTACTATACAACACGAGTAGTGACGCAAAAATGTCGCGAGAATTTGCGAAATCACATGTATCAGCTTGGGGTGCCGTAAGGGGAGTATCCCCATCGGGTACATCGCGAACAGGCCGCCCCCTTACGAGGAGGCTCATCCGCGATGCACCCGCAGGGGATACTCCCCTTACGGCACCCACTCGCAACGCGCTCGAGCCCCAAAGAAAAAAATGCCCTGCCGCGGATTGAACAAACCGCGGCAGGGCATTTGCCATTCGCTCTTTTGGTCGCCGATTTAGCGCTTGGAGAACTGCGGACGCTTGCGGGCCTTCTTAAGACCGTACTTCTTGCGCTCCACTGCACGTGCGTCACGCGTAAGGAAGCCAGCCTTCTTGAGCTCGGCACGATACTCGCCAGCCTCAAGCAGGGCACGGGAGATGCCCAGGCGCAGTGCGCCGGACTGTCCGGTAATGCCGCCGCCCTTGCAGTTGGCCAGTACGTCAAAGCGGTCTACCGTGTCGGTAACACGGAAGGGTGCCAGAGCGTTGTCGACGAGCTGCTGACGACCAAAGTACTCGGCAGCGTCGCGGCCGTTAACGGTAACCTTGCCGGTGCCAGGAACGAGGCGCACGCGCGCAACAGCCTCCTTGCGGCGGCCGGTACCCATGTAAACTACGGTGTCGTTTGCCATGTGTTACGCCTCCACTTCAATCTTAACGGGATTCTGTGCTGCATGCGGATGCTCGGCACCTGCATACACCTTGAGCTTCATGCCCTGCTTGCGACCAAGCGTGGTGTGGGGAAGCATGCCCTTAACGGCGTGCTCCACAACGCGCTCGGGGTGCTTTTCCATGGCCTCCTTAAAGGACTCGGTCTTAAGGCCGCCGAGCCAGCCGGAGTAGCGCCAGTAGGACTTGTGCTCTGCCTTGTTGCCCGTGAGCTTAACTTTGTTGGCATTAATAATAATGACAAAGTCGCCCGTGTCGGTGTGAGGCGTGTACTGCGGCTTGTTCTTGCCGCGCAGAATGGTTGCCGCCTGGGTTGCCAGACGACCAAGCGTCGCGCCATCGGCGTCGAGAAGCACCCACTTGCGCTCCACTTCGCCCGGCTTGGCGTAATGAGTCGACTTGTTCACTTGACTCCTCCATACGAACGTTGTTCGACAGCCCCTGGACTGACTGCCGTTGCTTTTATTTTTTGCCAGAGATTACGGGGCTCTGCAAAAGAAGCTTACAAAGTATACTTCACTCGCTAGCAAAGATGCTGCGACTATGCAAGAAAATCTTGGATTTTTCCTATTAAGCGCTCCGCTTCGCGCCTACCAGAAATGTAGAGGCTCAGCAGAGGCTCACCTGCATGCTCGTTTGTGGCCACCGTAACTGGTTCGGGCGGCGCGATTACGAGTATGCGGCCCTCCCGCTCCAGCTCCCATATGCGCTCGCGCTGTGCCATGTAGCGGTCTGCGCGCGTGGCAAGCGCCTCCAAAAACAGGGGGTATTCGTCGTATCTCCTGCTCATGCGCGCCATGCGCTCGAGCGAGTTTCCTTTTACATACTCCCGGTGCTGCGTGAGCACAACAACCGCCTTGTTGGCCGGCTCGTAGTCCTCTAGGCCTATGTCTTCGTTAAGGCCCAACGCAGCCTCCACCGGCACGGAGTCGGTAGTACCACCGTCTAAATAGCGGTGACCATCGATGTCCACCATGTTAGATACCAAAGGCAGCGACGATGAGGCACGGATCTTTTCCACGTCCTCGGGCAAATGCTTTACCTCAAGGTATCTCGGAGCACCAAATACCACGTCGCTCGCAACCGCAAACATGCGAGTCTTGCTGTTGTTAAAGGTCTCGATGTCGCACGGGTCCAGCTCGTCCTGCACGGTGTGGTACAAAAACTCTCCGCCAGTAAGGTTTCCCGTTGTAGCAAGCGAGTAAAACGACATGAGCCGTCGGTCGTCTCTAAACGCCAGCATAATCCTAATGGTTCGCCCAATTTGTTTAGAGACAAAACTCGCCGCGCTAAGCGCCCCTGCCGATACGCCCCACACGCTCGCAAAGTCGTAAATACCGTGCTCCATAAGCACGTCCAGGACCCCGGCCGTAAAAACGCTCCGGTATCCCCCGCCCTCAAGCACCAGTGTAGACTGCATCGTTTGCCTCCTGCCTTTTTGACTGGCGTCCATTGTAGACGTTGGAGCAACGTATTTGCGAAAAAACGTCGTGCTCCAATTGCGGAGCGACCGCGTGTGCAGTCTTCGCAGCGAGGGGCAACCAAAGAGGTTAGGGGCACCCAACTCGCGCGAGGAGCGGAGCGACCGCGTGTGCAGTCTTCGCGAGGACTGTCTGAGCACGGCGCTTGTCCATGGCGTCGAAAGGTTTTGACCTCTGGTTAGAGGCGCCCCTTCGCTGCAACCAACCCTTGGGTTGCCAAGCGGCCTACAGCGCGTTGGCCTCGATGTAGGAGTACAGGCGCAAATACGTGCCCGTGTCGTAGTGAACACCGTCGGACGAACGGTAGTTGTTTATTATGGCGCCGTAGGTGTCCAGATACGAGACGTTGGACGACAACCCCGCACGCATGCCGTTGTTCCACGCCGATATGTTGCCGGTATTGGAATCGGGGCCACTTACGCCGTCTCCCGGATGCGTGCCCACAGGACAAACCGCCGCGTAGTACACGCTCGCGCCTCGGGCCACCCATCCCGCCGCCTTACCATTAATGTACGAGAGGTACTGGTTGCGTTCTTGGTTGGTCAAGTAGCCGTTAATTCCCATAAGAATAACGACCGCCGTGTCCGATCCTATGCGGCTCTCTATGCGCGGCACGCCGGTAGATACCATCCAACTGTATCCTGCGCCGCCTTTTGCCGACCAAATATTTCCCTTTGCGTCGGAGGCAAGCAGATCGTTGCCCACGTCGCCGTAGAGCGAGAGATACATTCCCAGAGTGCGCGAATCTCCAATTAGAATCCTGTGGGAGCGCTTGAGCACATTGGTAAAGGGACGGCTCGTGCTTCCGGGAGCTGGGTCACCCTTGCGTACGATTCGCACCTGCACCGCCTCGGCCCGCAAGCCCAGCGACTCGGTTCCTGCCGACGCGCCGTTGCATGCCCATCCCATCCATCCAAGCTTGGCAACGTGCACACGATACCATACGTCGTAAACCTTTGCCGCACCACCCGTAAGGCTAATGCGTACGGCCTCGAGCCTCTTTCCCTGGCCGGGCAGGCCCGAAGCATCCTCGGCGGATTTCCAGCCCTGCCAGCCCACACCTTGCATGTGCGAGCGATACTGAATGGCATTGTTAAGGCCGTTTGCAGAGAGCCTCATCCTGATGCCCTCCATCCTAAGCTGCCTACCTGTTGTTCCCGAGGTGCTGCCGTCTTTAACAAATGAATGCCAGCCTTCTCCTTGCACATAGGACGAGTACGCAACCGAGCCCATTTGCACAAACTTGGTGCCTATACCAGCGTCGCTGTTGGAAGGACCCCCCGAGCCCTTGGGCAGGATACATACCTGAATGGCCTCCATACGAAACGCCATGCCTTCGGAACCGCTCTTTTGTCCGTTGCATGCCCACTGCGTCCACCCAGCTTTTTGTATATGCGTTCTATACCATATGTCATAACGCTGTTCCAGCTGATCGGTAAGCCATATGCAGATGGCCTCCATGCGCAGGGACTTTCCCTCGGTACCAGCCATGGCTCCATTGCTAACCTTGGACTGCCAGCCCTGCCGCTGTACGTGGGTTTGGTACACTATGTTGCCCGTTAGGCCCTCGTTGTTGTCCACGCGCATCTTGAGCGCCTCCATGCGAAGCCCTTGTCCGGAGGTTCCCGCAACCGTGCTGCCATCTCGCTCGCCCTGCCAGCCAATGCGCTGCACATGGGCTTCGTACGACACGCGAATGGCCGGCTTTTGGACCAGGCGTATTTCCAGCGCCTCCATGCGAAGCGCCCTGCCGGTGGTGTCAGCCACATATCCGTTCCGAGTCCAGGGCATCCACCCTATGGACTGCACGTGGGCGCGATACTCTATGTCATACTTCTGGGCGTCTGGGCCCTCGAGCCACAGCTTTATTGCCTCCATGCGCAAAGACGAACCCACCGTGCCGCACACGTTGCCATTTTTTACGGCACCCATCCAGCCCTTGCGCTGAACATGAGCCTGCGCCACAACCGTTGCGTTAATGCTTGGCGCGTTAATGCGCACCGCCTCGAGGCGCAGCGAGAGACCCGTGGTACCGCAAGTGGCGCCGTTGCCCACAACCGGCATCCAGCCCTTGCGCTGAACATGGGCCTGGCAGGAAATGACTGAGCCAGACGTGGCCTCTGCCGCAACCCCTTGCGCCGCGTCCTGGCCTTCAGTTAGGGTCTCGGTCGCCCCTTCGCCCAAGGTCTCCGCTTTGGCATCCTCGCTCTGCATGGCGGTCGCGTCTTCCGAAGTTGTTAGAAGCTCGTCGTACTTGTTTGCATCGTCTTGCTTGTTTGCGCCGTCCTGCTTGCCAACTTCGTCTTGCTTACTTGAGGAGTTTGTCGAAGCCGAAGCGCTCTCTTGAGGCTTCTGCACGTCTGACGTCGAGGCCGCCGAGCCGTTGCTAGAGCTTTCCTGCTGGTCTAACACCACCTTGGAGGCGTTACCCGCACTCCCTTGCTGCGATGTCATCTCCTCTGCGCCAGCAGGTGCCAGCATCCCAAAAACGAGTACGAATACGGCAAACGTCGCGCACATGCGCATAGCAAAGTCTTTAAACTTCATAAGCAACCTCCCACACAGATGAAGACATTGTAACTAACTGAAATACGATGAGCCGCGGGCAATTATGTTTTGGCAGACGGCGCTTTGCGCTGTATTGCGCGGCGTATTTGGAGTAGGCTTACCAATGTTCTGTTAAGCGACAAGTCGCAACATGGAAGGAGCTTTGTATGGTGCGACTCTTCGACGAGATTCCCTGCATAGAGGGCAAGAGCATAATGCTTAACAAAATCGTGCAAAGCGACGCACCTGGGCTGCAGGAACTGGTAAACAGCAAGAAGGTGTACCGTTACCTGCCCACATTCCTGTTTGAGAAGCAGCGCGAAAACGTGCACGAGACCATAGACCTTTTGTACGGCGACCTCTTTACCAACAAGGAGTCGCTCTTACTCTGCGTTCGTTCCAAGCAAGGCGGCACGTTTTGCGGACTGGCAGAATGCTACGGCCTGCGCGAGGAGCTTAACAAGATAAGCATTGGCTACCGGCTGTTGGAGCGCTGCTGGGGCCACGGCATTGCGAGCCAAGCCGTAAGCCTTATGGTGAGCTACCTTTACGACAAGACCAACATTGAGCTTATTACCGCGAGCACCATGGTAGAAAACGCCGCCTCGGCGCGGGTGCTGCACAAGAACGGCTTTATATGCACCACCCATGCCGTTGAGGAGGACTGGGGCTACGATACCCCCACCATTACCGACAAGTGGTTCCTGTAATCATTCATATAGTGGCGGGGCTGTGCTCATCGGGGATACTCCCCATCGGGTACATCGCGAGTTGCCCGTTCCCTAATGGGAAAACCATCCGCGATGTACCCGTAAGGGAATATCCCCGATGAGCACAGCACTGTTGGTCCTCGACCTACCCCCTACTCTGCCTGCAGGGCGGCAACCGTCATGTAGTTATACGGCGCGTTGAAGTGCGGCAGGAAGAAGATGTCCAAAAGGGCGAGCTCGTCTATGGTTACCTTCTTGGCAACGGCAAGGCTAAACATGTTTATGTTGCCGCTCATGTCGTACGTAGACGCAAGCTGAGCGCCCAGAATCGCGCGCGTGGCCTTGTCGTATACGATCTTTATGGTGGTGTCGGGGTTGTCGTGCTCGATGAACGGCGCCTTTTGGCAATCGGTAACCGTAGTGGTAAGCACCTCCACGCCCGCGCGCTTTGCGGCAGACTCGGTGAGTCCCGTGGAGACCATCTTGAGGTCAAAGATGCAGATGCCCGAAGACCCCTGCACGCCAGGAGTCTGGATGTCCGTGCCGCAGATGTTGTGGCCAGCAACAATACCAGAGCGCACGGCGTTAGACGCCAGCGCAATGTATCCGGGCGCGCCATCCAGGCCGTTGTTGAATATGGTCGCGCAGTCGCCGACGGCGTATACGTCGGGTATGCTCGTTTGCTGATGACGGTCCACCACAATGGCGCCGTTTGCAAAGAGCTCCATGCCGCTTTGGGCCACCAGCGCATTGTTGGGCTTAAAGCCAATGCACACGCACACCATGTCTACGTCGTAGGCGCCCTTGTTCGTCACGATCTTGCTTACCTTGCCGTCCGTGCCCTCAAAGTGGTCCACGCCCTCTCCAAAGTGGCACTCAATCCCGTTGTCGGCAAGGTTTTTGGCCATGCGATCGCAGAACTCGGGGTCAAAGTTGTTTGCCATACATGTGGGGGCCATGTCCACAAGCAGCGTGTGGCGCCCGTTGCGCTGGAAGGCCTCGGCAAGCTCCACGCCAATGTATCCCGCGCCCACAACGGCCACGGTCTTAATGCTGGAATCCTTGAGCTTGTTTACCACTTCCTGCGCGTTTTGGAAAAGCTTGACCTGCTGTATGTTTTCCAGGTCCCCACCCTCGAACTTAGGAATTATGGGCAGTGAGCCAGTAGCCAGGACCAGCTTGTCGTAGGGCTCTGCATACTCGATGCCGTCCTTGTCCTTGGCATAGACGACCTTTGCGTCAAAGTCCACGCGCTCCACCGGGCACTCCATGTGCACGGTAGCGCCCTTTTGTTCAAACTGCTCTTTTGTTTGGTAGAACAGCCCGTCCGGCCCGCTAATCTGGTTGCCAATCCATAGGGCCATGCCGCACCCCAGGAAGCTGATATTTGAGTTGCCATCAAAGGCAACCACCTCGTTGCCCTCGTAGTTGTCCAGAATGGTGTTTATCGTTGCCGTACCAGCGTGGTTGGCACCAATTACGACTATCTTGCTCATGCAGCTCTCCCCTCTCTAACCAATACCCTCATCCAAGAGTACCATGCGCGATAGCAGCCCAGAATAGCGGCCATTACCATCGCGCTAGTTAGCAGGGCAAACGGCGTAGTGGTGTGCCTTACGGGGATACTCCCCTACGGGTACATCGCAAGAAGCCCTTCTCATTATGAGGAGACCATCCGCGATGTACCCGATGGGGAGTATCCCCGTAAGGCACACCGTCTGTGCGTGAGGATCGAGCTCTGTCTACTTTCTTAGCGCGGGCTTGGCCATGCCAAGCATCTTAAACGCCCGCACGCCAAACCTCGCCTTGCGAAATCCCCTAAGGGCGTTGTACTGCCGGTCGCACTCTGCAGCAAGCTCGTCTGCGGTAAAGGTGCAGCCCATGGCCTGCGCGCCTGGCCAGCAGTACCTGCCAAAGACCCTGCCCATCTGGCCCCTCTCTTCTTCCCCAATGGGAACGGAGCCGTCTTTGCTCAACATATCGTCGGGAATCTGCTTAAAAACCTCCAGCATAAAGTCGGCGTCGCTCATTGCCTTGGTTACGAACTCGCTTAATTCCATGTTTGGCCCTTTCCCCAATTTGATTCCAAGCGATTATAGCGCGTCGCTAGTTAGAACAGAAGCGGCTAGCCACCTCCTCGTATCTTGCTCACTCGGCCTCGTTGCCAGAAGGTATGTATTATTTTGACGTTAATCGAAATATATGGCATCGAGAGGATGTCGTTGGGTATACTATATTTCGACATATATCGAAATAGGGAGGTGATCATGGGGCTAACAGAAACGCTCAAGGCCGTGTCCGACCCCAATCGGCGCGCCGTACTGGAGATGCTGCGTGACGGCAGCCTGCCTGCCGGCGAGATTGCCCAGCGTTTGGGAGTTTCCCCATCCACCACGTCGCACCACTTGTCCACGCTTAAGAAGGCCGGTCTCGTGCTCGAGCATCGCAAGGGAACCTTTATTAACTACGAGCTTAACGTCTCTGTATTCGAAGACGTTCTTGCTTGGGTAATGAGTCTAAAAGGAGAATCCGATGACTAGCCAATCTAAGCGCATACTTATTTCAAGCGTCCTTGCCTGCCTCTCCCCCATGCTCCTGGGCATAGCTTTGTACCAGCGACTTCCCGACCCCATGCCCATTCACTTTGACTTCGACGGAACGCCAAACGGCTGGGCTCCCAAATGGTTTGCCGTCTTTGGGCTGCCCGTTTTAATGGCCGCAATAGACGCCATAGGAATCGCAACCTCCGAACGCGCGATTGCCAAGGGAGAAAAGCGGCCACGGGCTGTAATTGTTCTTTACTGGTTTGTTCCCGTCCTTACCGTTGTGCTCTACGCACTAACCATACGGGCCGGTCTGGGAGACACGAGCTTTATTGGCAAGGCGGTTTGCCTGCTCCTTGGCGTAATGCTTCTTCTTACGGGTAACTACATGCCCAAGACGAGCTTCCAAACAGCTCGTCAGTTAAAGAGGGACAGCCGCTTTAGCTACCCGCGCTTTGACGACGAGAACACCTACCGTCGACAAAGCCGCAGGGCAGGTATTGCAATGATGCTCCTGGGGGCCGGCTTTCTTGTGCTTGCGGTGGTTGTGTAGGGCGGGGTACATTTCGGGGCGCACCTAAACAAAGGCCAAAACACTAACCTATCAAGGGGGAGTACCCCTCTTGATTGACCCCTAAACAATGGCCAAAACCGCGAGGCACCATGGAAAGCAGCCGCGCGCAGTTCCGCAACGAAGTGAGGACTGTTTGAGCACGGCGCTTGTCCATGGCGCCGGGAGGTTTTGGCCATTGTTTAGGGGCAGGTCTTGATTGGTCACTATCAAGGTACTCCCCCTTGATAGGTCTGAGCACGACATCCTCCGCACCGCCACTCCTCTCGACCGACCCACAGCGTCCAGCACCTTTCTCCCTGTACCTCTAACAAATTACCACCGACATCGTTTCCTATTTGTGGTCCCTTACGGTCCCGTTCGGCTTACAATGGTAGGGTGCAAAAACAAGGGTCAAACGTGAAGGGCGCACAGAGCATGCTTAAGAGTCACGAGAAGTTTCATTCCGAAAACGGCAAGCGATTGCTGCTGGTCGCCGACGACGAGCTTATTAACCGCGAGATGATGCGCGTTGTTCTGCAAGACGATTACGAGCTGGTATTTGCCACAAACGGCGAGGAGGTCCTGCAGGAGGCGCGCAAGTGCAAGGACGTGCTCTCGCTCATACTGTTGGACCTCATAATGCCCGTTATGAGCGGCTTGGAGGCACTGCAAGTGTTGCAGTCCGATTCCGAGCTATCCAACATTCCCGTTATCGTAATTACCGCAAACCAAAACGCCGAGGTCGAGAGCCTGCAAATTGGTGCATACGACTTTATTACCAAGCCATACCCGCAGCCAGACGTAATCTTGGCACGCATACAGCGGGCAATCGAGCTCCACGAAGACCGCCTTATTATTAGCTCCACAGAACGAGACGAGCTTACCGGTCTCTACAACCGCGAGTACTTTTACAGCTACGCCGAGCAGTTTGACCAGCATCACAAAGACATGGCAATGGATGCCATCGTGGTGGACATTAACCGCTTCCACTTTATGAACGAGCGCTTTGGCGCAAAGTATTGCGACGACGTGCTCCGGCGCGTTGGCAAGGGGCTTTTGTCTGTGGTGGGCAAGGCGGGAGGCATCGTGTGTCGCCGCGAGGCAGACACGTTTATGGCGTATTGTCCCCATGGGCTTGACTACGAGGAGATTCTGGACAAAGCCTCGGTTAGCTTTACCGAGGAAGAGTCAAACGGAACCCGTGCATGGCTGCGCATGGGCATATACGAAAACGTAGACAAAACGATTGAGATCGAAAGGCGCTTTGACCACGCCCAGATGGCTGCCGACACGGTGCGCGGAAGCTTTACCAAGCGAATCGGGGTATACGACAGCGCCTTGCGCGACAAGGAGATGTATTCCGAGCAGCTGGTGGCAGACTTCGACATTGCCATTAAGGAGCAGCAGTTCTGTGTGTATTATCAGCCCAAGTTCGAAATCCAGTCGGCGGTTCCCACGCTGGTGAGCGCCGAGGCGCTCGTACGCTGGCAGCACCCGTCGCTCGGTTTGGTGTCTCCCGGCGTCTTTGTGCCCCTCTTTGAGGAAAACGGGCTCATCCAACAACTCGACGTGTATGTGTGGGGCCAGACGGCCGCCCAGATTCGCGCCTGGAAGGATCGCTTTGACTACGTAACCCCGGTTTCGATTAACGTGTCGCGCATAGACATGTACGACCCGCATCTAACCGACATCCTGCTGGGGATCCTGGCCCAAAACGGCCTGAGCACAAGCGATCTTTTGCTCGAGATTACCGAATCTGCCTACACGCGGGATTCCAAGCAGATAATAGACACCGTAAGCAACCTGCGTAAGCTGGGCTTTAAGGTGGAGATGGACGACTTTGGCACGGGCTATTCGTCGCTCAACATGATTTCGGAGCTGCCCATAGATGCGCTTAAACTGGATATGCAGTTTATACGCGGCGCCTTTGCCACGGGCGGCGACACCAAGATGCTCGAGATAATAATCGACATTGCCGACTATCTTTCGGTACCAACGGTTGCCGAAGGCGTGGAAACAGAGGAGCAAATGGAGGCACTGCGCAAGATGGGCTGCGACCTTGTGCAGGGATACTACTTCTCGCGCCCGGTTCCGGCAACAGAATTCGAGCGGTTCCTCGAAGAAAGAAACAAGCAGGCAAAAGCAACAGAGTAAGGAGCACACAATGACACCTGACGATCTAAGGGCTTTTGGGGCAGACGTAGATACTGGAATGGCGCGCTGCATGGACAACGAGGCGTTTTACCTCAAGCTCGTGAATTCGGTAAAGCAAGAAAAGAAGTTCGACGTACTGGAGGAGTCCATTGCCGCGGGGGATCTGGACGCAGCGTTTGAGGCGGCTCACTCCCTAAAGGGCGTCCTGGGCAACTTGTCGCTCACCCCGCTGTACGAGCCCGTAAACGAGATAACCGAGCTGCTGCGCGGCAGGACCGACACAGACTACTCCGTACTGCTCAGCCAAATTGCAGCAAAGCGAGAGGAATTCCTCGCTCTGTAGCCTGCACCTAAACAATGGTCAAAACCGCGAGGCACCATGGAAAGCAGCCGCGCGAGGACTGTTTGAGCACGGCGCTTGTCCATGGCGGTGGAAGGTTTTAACCATTGTTTAGGGGCAGGGCCCTGTAACCAAACAACGCCCCTGGTCGTTATCGCATATGGGAAGGGTGCTCCATGGAACGGGAAAGTGGTAGGCGCAACCAAGCGATTCCAATTGTAATATTCGGCGGGATTGTTATTGTTGCCATCTTGGTTTTTGGGACTCTTTGGACGGGGCGCACCGCGCAGAGGGATGCCAACGACGCCGTTAGGTCCGTAAGCAGCCTGTACCTCGACGAGCTTGCCGGACGTCGAGAGCAGGTTGTGGAAAACAACCTTAAGGGCAACATAGATATTATTAATATTGCCATTGACCTCATGGCTCCCGAGGACCTAAGCGACCAGGCGAGTCTTGAGGCCTACCTAACCCAGATGAAGTCGCTGTTTAACCGCAAGTGCTTTGCGGTCGTAACCGAAGACGGCACCGTGTACGCCTCGCAGGAAGCGCAAATAGACCCGGGTCAGCAGCACCTTGAGTATGCCGCAGCTACGGAACCACGGATCTTTGTAAAGAACCCCAGCGACCCAAACAAGGTCGTAACCGTGGTGGCACCCGTAAAGGGCGTAATGTTCCAAGGCAAGCAGATAGTCTCTGCCTTTGTGGAAATAGACATGGACGTAATGCTGGAGGGCGTGTCCATGACTTCCCAGGACTCCGAGGCCACCTTCTGCAACATTTACACCAGCGACGGCATAGCGCTGAGCAACACCGTGCTTGGCGGACTTGCCGTGGAGGACAACCTGCTGGAGGCCTTGTCGCATGCCGACTTTGCGCAAGGCAGCTCCTACGAGCAGGTGGTCGCAGACTTTAAAGAGGGAAGGCAGGGCAGGGCCTCCTTTACCTACAACGGTATTCAGGAGACGCTGAGCTATGTTCCCATAGAGGACACGGACTGGCTCCTTACCTACCTCATTCGAGAGAGCGTAATAAGCGAAAGGATTAGCTCGCTTTCCGACGGCATAATATTTAGGAGTCTGGTCCAATCCATCCTGGCCGCCCTCGTTCTGGGCGCCGTGTTCTTCTTTGTTATTGCGCAGATGCGAAAGAACACGCAGCTCACGATTGAAAAGGAAGCTTCCGAGGCGGCAAACAAGGCAAAGCACCAGGAGATGGAGCAGCGCCTTGCCCTGCAAGAGCAACTTTTGGAACAAAAGGCGGAGCAGGAACAGCAGGAAAAAATGCTCTCATCCCTGGCCTCCGACTATCGCAGCGTCTACTATTTGCAACTCGACCAAAACTCCGGCATATGCTACCAGGCCCGCACCGACCTCGACGGGCTTAAGGCCGGCGACGAGTTTGAGTACCTCCAAACAATGACGGCCTATGGCAACCAGTACGTCCTGGAGCCGTATCGCGAGGAGTTCCTTAGCTTTGTGCAGCCCGACGCCATTCGCGAGGGACTTAGCGAGAGCCGCGTAATCTCCTTCCGCTACATGGTAAACATTGGCGGCAAGGAGTCCTACGAGGCGGTGCGCTTTGCCACGGTCCGCCGCGACGACGAGCGCGACGACCAGGAGATACGCAACGTTGGCGCATGCTTTGCCGACGTAGACGCCGAAACCCGCAAGGACCTTGTCCAGCAGCAGGCCCTAAGCGACGCCCTAGAAGTGGCAGAGCAGGCAAGCAAGGCAAAGACGGCGTTTCTCTCCAACATGAGCCACGAGATCCGCACGCCCATGAACGCCATAATAGGCCTAAACAACATTGCGCTCAACGAGCCCGACGTGCCCGAGAAGCTGCAGGAGTACCTACTTAAGACCGGGGCATCGGCACAGCATTTGCTTGGCATAATTAACGACATTCTGGACATGAGCCGCATTGAGTCCGGAAGGATGATCCTAAAGGACGAGGAGTTCTCGTTTGCCAAGAACCTCGAACAGGTAAACACGATTATTAGCGGACAGTGCGCCGAAAAGGGACTGGACTACGACTGCCGCACCATTGGCAAAGTGGACGACTACTTTGTTGGCGACGGCATGAAGCTCAAGCAGGTAATGATCAACATCCTTGGAAACGCGGTTAAGTTTACCCCGCGGGGCGGATCCGTAACCTTCCTTATAAAGGAGACCAGGCGCTACAAGGGAAAGGTAACGCTGGAGTTTATAGTTTCCGACACGGGCATTGGCATGAGCGAGGAGTTTTTGCCCCACATCTTTGATGCGTTTAGCCAGGAGGACTCGTCGTCCACCAGCCGCTACGGCAGCACGGGGCTCGGCCTGCCCATTACCAAGAGCATCGTAGAGCTCATGAACGGTCACATTGACGTAGAGAGCAAAAAGGGCGAGGGAACGACCTTTACAGCAACCGTAACGCTTGGCGAATCCGACCACAAAGCCGGCGAGACAATGGACGGAGAAATAGACCCCGGCAGCCTTAACGTCCTTGTTATAGACGACGACCAAATAGAGCTGGAGCACGCCAAGATTGTGCTCAACCAGGTGGGCATTGGGTGCGAGACCGCCTCCTCGGGCAGCGAGGGGTTTGAGATGGTAAAGACCCGCCATGCGCGCAGGGAGGACTACGACCTCCTTATTGTGGACTGGAAGATGCCAGAGATGGACGGCGTGGAAACGGTGCGCAAGATTCGCTCCGTGGTAGGCTACGACATGCCCATTATTATCCTAACGGCGTACAACTGGGACGACATTGTGGACGAGGCGCAAGGCGCCGGAGTGGACACCTTTGTGCCCAAGCCCTTGTTTGCGGGAAGCGTAATGGACGAGTTCCAGGAGGTCTTTAAGCGCAAGGGCCGCGCCCTCACACCTGGCCTTGCCGAGCTTAAGGGCCGTCGCGTGCTCCTTGCAGAGGACATGGTGATAAACGCAGAGATTATGGTTATGGTGCTGGGAATGCGCGAGGTGGATGTGGAGGTTGCCGAAAACGGCCGCATTGCCGTAGACAAGTACCTCGAGCATCCTGCCGGATACTACGACGCCATCCTTATGGATATGCGCATGCCCGAGATGGACGGTTTGGAGGCTACGAGGGCCATACGCGCCTCCGACCACGAGGATGCAAAGACCATTCCCATAATCGCGCTTACCGCCAATGCCTTTGACGAGGACGTGCAGCGCAGCCTCCAGGCGGGACTCAACGCGCACCTCTCCAAACCCGTAGAGCCCGACACGCTGTTTGAGACGCTCCAAAGTCTCATTGAGCCCTAATCGCAACGTGCGATGCATCCGCTACAGCAGGCTTCGAAGCGCATTACAAAGAAGGTGCCAAAATGGAAACGAACAATTCAAACGCATTTGGATGGCAGTTTACGCTCAACGAACAAACAGCACCCATTGTGGAGGCCATTGGTCGCCACATGCCAGGCGGGTTCTTTGTATACAAGGCCTCCGAGCCCGGAGAGCTCTTGTATGCCAACCAGGCGCTAATCGATATATTTGGCTGCAGCGACATCGACGACTTTAAGGCGCTTACCGGCTTTACCTTTAAGGGGATGCTGCACCCCGACGACTATTACGCCGTAACCAAATCCATCGCCGAACAAATAGGGACCAGCAAGGAGAGTCTGGATCACGTTGAGTACCGCATTGTTCGAAAGGACGGCGAGATTCGTTGGGTGGACGACTATGGCAACTACACGGAATCCAGCAAGTATGGCGGCGTGTACTACGTGTTTATATCGGACATAACCGAGGAGCACCTGGAACAAGAGGACCAACGCGCCGAGCGCGACAAAATGATAACGGCATTGGCCGCGGACTATCGTGGCGTCTACTATGTGGTGCTCGATACCAACGACGGCGTTTGTTATCAAAAGCACACCGAGACCTCGGACGGCCTTGGCGTGGGCGAGCACTTTGACTTTGAGCAAACGTGCATGGAGTACGGAAAAAAGTACGTCTGCGAGGAATACATAGACGAGTTTATGGCGTTTGTGGATCCCAAAAACATTCGCAAGGGCCTGGAGACCGAGCGAGTCGTGTCTTATAGGTATCTGGCAAAACACGACAACAAAGAGTCGTACGAAATGATCCGCTTTGCGGGCGTGCGCAGGCCCGAAGATCGCGACGACCATATAGTGCATGCCGTAAGCATGTGCTTTAGCGACGTTGACGCAGAAACGCGACGCAACATGGAGCATACGGCAGCCCTCAGCACGGCGCTAAGGGCGGCTGAAGAGGCAAGCAAGGCAAAGACGGCGTTTCTCTCCAACATGAGCCACGAGATCCGCACGCCCATGAACGCGATTATCGGACTCGACAGCATCGCACTCAACAACGCCGGCATTCCCGCAGAAACCCGCGCGCAGCTCGAGAAGATTGGGTCGTCGGCAAAGCACCTCTTAAGCATAATTAACGACATCCTGGACATGTCGCGCATAGAGTCGGGCCGTATGGTAGTAAGCAGCGAGGAATTCTCGCTTAGCAACCTGCTTGAGCAGGTGAACACGATTATTGGCGGGCAGTGCCGCGACAAGGGACTGGAATACGAATGCCGGCTCGTAAACGACGTTGACGAGCACTACATTGGCGACAACATGAAGCTGCGCCAGATTCTTATAAACGTGCTTGGCAACGCCGTAAAGTTTACTCCTCGGGGTGGCAAGGTCTCGTTCCTTATAAGCAGGTCTGCTCATCTTGGAAACAAGTCCAACCTCGAGTTTGTTGTTCGCGACACGGGAATAGGCATGAGCGAGGACTACCTGCCCAAGATCTTCGACACGTTTAGCCAAGAGGACTCCACATCGTCGAACAAATACGGCAGCACAGGCCTTGGCATGAGCATAACCAAGAGCCTCGTGGACATGCTGCACGGCAAGATTGACGTCCAGAGCAAGAAGGGCGAGGGCACCACGTTTACGATTACCATTCCCCTGGTGGACTCCAAGCGCAAGAAGTCGCTGTTCGACGGCGGTCGGCTGCGTCCAGAGGAGATGTCGGTGCTCGTTATAGACGACGACCCCATTGCATGCGAGCACGCCGAGCTTGTTTTGGGACAGGTTGGCATTGGTTGCGACGTGGCCGAATCCGGCGCCAAGGGCATCGAG
Organism: uncultured Coriobacteriaceae bacterium; assembly: GCA_902793465.1. Lineage (GTDB taxonomy): Bacteria > Actinomycetota > Coriobacteriia > Coriobacteriales > Atopobiaceae > RUG440. The sequence continues at coordinate 27,941 of CADBDT010000015.1, read as the reverse complement.
ATGGCAACGCTGCGCGATGCCCGACGCGACCCGTACAACCTTATTCTCGTAGATTGGCGCATGCCCGAGATGGACGGGATAGAAACCACGCGGCGCATTCGCAAGGCCGTCGGACACAGCACTCCCATAATTATTCTTACCTCGTACAACTGGGACGAGGTTGTCGACGAGGCCCTGAGCGCTGGCGTGGACACCTTTGTGCCAAAGCCGCTGTTCGCAAGCACCGTGCTCGACGAGTTTGAGACCGCGTTCAAGAAGAGGAGCGCAAGCGCACCGCAAAGGCTTGCCGACCTCGACGGCCGTCGCATCCTGGTTGCCGAGGATGCCGCCATAAACGCCGAGATCCTAACGATGATACTTTCGACGCGCCAGATGGAGGCAGACGTTGCAGAAAACGGTCGCATTGCCGTAGACAAGTTTTCGGCCCACGAGCCGGGATACTACGACGCCATTCTTATGGACATGCGCATGCCCGTAATGGACGGTCTTGAGGCCACGCGGACCATTAGGACGCTGGACCGGGAGGACGCCAAGGACATACCAATAATCGCGCTAACGGCCAACGCCTTTGACGAGGACGTTCAGCGCAGCATGCATGCCGGCCTTAACGCACACCTTTCCAAGCCGGTAGACCCCGAAAGCATATACGAGACGCTTGGCACCCTTATACGGGACTAGGGCACCTATCCAATAGGTGCGTCTGGGGGTGCCACCCATGCGTGTACGCCGCAGGGGTACGCGCATGGGTGGCACCCCCAGACGCACCTTTCGCCTGCCCCCAAGGAGATCACCCCTAGCCTCACTGCGACTTTAAGCCTTCTTATGATATAAATAGTCGTCTGTTTCTATCATCAATACTTGCAATAACAGGAAGGGTATAAAGATGCAGATCACCACGTTTAACCCGCTCATTATTACCGAGGACCCCGAGCCAACCATTCAACTGTTTGAGGAGCTGGGCTTCGAGCGGCACCACGCAAAGAGCGGCATTGGTATAAATGGCATAACGGATGTCCGTATGAAGAATGCCGACGGATTCTATGTGGACGTTGCTCAGGGCAGCGGAAACTGGACCATGATCCGCATGAACGTGCGCGACTTTGACGAGGCAATTAAGTTCCTGCTGGATCACGGATTTAGGAGGGCACGTCACGAGGCGGCCAAGGATGACATCGAGACCGAGTCGTCCAAGATTGCAATTATGGTGTCGCCCTCTGGCTACATCCTCTCGGTTTCCGAGCACATCCGCAAGAACTAGTTGCTCCCGGACCACAAGTAGGGGACAGTCCCTTAGTTGTGGTCCGAATGTTAGCCCCGTTGCTTAGCCGGCAAAGGTAACAGCCACGTTGCCCGAGCCTACGGCCTGCTCCAGACCTTCGACGTCCGTAATGCGACCAATGCGCGTGTAGCTGTAGGGCGTGTCGAAGCTCTTGTAGAACAGCACCACGCAGTCTTTGCCATACAGCATAAGGTCGCCGGCCTCAACGTGGCCAACGGGCGACGGGTTAGATGGAAACTCCTGGTCGAAGAAGTGGTACTTCTCGTTGCCGTTGAGCTCTTCCATGGTAAGGTCGAGCGGCATCAGTTTGGCAAAGGACTGTGCGGTGGGGTTGGACTCGAGCTGTGCCTCAAAAGTCTTGTTTGCAATGCGAATGGTGCAGGTACTCATGTTCATGTTCTCCTCGCTTGTGGTCGGGCTGGTAGATGCCTCTTCTTGTTGTTGCTGCTGCTGCTGCGACGCGGATCCGCTTGCACTTGCACTCGCGCTGGCGGCTGCGGCGTCTTGCGCGCTTCCTTGCGTGCTTTGGCCCCCGGATGCCGATCCGCATGCCGTAAGCGCAAGGGAGCACGCAAGCGCAAGGGCGATTCCAGCTCGCCCGCGCAGGTTGTTAGGCTTTCTTTGCATAGGGTTCCTCCAGCGATAGGTCAAACGTTGCCTTGGCGGACAGGGCGCAAAGAAGATCGTTTTGCTCTTGGTCCAGATGCGCCACCACCATTACGCGATGCTGTTCCGACTCCTGCTCACCTGCGTACAGCAGAGCAAACCAACCGTCCGCCACGCTTATGTCGCCGTTCTTCCAGCCCTGCTGCTTTTCGGCCTCGTCGAACGTGCCCTCCTTTAGCTCGCAGCAGTAGTCCACGCCAGAGTCGTGTCCAACCACCGTAAGGGGTAGGCGGTTCATGAGGTCTCGGGCGGCCTGGGTCTGGTTGAGCGGCGCCCTAAGCGTAAGGTTGCCCGACCGAATAACAAGGCGCGCCACGTTGTGATCGTCGGAATTGGTAAGCGCGGCACCTGCGGCGCGCAGGCGATCGAGCAGCTCGGGCGACTTGTTTTCGTCTCCGGCCGCGGTATATATGCCCATATCCTCAAGGTGGAGCCAGCCAACGAACGAGTGCTGGTAGATGTAGATGGCGCCGTCGTATACGCCTTTGCTCCCCGAGCTCAGCAGCAGGGCGGCCTTTTTGAGGCGCCGCGGGTATCCGAGCGCGTAAATGCGATGTATTGCGCATTGCAGCTGGCCCGAGAGGCTGTGATAGTACACCGGACTCGCAAGCACGATCATGTCTGCCTCGTCGAGGGCGGGATAAATGCTCTGCATGTCGTCCTTTTGCACGCAGGTACGCTGCTCGCGCTTGTGACAATGTTCGCAGGCGAGGCATCCTGCCACGCGCATGCGGCACACGTCAAAGACGGTTACGGTGTGGCCCGCGCTCTGCGCCCCTTCCCTATACGCGGCTACCATGGCGGCCGTGTTGCCCTTTGGCCTCGGGCTTCCATTGAGAATTACGATGTTCATTCGGTGTATCCTTCGGCTGGGATTTGTTCTGCTTGCTCATAGCTTATTGCTTCTGGCTAGCAATAACAAATACCTATCTATAATCTGTACTCATAATTTTCTGTTATCGTTAGCTTCTTCGGGAGACGAGGCAAAGGAGACGGGGAGCTTGTCCTCCCTATCTCCGACTTTGCCAAGTGGTCGGTCCGTCCCGCATTTCGTAGCCCGCGAAACGTGCCTTTTGCGGCACGCGAAATGCAGCCGTTTTTCCGATAAGCTCTTTACCTGCGGTTTTGTTGAGGAATAGGCTCGTTCTGCATTTCGTGGCCCGCAAAACGTGCCTTTTGTGGCGTGCGAAATGCAGCCGTTTCCTCAGCACGTGAGACGGGACAAAGGGGACGGAGGCCTGCCACTAAAGATGAGTCAAGGGAGCGGGTCTCGCAGCTCATGCCACCCTCCCCAACGAGTCCGGCAGGCCTAGCGCCCCTTCGACAATAGTGGGGGAAATTCATGACCATGAACGCTGCGCGGAACCACTTCGCGAGCGGCAGCATGGTGTGCGCGAGGCAGGTCCCGCTCGTCGCCGAGAACTGCCAGGAGCACGACGAGCACCTGAACTCCCTGCGCCCGGCCACCCGCACGTACGAGCCGTGGCCGCAGCGCGGGCACTCGAACCCGTCCGGCCACCTGAGCGACAGCATGTGGAGCTCGCACGCCTCCTCGCTCCCGAACCTCCCTATGAGCTCGACCATGTTCGCGCACATCCTCGGCCGCGAGTTCTGCCCCGCAGTCCTCGCCACCGACTTGGTCCTCCCGGCCATCCGGCCCCCTTCCATCGTGGGTTGTCTGGCCCTATGATGTCACTTGGGCCGGACAGGAATGGCCTGCTCTTGACTCATCTTTAGTGGCAGGCCTCCGTCCCCTTTGTCCCGAGCACGGCATCCCAGACGCGTTACTCTTCGTGCTCGATTACGTAATCCTCGAAGCAGGGGAGAATAAATCTCACGTAGCCGCGCTCCTCCCCGGTAATAACGCCCTTGCGAATGAGCCTGCGACGGTACGGGTTGAACTGGTTCGTCTCCATTCCCAAAATACCACGCACGTCAGAGACTTTGCCGGTCTTCGACTTCGCGATGCCCACGGCAAGCCGCCTGTCTCCTGCCGAGAGTTCCGACCAGACCTTATCGTACACGTAGTCGTCGAGATACTGGCGATATTCGTCCATTACCTCTTCGGACAGCTCGCCCGCCTCCCACGTAAGGTAGCCCAAGACTTGGAACGCAAACGAGTACCCACGCGTCAGGCGCGCCATCTCCAAAGAGCTGTCGCTCGGCACACGAAGCGTCCTTCGGTAGTTGCGCGCAATTGTCCCCAAGTTGAGCGGCTTCAGCTCAACTTTGGGCGCACGATAGAGAAACGTGAGGCTCTTTTCGTTCTGGAGGTCGCTCACGTTTTCGTACAATCCGGTCATGAGCAGGTAAATGGGCAAATCCTGACGCAGGAAGATTTGGAATGCGCTCGCAAACTCTCGCATTGCCGGGGTGCTTGTGATCTCGTCAACTGTGATTAGCAGCCGCTTGTTGTGACGCTTGATGCTTTCGAGCATTCGCGTGATTGCCACCTCGATATCCACAACGGGTGGCGCGCCTTCTATCTGCACCCCAAGCCCAAGGAACGAAAGGTTTATTTGCGCATCGCGGAAAAGACCGACCAGATTTCGTTCGCTGTTTAGCTTGGCGACCAGGCCTTCCAGTAGGCTACGCTCGGGATTGAGCTCTATGGTTATCCATCCGTCCTCCCGCGCAAGCTTCTTTGATACGCTGGTCATGAACACGGTCTTGCCCGATCCCCGAGGACCAACAATCACATAGACTTGATTGCTCGGGTTGTCCCGTCGGAACTCGTCTAGGATCATCGACTGTTGCATTGTCCTTGGTATGAGGGACTGTGGCTCCTTGCCAAAGGTTACGGTATAGGGATTCTGGGAAGCCGCCATACGCACATCTACCTCATTTACTATTGGTGGGAATTCTTACTTTCGTTTACTGATTCTATTACATTTTACTCTTCTTTACTGTTTAAGGACAAAGGGGCAGAGGCCTGCCGCTAAAGATGAGTCAAGAGCCGTGGTTTCCAATCCGCGGACGATGGGGACGGAGGCAATCGTCCCGCGCAGGGAGCACCCCGGCATACGGCTCGAGCCGCCATGGGTTTTCGGAGAGCCTAGGACGGGGATGGCGAGACCCCCGTTCACTTCGAAATGCCGCCGAAGTGTTTGAAATTTGGGCACCCGGATTTACGGGGCCTTATTCGCGGTGCCTCTGACCTGCAGCTTTGCGGGGTGCCATAACGCCCGTACGGGCGAATGAGACCGAAATTTCAAACACATGTCCCCTGTTTGGAAGCGAACGGACCCTTCGCCGTCCCCGCCCGATCAAGAAGGTCGCAGAGGACGCGGAAGCGTCGACCAAAATCGGACAAACGCTTTTCGAGCGGACGCACGGGATTATCGGCAGGCTTGCGCCGTAACGCTCCGTAGAGGGTGGGCTGCGCGTCGCGTCGCAAATATGGCAAACGGTCCCGTTCCCTCTCATTGCCCATATATCTGGTAAAACTTATCTGCAAAACCTTACTTTTTATCAAACATAACCATTTTCTATCCTTTATTTGGCAATAGGTTCTTAGGGAGCTCTCGGGCGCGCATGCCGGCATTGCGGTGGCCGCCGTTACGACAGACGATCTGTTTGCGTTCTAGGACAAGTTGCAGGTATGGCTGGAAGGCATGGCTGGCGGTGACATATACTATTACTTACATGCAATCCCAAATGTCACGACAAGAAACTCAAGAGAGGAACGTACCATGCCCAAGAACATCGATACGATGAAGCGTTTCGTTGAGGCGCAGAACAACCACGACTCCGCCGCCGTAGTTGCTTGCTTTGCGCCGGACTTCCGACGCAGGTCCGCCGAGACCAACTGGGAGGAGATGGGTGCGGGCAACTACGCAGACATGTCCGACCGCTATTGGGCGGCCTTCCCCGACACCCACTTTGAGGTGGAGCATCTGCTTGAGGACGGCGACTTCGTCTTTTTGCAGTATATGGAAACGGGCACGTGGACGGGCGTTTGGGAGATGCCCGGCGGCATTTCCATCCCTCCCCAAAACACCCCGTACGAGTCGCGCGGCATCATTACGTGCACGATGGACGAAAACGGCCTCATTCGCAGATACTGCTATCACCACGAGGGCGGGTTCACAAAGGCATACCCCATCCTTGCGCAGAGAACCGTGCGCACGATGAACAAGGACGCGGACCAGGCGTAAGCCGTTTGGATAGCAAATCGCACTGCCTGCAGCGCCGTGCGCATTGGGAATATCCCCTCACGGCACGCCGCCTTCCCGCTTGGGAGCGCACGGTTATTGGTGGTGGAGCAGAGGGCGAGACGACCGAGCTTGCCATGCATTGAATTCTCGCGAGCTTGATTGAATTTGGCTCATTGAAATCCTGTCTTCAACCACTAAAGCAGGTCAAGAGTGCGGGCACAGTTCTTCTTAGCGGGTTCCAACAGGTGCGCGCCAAGCTCGTCCATGCCGGGCACCAGGAAATTCTCCTCAAAGACCTGCTCCATCGCAGGCGGTATACATTGCGCGAGCCGCACCATGCATTCAAGGCACACGGACTCAGTGAGCCCATGCCTGCCTAAAACTTCGGCCAGTGCCTTATCCCGCAAAGTGACCGGAGGGAGAGCGAAAACGGCGTTCCCCGATAGCCGTCCGCATATCGGAAGTAAATCTGCCCCGTTGAGTCCTGTCTCAGTATTCCAGCGGGCATCCCCTCGATGATGACGAACAGCTCAGTCCGTGCCATAAAGATCCCCTCTCACCTGTGCCAGGAAGTCTGCGATAACTCGCTCGCTCGATAGCCCTTCGGAGCCTGACAGCTGTGGCGGATCAACCACCTCGACCTTGAGCACAAGTCCGAGCGCCTCGTATATGGCAAGCATCTTGGACAGGTGGATCCCGGGCTTCTCGCCAAGCTCAAACGAATAGACGGTGCGTTCCGAGAAATCCTGATTGGTTGGCTGCTCATGTCGGTCCTTTGCCGCAAAACCTATCAAAGGGGGTACTCCCCCTTTGATAGGTCACCACCCAGCTTAACTAAAAAACGGGGACAAGCCGCAACAGCTTGCCCCAAGCTCACAGACAAGCTTCACGCGAATAAGAAACGGCGTCAGCGCCACGGGTAGCGGGTGCTTGTGAATGCCCTGTCTTTTTTGGCCAAGTTATCCCTCATAGGGAGGGCAGCGTCATGCGCAAGCCCCGCGTGTCGTGCGCGTCGTTGCCAATCGCACGTCCAGTAAAGGGGACGGCATACCAGGGTAGATAGAGCACCTTCCCATCCCGCTCGACGTTCAGGCGCGAGAACACCACGCCGAGGTCGAGCGCGTACTCCTTGGCTGCCAGCAGGTTGTTGAGTGCCGCATGGGCACGCGTGTTCCTTCCAGACTTCGCCTCGACGGGTACGACCCTGCCCGCGTCGGACTCGATCACGAAGTCCACCTCACCGCGCTTTTTTCCCACGTAGTAAAACAGGTCGTGCCCCTTGCACACGAGCTCCTGCGCCAGCGCGTTTTCGTACACGCCGCCGAGGTTGGGGACCTTTGAATCGAGGTATATGTCGCGAGCGGTCTGTACGGGATAGCGACTTACGAGCATTCCGGTGTCGGACTGGTACAGCTTAAACATCCCCGGTCGCTCCGTTATCTGGAGCGGGCGTTTGGGCTCACGCACAAGGTTCGTCTTAAGTCCGACACCGGCGTTCACGAGCCACACGAAGTCCTGCCTGTAGGCGTTGTAGCGTGCCTCGTCGTTAATGGAATTGAGCACGAATCGCCGCGAGTCGTTGTCGAGCTGCAGAGGAAGCTGGTCGAATATCGCCTGCACGTTTAGCGCGCGGCGCCCCGCATACTTTGCGATGTCCCTTCGATAGCCCATCACCAGTCCGCTTTGGATTTCGCGAACCTCGGCAAGGTCGCCCCCAGAGTCGACAAACGCCTGCACGACCTCGGGCATGCCTCCAACGACGAGGTACGTGCGCCAGTACGAGAGCATAGCGTCGTGGAGGTAGCCCTCGACGGGCTTCTGGTCGGCTACGCAGTCTCCGACCTCCGCAATCGCCGTCTCGCTTGCGCCAGCCGCCCACATGAACTCCTCGAAGTCCATCGGACGCAGAGTCATTTCCCGTACAAAACCGACCGGGTAGGATCGCACTCCCTTGAACTCCGTTCCCAGCATTGATCCAGAAAAGGCGTAGTCGTACCTCCCGTCCTCAACGAGGGCCTTTGCCATGGTCATGACTCCCGGCAACTCCTGCACCTCGTCGATAAAGACGAGCGTGGACCCATGCGGCATCGGACCATCCGCGAAGAGGGACACGCGACGTAGGAAGTCGTTCATGTCGCGAGAGCTTGCAAGCGCCTCGCGCGCGGCGTCATTGAGCGCGAGGTTTATCTCGACGAATCGCTCGTATGACTCGTTTCCCAGCTTGCGTACAAGCGTGCTCTTTCCCACCTGCCTGGCTCCCGTAAGCAGGAGGGCCTTGCGGCCGTGCTCGTGGTGCCAGGCCAGCAGTTCCCGGTAGAGCTTTCGTTTGAGCATGACGACCTCAATTCCACTATGCTATGTTTCAGATTCCCGTATTACTACATTTTGCAAAGTTTCCAGACATAATTATACAACGTATTGTAAAGTATTACTCTGATGGACGCGAATATCGGATGGTCAGCCCGCGAAAGAGCAGAATTCGGTTCTCCATTCACGGAGCTGTGACGTTAAAGCATGAACGGCAAAAAAGAGGCCCTTCCAAAACGTCTACAGCTGCTTTGCCGCACGAAAGACGACCTTGAGTCGCTCGGCGCTGTCGTCCAGCATTCTGCTCGCGAGAAGTCCGTCTCAACGAAGGGGCTCCCCCCAGCGCCGTTAAGCTAAGCCGTGGGCAGTCGCGGCCACGGCTCCGCCACCGTGTACGGTTCTGGGACGGACGGGTCCCTACCGTGCGCGGTTATCGGCCGGAACCGTACACGGTAGGGATGCCTTTGTCCCGGAAGTGCGCACGCCCTAGAGCATCGTATGGGAAGCACATATTCGCAGTCACCCACCTCGCGCGCGCTCCCGGAGATGCCGATGACGGCGAACTCCGGCGACCGCACGCGCGACGTACCAAAGATAGTCAGCCTCTCCAGCGCAGGAGGGTTTTGCCTTAACAACAGTTTGACCACCGTAATTACTACAATCTGCATGTCAAAAATTCTACAATCTGCCTGTCACAGTCGAAAGGAAGATCCAGTAGCCGCCGAATACCTTCCACGAATCGCGGACGAGCTTCTTGAGCGGCTAAGCTATGCTGGTTCCGTGCTTATCCGAGGTGCAAAATGGTGCGGTAAGACACGCACTGCCGAGCAGCAGGCAAAAAGCGCCCTCGGGTGGCCTGTCGTATATCATTGTTCTGTCTAGGAGAGGAGAGTGGCCATGTTAAGGAAATCGGTAACAAGCGTGCTTGCGGGCGCGGTCCTTACGGGAGCGATCGCCCTTGGCGGCTGCGCGCAGCCAGGGACGCAGGCGAATACACAGTCGGGAGCGCAGTCGGGAGCGCAGCCAGCGGAAAACGCAACCGAGACGCAGAACCGCGAGGCCCTGTACCAAGTATCGCTGCTGCAGAGCCTGACCGAGGGAGACTTCGAGGGCAGCGTGACCGTGGGCGACTTGAAGAAGCACGGCGACACGGGAATCGGCACGTTCGACGGCCTGGACGGGGAGCTGGTCATGCTCGACGGCAAGGTGTGGCAAGCGGCCGGCGACGGCAGCGTCAACCTCATGGAGGACACCGCAACGATCCCGTTCGGCAACGTCACCTTCCTCGATTCCGACGAGACCCTCGACGTCTCCGGCGCCGCGAGCTTCGAGGCCCTGCTCAAGCAGCTCGACGGCCGCGTGGCAGAGCTGGGAATCAACAACTTCTATGCCGTGCGCATCGACGGCACGTTTGACAAGATGAACGTGCGGAGCGAACACAAACAGGAGAAGCCCTACCCCACCATAGTCGATGCGCTCGCCGCCGACCAGACGTTCTTCAACCTGGAGAAGGTGGAGGGCAGCATGGTGGGCGTCTACTGCCCGCCGTACGCATCGAGCATGAATAGCGCCGGCTGGCACTTCCACTTCGTGACGGCCGACCGCAAGCAGGGCGGGCACGTGCTCGACTGCCAGGTAGGCAAGGCCACGGCGACCATCGACAAGACCAAGGAGTTCGACCTGGCGCTGCCCGGCTCCCAGAAGTTCGAGAGCACCGACTTCACCGTGGACCGCACCGCCGACGTGAAGAAGGCCGAGACGAACGAGTAGCTGTTGCGCTAGGGAGGGCATGGGCGCAACAACACAGTTGTGTTCGATCTCGCACCCCCGGCTCCTTTGTCCCGCTCGCGAGGATTCCGTTTCAACGAAGGGACGCCCCCTCGTTGAAACGGATACGATCATCCGCACTCTCTCCCCTCATTCAGTCTCTCACTCATGATATAGTCATCCTGAGTGAGAGACTGAGTGAGCATGGAGTGTGAATCGTGACGGACAAGGAGCTGGCGAGCATAGTCGCCCGATTGCGCCGACAGAAATCTGATGATGCCCAGACGGAGGCAAAGGCCTGTGCGGATGGACTTTCGGCCAATGTTTGGGAGAGCGTATCGGCCTTTGGCAACACGCGCGGTGGGCTCCTCATTCTCGGACTTGATGAAAATGCGAAGTTCACGCCCGCAAAGGGCTTTGAGCTCGAGAAGGTGCGCAACGCCTTCGTGGAGGGGATGGGCGATGGCGCCGCTCACAGCACCAAGTTGACCAACATCCCAAGCTATGAGATGGAGCGCGTATTCTTTGAGGAAAAGCAGCTCCTTTGCATCACCATCCACGAGCTTGCGCCAGGCGAAAAGCCGGCGTTCGTCACGCGAAAGGGAAAGGTTGGCGGCTCGTACAAGCGCATAGACGACAAGGACATACGCCTTTCGGCCAACGAGGTGTACGAGTTGTCCACCCTCCTGCAATATGTCCAATCCGACAGAACCGCAGTGCAGGAAGCCTCCGCAGATGACCTCTCGTCAGACCTACTCGAGCACTTTGTTGAGCACCTGCGCTCACAGGGATCTCGTGCCCTTCGTGGTGCCACGGACCGCATAACGCAGCTCAAACGACTAAATGTGCTCAACGAGTCGGGAGCGGTTCGTCTGGCAGGGCTCCTGACATTTGGGGACTACCCACAGCAGTTCTTCCCCAAACTGCTGATCGACGTTGCGGCATTTCCCACCGAGCTCAAGTCCGAGCCAGGCGAAGCGCGGTTCTTGGACAGGACGCTGTGCGAGGGAACCGTCGGGGAGATGCTCGACGACGCGATGCGCTCCATAGCGAAGAACCTCCGGACCATTTCATACGTCGAGGGTTCGGGCAGACGGGACGAGCTGGAGATACCCGAGGTCGTATTGCGCGAAGCGCTGGCAAACGCCCTTGTCCACCGCGAGTATGCCCCCCAGTTCCTTGGGCAGGCCATCTCCGTTGAGATATATCCCGACCGCGTGGAGATCCTGAACCCCGGTGGACTATGGGGTGGAAAAACCGCCAGCACGCTAGCCGACGGCATGTCGCGCTGTCGCAATGACACCCTCATGAAGCTCGTCTCGTCGCTTCCCTCGCAACGTGGATCCTTCCCGGGCTCTCCAGCCGAAGGACAAGGATCGGGTGTGCCGCTCATGATACGCGAGATGGAAGAACGCGGAATAGACCAACCCCTTTTCGAAGCTGGATTCGATTACTTTAAAGTCGTTCTTGCGCGAGGGGGAGGGATGAACCTGCCCAAGTCCCATAACGGCGGTTCCGGCAAGAGCCCGATAGAACAGGGTACCACGCGAAGGTCCCCAAAGGAAACGCGTGAGGCCATCATGCGGGTCTTCGGTGCCAACGCCAACCTCGAGTTGAGCATGCGCGATTTGGCCGACAGGCTTGGCACTTCGCACAGCGTCATGCGCGAGCGCCTCAAGGAGCTGGTGGCTGCTGGGTCCCTTGAGCCAACAGCCCCTCCCACGAGCACGAGCCGAAAGTACCGACTGAAGACCTAGGCCACTTGACTGCGTGTCCGGGCGCGAGCTCACTCAGTTTCTCACTCATGATATGGTCATCCTGAGTGAGAAACTGAGTGAGCATGAAAACTTTTTTCCTAACGGACGACGGCAAGCGGACACCGCTAAACAAAACGTGCACCCCTTTTGGGAGCGCACGGTTATCTTTGGTGGAGCCAAAGACCCTCAGGCGCACATGCCAGGGATTGTTGACAAGACCCTAGCGCAGCAGGCATACAATGTGGGTGGGAGGTCACATGGACGCACGACTCACAACATGCCGCTACGCGCACGGCAACAAGCGCATCGCAGCCAGCCGATGGAACGTGTTGGTGGTGTACGCCCTGCGGGGTCTCACCCGCCTGCGTATCCAGAACGGTCCCATCTACGAGCTCGAGCGCGGACGTGGGTCCCTCGCTTTGGTACCCGAGAACCACGCCTGCTCGTTGGAGGTGGATTCGTCCGGCGTTGCCGCCCTTCTGCATATAGACGTGCGCATGTTGCGCAAGCGCCTGCACGACCGTAACGTGTCTCTCTCGTGCGAGCCGTCCCAGCGCCACCTCGCCAGCTATACCGAGCTGCGCAGGCGCTTCGAGGCGCTTCTCAGGGTAAGCGCCGAGACAGGGGATTTTGCCGACTTCCATTACGATGTTGCCGAGCTTGCCCTAATCAACTGCCTGTTGGACGGTTTTGGCGGCGTAACCACAGACGAGGAGGACCGGGCGGGCGCGTTTAGGGCATACGTCGACGCCCACTTTGACGAGCCGCTTTCCCTTACGCAGATGGCGCGACGGTTTGGCCTCTCGACCGAGCATTTTGCAAAGGTCTTTAAGGCAGAGGTGGGCAAGACCTTCCATGCGTACCTTACCGACGTGAGGCTCGAGGTGGCCACCGAGCGACTCCGTTCGACCGACTACACGGTTACCCGCATAGCGCTGGAGTGCGGGTTTCCCAATGTGGCCTCGTTCAACCAGGCACTCAAGGCAGCCTATTGCATGACCCCCAAGCAGTACCGTACAACGCATGAGCGCACGGTACCCTCTGCACCAGACGTCCACGCGCGCAAGGAGGCCGAGCTGCTCGCCAGCCGTCCACTTGCACCCAAGCACGACAGCTGGGAAATCATGATCGATGCCCACGCGCGCAAGGAGGTGCTGCACGCATCGTGGCGCGAGCTCATTGGCTTGGGCACGGTGGAATCGCTGGCCGACTCGCGTGTGCGCGAGCAGGCCCTCTGGCTCAAGGAGCACCTGTCGTTCGAGCGCTGGCGCGTTGGCTGCGACTTCGCACAATGTGAGGGCGCGCAGGGACTCTACGACCTGATCGACTGCTTTGACTTTTTGGTCGGCAACGGATTCGTGCCGCATGTGTTGGTGGAGTACGTTCCCGAGAATGACCCGCAGGCCTACGAGAGCGCGTTTGGCGACGCCCTGCGTCGGCTGGCCAACCGCTATGGCGTGCAGACGATTCGCGCATGGCGCTTCGAGCTTATCGTACGAGGCGGCGGATCCGACGTGGTCTGGGGCATGTATTTCGAGCTCTTCTCGCGTATTGGCAAAACGCTCGACGAATACGGTTGCGCTGAGGGACTGATGGGTCCAGGTCTGCGCTGCGACCAAACATGCGACAACCTTCGCGCCTTCCTGCGCGAGGCGCGAAGGCGGCATGTTCGTCTTGGTGCGGTGAGCATTGCCTGCCGTCCCGCGGCACCTGCGCACGAGGATGGCAAGGACCTGCTCGTGCGCACGGCCGACCGGTATTATCTGCGCAATCAGGTCATGCTTGCGCGCGAGGCACTCGAGCAGGAGGGCTTTGATCCAAACCTGCTGGTGGTGGGCGGTTGGCGCGACTCCCTCGAGACGTCCAACATCATGAACGACTCGTGCTATGAGGCGGCCAGCATCATGCAAACGGTGCTCTCGTCGCTGGGACTGGTGCAGTCGTTGTGCTACAACGATGCGCTGGACCTTTCGGTCGACGGTGGTGCACTCTCGGCGTTTCTCTCGGGGCGTTCGGGCATCTTGAACCGGGACGGCATTCCCAAGCCGTCGTACTATGCATTCGATTTTTTGGCTCATATCGGCAGCGGTCTGGTCTTTTGCGACGAGCGTTGCATGGCGAGCGCAAACGATGCGGACAACTACCAAATCGTGTGCCACAACTGCGAGCGCCTGAACGCCGCGTATCTCACCACGCCCGAGAAACAGCTCGACTACCAGCAAATGAACAGCTACTTCGACGAGCCATCCGAGCGCACGCTGCGTTTCGAATTGCGCAACATGCGACCAGGCACGTATCTGGTAAAGACCCGCTTTGTCAACGATGCCGGCGGCAGCGTGGGCAACGAGGCGCTGCGCATGCGCCTGTGGTGCATGGACGAGCCAAGCCGCAGCGAGGTCGAGCACCTCAAGGCGTACGCCCAGCCGCAACTCGTCCTGGAGCGCTACGTGGTGAACGACGGAACACTCGCGTTCGAGCGGACGCTGCAGAGCAACGAGATTGCCTACCTGCACGTTATCTACCTTTATTAGTGGCGCCTCGCAAGCACTTCCCCCGAAAGACAAGATTTCGCAACGAATACATGGGATTAAGAGCATGCGTATAAACACACAACAAGAAATCGTATCTAATACCAAACAAATACGGCATGAAAGCACATGTCTCCATTGGCTCATCCTGCGATTATGGTTGCCAGCAAGTCCAAAGACGACCACGTGAAGAGAGGAAGAACCATGGACTACAAAAAGACTGCGGCAGCCATCGTGGAGGGCGTGGGTGGCACCGGCAACGTGAAGGGCCTCACGCACTGCGTTACGCGCCTGCGCTTCTCGCTGGCAGACGAGGGCAAGGCGAACGCAGACGCACTCAAGGCGACCGACGGCGTTGTGGGCGTCGTGCAGCAGGGCGGTCAATACCAGGTGATTATTGGCAACGAGGTCGACGGTGTGTATGACGCCATCCTGCCGCTGATTGGTGGCGGCGAGGGAGCGAGCGACACTGCCGAGGCGGACGCTCCCCAGAGGCCGCAGGGCATCAAGGGCTGGGCGAACACTGCGCTCGACACGCTCATCAGCTGCTTTACCCCGCTGATTCCCGCTATCGCAGGCGCCGGAATGGTCAAGGTCCTGGCGTACATTCTCTCGGCAGCCGGTCTTATCGCCGCTGACTCCGTGGAATACTCCGTGCTCAACGTTATCGGCGACGGCGTGTACTACTTCCTCCCGCTCCTTGTTGCCGTGACCGCCGCCAACAAGATGAAGACCAACCCGTTCCTTGCCATGGGTATTGCCGGCATCATGATGCATCCCAACCTGCTTACACTCGGCGAGGCTGGCTCTACGGTCCCGGTGTTTGGTCTGCCGCTCACGCTCGTGAACTACAGCGCGCAGGCACTGCCCATCATTCTTTCGGTGTGGGTCATGAAGTACGTCGAGAAGTTCTTTAGCTCCCACTGCCCCAACCTGCTCAAGGCGTTCCTGCCCTCCATGCTCACCTTCCTGGTGGTTGGCCCTGTCGCTCTCTTTGTCGTTGGACCTCTGGGCACCATCATGGGCAATGGCTTCCAGGTGTTTGCAAATCT
Organism: uncultured Coriobacteriaceae bacterium; assembly: GCA_902793465.1. Classification (GTDB taxonomy): domain Bacteria; phylum Actinomycetota; class Coriobacteriia; order Coriobacteriales; family Atopobiaceae; genus RUG440. The sequence goes on along the minus strand of CADBDT010000015.1, from coordinate 12,428 downwards.
TATGACGCAGTGGGGCTGGCTCGCCGTCGCTCTCAACGCAGCGCTCTTCCCCTTCCTGGTGCTCACCGGTATGCACAACGCACTTATCCCCCTCATGATCCAGATGTTCATGAGCCAGGGCTTCGACCCCGTGTTCGTCCCCGGCGGACTCTGCGCCAACCTTGCTGAGGGTGCCGCTGCCGCAGCCGTTGCCGCTCGTACCAAGTCCAAGACCATGAGGTCCACCGCTCTCTCCGCCGCCGTGTCCGCCGTCCTGGGCGTCACCGAGCCCGCGCTCTACGGCGTGAACCTTCGCCTCAAGCGCCCCTTCATCGCCATGGTGATTGGCTCGTTCGTGGGCGGCGCCTTTGCAGGCCTGGTGGGACTTACCGCCTACACCTTCGTGAGTCCCTCGCTCCTCTCGCTTCCCATCTTTGCCGGTGCCGAGAGCAACTTCTTCATGAGCATGCTTGCCGTGCCCGTGACGCTGGTGGCCACCTTCCTGATCACGTTCTTCATGGGATTTGAGGACGTGGAAGATGCCGAGGCCGAGACCGAGGCCAAGTAACGCGCCTTCCTTTCCTTGCGGGAAGCTCCAGGAACGGGGCCTCCCGCTCATACCGTTTGAGTGCAGCAAAGTCGAGAGATGAGGATACGATCATGCAGGGTTTTTCCGAGAGCTTTATTTGGGGTGCTTCCACGGCGGCCAACCAGTACGAGGGAGGCTATGACAAGGGCGGCAAGGGTCTCTCCGTGCAGGACGTGTTTGCCTACGAGCCGGGCGACCAACGCGTAGAGACGGACGGCATCGAGCCGGGACGCTATTATCCCAGCCACACGGCTGCGGGCGGCTACGACCACACCGAAGAGGACATGGCGCTTCTGGGAGAGCTCGGCGTGACGGGCTACCGCATGTCAATCGCTTGGACGCGGGTTTTTCCCAACGGCGACGATGCGGAGCCGTGCGAGGAGGGTCTGGCCTACTATGACCACGTCTTTGACCTGCTCGCAAGCCAGGGAATCGAGCCCGTGGTGACCATGAGCCACTATGAGCCCCCGCTGGCGCTGGCGCGCAAGGGAGGCTGGACCAACCCGGCGACCATCGCGTGCTTTGAGCGCTATGCTCGCACCATCGTGGAGCGCTACCGCGGCAAGGTGCGCTACTGGCTCACGTTCAACGAGCTCAACGTGTCGCAGACCCCCTTTGGCATCATGACGGGATGCGGCCTGGTGATGACGCCCTTCGACGCGCGCAACACCGAGCAGGTGCGCTTTGGCGCGCTCCACAACATGTTCCTCGCCTCGGCGCGTGCCGTCGTGGCAGCGCACGAGATCGACCCCGACTGCAAGGTGGGCTGCATGATTGCGAGCATGCTCAAGTACCCGCTCACCTGCAACCCCGATGATGTGCGTCTGGCGCAGACGACCAACCAGATGGGATACCTCTTTGCCGGCGACGTGCAGGTGCGCGGCAGCTATCCGGGATATGCCAAGCGCTACATGGCCGAGCACGGCATTCATGTGCAGATTACGCCCGAGGACGAGGCCGTGCTTGCGGCGGGTACCGTGGACTTCTATTCCTTGAGCTACTATGCCACCGACTGTGTGGGAACCGACCCCGATGCCCTCAAGGCCAAGGGTAACATGAGCGCGGGACTCAAGAACCCCTACCTCAAGGCAAGCGAGTATGGCTGGCAGATCGACGCGGTGGGTCTGCGTGTGCTGCTCAACCAACTGTGGGATCGCTACCAGGTGCCGCTGCTCGTCGTAGAGAATGGCCTTGGCGCACACGACGAGCTGGTGGTCGAGGACGACTGCAGGCGTCACGTGGACGACGACTACCGCATTGCGTATCTGGACGCGCACATCGAGCAGCTGCGCGAGGCGGTGGCCGACGGCGTGGACGTGTTCGGCTACCTGCCGTGGACGGCATTCGACGTCGTGGCGCTTTCCACTGGCTCCATGAGCAAGCGCTACGGCTTCGTGTACGTGGACCTCGACGACGAGGGGCACGGATCCTGCGACCGCATTCCCAAGAAGAGCTTCTACTGGTATCGCGATCTTATCGCCTCGTAGCGCCAGCTCTGCAGCGGGATGCTGGGCTCTGCCGACTCAACTGCGGGATTTTTGGTCGTGTAGACCTCTAGCACATAGAGATTAACAAACAAGCCCAACAAAAAGCGCCTGGCCGGGAAGCCCCGGTCAGGCGCCTTGTTGAGCGTTTGGCAGCCAGCGTTTAGTGGTGGAAGAGCCTCATGCCGGTGAAGCACATGGCGATGCCGTACTTGTCAGCGGTCTCGATCACGTTGTCGTCGCGGATGGAGCCGCCGGACACGCCGCCTTGGCCCTCCGATATTACGGTATGCATTCCCATGGGCATGGCGCGAATGTCCTCCGCGAGCCCTGCCGCCTCGGCCGCCTCCCAGGCATCCTCTTGGGTCAGCTGCGGTGCCGTGATGACGATGTTCTCTGCGATGCTGTCCTCAAAGAGCGTGATGTCCTGGTCCACCACGGAGAGCGATCCAGTGATCACGTCGCGCGGGTATGCGCTGCGGGGCTTCCCATCAAAGAGGACCTCGCCGCTCCATGGTTGGTACAAGCCGGAGACCAGCTTGGGTATCGTGGACTTGCCGCAGCCGGACGCACCGACCAGCGCCACCCGCTCGCCCGGCTTGAGCGTGAGCGAGAAGAATTGCGGAGCTCTACGATGAGGTAATCGCGAGCGAGGAGCTGCAGCAGGAGTGCCTGGCGGCGGCGCAGGAGAGCGAGGATGCGGTCGCGGCCTTCGTCGCGGCCCACGACTGCGAGGCTACCATCGAGGAGATCGTCTCCTTCCTCAAGGCGAAGTTCGAAGAGGACGGGGAGCTCTCGATGGACGAGCTGGACCTGGCTGCGGGAGGGCACGCTGTGAGAGGGAAGGATGACGTAGGACCTATGGGTAGAGGTAGACGTGATTGGGAATGCCGGCTAAACTGTCTTGGCGTTTAAATCCATGAGCCTTTAGGATTCCCAACAACGTATCTTGCAAAAAAGAAGGCGTACGGATGAGCCTGCAATTCAACCCGAATAACGCTCGCCGAGCAAGAGTGGCACGTGCATATGACGTACTTGTGACTTACCCGTATTTGATGCTAATATCTGGTTTGTTGTTTGTCCAAAGCAAGGAGAGTGGATCCATGAGCAAGACCATAGCGGAGCTCTACGATGAGGTAATCGCGAGCGAGGAGCTGACGCAGGAGTACCTGGCGGCGGAGCAGCAGGGCGAGGAGGCTATTTTGGCCTTTGCCGCGGCCCACGGCTGCGAGGCGACCGCCGAGGAGGTCCAAGAGTTCGTTAAGTCGAAGCTCGAGGAAGAGGGCGAGATTGGCTTGGATGAGCTCGACCAGGTCGCTGGCGGCGGCAAGAACGAACACGTGGTAGTACGAGAATTTAAGAAGAGTTAAGAAGATTGCGGAAAGAACGACAAGTCCATCAATGTTAAGATTGATACCATCAACGTCAACAGGTAATTCAGTTACGTAGAAACTGTGTCATGGCGGCAATGCAGTAGTATGTGCGTTGCCGCCTGTTTTTCTAATGTCAGCCATCCGTCGATGTGGAGCACATATGATATCGGAGATGACCGACACACAGTACCTGATTGCCTTCTCCGACGCCCGTACCGCCTTTTCCGACTCGTGCATCCGGAAGGCGTCGGAACTTGGCAGAATGTACTGCGAAAGAGCGGGGAACACGTATCGGGGCTTTATTTGCACGGAAATAGACGGCCAGCGGGAATGCGTTCTGTACGCGTATACAAAGCCCCAGTATCGCCGTAGCGGCATCTTCTCTTCCCTTGTGTCGCATATTGTTCGGACGGCGGAGCGCGACGTTCTCGTCTCGGTCCCGGAGCGGCACCCCTTTTTTGCGGCGGTAGATGCCGTATGCGAACGTTTGGGCTTTGCCTCCACCGAGAGCATACACACCTTTAACTTCGATAGCTCACAGAAGCAGGCGTGGCAAAGAGTCAAAGATACGCAGCGCTTCGATGCGTGCTGCTCCCTGCTGCAAAGAACCGGCTGCGAGGCGGTTTCCTTCGCGGATGCCGACGAGGACATTCTGCGGCAGGTCCGCGAGTCGCACACTTCCTCGTTCCAAAACCCCTTGGATCCGTCGGGTTTCTTTCGGGGCGCGACAAAAAAGCTGTCTATGGACTTGAGCTGCGCCGCCGTAAAGGACGGGAAGCTGCTTGCATACTCGCTGCTGACCCAGCAGGATCACAACAGCGTAGTCTTTGAGCAGATGGCAAGTTCGGCGGATGGCCGTGGGTTTGGTGCGGTCCTGCTTCCGTTCGTGTATTCGGTGGATCGCTTCTTTGAGCGCGGATACCACCGTTGGGCCTTTGCCATCTATCCGAGCAACACGGAGTCAAACAGAATCAGAAAGACCCTGGAAAAGGAAGTGCACTTTGATGAACGAGTTACAAGGTGCTACAGGAGAGAAAGGGGTGGGGATGCTGGACCATTGTTTGGGTGACGCGGATCGTTTTCGCAAGTATACGGACGCTCAGACTTTTGCCCGAATCGTCGACGACGGCGATCTTTGCCAAATGTGGAAGCGCTGTGCGACGGAGTACGAGGGCCGCGTGGCGCTCACCTATGCGGGAAGCTCGTTAACCTATGGCGAGCTTGACCGCGAGATTGCGGCACGGCGAAGCGCTTTGGCAAAGGCAGGCTGCAAGTCGGGAGAGCGCATTGCGCTCGTGTGCGCCAACTCCATCGACTTCGCATGTGCGTTCTTTGCAATCGTGACGCTGGGCGGTGTGGCGGTGGTTCTTCCGCCACAATACAGCGACCAGGAAATCGAGGACTGCTGTCGCAGGATGGAAGCCACGAAGCTCCTGGCGCAGCCGGAGCTGCAGGAGATGTGCGAGCCTCTTTGTGAGCGAATTTCTGGCCTTGCCGTGCTCAGTACGGATCGCCGTGCCGAGGCGGATGTTCCCATGTTTTTGCCGCAGCCCGACGACCCGTGCGTAATAATGCTGACCGGTGGCACCACTGGCAGGCGCAAGGGTGCGTTGCTATCCCATACGGCGATGGTGCGCGGCATAATGAACGGCTGTTATTGCGCGAAGGAGCCGTTTGAACAGCGTTACCTGCTGCTACTGCCGCTCTCTCACACCTTTGGGCTCATTCGCAACCTGCTTACGTCGATATACACCGGAAGCACCATGTTCATCTCCGAGTCCCCAAAGAACATGGTCCAGGACATGCTGGCGTTTAATCCCACCATCCTCGTGGTGGTTCCCGCCCTCGTTGAGCTGGCGCTCAAGCTGTACAAGACGCTCGGACGCAACATCTTTGGGACGTCGCTCAAAACGATTATCAGCGGCGCAGCTCCCATGCCGTCCTATCTGATTGAGGAGTATCACCTTCTTGGGGTTACGATTCTGCCCGGGTATGGCCTCACGGAGGCCGCCAACCTGGTGTCGGGCAACGGTGAGCCGCTGAGCAAGCCCGACTCCATAGGCCTGCTGTATCCCGAGCTGGAGCTGAAGATCGTGGACGGCGAGCTGTGGCTCAAGGGCCGCAACCTGCTCACCTGCTACGTCGGGGGCGACGAGGAAGGGCTTACGGAAGACGGATGGTTCCGCACCGGCGACCTCGTGCAGCTGGACGAGGACGGCTTCCTGTATATGACCGGGCGCACCAAGGAGATCATCAAGCTCGATAATGGCGTGAGCATCTATCCCGTGCAGCTGGAGGCTCACTTCAACGCGCTGTCCTTCGTGCAGGACAGCGAGGTGTTCGAGGCCGTGGAGGAAGACGGCAGGCACGTTTTGGCGCTTGAGGTCGTGCTGCGCGAGACGGAGTTGGAGCAGCTCGGTGCCGATCCGGCACAGGCGGCGCTGGAAAGGCTCTGGGACACCAACCGTCAGCAGGATCCTTCCGAGCAGGTAAGCCGCATCACCGTCCGCGACCGTGACTTCGAGCGCACTCCCAGCATGAAGATCGTGAGGCACAAGCTATGAGCCGAGCGGAGATTCTGGAGAAGCTCAAAGAGATCGCGGTGAAAATGGACAACCGCTTTGCCGACAGCGTATCGGACATTAGCGAGGAAAAGGAATTGCTCAAGGACTTGGGCTTCTCGTCCATGCAAATGCTGTTTCTCGCCGTGATGCTGGAGGAGACCTTTCACATTAAGCTGGGACGGATTGAGTACTTGCAGCTCGCCACCGTTGGCGACGTAATAGACTTGGTCGAGAGTCGCACCTCGGGTTCGCAAGCGGAGCCGGAAGCTTCCTCATAACGACACTTACGTGGCGGTTGGCGTCGGCGTGCAGACCATCACGGAGTTGCGACTGGGGGGACAGTCCCTAAAGATGAGTCAAACGGATGGGTGGCCGAGGCTGCGGCTGGGGGACCTTCCCCTAGTTGCGACCTCGGCCGCTCATCCCGCTAACCCATATTTGGGGCCTAGCGGACCTCAAGCGACGAGAGTATCTCCTCGACGCGACATGCCGTCTCGACATGCCACGGCGTGCCTGAAAAAGACCTGTCCCGGGACGCGTCCCTAAATTTGGCTACATGGGCGACGTCACCTCCGCCATGGCGCACCTCGTGGGAACGCTCGCTGGCCTCGGCGTCGAGCTGGACAGGTCGAGGCTCTGCCGCCACGCCATGCGCCTGCTCGCGCAGCCCCCGAGGCGCTACCGCTCCCGCGCGAGCAGCATAATGTCGTGGGCGACGTGCGTCGAGCAGCAGGCGTACGTGCGCGGACGCATTACCGACCCGTTCCCCGAGGACCCGCGCGCGCTGGAGGAGCGGCCGCTGGACGAACCTCCCGTACCCCGCACGGAGAGGTCGGACCGCTACCGGGGGTCCTACACCGGCAAACCGTCCGGGAGAGCCTTCGTGGCGGACCCCAGGCACGTCGTACTGCCCTACGTGGACGGCCTGGTCAAGGCGAGGGTGAGTCGCGAGGTCGGATATGTCTACAGCGTCACCGTGAGGCGAGAGCCCGACGGCAAGTACTACGCGAGCGCCCTCTCCAGGAGGCCGGTGCAGAGGCAGGCCCCGTCCTCACGTTTTCATCCTTCGCCCTGTTGCGCCGTTCTTCGATCGAAGACCGAACGCTCATCCACACCGCGCAAATCACGGCGCCCATAACGAGCATAAGCAAGACGGCTTGAAACGGATGCATGGCACTCCCCCTTCTTCGCCCAGCATACAGTCCGATCTCGATTCTGTCCATTGAGCTGGGCAAGCGATACTCGAGCAAATACCATGGATGGTTACCTTCCACAGGTCGGCCGGCGGGACGCCCCGGCTCATTTCGCGGGCAGCGAGGAGCGAGGGCGCAGCGGGAGGGCGGCGCTGTTTGAGCACGCCCTCTGGGCGGGCGAGTTCGCCGCCCTGCCGCGCCCGAGCGACGAGCGCCCTGCCCGCGCATGAGCCGGGGCGTCCCGCCGGCCGACCTGTGGAAGGTCACCGTGGGTCTTCCATCGCTATAATCGCTGATGAGGCATTCCATAAGTTTTAGTTGCGTCATCTCCTGGTCGAGGCTTGAGCCCCCAGGAACATCGGAGGAGGTATTGGGCGACATGCATAGCGCTGACGAACTCGAGAAGAGCGTGCGCATCACCCCACCGAGCGTATGGGTGGCACTCGTTGCGTTCGCCGCATTGCTCGCGGGGCTTCTGGCCTGGGGCATTTTCGGAACCATCGCGACAAGGGTACCGACGAAGACCGCCGTTATCAACGGCCAGGCTATTTGCTTCCTCTCGGAGGGGGACATCGAAAAGATGCACGTAGGCGACGAGGCCGAGGTCGACGGCACGAAGCTCAAAGTCAGCAAGATCTCCACCCTTCCGATCTCGCGCTCCGAGGCGAGCAAAATCGCAACCGGTGACTATCTGGTCGGCGCGCTGATGCAGGGGGACTGGGCCTACCAGATAACCTTTGAAGGCGATGTTTCCAAACTGCCCCAGGACGTGCCGCTCTCCATGGAGATAACGGTGGAGAGAATCGCACCGATAAGCCTACTGCTCAGGAAATAGCGATGACGGCCGGCACAACACAACGGAGGCAGGCAAACCATGGCTAGGGTCGCAAGAGTTCCGCAGGTCATGCAGATGGAGGCGCTGGAGTGCGGCGCCGCATGCCTGTCCATGATTTTGGCGTATTACGGCCGCTGGGTTCCGCTCGAACAGATGCGGACGGATTGTGGCGTATCGCGGAACGGCGTGAGGGTCGAACACCTCTTCAGGGCAGCGGGCATCCACGGACTGACCGCCGATTCCGCCAAGATGAGCGCAGCCGACCTCGAGAAGGAGGAGCACCTGCCCTGCATAGCGCTGTGGAAGAGGGGCAGCTTCGTCGTGGTACGCGGCGTGAAGGGAAACAAGGTGTACCTCAACGACCCCGCCAACGGGCAGGTCAAGGTCGCGCTGACGGAATTCGAGGCGGCCTACGACGGGACCGTCCTCCTGTTCGAGAAGACCGACTCCTTCGAGCCGGGCGGAGAGAAGCCGAACACCCTGAGGTTCGCGTTCGAGCGCCTCTCGGGGTTCAAGTCCTCCATCGCGTTCGTCATGATGACCGCCGCCATAATGTCGATGGTGACAATTGCGACCACGTCACTCGGCCAGTTGTTCATGGACCGCATCCTGACCGGCGAGAACCCGGATTGGTCAGAAAACCTGGCGCTGCTCATGCTCGTGCTCGCGCTCGTGTCGGGAGTCGTCTCGGTGCTTAACGCCCACTACCTGGTGAGCATCCAAGGCAAGTCGGCCGTCGTGTCGTCGGCGCGCTTCATGAACCATCTGCTACGACTGCCCGTCGGGTTCTATGCACAGCGGATGGTCGGCGACCTGCAGATGCGCCAATCCGACAACGAGAAGGTTGCAGCCACACTCGTCGGGCAGCTGGCGCCGGTCCTGATAAACACCGTCCTCCTGCTGCTCTACCTCGGCATCATGCTTGACTACAGCATTCCTCTGACCATCGTGGGCGTAGCGTCCATACTGCTCAGCGCCCTCGCAGCCGCCTATGTGTCGAAGAAGCGCGTCAACTACACACGTGCCAGCGCAAACGCCGGGGGAAGGCTGCATTCCACGACGGTCAACGGCATGGAGATGATCGAGACCATAAAGGCGGCAGGCGCCGAGGCCACCTTCTTCGATCGGTGGTCGGGTTACCAAGCGGCCAACTACGACATCGCGGCCGACACGACCCTGGTCAACGAGTACCTGGGCACGATACCCCAAGCCATCACGAAGCTCGCCAACATCATCGTGCTGGTGCTGGGAATCTGGCTCATCGTGGAGGGCAAGTTCTCACCTGGATCCCTGCTTGCGTTCACGGGATTCCTGTCCTCGTTCATGACGCCCATGAACCAAATGATCGGACTCGGTCAGACGGTTCAGGAGATGCAGACCAAGATGGAGCGGATCGAAGACGTCATGCACTATAAGACCGACGTCGAGGAAAACTTCGAGGAGGGCCCCGTGGCGGCAGGCCTCGACCGAACGAAACTGAGCGGACGCGTTGACCTCAAGGACCTCACGTTCGGCTACTCGCCACTCGATCCGCCACTCATCGAGAACTTCAGCTTGCATCTTGAGCCCGGCCAATGGGTTGCCCTCGTCGGAGGATCAGGAAGCGGAAAGTCTACCATCGCCAAGCTCGTGTCGGGTCTCTACGTGCCGTGGTCAGGTTCGGTTGAGTTCGACGGAATCCCGCTGGACCAAGTGCCGCATCCCCTTCTGCGCGGGTCGCTTTCCGTCGTCGACCAAGACATCGTCACCTTCAGTGACACGGTGCTCGACAACGTGACGTTGTGGGACTCATCCATCGAGGACTCCGAGGTGGTCCTCGCCTGCCGTGATGCGGGAATCCACCAGGAAATCGCCGTACGCAAGGACGGGTACCAGTCCATGATCGCACCACGCGGACGCAACTTCTCGGGTGGCCAGCTACAACGCATGGAAATCGCGCGTGCGCTGACGGCCAACCCCTCCATCATCATCCTCGACGAGGCGACGAGCGCGCTCGACGCCCAGACTGAAGCCGAGGTCATCCGAAACATTCGTCGCCGCGGCATCACGTGCATCGTGGTGGCGCACCGTCTCTCCACCATTCGCGACTGCGACGAGATCATCGTCCTCGATGACGGCAAAGTGGTCGAACGCGGAACCCACGTCGAACTCATGTCCCGAAACGGCGCCTATGCGGAGCTGGTGCGCAATGACTAAAAAATGCGAGACACAGATCGAAGCCAGGGCGAGGCTGAACGACGCCATGGAAGAGCAGGCTTACGCGCAGCTCGCCCGTAGCGTGTCCAGCAAGGAGCAGCGCGACTCGTTCGCCGACGACGAGCTCCCGCTCGACAAGGCGGCAAAGACCTGCCTAAAGTACTTGCAGGCAGAACCCGGCGCCGTACCAGATGGCGTGGATGACCCCGACGAGCGACTCGACTGGCTCTGCCGACCCTCGTCGACCATGCGTCGCAAGATACGCCTGGAAAAGCGCTGGCATTGCAGAACGTACGGAGCGATACTCGCCCACCTCGACACGGGAGAGGCCGTTGCCCTGCTGCCTTGGGGTCTCTCTGGCTACTATTTCGTGAATCCCTCGACAGGACGCAAGTCAAAGGTAACGGATTCCGTTGCGAAGCATATCTGCGAAGAGGCGCTCCTGTTCTACAAGCCCCTGCCGGCCAAGCCGCTTGGCATACGCGATCTGGTGTTCTTCATCTTCGACCTCTTCGACCGTCACGACTATGCGACCGTAATCGGTGCGGCCCTGATCGTGACGCTCGTCGGACTGGCGCCAGCTTGGGCAAACAAGATCGCCTTCCAGCTGGTGGCGCCCTCGGGTCAGTTTGGGCTGATCGGTCCCGTAGCCGCGCTGCTGCTGGGGGCTACGGTATGCGGCTTGCTCACGACCATCTGCCGCAACCTGGTCACGGCGAGCATGACCACGAAGGCGGAGGTGGTAACCGAGGCGGCAATCTTCTCCCGCGTGCTATCGCTGCCCGCGACGTTCTTCAAGCGGTTCTCGTCGGGCAACCTGGCAAACCGAATCGGCAATGTGTACTCGCTGGTCCAAAAGTTGGTCACGGCCGTCTTTGGCTCGGGACTCACGTCGTTGTTCGCGCTCATCTACATCGTGCAGATAACTACCTTCGCTCCTGCCCTGGCGTTGCCGGCGTTTGCCGTCGTCGCCGCGCAGGTGGTGCTCACGGTTTCCATCACGCTCGCCACCGTGAGCTACGAGAAGAAGGCCAAGCGTGCGAACAGCAGGCTATCCGGCCTCGTAGGCGCCCTTCTGAACGGCGTGCCGAAGATAAAGCTGGCCGGCGCCGAGAAAAGGGCTTTCGCACGATGGGCAAAGACCTACTCCGAATATGCGGAGCTCTCCTACAACCGTCCCTGGGCCCTACGCGCACTGCAGCCACTCGTGGCTTTCGTGGCGCTGCTCGGCAATGCGTTCATCTACTACTATGCGGCTAAGACGCACGTGAGCGTCGCCGACTTCATGGCCTTCAGCGCGGCGTACGGCCAGGTCAGCTTTGCGCTCATGGAATTCGCCTCGATCGCGGGCCAAACCGCAGAGGTAAAGCCCATGCTCGACCTTGTGTTGCCGATTCTGGAGACGGCACCCGAGGCCGACGAGGGCAAGCCAAGCGTTGAGTCGCTCGACGGCAGCATCAGGGTATCGGACGTAACATTCAGCTATGGCGAGGGCGGGCCCACCATCCTGCGCGACCTGTCGTTTACCGTACGTCCCGGCGAGTATGTGGCGCTCGTCGGCAAAAGCGGATGCGGAAAGTCGACCATCCTGCGCCTGCTGCTCGGCTTCGAGACGCCCGACAGCGGTAGCATATACTACGGTCCCCACGACGTACAGCGGGTAGACCTCAGAAGCCTGCGCCAGCATATCGGCACGGTGCTCCAGGACGGCAAGCTCTTCATGGGCGACATGGCGAGCAACATAACCCTCTCAACGCCGGGCGCGACCATCGACGATGCGTGGACGGCCGCGGAGGTGGCAGGCATCGCCGACGACATCCGCAAGATGCCCCAGGGAATGCAGACGCTCGTCTCCGAAGGCTCGGGCGGCGTGTCGGGCGGGCAGCGCCAACGGTTGCTGATCGCGCGCGCCGTATGCGGAAACAGGCGCATCCTCCTGTTCGACGAGGCGACCAGCGCGCTCGACAACAAGACGCAGAAGCACGTGAGCGAATCGCTCGATGCACTCGCCTGCACGCGTCTGGTGATCGCGCATCGCCTTTCGACCGTCCGCAACTGCGACCGTATCCTAGTGGTCGACGGCGGACGTATAGCCGAAGAAGGTTCCTACGACGAACTGGTGGCAAAGGGCGGCCTGTTCCACGAGCTCGTAAAGCGCCAGATGCTCGATTCCGGCGATTCCGCAGAGTGAGACGGATGCCTATGCGCGCTTGAT
>CADBDT010000014.1 GCA_902793465.1 uncultured Coriobacteriaceae bacterium | reverse complement strand
AAGGTGAGTGTGCATATTGTTCAGCTTCCCAATACACCCAGTCTCCAAGCTCGCATTCGATACCATTGTCTTGTACATCATGTCCCGCGGATGGTGGTCCGCTCTATAAATGACCCCAATGAGAGGAGCAACCATGCGTAGGACAATAGCAACGGGCATTGCTTGCGTGCTCAGTCTGTCTCTAGTTGCATGTGGGCAGCCAACGCAGAGCCAGCAATCGGGTAGTTCGTCCGCACAGAGCCAACAGACGTCGGCGGAAGGCCAGGAGGCCACGACCAGCTCGAAGGCGACGAAGGCCAGTCCCATAGGGACCGTGTCGAATGCGATGGCCGAAGACAAGGACGCGCTTGTTAGCACGTATCCCAGCAAGTTTACGCAGGAGACCTATACGGATGCCGACACAGGCCTTTCCGTAACATACAACCTCTTCCTTCCAAAGGACTACGATGCGTCGGCGAGCTATCCCATGGTGGTGTTTATCGCGGACTCAACGTGCGCCAATGGCAACGCCGAACAGTCGCTTACCCAGGGTCTGGGAGCTCTCGTGTGGGCCTCGGACGAATGGCAATCGGCAAATCCAACCATCGTGTGCGTTCCCACTTACCCCGAGACGATCCTGGACGATCGCAATGGATATACGACGACGGAATACGTGGAGCTCACCAAGCGACTTATTGACTCTGTTTCCAAGGACTACGCCGTTGATTCCAGCCGCATATATGGTACTGGCCAGTCCATGGGATGTATGACCACGCTCATACTTGCCTCCGAGTATCCCGATCTTTACGCAGGCTGCATGTTCGTGGACGGCCAATGGGACACGTCGGCGCTCAAGGGGCTGGAGAACCAGCGTTTTGTGTACTTTGCGGCGGAGGACGACCAATCGGCCTTTGCTGGCATGAGCGAGGTAAAGGAAATGTTCGACGCAGATTCAGTGCAGTATGCCTCCGCACAATGGCAAGGCACCTGGACGCCGGACGAACTCTCTGCCGCGGCAAAGGAGCTCTTTTCGCAAGGGAAGGATGCCAACTTTGTGTCATGGGCGTCGGGCACCATAGATGCTAGCTCCGGCGGAAACATGGGCGGAGGCCCTGGTGGCGGTACAGGTAACGGCATGGGCGGCGGCCCTGGTGGCGGCGCAGGCGGAAGCTCCGAAGGCGGCCCTGGTGGCGGCATGGGCGGCGTGGCCTACCATATGGCGTCGTTCAACTATGCGTATCGTTGCATTGCCGCGATGGAGTGGCTGTTTCAGTAGTGGATAGGTCCAAGTGGACCAAAATAGGGGACTGTCCCTTAGTTGTGATTTTGAATAAATCACAACTAAGGGACAGTCCCCTATTCTGGTCGGGCTACAGAACGCAGCTCTACACGTTACGCGTCAGTGCGATGCTGCTTCCACAACGCGTCCAGTATCTTGTTCTTGTCAACGCCGTTGTATTCGTCCTTAACCCAAATGATTCCAGCGGCGAGCATCGTTTGCGAGAAACGAACCCATTCGGAGGAATTGAGGTTACGGTCTACGTCGTCCTCAAACTCGTACTTTCTGGTTACGTGCGTCATTAGGGCTTCGTCCCAATTGGCCATGTTCTGGTCAAACGTCCTTACGAGCTCAAGTATGCCAAAGTACCTGTATGCCACCTCAAGGTAAAGGTACATTCTGGCATCTGCAGGTGTCTGACAGTACTCAATAAGCAGGTTCTTAAGCGAGTCGGAGCGCCTTAGCTTGCCAATGCACTCTATGAGGTCCATGCTCGAGTCGCGATCCGAATAGAAGGGATCGTAAATGCACGTGTTTACGTAGCGAAGCTCTGCGTTAGACATGGACTCCGCATCGCTCAAAGACAGGGGAGAGTACTCGTCGTTGCTGTAGAACCTGTACAAACGGCTAGCGGCCCTACCGTCAAATATAAGTATGTTGCACACACTTACCAGGTACTTTTGCTCCATGTCGCCCAACCTGGAGGAAACAAGCTCCGTTAGCTCGTCGTTTGCCGTAGCCGACTCCAGTTGCGCGTCCGTAATGTCCAGTACGTCCCTAAGCAGCACGCTTAGACCATAGAGCTCGTCCTCTTTCCAGCTAAGGTGCCCGCCGGACGTGGTGTAGTCCTCAATAAGGTCCTTTATCCGTACGCGCGAGCGACGCTTGAGCTCGAGTACCATCTGTGCGGAAAGCAGCACCACGCGCTCGATAGGCGCTCCGCCAAACCAAGGCTGCATAAGCATGCGAACGACGAGTGCCCTCGCAGACCTCTGAGAAATAAGACGCGGGAGGTCCTTTGGCTTGTAGGGCTTAATGTCCACTGCTGCCTTGTTTACCATGGTAAGCACGGGACAAACCCAGTCGTTCTGATATACAACAGCGGCCCCGCTCGACAGATTTGCCAGTTCGTTAACCTGGATGTCGCTTAGGCCCATGGACCCAACAACCGCCTTGCGGTCGCTGATCTCCGGGGTTCGCAAAACAATCTTGGTGCGCGTGTTCTTTATTGCGGTGCTATTTACCAGCGACGGAGACTGGTCCACGAGCACGAATCCCTCGCCGTACGCGCCCATTTCTGCGATGGTGTTGGTTATCATGTCCATCGACTTGTTTGCGGGGTCCCATGCGTCGTTCGAGCTATTTCTTAGCAGGATATGTGCCTCCTCGAGCACGGTTACGTGCTTTAGCTCACCACCGTTTTGCGAATTCTCGGCCACGCGGTGCTCGTTGAGCGCATACAGAACAAAGCCCATTATGAGCGCTGTGGTCTCCGCAGACTTTACCCTGCTTAGGTCGAGCACGCAGTTTTTGTCAAACAGATCTTCGTAGGGGGTCTGATCCAAGGTAAAGATGTACTTGTTGAGGCCCACCGTAAGCGACCTTACGCGCGTGAGCAGCGAGTCGTGGTAGCTCGACTTTATGTGCGAAGAGTAGTTGGACTCAAGAATAAGCTCGTCAAGCTGTTCGGCAAGCACGTCGAAGTCGGGAAACTCAAGATGCTTGCCCTCAAAGGTAGACGAACCCAGATCCCAGCCTACGACCTCATAAGACCTAAGGATCGCATCCTTTAAAAACGCACGCATTCCGTCGTTTAGCGGCCAGCAAACGCCAAATACCTCCACAAGACCGTCCACATGCTCCAAAACGTGAATGGACTTGGGGAATGTAAACGGATTTATATTAACGAGCCTTGCCACGTCGGGATTGGTGGAAAACACGCTAACGTCGGGCAGGCTGCCAAATGCGTTTTTATACTCGCCCTTGGCAGGCTCTATAACGAGGAACGGTACATTGCGTTGCATGAGCTCCGTGAGCATTTGGTATACGGTGTTGGACTTTCCCGAGCCAGCCGAGCCTGCAACAAACGTATGCATGCCAAGACTGTTGGTTTCCAGTACCACGGATTTGCTCGTTACCTGACCGCGGTCGAATACCTTTCCTATGGTAATGCTGTCGCTGGTCGTCGCAGCGTCGGTCGAAGGTACTGGTGTGTGCGTTGTAACTTCCTTGCCAAACTCTGCGTGCTTTACCACGGCAAAACCAGGAACAGTCGTGCGCGGCAACACGAGGTGCATGCCGAGCTCCTTGCTGCTAATGGAGGTTGAGGCATCCACCACAATACCGCCGCCGTAGTCGAATCGAGGGTGGGCGAAGCGAGAGAGATAGGTGGAGAGCGAATGGAAATCGCTTGCCTTGGCGCTTCCGCTCCTGCGCCACGAGTTTATGGCAGCTATCGTTTGGCTCGAGTTGCTGGGGTTCATAAGCGAGCGATAGTTGTTTGCGGCAACTCTCGCCGTGGTTATCTTGTCGGCCATAAAGTAGCCCGTAACGTGCCATAAACCGTAGCTCTCGTACTCATAGGTTCTGCCAATGAGCTCGTCTAGGAGCAAAAGCATATCTGCAATCTGCTTGTTCTCCATGGTGCCTTGCGCATGCGACTTGCTCTTGGAAGACTTGTCCACAGGTGCGAGCGAGTTTGCGAATCCGGCGAGCTTGGTGGCACCCTGCCCGCTTTCGATGTTTACAGAGGAGGCCGCGCTGGCAATTAGGTTGTTCTTCTGCTGGCCTTCCAGCTCTTCGAACGTCTTGTTGCGCGACAAAGGAACCGGCATGCCCTCGCCAAAATGCGTTGCTCGCAACGATGACAGCTTGGTATGGAGGTCTCGGTACTGCTTGCGCAATATTTGCACGTCCTGTGCGGACTCGCTCTCTGCAAAGAGGATGGCAGTGTATGCACGACCGCTCATGGAGTTTACGAGCTTCTCGAGCCCTTCTGCGTGTTGGCCGTAGGCCTGCAGCTCCGCAGCATTGTGAACGCTCGTTACGCTTACCGAGGCAACGTTGCCAAGAGCCTCTATCTTTTTTGAGAGCATCGCAATGGCTAAGCTGCCTACGTCGCGAACACGAATGCCAGGGAAGTACCCCATGAGCGTTTTGCCAAGCGTTTCGCCAAGAAAAACGGTGGAGCTCCTATTGGCCAAGTCGGCCGGGTCGTTGTTCCTAACGCCAAGGTAGAACCGAGTCTCGTCGCCGTCGGAGTCAACAAGCACGAACGCCGATGCGTTGTAGGCAGAAAGGCTGTTGAGCGCCATGGCAAAGTTTTCCGATAGCGAGTCGCCCTCTTGATAGGTTATTCCCTCAAGCAAATAGAGCCTCGTGTTTTTGATGATGTCTTCCTCGAGTGACGGCAAGTCGCCCACGGGCACCACGTCCATGTCCGAGAGGCGATTGAGGTACTTCCTGCGAATAACGTCGTCTATGATCTCTATGCGATCCTCTATTGATACGGACATTGGTCCTGTCACCGCTTCCTGTTTGGTAATCTATGCTTCCATCCCCATCTAAGTATAAAGGTATGGGTTTAAGGTTGCTACGGAGTTTTTGCTGTGTGACCTAAGACGTTGGTGGTAGGCTCCGCCGTATGTCTCCCTTTGCAACGAAGGGGTGCCCCCTTTGGTTAAAACCTCGTTTTAACCAAAGGGGGCACCCCTTCGTTGCAAAGGACAGCTCGGTCTACATGCTTTCGAGGTGGCGCTGGCCGCTGGCAGTCGTGAGTATGGCGGTGCACTTGTCGCCATCAATATCGCCCTCAATGTTGCCCTCTACCGGGGTAAACAGGAGGACCTCGCTAAATTCGCCCCTAAAGTGACCGTTGTCGTAAGTACCGTTTTGCAGGTGCATCTCTACGCCAAATGCGTTGAAGGAACCCTCTACGGTGTTGCCGTCAATCGTAAGAAAAAGGTCGCCCTCAATAAACCCGAGAGACGTCTCTGTTGCAAAATGGAACTTCTTGTTTTCGGCCATGTGCCTTCTCCTCCTGCTGTTGTAAGCAGCGCCTTATGCGCATGCCTTTTACGCAAGTAACAGCATAACAAAAAACGCAGGGAGCTGGGTGTCGCCCTGTGGCCTATACATGCCACGTGCCTAAGGGGGATACTCCCCATCGGGTACATCGCGAGAAACCCGTCTCATTACAAGAGGTCCATCCGCGATGTACCCGTAGGGGAGTATCCCCCTTAGGCACGTTTGTTGCTTGTCCTAGCGCTTGCGTATGCGGCGTGCGGCAAGCAGCGACGCGCCGGCAGCAAGAAGTACGAACGCTATTGCCTGCGGTGCGATGGATGAGTCGGCGGTCTTAGGCGTCTGCTCCCTGTTTGTGGTCTTGGCAGCGACGGGCGTGGCGGGGGACTCCCATTGGGCGTAGAGGTCCGCCGTGTACTTGGCTTCAAGGTCGGCCTCACGCTTGTCTGCAGCACTTGTGTCGGCATCGTTGGTGTTATAGGGCGTCGACGCCTCGGTTTGGAGGTCTGCCAGGTCCTCGAGGTCCTGTGCATATTGGCTGCGATCGCCCAGATCGAGCTGCGAAAGCGTGGCGGATTCGCCGGTTACAACCCACTCGCCCGATCCGTCCGGCTGGGTGTTCCAGCCCTTAAACGTCTTGCCAGGGTTCTGCATGCCCTCGTCGTCCGAGCTCAGGCCGTTTACAAGCAGCTTGTTGTCGTCGGACGCAAGCTGGGCGTCGTCGACCGCGTACGTGTCGGAGTCCGAACGGTTGGCATGGTATTTAATGTTGTAGACCAATGGGTCGAGCCACAACGCATAGAGGTCAACCGTGTCGCCATCGGGCAGGTGGTCGAAATCGATAAAGTCGTCGGGCAAGAAGCCGGTCATCTGATCCTCGTCCTCGGCTGCGGTTACCCAGCCTTGCAGGCTTACGCCTTCCTTCTTTACAAGGTTCTCATTGTCGCCGTAGTACAGGACGTCAAAGCCTTCGTCGCTTATGCCGTCGGGCAGGGAAGTGTAGGCAATGTAGTAGTAGCCTCCGTCATATACGTTAAACTCGCCAATCTTAATGTCCTTGTCAAAGCCGGTCATGGCCTTGTTGAGCCAGAGGTTTACGTGCTTGAAGGGCACATGTTCCACGTTGGGGGTAAGAATTATAAACTCGGGATCGCTGGCTTCTAGCTCGTAGTTAGCCGGAACAGTCTTAAGCGGTGGTTTGCTATCAAAGAAGTCCTGGAAGTCGTACAAGTTCCAGCTGGTTATAATTATGCTCTCGTCGTAGTACGAATCGGGCATGTCCACGACGCCCAGAATCTCGCCGTTGGAGCGTTCGCCCTGCGCGTACAGGCTGCCGGGATCCTCGTCAAAGTAGGCATGTACATCGTGTTCTTGCACTGCCGCGTCTTCTGCCTGCAGCTTTATGCCGCCGTTCGATTCCGCTCGTACGGACTGCTCTTTCTTTACCGTGTCTTTCGGCTTTACGACAGAACTGTTTGGCTTGCACTGCGCAAACCATGCCAGCGACTGCTCGGGCCAGTGCGACTGCGGAATGGAGCCGCCCGCCTTGTACATGGTGAGCGCGTGGAAGAAGCAGAATTTCGCGATGCCCTGCTCCTTGTCGTAGAAGCCATACGCAAGTTTGCCTATAGCCTTGGAAGCGCGCTGGACCTGGCCCTCCGTGTACTTGATGCCGAGTTGGTTGAATGTAAGCTTGAGCGTGCGACCAATAAGATCGGCGGGAATCTTGGCTTCTGAGTCGTTTATCGACCAAACTGCGGCAACCACATAACCAATGTAGGTGCCAACTGTGGTGGTGGTCAGCGTGCCAAGTGCCCCAAGGAATTTGTTGGCGTCCTTTAGCTGCTGTACGCCCTCGTCCTGCATCTGCTTAAACGCGGCCTTGATGTTGCCCGACGTTGTTTTGCCAAACTTCTCGCGCACTTCGAGCGGCTGGCCCAATGCCCAACCCATAAGGTCAAAAAAGGCGTCCTGGTAGTTTTCTACGTAGTACTTCCTGGCAGCGGTGCCGCCTTCGGGGAAGCCTGCCGAATTGAGCAGGAACTTCATGAACTCCTGGTAGTAGCCGCCCTGGTTGTACTTGAGCTCCTTGCCCTTGCTGTAGAACTGATTGCCCTCGCCCTTATCGTCAATGGAGATCTGGAAGATGTCGGGGAGCGCGTCCTGTTTGCCGCCCACGATCTTCTTGAGTTGGTTCAAAATCCACGTTTTTACCTTCTTTGCGGTGTTCGTGATTACGGACGCCTTGGAGAAGTAGTGCTGGCGGAAGTAGGTGGAGTTGAAGGCGGTGCTGGAGTCAACCTGCTTGAGGCGCTTAATCATGTCGTTGACGGCGTTCATGCGCGTGGGGTCGCTAGGATCCCACACGCTCTTGTTGCGCTCTTTGTTAAAACTGCCATCCTCTGTATATGTTCCGGTGATGTCGTGGTCCTGCGTGTAGCCGTAGCGCTTGAAGCCCCACCAGTCCATGACCACCTGTGGGAACCAGTCGTCGGGGTTGATGAGGTTGTGGAAGCCCTTCATGAGACCCTCGTAGTTGTTCACGTCGGTGCCGTCGGCCGCAAAGGGGCAGTTTACGGGGTAGCAGTACAGGTCATCGTTGGTAAGCTTCACGTTGCTGGGGAGGTAGCCGCCGTCCTTTTTGGGCGAAAAGCTCACCGTTTGCGTGTAGCGTCCATCGGATTGGCTATAAGAGGCGCCAAATACCGAGTGCTCGGCGTTGTAGTTTTGGGTGTATGCGAGATTGTTGAATGTGTGGCCGTTGTTGCGCTCGTATACCCATTTGTTGAGCCAGCCCATGGCCAGGTTGATCGTGGAGCCGCCACGGCAGTAGCCGCTGGCCCAGATCTTTACGTTTACGTCGCCGTTGAGGTTTTTGGTGTGCTCCTGGATGTAGGGCATAATAAAGCCCAGCGCCCCGTCGCGCGCCTCCTGGAAGCCCGTTGCGTCGCTCTCGGTGCCCACGCGCATGTTTGTGGCCCATTCCTCCTCGTAGCCGCCGCCGCGTGCGGCACAGACGAACAGGCGGTAGTTGGTGTTGTTGAGCTTAACGTCCTTGTAGCCAATGGCGACGCCGATGTTGGCCTTCTCCATTGGCTTGTAGTTGTAGCCGTCGTTGGTCTGCACGTCCACGCAGCCGATCTGCTGCAAGAACGACACGATGTTCTTGGACTTGAGGCTGTAGTTGTTGCCGCCCTCGTTGGAGTTGTCGGCTGCGGAGGCCATGCAGGTGGACGCGTATGCGAGGTCGTTGTTGAAGGTGCTCGACGGCTGTGCAAAAAAGTTGTCGTTGTAGGTGAGGGCTACCGCAAGATCCTGCTTTACGTTGGATTCGGAGGGCAGGCCCACCGTTACCTTTATGTCGTGGGGATCGACGGCCTCCGCGCGAACGCCGGCGCCGTTGTTGTTCGACTCGGCCGCAACGCCTAGTGCTTCGGTATTGAGCGACTTCTGGTCGTCCTGTTGCCCTTCCTTAAGCTCCTCTTCGCCCTTGAGCTCTTCCTCGCCGGGGTCGTTTTCGCCCGGCTTGCCATCGCTCTGGTTGTTGTCGTCCTGCTTGCCTTCGTTCTGATCGTTTTTGTTTTGGGTGTTGTTCGTATTGTTGCCAGCTGCGTTGTCTGGCTGGTCCGCATTGTTTGCAACCTGACCGGTGGGCGTCTGCAAGTTGCCCGTTGGCTCTGGCTGCACGGCCTCTGCGAGCCCCTGCGTTGGCACAAGCGACAAGACCATCGCAATGGAAAGGATTGCACTTACGATTGCTTGGTAGCGCGTTTTGAGCTGTGAGTGCTTCATTGTGTTCTCCGATTGTTTTGTGCCGATTTAGGTAACTATACCAGCAAGAATCAACTAATAACTAGCGGACTTGTAGCTTTTTTCGCCCAAGGTTTGCAAAGGGGCAATATGTGTAATATGGCATGTGCGGGGCTACGGACTCCTGCGTGTTTAACAAGGTGGGCACCCCTCCGCCATTTAGCTAGGTCGTGGGAGTGTCCCCTCAGTCGCACTGACTAAATGGTTTGGGGGCATCCCCTTTGTTAAACACGCCCCTGCGTTTTTGGACGGTCTCCAGGCGCTAACACCAGGCGTTATTGGCCGAAATGCTGCTCGCTCGAAAATGAGCTCTGCTAAAGGGTGCCAAACGGTGCATAATGCTCATGCACACAGGCGCCAAACAACAATTCCAGCCAGAAGGAGGCAATGCGTTATGCAAAACACATCTGGTATTCAACTGTCCGCCCTGCTAAAGCTCATTCCCGTAATACTAGAGTTCAAGAAGCTGCAGCAAGAGGGCCTGCAGAACGACGTGCGCGATGTGGCGGAGCGAGTTGGCGGTACGTTTGGCATAGAGGACGTGGACGCGTTCTTAGAGGAGCAGGTTAAGCGAGCGGTCCGCGATGGTGCCGGCATTGTGCTCGACGACAGGGCTGTCCGCATAAAGGAGGAGCTGGCCAACCTGCAAGAGTTTGTGGGCAAATGCGCGCTCGACGGTCTTTCTGCAGTGCAAAAGGGAATTGCTGCGCTGGACCTTCCTGTTTTTGGCGGAGAATAAACGCTAAGGCGCTAGAATAAAACGCAATGGTGTGCTGACGGAAAGAAGTACGTATGCTTAAAAAGATTAAGAAGCAAACCGTGTTGATTGGGCTTATATTTACCATCGGTGTCGCTGTTTTGCTCTTTTTCCTCGTTTGTGTGGGGTATGCGGATTCCCAGACTGTCGCAAGGATGCAGCCATACATGTTTGACTTTGGCATGGACGTAATGGGGTCGTTTGTTTGTGCGGCTCTGTTCTTTGGCTGCATGAAACAGGAGGGAGAAGGCACACGAGCTTTTAGGACCCTCGTCTTCTTGGTGAGCTCCGGCTTTGCGGCCAATGCGTTAATGTACTACACCATAGGTGTCCCCGACTCGGCAAAGCTGACCTTTGCGCTCTGCCTTGCTAGCAAGCTTATTGACCTCGTAATGATCTTCTTTTTCTATAACTATGTGCGAGAGACGCTCGGTTTCAAGGGCAAACTGGCGGAGCTGGCACAAAAGGGAGTCCCCATCCTGATGGTGCTTCAAACCGTCGTGCTGTTGTCCAACGTTTTTGTTCCCGTTACGTTTTTCGTAGATGCGTCTGGAGCATATCACGCAACGGATGCTTCGGCAGCAGAGGACATATACCTTATTGTGGTGTCTATTGTTACGGCAATACTCATAGTAAGGAGCGAGAGCCCGCGCAACCAGAAGGCCGCTGCCCTTACGTTTATATTACTGCCGCTTGCAGACTACGCGTTGGTTATGGGCACGTTTGGAAACGCATCCCAGTATGGCATGGTCCTTATGTCGCTCGTCATTATGTATTGCATAATATTCAACGACAAAAACAGCAAGCTTGCCGCCACGCAGACCGAGCTCAATATGGCAACCGAGATCCAGGCGAGCATGCTTCCGTCAATCTTTCCGGCATTTCCAAACAGGCCGGAGTTTGACCTCTATGCGAGCATGGACCCGGCAAAGGAGGTCGGTGGCGACTTTTACGACTTCTTTATGATTGACGACGACCACCTGGGAATAGTTATTGCGGACGTAAGCGGTAAGGGCGTGCCTGCCGCGCTCTTTATGATGATATCCAAGACCATAGTCCAAAACTATGCGATGATGGGCATAAGCGCCTCGGAGGTTCTTGCGCGCGCAAACGACTCGCTTTGCGCCCAGAACAAGATGGAGATGTTCGTAACGGTATGGATTGGCATCCTGGAAATATCCACCGGAAAGATGAACTGCTCGAGTGCGGGACACGAGTACCCGGCAATATATCGCAAGCAAGAGGGAAGGTTCGACCTGTTTAAGGACAAGCACGGCTTTGTTCTTGGCGGAATGGATGGCATGCCTTACAGGGACTACGAGTTGGAGCTCGGTGTGGGAGACAAGATCTTTGTTTACACCGACGGCGTGCCAGAGGCTACGAACGACAACAACGAAATGTTTGGAACCGACCGAATGATCGAGGCGCTCAACACAAGGCAGGCGAACCCAACCGAGATACTCGGTATGGTGCGCGAGTCCGTGGATGTGTTTGTGGGCGGAGCAGAACAGTTTGACGACCTTACGATGGTCTGCATTGAATACAGGGGCATATCCGAGGGGTAGCGTTCCGTATAAGACATCGTAAAAAATTGTCAACCTATGCGCCATTAAGTTAGCGCTGTGCACATTGGGGATACTCCCCTGCGGGTACATCGCGGATGAGCCGGACCCCAACGAAAGCCCTGCTCGCGATGTACCCGATGGGGAGTATCCCCGATGTGCACAGCTCCCCCGGACCATTAACTAAATGATGCAGGGGAGTATCCCCAGGCGACACCCCGTTTTCAGACGGCCTGCCGAGGGACAACCGCCTAACCCTCCCAAACGAAAGCGAAATTCAGTTTCGATTAAACGTTTTTTAGCTTTAGTGCCTATTCCTATTCTGCGGCCACTCTCCAATCTCGCACCATCAACATTAGAGTTAGAGAGGAGGTGGAACTAATGAACGAAGACATTCGATATAGGCACGAATGGAAGCACACGATCTCATATATGGATCTGTTATCCATTCGCGCACGTACGCGTGCCGTAATGACCTTGGACCGCCATGCAAAAGGTGGGAAGTACCTCATTCGCAGCCTGTATTTTGACAACGCCTCCGACACTGCCCTGCGCGAAAAAATAGACGGTGTAAACATGCGAGAGAAGTTTCGTATTCGCCTATACAACGGCGATACTTCCTTTATCCACCTGGAAAAGAAGAGCAAGCGAAGCGGGTTGGGAACCAAGTACAGCGCGGTTATTACAGCGGACGAGGTTCGCGCCCTGCTTGGTGGCGACTACTCGTGGATGATGGGCCCAGATCGCCCGTTGGTGCAGGAGCTCTACTGCAAGATGCGTTACCAGGGCTTAAGGCCCAAGACCATTGTGGAGTACACGCGCGAGCCTTACGTCTATGCGCCGGGCAACGTGCGCGTAACGTTTGACTACAACCTAAGGACGGGGCTCAACTGCACAGACCTGCTCAACAGTGACTGCGTAACCATTCCTGCAGGCGATGCCCCAATTCTAATGGAGGTCAAGTGGGACGACTATCTGCCCAGCATAATACGTGACTGCGTGCAGATGCCCGGAAGACGCGTGACGGCATTTTCCAAATATGCGCAATGCCGCATCTACGGATAGTTTGCCTTGTGGTTTGCGGCGCGGTGCCTAGCTAGCAATTATAAACTTGTATTTAGGAGCTTTTGATATGACATTCAACGACATCTTTAGGTCGAGTTTTTTGGAAAACGTGAGTGCGGTTAGCGTCTTGGACATGGTCGTGGCGCTTGTGCTTGCCTTTGGCGTGGGTCTGTTTATATACCTCATTTACAAGAAGACGTACGCGGGCGTTATGTACTCGTCTACCTTTGGCGTAACGTTGGTTGCGCTTACGATGATTACCACCCTGGTTATCCTGGCGGTTACAAGCAATGTGGTGTTGTCGCTTGGTATGGTGGGCGCCCTGTCCATCGTACGTTTTCGCACGGCAATAAAGGAGCCATTGGACATTGCGTTTTTGTTCTGGTCCATTGTTGCGGGCATCGTATTGGCGGCGGGAATGATTCCCCTCGCGGTGTTTGGCAGTGTGCTGGTTGGCCTTGTGATTCTCTTTTTTGCCAATCGCAAGGACATGTCCAATCCCTACATCGTGGTTTTGCGCTGCACCGACTCAGCAAGCGAGAAGGAGGCTCTCGCGTTTCTTGGCAATCAGGTAACCAAGAACGTGGTTAAGAGCAAGACCGTAGAACGTGGTGTGGTAGAGCTTAACCTCGAGGTGCGCCTTAAGGACAACAACACCGATTTCGTAAACGCTCTTTCCGACATCCAGGGCGTACAGAGCGCCGTGCTGGTGAGCTACAACGGCGACTACATGGGCTAAGGAGCCCCCATGCGAAAGCACTTTGATGCAATTGCGCTTGCGATTACCGCGTTGACCATTGCCATAGCCATAGCGTTTGCAAACGGCGAGGCGTTGGGACTTAGGTCGGTGATAGACGCGGACTCCGAGGCGCATTCCGACGATAGTTACTTTACGTGCAACGACCTGGACGGTGGCTGGGATACGTCAAAAGCCACGAGCATTACGCTCGAGGGCAATACGGCGTCTGTGTCCGGCAGCGGCGCGTATGTATGGGACGGCAACGTGACCATTGGTGCGTCTGGTTCCTATGAAATTAGTGGGACGCTCGAAGAGGGCAGCATAGTGGTTGACGCAAACGACAACTCCAAGGTGCGGATTAAGCTTAACGGGGTTAGCGTTTCTAACAGCAACGACGCCTGCATTGTGGTTGACCAGGCCGATAAGGTGTTCCTTACGCTTGCAGATGGCACGACCAATACCCTTACGTGCGGCAGCACCATGAGCGAGGACGCTTTGCAAGACAATACCGACGGTGCCATATTCGCGCACGACGATCTGACAATAAACGGTGGCGGCTCCCTAACAATAAAGGCTGACTACAAACACGGGATTTCCGCAAACGACGACCTTGTTGTGACGGGCGGAAACATTGTTGTTGATGCGGTAAAAGATGGTCTGCATGCCAACGACAGCCTGCGCCTCTGCAATGCGACGGTTGGCATTACTGCTGGTGACGATGGCTTTGCTGTAGACAACGAGGATGGATACCTGTACGTCGAGTCGGGCAACATTGGCATTACGTGCGCAGACGAGGGGATGACGGCCGTAGGTGACGTAACCGTAGCGGGTGGAAACATAGATGTGGCCACTGGCACCGAGCAGGGACATCATGGCATAAAGGCCGGCGGAACCTGCACAATATCCAACGGAACCGTTTTGGTTAGCTCTTGTTACGAGGGAATATCTGCGCCATACATAGATGTTACGGGTGGAGACCTTACGGTGTATCCGGCTGACGACGGCCTAAACGCCAGCACGGGTGGCGGCTCAGAAGCCATGGGTGGCGGTCCCGGAGGCGGCATGGGCGGCGGACCAGGCGGCAAAGGAGACGCACAGGGAATGCCCCAAAACCAGGGCGATAGCCAAGGTGGCGAGGGTGTGTCTAGCTCGAGTGCTGGAGATTCTGGCGCTTCGACAACAGATGAGGCCAACGCTTCCTCGGCTGCGGACATACAGGAATCCACAGCTGACAGCCAAACGCCGCATGCGGAAGCCGATTCCACACAGGGCGAGCAATTCCCCGGCGGCAGAAACAATGGCCAAGGCGGACCTGGTGGGCAAGCGCCTCCAAACGGACAGGTGCATGGAGAACAGAATGGTCAAGAAGGACAAGGTGTTCCCGCTGAACAAGGTGCTCCTGATGGACAAGGTGCTCCTGATGGACAGATGCCCACGGCCGAGGGAAGTCAATCGCCAATCTCGCAGGGCGGCCCAGGTGCCCAAGAGGCTCAGGCAGCGAATTCCGCTAACTCAAACAGCGCAAACGACGAGTCGAATACGTCCACCGAGGATACCGTGACCCCATGGATACATGTGAACGGCGGAAGCATTACCGTAATTAACGACTCCGGCCGAGATGCGGACGGTCTGGACTCCAACGGCGACATTATTGTTAGCGGCGGCACGATTCGCGTAAGCATGCTGGGTGACGGCAGCAACAGCGCCATCGACTACGGCAGCGAAAGCGGTGGGGTTTGTACCATAAGCGGCGGAAACGTTGTTGCATGTGGCGGCTCATCCATGGCGGAAGGCTTCGATTCCAGCTCAACGCAATGCTCGCTCCTGTATGGATACAGCGCGGGCGCGCCAGCGGGTACGACCGTGGCCGTTCAGGATGCTTCGGGAAACACGCTGCTCTCGTACGAGGTGCCATGCAGCTTTACTTCCGTTAACGTTAGTTGCCCAGAAATGGTGCAGGGACAAGCCTACACCATAGTTATTGGCGACGTTTCGGAGGAGGTGACGCTCAGCGAGGTGGCACTTTCTTCTGGCGACACGCAAAGTAGCTCGTTTGGTGGTGGCTTTGCGCAGGGCGGCGGCATGCGCCAACACGACGGAGGCAATGCCAACGAGGGCGGCGCGCAGTCTGGCGACGAACAACAGCCGGGTTTGGACGCACAAGCCGACCAGGGCGAGCGGCCGAGTAAGGGCGCGCGACCAGGACAGGGGATGCCCAACGAACAGGGTTCGACGAAGACGGACACCCCAGAGGCCGCGGATGATGCAACGGAATCGGATGTTACTGCTTCCGAAGACAAGACCTATACGACCGAGACGCTTGTTATTTGCGGCATAAGCATGGGAGTGCTTGCAGTAGGCCTCGCTGTCGTGGCCTTGTTCCGCCGTAGATAGTCTTGCTAGGCAACGGCAAGTGGGGCAAAAGGCACTGCAACCAAGAGCGTGCCTTTTGTCCCACTTCCTATTTACGCAAATAGGGGATACGTACACCACAGATGTCACACGCCGAAAGCACAGTCGCACGTAGATGCAGGTAACGTAGAATATGCTCTAGGATTAAAAAAGAAGAGGGGGAGTTTTTATGGACGAGTACGAAATCCAGGCAGAGGACGACAAGCTTATAATCGAGGACGTTGCCCGCGCCGTCGAGGAAAACGAGTTCGTTCCGTTCGTCCAGCCCGCGTTCGACCTGGCAGACGGCCATGTGGTCGGAACCGAAACCCTGGTACGCTGGACACTTCCCGAAGACGGCACCGTGGTCCCTGCGGCCGCATTCGTACCCTCACTCGAGCGCACCCATACCATATGCGGTCTGGACTGGTGCATGGCGGAGGCCATGTGTGACTTCTTGGGTACCACCAAGAGCTGTGCGCGCCAGTTGCCTGCGGCACTAAACATCTCCACCCAGCATGCGGAAGACAAGGACTTCGCAAAGCGCCTTGCGGCGACGGCAGACTGGCACAAGGTTGACCACGGACAGTTGCGCATCGAGCTGAGCGAGGAGTTTATCTGCAAGGACAAGAGGGTTGTGGACAGCCTCATACCCTCGCTGGTTGCAGAGGGCTTCGGGCTGATTGCAGACAACTTCGCTGCCGACGCCGACGTGCTGCGTACGTTTGCGGACATGGGCATAAAGACCATAAAGGTGGCTGCCGCTCTCTGGCGCGACGGCGATGCAGACCAGCTTGCCAACGTTGTGACCGCTGCGCAGGAGCTGGGCGTAAAGCTTGTAGCCGAGACCGTGGAAAACGACGAGGAGCGCGCGGCCGTTGCTGCTGCTGGCATTCCCATGGCGCAGGGATTCGGTCTTGCCAAGCCCATGAGCTTGGAAGACTACGTGGCCTTGGTAGAGGGATAGAGCCGGCATTGCAACGAACCCGCCCCTAAAGAAGCGTCGAATCCGTGAGATGACCCAAAAAACAGCCGCGCGCAGTTCCGCAGCTATGCGAGGACTGTTTGAGCACGGCGCTTTTTGGGTCGCCGGAAGGATTCGACGATTCTTTAGGGTCAGACTAACATAGGGGTACACACCCATGTTTGGCTAACCCCGTACGTACACCACCTCTGTGGGGTTGAAGAAGCGCGGTACTGGGGCGGTGTTGCTGAGTCCTGCCGAGACCACCAGTCGCCCGTCATATACGCCCTTTGTGAGCTTGGGCCACACGCCTTGGCCTGGCGCATATGCCCCACGGCCAAAAAAGCGCCATTGTCCGCCATGGGTGTGGCCCGAAAGCATGAGCTCGATGCCCTTGGGAACAAGCCGCCGGTACTCCGGGTGGTGGGAAAGGAGTATGTGGTAGCCAGGCGTTGCCGCAAACGGAATGAGCCAGTCGTCGTCGGGAACACGTTCCAAAAGAAGCTCGGCGGGAGTCTTTAGCATGCTTGCGATGCCGCCCCTGTCGTGGTATCTCCTCTTGGCTAGCTCCTCTGCCGGCATATCGGCAAGACGTCGGCGTTGCCTCATAACGTAACCCGAGGTCAATCCGCCTATTACAAGGCCGTCGCGTTCTTCCCAGCTGTTGTCCAAGACAACGGCTCCGGTGGCTCGCATGCTGACCAGGTCCTGTTGGTCCAGCATCCACTCGTGGTTGCCCAGGCTCACATATGTAGGTGCGATGGCTGCGCAGGCGCGCAAGAGAGCGAGCGCGTTGGGCTGTGCCACCAGCGGCGATACGTCTCCCTCTGGTGCGGAGCCATATATTATGTCGCCGGTAACGCAAATGATTCCTGGCTTTCGCCTCTGGACGCTTTTGATTGCCGGCTTGTAGTCCCTGTTATGCAGGTCGGAGAGAAGCGCCAGATGCGGTGCCCCCGGTATTGTATAGAAGGATTCGGTCATCTGCGCGCCTTCCGCTGTTGTGAGCCAACACGCATTGTAATATAAAAAAGCCGACAAACGGATACGCCTACGTAAGCATGCTGGGAGGTGGCAGGCATGGTGCGGCGCACCGACAAAAAGAAGAAGATGACGCTTTCGGAACACCTTGCCATGCGTGCGCGTGTGGCGCAGGAGAGCGAGGCGCGCGAAGAGGCACGACGTTCCAGCATCAGAAACCTAATGATGCTCGACAAGGCGGTAATGTGCGACTGTCCCGCATGCAGGAAGCGGCGCGACATGCTTTAGACAGCAGACCTCTCAAGGGGGGTACTCCCTCTTGAGAGGTCTGCATGGCCATGCCTGCCAGTAACCTATATGTATGGTGGCGGGAAGTGGCGGTGGAGTAGAATGGACGCATGCGCGCTACAAGCTGTCGCATTTTGCCGCACAATCATTTGGGGGAGGGTTTATGTCTGATTGCTTGCGACTCAAGAAGTCCAACTGCAAGAACTGCTACAAATGCATTCGCCATTGTCCCGTAAAGTCGATTCGATTCTCGGGAAACCAAGCCCACATTATTGCGGACGACTGCATACTCTGCGGTACCTGCTTTGTGGTGTGCCCACAGGATGCAAAGGAGATCGTGTCCGAAATCGAGAAGGTAAAGCTCATGCTTATGGCTCGCGACCACGTTGTGGTGAGCCTTGCCCCTTCCTTTGCGGCGCGCTTCGAGGGAATTGGCATAGATGGCATGCGGGAGGCGTTGTATGCCCTCGGTTTCGCCGAGGTGGAGGAGACGGCAATCGGCGCCACGATGGTGGCAAACGAGTACGACAGGATGCTGGCCCAAGGCACGCAGGACATCGTTATATCGTCGTGCTGCCACAGCGTTAACCTCCTTATACAAAAGCACTTCCCCGACGAGCTCATATACCTTGCCGACGTAATGAGCCCCATGCAGGCGCATTGCGCGGACATAAAAAAGCGCAATCCGCAGGCACGGACCGTATTCATTGGGCCCTGCGTGGCAAAGAAGGACGAAGGCCAGGGATCGCGCGACATAGTGGACGCGGTTCTAACTTTCGAGGAGCTTGCGGAATGGCTTGAGGAAGAGGGAATTGAACTAAAGGCCCCCATAAAGGATTCCCCCGGCGGCAGGGCACGCTTGTTCCCCACGACGGGCGGCATCCTAAAGACCATGACCTGCTCCGCGGCGGGCTACGAGTATATGGCCGTGGATGGCATAGAAAACTGCATGGCGGTGCTTGCGGACATAGAGCGCGGAACGGTGAGCAACTGCTTTATAGAGATGAGCATGTGCGCTGGCAGCTGCGTTGGCGGCCCCGTAATGGGAAAGCAGCACCACAGCCCCGTGGCCGATTACCTTGCCGTCGCGCGCTTTGCGGGAAGCAAGCAGTTTGAGGTCCAGCAACCGAGCGAACAGGAGCTGCACAAGGGCTTCGAGGTGATGGTGTCCGACAGTCGCATACCGTCCGATGCCGAAATTCGAGGTGTGCTGCGGCAGATGGGAAAGACCACGGTCGCAGACGAGCTTAACTGCGGCACGTGTGGCTACGACACCTGTAGAGAGAAGGCCGTGGCAATACTTCAGGGCAAGGCCGAGATATCCATGTGCCTGCCGTACCTCAAGGACAAGGCCGAGGCGGTATCGAGTGGTATTGCCGAATACACGCCCAACGGCATCGTAATCCTTAACGACCAGATGGAAATCCAGCAGGTCAACCCGGCGGCCCTGCGCATCCTTAACCTGCGCGACGAATCCGTACTGCTTGGCGAGCATGTGGAAAGCGTGCTGGATGCCGAGCCCTTCGAGCAGGCGGTGGAGGAGGGCAAGAGCGTCGTGGACGAGCGCAAGTACCTTGCGGACTGCGAGCGCTACGTGGACCAGACCATTGTGCCCACAGAGGACGACCACACGCTCATATGCATTATGCGCGACGTTACCAACAAGGTGGAGGCACAGGTTGCGCAGGAGGAGCTAAGCAGGCAGACCGCCGAGATTGCGGACGAGATGGTAAACAAGCAAATGCGCGTGGTGCAGGAGATCGCCTCGCTTCTGGGCGAGACCACGGCAGAAACAAAGATAGCGCTCACCAAGCTTAAGGAAACGGTTGTCCATGGCTAAGCTTTACTACGACATAGGATACAAGAGCGAAAACCACGTTAACGAGGAACTGTGCGGCGACCACGTGGAGATGGCGCAGAGGGCAGACGGGTCTTCCGTCGTCGTGCTGGCCGACGGCCTGGGCAGCGGGGTTAAGGCGAGCATTCTTTCTACGCTAACCGCAACCATACTCTCCACCATGCTCAACGCAAACTTGAGCGTGGAAGACTGCGTGGAAACGGTTGCCGCGACGCTTCCCGTTACCTCCGAGCACGGAGTCGCCTACTCTACTTTTACCATAATGCTGCTGGACCCACAGGGCGCGGCGGAGATCATACAGTTTGAGAACCCTCCCATGCTCCTTTTGCGGGACGGCAAGTCCATAGAGTATCCCCATACGGAAATTAACATTGGCGGCAAGCAGATTTGGCAGTCCCGCCTTCATCTTCGCAAGGGGGATGCCCTTGTTGCCATGAGTGATGGATGCCCCTATGCGGGACCCGACAACAAGTACAACTACAACTGGAAGCTCGAGGACATAGCGGCCTATCTCGAGGGCTTGATGCCACGTGGACTAAGCTCGCGCAATCTTGCATCGCATCTGGTAGAGGAATGCGTGCGACTCTACGCGTTCAAGCCGAAGGACGACACGACGTCCTGCATTGTGCAAGCACGACCCCACTGCGCGGTAAACGTACTTTTTGGGCCTCCGGCAGACCGCAACGACACCAACCGCATGCTCAACCTCTTTTTTGCCAAGCGCGGAAAACACGCCGTATGCGGCGGAACCACGGCATCGCTGGCTGCCGATTTCCTTGGTACGGAGGTTGAGGCAGTTGGCCAAACAATAACCGATGGCATACCACCTATTTCCAAAATAGAGGGCGTGGAGCTTACCTGCGAGGGCATGATTACCATGCAGCGCGTGGTCGAGTATGCCCAGGACTACATGGGGGAGAACTTGCGCCACGACGAGTGGACGCGTGGTACGGACGGCGCGTCGCAGCTTACGCACCTGCTCTTCGAAGAAGCGACGGACGTAAACCTCTTTGTTGGCCGAGCCGAGAATCCTGCATACCGTGAGCTTGGCGTAGCGTTTGGCTACGGAGCCAAGGTCGGTCTTGCAAAGGAGCTGGCCAAACTGCTGGAGAAGGCGAACAAACACGTAAAGGTAAGCTACTTCTAGAAAAGGGCGGGACGTAGGACCGCAAATAGCCTGCCCCCCAAACAGAGGCCGAAACCTTCCGGCGCCATGGACAAGCGCCGTGCTCAAACAGTCCTCGTTTCACTGCGGAACTGCGCGCGGCTGCTTTCCATGGCGCCTCGCGGTTTCAGCCTCTGCTTGGGGGGCAGGCTATTTGCGGTCATCATCGTTAGTTTTAACGCGCATATGGCTACCGCTCGCGCATTGCCCATTCCCTATGGAATCGTTCTCACGTAACATTGGTATTGTTTGCACCCAACGAAAGGATGAGCATGAGCAACGACTCCTGGCGACCTAAACTGCACATCGCACCCTACAACGGTTCCATCTCCGACCCCAATGGCCTATGCCAGTTTAAGGGTACGTACCACTTCTTCTGCCAGAACGCCCCAACGTATCCGGGTGACTTTGACTCACCACACGGATGGGGTCACTTTGCCACGCGTGACCTCGTACACTACGTGTTCCTGGGCTGCCACATATTCCCCGGATCGACTGCCGACGCCGACGGATCGTACTCTGGTGGCGCGTACATAAACGAGGATGTGGATGAGGCCTGGTTCTACTACACGGGCAACGTGCGCGAGGAGGAGGGCGACGGCACCACGTCCGGACGCCTTGCCAACCAGACGCTCATGCGCTCCTACAACGGCATAAACATGGAGGGCAAGGAGGTTGTGCTCGATAACTCGGGATATCCCGCTTACTGCAGCTGCCATGTGCGCGATCCCAAGGTGTGGAAGCAGGACGGGAAGCTCCACATGCTGCTGGGGGCACGTACGCTTGCAGACTCGCGCGGCGCCATTATGATGTACGACTCCGAAGACGGATACAACTGGGAGATGGCCGGCTCCGTTACCAACCTGGAACAGAAGCCCTTTGGCTATATGTGGGAGTGCCCCGACCGCATAGTGCTAAACGGCAAGGAGTTCCTCTCCACCTGTCCGCAGGGCATGGCAAAGGCCATCGAGTCTCAGGACTCCACGCGCGCCACGTGCCAGAACGTTCATGCGGCAGGGTATTTCCCAATCGACGGCACCATAGTGGATTTGTTGCATAAGGACACCGAGCGCATGGATGCCGCGGCGCCGCGTGCTGGCATAGACCAGAACACCTTTGTGGACTGGGACTATGGCTTCGACTTCTACGCCTGCCAGACGCTTGTGGACGAAAAGGGTCGCACGATGCTCGTGGGTTGGATGAGCCTGCCGCACGACGAGGACGACGTTCGCGCTTACGACAATCCCACCGAGACCTGGCGCGGTGTTCTTACCGTCCCGCGCGTGCTCACCCTCTGCGAGAAGTGCGGTCGCATCCTGCAGGCGCCGCCGGCAGAGATCGACGCGCTGCGTGGCGAGGCCCAGAGCTTCGACGGCACCGTTACGCTTCCCAAGAAGTGCGCAGACGTGGTGCTCGAAGGCATAGAGGGCAAGGGAACCATTAGCTTTGGCGATTTCCTTGAGCTTCGCTTTGAGGACGGCGTTGCAAAGCTTGAGTTTACCGATATGACCAAGAGCGGTGATCGCAAGCTGCGCCAGGCGCCAATCGACGAGGTGCACAACGTTCGAATACTGGTGGACACCTCCGTGCTTGAGATCTTCGTAAACGACGGATGCTACGTGTTTGGCACCCGCTTCTTCGAAGAGTCGGACGAGCTGACCATATCCCACGACCTTAAGGCAGCAAAGCAAACGTGGTATCCCATGGACGAGGTTGTTGTTGACTATCTGGTAACGCGATAGGCTCCTCCTCGCTTGGGTCGAGGAAGGGGTGCCGTGAGGGGATACTCCCCCTGCGGTACATTGTTCGCAATGTACCGCAGGGGGAGTATCCCCTCACGGCACCCAGAGCTTTATCATGCGTGACGCACTTTCTGCTACTATAGGGCATCGATGAGCATCGTGTATTACCCTTCGTTCGCGAGAGGAAGAATTGCCATGGCACAACGTCCGGACGCCCGAGGCAACAACCGAGAGAGGCCGCGCAAGCAGGCAACAAGGAGAACCCAGAGCAATGCCGCGCAACGAGCAGGCGCAAACCCGCGCCCGCGCCCTGCGCACGCTTCGGCGCAACATGCCCGCCCCCAGCAGAACCCTTCTGGTGGCAAAGGTCCCGTTGTTGCAATAATACTGGTTGTGGTTGTTGCAATAGTAGTTGGGGTCGTGCTGTTCCTTACTCAATGTAGGGGAGCGCAGGGATCTTCATCGCAGGGGCAGAGCACCCAGGCCCAGGCCGCATCGACGCAGGGCACAGAGGGTCCTGCATCTTCCGACACGTCGTCTTCCGAGGGCGCAGGCTCTGGTAGCAATACGTCCAGCAGTGTGGACAAGTCTTCATGGGAGCTCACGCTGGTAAACAAGACGCACCCACTGCCAAGCGACTGGAAGGTGGAGCTCGAGGAAGTCGACGACGGAAAGTACGTAGACGCCCGCATTGCAAAGCAGTTCAAACAGATGATAAGCGACTGCCGCGCGGCTGGGTACGACGACGTGTTTGTAAACCAGGCGTATCGCTCCCACGAGGAACAGCAGGCAATCTGGGATCAGTTCTACAACGACTATCTGCAGCAGGGCTATTCGGCGGAAGAGGCAAAGAAGCTCACGGGCGAGAGCGTGGCCATACCCGGCACCTCGGAGCATGAGCTGGGGCTTGCGGCAGACATTTGCTCCATTAACTTCGACGAGACCTACAATGCTCCCATTCAAACGTGGCTGCGCGAGAATGGCCACAAGTACGGGTTCATACAGCGCTACCCCGAAGGCAAAGAGAGCATTACGGGCACAAAGAACGAGAACTGGCACTTCCGCTATGTTGGCGAGGAAGCAGCCAAAGAGATATACGAGTCTGGCCAGGTCCTCGAGGAGTACCTGGGGGAGACAAACTAGCGCAGAATAGTTGCGAACAACGTATTGTGGCGACTAAGGGGATACTCCCCGCAGTGCACGTCGCGAGTACCCTGCTTCTTTATGAATGGGCAATCCGCGACGTACGCTGTGGGGAGTATCCCCTTAGTCGCCACGCACCACCGTGCGTGTTTTTAACAGCCTCTCGTTGGGAGTGCCCCAAACGGGCGTCCATCAATTCTCCGCCACTTTGCATAACAAAAAATCTTTCCTGCACATACGCCGTGCATTCACAGGACCTCCATTCCAATTCTGCAAGTAAACGCAATGTATGCATGGTGCATGAGCTGGTCATACGCAATATCTCGGGAGCTATCTGCAACATATGCACAACGTTCCTGCGACATAAATATATAAATAGAAGCGTCGCCTTGTCCTAAACCTCTGCGTGTCATGCTATACGCAGGGGGTGATGTCATGGCGCAAAAGGAGGGAAGCTTACGCATACGGGCAAGGATGCTCGCGCGTCGCTATGGGCTTAGGGGAGCAAAAGGCGCAGCGGCTGCATGCATAGTGCTTGTGGTACTCGTGGCTGTACTTGGCGTCCTTAGAATGGCGTCGTCCGGACAGGTTACCGTAGAGCGACATAAAGGTTCGAGCGAAAGCTCGACAATATTAGAGGAGGCCCAGGGCTCTAACAAAGGCACCGCACAATCCACAAAGGAGCAGCAGAGGGCAAACGAAGTGCTGGTGCATGTGGACGGAGCGGTTGCTAGCCCTGGAGTATATGCCCTCAAGGGCAACAACCCCCGAATAAACGATGCCGTTACGGCAGCTGGGGGACTCACAAGCGAAGCGGACACGTATTCGCTCAACCTCGCATCGCCAGTTGCGGACGGTCAAAAGGTATATGTGTCCAAGGTCGGGGAGCGCACGCCACAGGCCAACGAGGACACAGGATCTCAGGCTAATAATACGGAGATGCAGCCAACTGCTGGAACTCAGGACGTCTCGGCGTCCGACTCGCGAATAAACATAAACACGGCAGCTGCAGAAGAGCTGCAAACGCTTGCGGGTATAGGCGAGGCTACCTCTGCTGCAATAGTCAAGGACCGGGAAAGCAACGGGCCCTTTGGCTCAGTAGAGGACCTCATGCGCGTCTCGGGCATAGGGGAAAAGAAGTTCGAGAAGATAAGGGACAAGATCTGTGTATAGGGGCATCGAACGGCCAAGAAGGCCGGCAATACCGCCTTCCGCATATTCGCTGCTTGCAATAATCGTAATGTGTCGCCTTGTCCTGGAAAGCGGGGATGCCTGGATTGGAGGTACAAGGGGCCGCATAGTGCTTGCGGCAGGCACGTTAATGGTGGTCGTGGCAATTGGCCTGCGAGTTATGCGTCGTATAACGATGAGCACGACTCTGGTCGTGGGCATTTCCATACTGGTGGGCTTGTGCCTTGCATCACTCGCGCTCGTGTATGCGGAGGACTTTGTAAACGCGGCGCAATCAACGCCTGTTTCGTCATGGCGCCTCAAAGTGGTAACCGAACCAACAAAGAGAGAAGACGTATACAGGTGCAAGGCAACCGTAACAACTGGCAGCGGCGCAAAGGGCGACGTGTGGCTCTCTTCTTCCGAACAATACTGCGTAGGGTCGATTGTTCGGTGCGTTGGTAGGTTCTCTCCAAACTCGGATGACGATTGGGGGAGGTCTTCTCGCATGCAGGGAGTGTGGGGCAGGGTGCGTGCAGTGAGCGTGCTTGACGTTACGCCCCCAACAGGCCTGCAGGGCATGATCATTGGGCTACGAGCCAGGCTGCTCAAAACGATTGATCCCGAGGCAAGCGAGTACCGCGCATTGCTTGCGGGGTGCGTTTGCGGCTATAAGAGCGGGCTAACACGCTTTGGACTCGACAAGAAGTTCTCCGCCTGTGGGATATCGCATTTGGCGGCTGTGTCTGGCAGCCATCTTTCCATTGTGGTTGCCGTGTTCGGAGCCGTTTTGAAGACATGTAAAACTCGCCCACGAACGCGGGTGGGCGTTCTTTTGGCAGCAAGCGGCGCGTTCGTGCTCTTTTGTGGGGCGCCAGTATCTGCCGTGCGGTCTTGGATCATGACGTGTGCCGCCTTGCTGGCAACAGTGCTGGGCAGGCGCTCTCATGCGCTCTCGAGTGTATGTGTGGCTGGCCTGTTGCTGGTTCTCTTAGATCCAACTGCCTCTGGTCAGCCCGGATTCGTACTCTCTGTGCTGTCCGTAACGGGACTGTGCTTGTTTTCTCCCTATGCCACATACCTGGTTTCGGTTCTAGTGGGCGTACACACCCCACCAAAGGTCTTTCCAAAGCGGTTGCGTCGTGCCATTAAGGGTATTTCCGACGTTCTGATGAACTCAATCTCCGCCTCGATGGTGGCATTGGCGGCAACGTTACCTGTTGTCGCAGACACGTTTGGAACCGTTTCGCTCGTTGGTCCCGTTGTAAATGCGCTCGTAACAGTGCCCTTTACCGCT
Organism: uncultured Coriobacteriaceae bacterium; assembly: GCA_902793465.1. GTDB lineage: Bacteria > Actinomycetota > Coriobacteriia > Coriobacteriales > Atopobiaceae > RUG440. The sequence continues at coordinate 23,914 of CADBDT010000014.1, read as the reverse complement.
CTTGTTGGAATTGGCGTACTACTTTGCGCCTTTTGCGAAGTTCCAATTGTTCGAACGGTACTGCTGACAGTATGCGACATGTTGAGCAAGGCGGTATTGCATGTGGCGGACGCATGCTCTTCTTTGCCGTTTGCCTCGTTGGATGTATCTGACTATGGCCAGATAATTGCAACGTTCGTGCTGGTTGGAGTAACTGTACTACTTATTGTGTGGCCACGAGTGAGTCGAAAGCGAATACTGTTGCCGGTGGTTGGGGCTGCGTGTATTTTCGCATGCCTTTTTGTTAGGGCACGATACTTTGCGCCTGCGCGCGTATGTGTGCTCGACGTCGGGCAAGGCGATGCGATTCTTGTACAGGAGGGGGAGGCGGCCGTGCTCATAGACACGGGACCAGACGCATCGGTTGCAGATGCCCTGGCACGAAACAACGTCTTGCATATTGACGCCGTCATACTTACTCACCTTCATGCCGACCATTATGCAGGGTTGGGGTCCCTTTCACGTGGGCTGGGCTGCAATAAGGTGTATGTTGCTAGGGGAGTAAGCCCGCATATGCCCGAAGAGCTTCGCAATGCTGTAGCGGAGGCAGCAAATGGAAATGTTGAAGAGCTGGATCCCAACGACACAATGTGCGTCTCTGGTTTTACTCTAAAGGTCGTGTGGCCGCAGAAGGCCGTAGACGGAAAGGAGAACGAAGACTCGCTTGAGCTTGTGCTTTCATACAGCAAAGGCAACAAATACCTTAGCGGTCTTCTAACCGGAGATGCCGAAAAAGTCGAGACGGGGCGCATAATAGAGTTGGGTAAGGTCGGTGACGTGGATTTTTTAAAGGTCGGCCACCATGGAAGTGCGGTGTCTATCACACAAGAGCAGGCACGTAGGCTCGACCCAGAAATTAGTGTGGCGAGCGCTGGCGAGGGCAATGCATATGGCCATCCAAACAAGGAATGCGTTACAGCGCTTGAGGACGCGGGCTCGCTGTTTCTTTGCACAAAGGATACGGGTGACGTAGAAATATGCCCAGGGGATGCAGGCCCAAACATACGAACCCAGTGTGTGAGTGGTTTTTGAAGGCGTGCCCGCAGGGGAGTATCCCCTCGCAGCAGCCAAGCATGTAGTCATATGACGCAAATACGCAGTGGCTGGATGGTTGGCAGGGAAGTTGTGGCATACTGTTAGTTCGCAAAGTTTAAGTTTCAAATGGTTTGCGGACGTCAAGGAGGGCCTTGTGGCATCCAACTATACACGTAGCAGTGATCGCAGAGACACAAATCCTTACGCTGCAGGAGAGCCCTGCAATGTACGTGCTTCGTTGTTCCCGCACGGGAGCAAACTTGGACTGGTATTTGGCATATCGATTACCGCCATTATTCTTGTTATTGGTATCTTTGTTGTTGCTTTTTCGGTATCTGCCGTAAATATGGGAGGTAGGGCTTCTGCTGCTGTAAACGGTGCAAAGGAGTTCTTGTCTGCCGCAAAAGACGGAGACTCTCAAAAGCTCATGGCATCTGCAAACAAGGTGAGTGACTCAGCAAAGGACCTGCAGGACGAACTTAACCAGCCGCTATGGGAGTTCGCATCGCGGCTTCCCTTTGTTGGCCAAGACGTGGATGACGTTAGGACGCTATCTATTATCCTTACCGACTTTTCCGACAATGCCCTCAAACCAATGGCGGGAAGCGGCAACATAATGGCGTTGGGTGAACTAATTAAAGACAATTCAATTAACGCGAAAGCACTTCCCGGTATCCTGCGAGCAATCGATGAGGCTCTACCGGCGCTTGATAGAGCGGCTGGTGCTGTAAAGAGCATGCCAAAGGCTAATATTGGCCCAATACGTAGTGCAATGGATAACATTACAGAGACCATTGTTGCCGCAGACGAAGCCGTAAATCGCATGCGTCCGCTTTTTACATATCTACCTGGCCTCTTAGGTGCTGATGGTGAGCCCAAGCACTATTTAGTGCTTGCACAAAACACCGCAGAGATTCATGCCATCGGAGGCTTTGTTGGTGCTTTGGGTGTTATGACCGTTGATAATGGAAAGATGAAAATTGATGACTTTAGCCCGCTTACGCAGTTGCTTGGTCATCAGGGGCATTCAGCTGGCGCGACCGAAGAAGAGATACGGGCGTTTGGCGAGAGATGCGACACACATTTGGGGGACTTTAATATAATTCCAGATTTCTCACGTGTTGGACAACTCTACTTCAATACATGGAACCTATATCAAGAACTTGAGGTGGATGGCGTTATTGGTGTTGACCCCGTATTCCTGCAGTATCTTCTTGGCGCAGTTGGGGGAATAGAAACCAAGGACGGTGTTGTGCTCGACGGCAACAATACTGCTGCGATACTGCTGAATCAGTGTCTGTTCTGGTGGGAGCCAAGCAAGTGCGATGAATTCTATTCTGAAGTAGCGAAGAAGACCCTCTCTAAATTATTGGGTGACTTAGAGAACTTAGATGGAACAAAACTAATTGAGGCGATTTCCAAAGCGGCTGACGAGGAAAGGCTCCTTGTATGGGTTCGAGATGAGATGACTGAGTCGGCACTCAAAGAGTCTAAAATTGCGGGAACGCTAAGCCATGATCCTACGAAGCCAGTGCTCGGTACATATGTAAGCGATTCGAGCGTATCTAAGTGCTCATTTTTCCTTAGCATCAATACGGAATTAGGCGAATCAAAGCTCAACGAAGACGGTTCGCGGTCATACAATGCGCGTATTACCGTTACAAACAATTGTGATGCAAGCAAGTACGAGCAAGCTCCACAATATATGCTCGTAGCCATTCCAGGGCGTAGCATGTTCGATCTCGTTGAGGAGATTAGGATTATGGCACCGGAAGGCGGAAAAATAGAAGATTTTACCGTTTCGCGTGAGAATAATAGATCTCAACCGCCCGAGGCAACACCTTTTGAAGCGACGTACCAGGGTCTTCAGGTATTTGGCTTGGATACACGCATAGACTCATTGGAGCGCGTGGTGATTACTTGTACCGTTATTACTTCTCCTGAGGCTGAGGAGGATCTAAAGGTGAGAAAGACGCCTACAATGCCCGAGGATATTGCCTACTGGAACAAGAAGATCGACTTGGAAAGCGTAAAGAAAAAATAGCGATAGGCCACACTCTTTAGAAAGCGCGTCACATGAGGCAGAACAAACTGCTCCCCGCATACCTTGTTGTGGGAGAGGATCAGCTTAAGCGAGAGACGGCGGTTTCGCGCCTAAAGGCGCGAGTGGACGAGGGGTTTGCGGCGTTTAACATAGACGAGCGCACGGCGGCACCCGACCTAAACCCTACGGACGTTGCCATATCCCTTAACACGCTGCCAGTGGGAGACGGATTTAGGCTCGTGCTCATACACGATGCCAACCGCCTGCCAAAGGCTGTATCCGAAACCATAATCTCGTACCTAGAGAACCCTAACCCCGAGTGCGTACTCTGCCTTGTTGCCACTGCACTTGCGGCAAACACGCGGCTGTACAAGGCAGTTGACAGAATGGGGAAGAGCTCGGTCATTAAGTGTGCACCCCTTAAGGCGCGCGAGCTTCCCGCCTACGTTATAAAGCATGCCGCCGCCAAGGGCCTCTCCATGGACGCGAGTGCTGCTCGCGAGCTCATAAGCAGGGTTGGCGAAGATACCGTAATGCTCGATCGTCAGCTCGACACGCTTAAGGACGCGTGCCAGAACGCAGGTCGCATAACGCTTGCAGACGTGGAGTCCTGTGTTGCCCGTACCGCAGAGGTAAAGCCATGGGAGTTTTTGGATGCTATATCTGCCGGAAATGCAACGCGCGCGCTCGAGTTGTACCGGCACATGCAGAATCCCTCGCACCTTGCACTCCTTAGCCTTGTTACCAGGCGGATTCGCGAGCTTGTGTGTGCTCGTTCGCTCATAGATCGTGGCAATGCCGCGGGGATCGCTAAGGAGTTGGGGCGTCAGGCGTGGCAGGTGCGCTCTGTTGTTCAGTCGGCAAGACGGTTTTCTACCGATCGCCTTTCGCGGTGCCTTGCTAAGTGCGCGGATTGCGAGAGGTCGCTAAAGTCTGGGGCAGATGCGAGTACGACCTTCGTGGATTTGGTGTTGTACATTTCGCAGCGATAAAGTAAGGCGGGGATGCACTCATAAGCGCATCCCCGCCGTTTGCGAAGCAAAATAAACAGAATGTCTGCTTACTCCATGCCGTTTACGAGCATCTGAACACCGCTCTTGCGCTTTGCGGCCTGGTTCTTGTGGATGATGCCCTTGGATGCGGCCTTGTCGAGCTTGCGGCATGCAACGTTTGCAGCTGCCTGCGCGCCCTCCTTGTCGCCCTCCTCCACGGCTACGTGAACCTTCTTTACGTAGGTTTTGAGTTCGGAGCGCACCGCGCGATTGCGGACGCGAGCCTTCTCGGCGGTACGGATACGCTTCTTCTGAGACTTAATGTTTGCCACGTGCTTTCCCTTTCGGTCATGTACATTGAGGCCTCTATGCTGAGACACGGTTGCAATTGAGGTCAACTCGGTGAGTATAGCATGTTCTTACACCATTGTTCGCAAATTCCGCTATTATCTTTTACATGTCAACGAAAACAGATACTTCACTCATACGTAACTTCTCCATTGTGGCCCACATAGACCACGGCAAGTCCACTATATCGGACCGCATTTTGGAGCTAACCCACACGGTTGCTGCGCGCGACATGACCAAGCAACTGCTCGATTCCATGGACATAGAGCAGGAGCGCGGGATTACCATTAAGTCAAACGCCGTCCGCGTTATGTACGATGCAGACGATGGCAACCAATACCAGTTCAATCTTATAGACACCCCCGGACACGTGGACTTTACCTACGAGGTGTCGCGTTCGCTTGCAGCGTGCGAAGGTGCGGTTCTGGTGGTAGACGCAACGCAGGGCGTAGAAGCTCAGACGGTTTCCAACGCCCTTCTTGCCATGAATGCAAACCTGGACATAGTTCCCGCAATAAACAAGATCGACTTGCCTTCCGCGGAACCAGAACGTGTGCGCGAGGAGATAGAAGAGGTGCTCGCCCTGCCTGCAGACGACGCCGTATGCGTAAGTGGAAAGACGGGAGAGGGCATACACGACCTCTTGGAGAGCATCGTATATTTGGTGTCCCCGCCCGAAGGGGATGCCAGCGCACCTACCAAGGCACTCATCCTGGATTCATACTTTGACGCATACCGAGGGGTGGTTGCAACCGTAAGGGTGTTCGACGGCAGCATCCGCGCTGGCATGCGTATGGTTATGATGGCTGCCAACCAGCCGTTCCTCTGCGAGGAAGTGGGGGTAAAGCGCCCGTTGGAGCAGCCGCTCGACGAGCTTGCCATGGGCGAGGTTGGGTACGTGGTCACGGGTCTTAAGGATCCCGCCCTGGTAAAGACGGGCGATACCATTACGCTCGAGCAGAACCCCTGCGCCGAGCCCTGTCCCGGGTACCATGAGGCTAAGCCCATGGTGTTTACCGGAATATTTCCCATAGACAACAAGTACTACGAGAACCTTCGCGACGCATTGGAAAAGCTCAAGGTAAACGATCCGTCGCTTGTATGGGAGCCAGAGACCAGCGTTGCCCTTGGCTTTGGCTTCCGCGTTGGGTTCTTGGGACTCCTGCACATGGAGGTAATAAAGGAGCGCTTGGAGCGAGAGTTCGATCTGGACCTTATTGCCACAAGCCCTTCGGTGGACTACCACGTATACAAGACCGACGGCACCATGATCGAGGTTACGAGCCCACAAGACCTTCCTAAGCCCGAAAACATCGAGCATATTGAGGAGCCCTATCTCAAGGCAACGGTAATAGTGCCCCCCGACTACGTTGGTGCGGTTATGCAACTGCTCATTGACCATAGAGGTATTTCCACCGACATGGTGTACCTTTCGGACAAGAGCGTAGAAATGCACTTCGATATACCTCTTGCCGAGCTCATTCTGGACTTCTTTGACCAGCTAAAGAGCCGTACCAAGGGCTATGCTTCGCTCGACTACGAGTTTGCAGACTACAGGCAGTCCGACTTGGTAAAGCTCGACATCCTGCTGTCGGGCGAAGAAGTTGACGCGCTATCGTTTATTGTGCACAAGGACAAAGCCTATACCTTGGGTCGCGGCCTTTGTGACAAGCTCAAGGAAATTATACCAAGGCAGCAGTTTGAGGTTCCCATCCAGGGCGCCATTGGCAACAAGATAATAAGCCGGTCCACGGTAAAGGCGCATCGCAAGGACGTGCTTGCCAAGTGCTACGGTGGCGACATATCACGAAAGCGCAAGCTGCTGGAAAAGCAGAAGGAAGGCAAGAAGCGCATGAAGTCCATCGGCAAGGTGGACATTCCACAAGAGGCGTTCCTTGCCGTGCTTAAGGTAGACGATGAATAGGGCAGACGGCGACGGCTCCTTCGAACTCTCAACAGAAGATGCCAGCCAGCTCAACGCTCGCTGCGCTCGCTCGCTGCGCGAAGTCGCCGACAACGACATCTCCGATTGCGGGGGCGACGCGTCCGCCCTTTATGTATTGGGGAAAAATGCTCATAGTGCGGGGTTGTCGGATCGCATAGAGCCGTTTGCGTCTGAGGGAAGTCTCGCTGAGCGGCTGTCGAAGAACCCTCTGCTTATGGCACCCATGGCTGGCGTGAGCGACGCCGCATATCGCATTATGGCGCGCGCGGGTGGAGCGGCTTTGGCCTATAGCGAGATGGTGAGCGTTGCGGGCATACACTATAAGGGCAAGAAGACCTGGGAGCTTGCGTTGCCCGATGACTCCGAGCCCGACATTGCGGTACAACTCTTTGGAGCCAATCCCGAACACTTTAGGGAGGCGGTCGCCGCTACGTGCGAGAAGCTCGGGGATCGGCTCGCGCTGATAGACATAAACATGGCCTGTCCCATGCCCAAGGTTACCAAGAACGGAGCTGGGTCCGCACTTCTGGACGACCCCGTTCGCGCAGCCAAAATAGTGCGTGCCTGCGTGGGGGAGGCAAACGTCCCCGTTACCGCAAAAATAAGGCGTGGCCGACGTATGGACGAAGAGGTGGCACCCGAGTTTGCGCGCGTGCTGGAGGATGCCGGCGCAAGTGCCATTGCCGTTCACGGCAGGTATGCTAATCAGTTGTATCGCGGAAAGGCCAGCTGGGATGCCGTTTGTTGCGTGGTAGATGCGGTAACAATTCCAGTAATAGGTTCCGGTGACGTTATGAGTAATGACGATGCACACCGTATGATGCAAGTGACTGGATGTACTGCAGTTATGGTTGCCAGGGGCAGCTACGGGAATCCTTGGGTGTTCAGCGGCGCAGAACCTACGGCAAAGCAGCGCATTGCGGCGTTCGCATGCCATGTGAGGCTCTTGGATGCCACGCATGCTCACATGGCGCGTGCGCGCAGTCTTGCCGGATGGTATTTTAGGGGAATGCCGCATGCCGCCTCTTGGCGCAACAAGGCCATGGGATGCAAGACAACCGACGACTACCTAAAGCTTGCAAAAGAGCTTAACGATGAGCTTGACGAACAATAATTCACCTGTTGAGTCGGTTGGTGCGCTCTATGTGCACATTCCGTTTTGCGTGCAGAAGTGTGCCTATTGCGACTTTGCCAGCTCTGCCACTTGCGCGGATGATCCTGCAATAGACGCATACCTAGCAAGCCAGCTCTCGGATATACGGCGCTTTGCGGAGTTGGGTCTTTTGCGTGAGTGTAAAACCGCATATATTGGCGGAGGAACACCCACCATTCTTGGGACAAAGGGGCTCATGGAGCTTGTTGGTGAAATTCGTAACGTGTGCCCGCAACTGGAGGAGCTTACCTTCGAGGCGAATCCGGATACGCTGGACGATACCATGCTCACCAATGCTTCCACTTATGGAGCCACGCGTGTGTCCATTGGCGTGCAATCGCTGGAAGACATTGAGCTCAAAGAGCTCCGCAGGGTACACGACGCGCAGACTGCTCAAAATAAGGTGCGCGCAGCCGTTGCGTCGGGGCTGGATGTGTCCGTGGACCTCATGTGTGCCATTCCAGAGCAAACGGATGAATCGTGGCAAAGAACGTTGCTGGATGTCGTTGGCATGGGAGTGGACCACGTGAGCGTGTATCCGCTTGCTATAGAGGAGGGCACAGAATTTGGGCGCCTTTACTTAGGCATGCAGCCCACATGGAACGACGAGGAAGTTCAGGCCCGACGAATGATTGCCGCACGAGACGTGCTCGAGGAGGCGGGATATTGTCGCTACGAGGTGGCAAGCTATGCCAAGCAGGGTAAGAGGTGCCTGCACAACATAGCGTATTGGACGGGCATTACATACCTAGGGCTAGGTACCGGCGCGGCAAGCATGCTCAATCCAAGGCAGTACGAGCTGGTAAGAAGTGTGTATTGCAAGCTTCCGCACATCCACGATGAGTGTCCGAGGATTCGCATATCGCTGCTGGGGAGGGAGGTCGAGCTCTTGTCATCCGACCAGGCAACGGCTGAGGACCTTATGCTGGGCATGCGTCTGGTGGACGGGGTGGCCTCAGAAAGCGTGCCCGCAAGTACGCGCACCAAACTTATTGAAGAAAAACTCGCTCGTACTGAGGGGAATCGGCTGGTGCCCACGACGCGCGGCTGGCTTTTGGGAAACGAGCTCTATGGCACAATGTGGGATATAGCCAAGGGTGAGGTCCAAACTCTTAGTTGGTAGCGCATGGCTCGCCAACCTATCAAGGGGGAGTACCCCTCTTGATTGGGACCTATCAAGAGGGGTACTCCCCCTTGATAGGTTGGCGTGCGAGGCACACTTGGTCGTTGTGATTGTTGTTTATCGCAAAACCAAAGTATTCTGAGTACACAAGTTGGGTAGAATGCTATCCGTATGTCTAAATGTTCGACCAAGGCAAACGGGAGTTGGCTCTATGGCATCTATGAACGAAAAGGATTACTACGCGATTCTCGAGGTAGACGAAAAAGCTACTACGGACGAGATTCGTAAGGCCTTTCAGAAGAAGGCTCGAAAGCTCCATCCTGACGTAAACAAGGAGCCAGATGCCGAGGAGCGCTTTAAAGAGGTAAGCGAGGCATACGCAGTATTGTCGGACGACAACAAGCGCAAGCGTTACGATGCCATGCGCTCTGGCGTGCCGTTTGGTGGCGGCGTGTATCCCGGCGGTTCGGGCGGCGGATACGCTGGAGGGTCCCCGTTTGGGGAAGGATTCCCGTTTGGTGGATCGTGGTCAGGTCAAAAGACCATGCCTCGCTCCTACAGGCCTCGTGTTGGAGCCGATGTGGTTTGCGATATGGAGCTCGACGCCAAGGATGCCAAGAGTGGCGTTCGCCGTGGTATTACCTACCAGCGCTTTGTGGCATGCGACGTATGCCATGGATCGGGTTCTGTTGAGCATACGCAACCTATAACCTGCCCCACGTGCGGTGGTGCCGGCCGTATGAAGGTAGACCTTGGCGGCATGGGCCTGTTTGGCATCGGCTATTTTGAGGTAACGTGCCCCGAGTGCGAAGGCGCAGGTAAGGTTGTGGCAGACCCGTGCTCGTCGTGCGGAGGCTCTGGCCGCGTGCTTGCCGCAAGCGAGGTAGTTGTGGAAATACCCCCCGACTCGCACAACGGTACCGAAGTACGCGTTGAAGGCAAGGGTAATGCCGGCACGAACGGTATGGAATCCGGCGACCTAATATGCCGCGTGGGAGTGGCCGAGGAACGGCTTTCTACGGCGCAAACAAGCGGATTCAGGTTCATTGGTTTTTCGATACCTTTTATTGTTATTGGCATACTGCAACCCGTTCTCATAGCCATGACGGTTATTGGCGTTGTAATGGCTGCCATGGGCATAGTAATGGTTGTGCGCGAGGGATTGCGGGCAAACGGACGCTGGTGGGCCCAGGCCGGCACGGCAGTGGTGGCAGGTGCATCGTCTGGCCTAATCGTTGGGCTCCTATTGATGTTTAGCGGTCCCTTCCTTACGTTTATTATCCCAATCATACTGTTTATGCTGCTGTTTACCATTATTGGTCGCCGCCAGCAATAACGACGAATGAGTGCCAAGAGGTCATAAGTTCTAACGGAGGTCTTTGCGCGTGGAATCTAAGAGAGACTACTATGAGGTACTGGGCGTAAGTCGAGATGCCGACCAGCGCACCATAAAGAGGGCGTTCCTAAAGCTGGCCAGGACTCTGCATCCCGACGTAAACAAGGAGCCGGACGCCGAGGTACGCTTTAAGGAAGTCAACGAGGCGTATTCGGTACTTTCGGATGAAAGGAAGCGCGCAAACTACGACCAGTTTGGCAATCCCGACGGGCCAGGTGGGTTTGGGTCCGAGTACGTGGACATGTCGGACATATTTGGTGGAGGCTTTGGTGACATATTTGACTCCTTCTTTGGTGGAGGAGGCGGCCGCGGTGGTCGAACGGCGCGCACGCATGGCCGTGACATGGGCATTACCCTGCGCATATCGCTGCGTGAGGCTGCTGCTGGCTGCACCAAGACGCTTGCGTACGACCGTCTTTCGCCCTGCGATGACTGCAACGGAACCGGTGTCGCGGAGGGTGGGCACGAAAAAACGTGCTCCCGCTGCAACGGTACGGGTCGCGTGGTGGAAGTACAGCGCACGATATTTGGACAAATGCAAAGTCAGACTACCTGTCCGGCATGCAATGGCTCCGGAAGGGTAGTAGACAAGCCCTGCGACACCTGCGAGGGAGAAGGACGCACTCCTTCGCACGAAACGGTAAAGGTAGACATTCCCGCTGGCATACGGTCCGGACAGTCCATACGCCTCGAGGCAAGGGGAGAGGCCGGTGTTCGTGGCGACACATCGGGCGACCTTGTGGTTACTGTCCAGGTAATGGAGGATGAGGCGTTTGACAGGCAGGGTGACGACCTGTATACGGTGGTTAGAGTGGATGCCATAGATGCCATGCTTGGCACCTCTATGGAGCTGGATGGCATTATGGAAGGAGAGCGTGTATCGGTAACCATACCGGCGGGATGCCAGTATGGACAGCAAATTGAGCTGGAAAATCTGGGCATGCCGAGGCTTGGGGCAAACACGCGTGGACGCTTTATTGTTGCCGTTCAGGTAATCGTGCCAAACGATCTTAGCACCCAGCAAAAGGAGGCTCTTAACCACATACGTCAGCAACGCTCCAAAGGACCGGCATCCAATGCGGAAGAAAATGGCAACAAGAGCTCCAAGAGGCCGCGTAGGAAGGGTCCATTTAGCAGGGGAAAGAAGCGTTGATCGCGTCTAGCGATGCGCGTGTTGCCCTCGTTAACCTTGGGTGTCGGGTCAACCGCGTAGAAACCGATCTCATTGCGCTTAAGCTTCAGGAGTGTGGCTGCGTTCTTTCAAGCAAAGAAGACGCCCAGGTTGTGGTTATAAATACATGCGCGGTTACCGGTGAGGCGCAAGCCAAAACCCGCAAGGCCATAAGGAGCGCCGCAAACCTTCCCGGGCGACCAACAGTAATAGCCACTGGATGCGTGGCGAGCCTTTTTGCGGACGAGTTGCGTGCTCTAGGTCCAAACGTCTTGGTCGAGCCAAAAAAGGATCAAGTCGCACGGTTGGTTATGGAAGAGCTCGGCCAAGGGAACGCTGCCGTGGGTGAAGAAGAGGTCCTCGCAATGACGCCTACACCAACGGGTAGAACCAGGCCTGGCATAAAGATCCAGGACGGGTGCAACAATCGTTGCACCTATTGCATAGTATGGAAGGCTCGCGGGCAGTCGCGGTCCGTGTCTGCGGAACGCGTGGTGCGGGCCATACGGGCGGCGGGAGCGCGTGGCGCACGCGAGGTGGTTCTTACGGGAATCAACCTTGGCTCATATCGCTCGCCGGACGCAAACGGAGTCGCGCAGGGATCCAGACTCCCCGCATTGCTAAAGTATGCGTTGGAACAAACGGACATGGAGCGAATAAGAATATCCTCCATAGAGCCTCCCGACGTAACAGAGGAACTCATGGAGGTCATGAGCGCCTCCGAAGGCAGAATAGCCCCGTTTTTGCACGTATGCCTGCAATCGGGATGCGACTCCACGCTCAAACGTATGGGACGCGTGTATACGACGCAGCAGTTCTTGTCCATGGTTAAAATGGCACGGGAGTTTGTGCCCCATATTGCTCTGGAGACCGATGTAATAGTCGGCTTTCCTGGCGAGACGGACGATGAGTTTGAACAATCCTACGATTTTTGCAGCAAGATGCGATTTTCCAGGATGCACGTGTTCCGTTACTCAAAGCGACCTGGCACCCCTGCGGCGGAGGCGCCTAATCAGGTCCCGTCATCCGTTGTGGCAAAACGAGCCGCAAAGTTGCGCGAACTTGCAAATGCAATGCGGTGCGAGCAGATGTTCACGCTCGTTGGGAAAGACGACAACGTGGTAGTTCAGTCCGCTGGCAAGGCTGTGAGCGGTGGCCTCTTTGACGTGCGCGTGGACCCAACGATACCAATTGGCAGCATGGCACGCGTAAGATTCGCTTCTGTGTTGGAAGGCAAGCTCGTTGCTGAGTGAATGCGAATCGGTTTTGGCCCCTGGACCTGAAGGCGGGGCGGAGGGCGCGGCGGCTTGCAGAGATGCCGCGCGCAGTTCCGCAGCGCGGGATAACAAAGAAGGTTTGTGGTGGCTGGACGCGCGAGGACTGTCTGAGCACGGCACTCTGCGCGCCGCCGCGCCCTCCGCCCCGCCTTCGGGTCCAGGGGCCACTCATGGTTTGCGATTCGGCGGTTCCTGCCACAGATGCGCGACCTCATTACCCTCGCTTAGGGGAGGCGTTTGGTCAAGCAGCAAAAGAGCGCTATGATGGAATGGTGCCTCGCATAAGGAGTTGTTTTGGAGCCTACGCACATGTGTCTAACCATACCCGATTCCGTTGACCCCTCGCTTTTGATGGGTGCTTCGGACTCGTATTTGCGTAGGGTGGAAAAGGCCTTCGACGCAATGATATCGGTGCGTGGCGGTCAGATTCGGATTGTTGGTCCATCGGACGAGGCAAATCGAGCCCTTTCGGTCTTTTCTCAGCTCATATGCATGATCGAGTCTGGCGATGTGCCATATGCCGCGGATGTGGAACTTTGTATTGCTAAGTCTGCACGTGGCGCCAAGCAAAACAACAGGGATACCTATACGCACAACATTCTGCTTACGGCGCGTGGACGTGCGATAAGGCCAAAGACAGAAGGCCAGGTTAGCTATGTTAGGGCAATCGATACGCATACCATAACCTTTGGTTTGGGTCCGGCGGGCACCGGCAAGACGTACTTGGCAATGGCCATGGCAGTCGCTGCGCTCAAACGACGTGAAGTTTCAAAGATCGTGCTTACTCGCCCCGTAGTGGAAGCGGGGGAGTCGTTGGGGTTCCTTCCTGGTACCCTACAGGAGAAGTTGGACCCCTACATTCGCCCACTCTACGACGCCCTCTTTGACATGTGCGACAGGGAGCGAGGAAACGCGCTCATAGAACAGGGAGTCATAGAAATAGCGCCCCTGGCCTTTATGAGGGGAAGGACTCTTAACGAGGCGTTCGTCATATTGGACGAAGCACAGAACACCACGCCAGAGCAAATGAAGATGTTCCTTACGCGGTTGGGATATGCTTCAAAGTTTGTAATAACGGGCGACGTTACGCAGCGAGACCTAAAGGGCGCATCGGGCATAGACGTCGCACAAAAAGTGCTCAAGGAACTAGACGACATCGCGTTTGTTGGCTTTGATGCGAACGATGTGGTAAGGCATTCTTTGGTGGCAAAGATCGTGGACGCATACAAGGCTGCGGAGGGACGGCATAATGGCTCAATGTGAGCTCGACTACTACTGCGAAGATGGAATATGCAGCGCTGTGTCGGAAGACGAGGCAATGCGTATATGCGAACATGTTCTGAGCGAGGAGGGCATAAGCAGGCCTTGCATCGTGTCGATGTCCGTTGTTAGCGACCGCCGCATTCAAGAAATCAACTTGGAATGGCGCAATCGGAACGCGGCTACAGACGTAATATCCTTGGAATGCGAACGCCCAGACGATGAGGACTTGGCTGTTGGCGAACCGTGCGAGCTTGGCGACATAGTTTTGGCGCCAGAATACATTGGCAGGCAGGCACGTTCCTACGGCACGACTACCGCAGACGAGACTCGTCTGCTCATAGTGCACGCAATGCTACACCTGCTGGGTTACGACCATATTGACGAGCGCGAGGCTGTGGTCATGGAGGCGCGTGAGGACGCGCTGCTTGGATCTCTTGCAACCGACAATACACTGGCTGGGGTAGAGCTTACTCGTCATGTGGGGGAGGAATTGTTATGATCCCCGGACAAAACGATGCCCATCCTACATTCAAAAAGAGCTTCCTTATAGCGTTTCAGGGATTTAGAATCGCATATATGACCGAGCGAAACATTAAGGTAATGCTCGGAGGTGCTGTATTTGCCATCGTAATGAGCGCCATTCTACAGGTTGATCTCATAAGCTGGGCAATAGTATTGCTATGTTGTGGTGTAGTGCTTGCGGCCGAGCTGCTTAACACCGCAGTCGAAACGGTGGTCGACCTCGTTTCGCCGGAATATCATCCACTGGCAGGACGCGCCAAGGACATATCTGCTGGTGCGGTGTGGTCGCTTTGTACCATAGTAGGAATAGTTGGCGTAATCGTATTCGTGCGTGCCATACTCATGCGGTTTGGAATTATATAGGGCAGCAAGAAGCGGGTGAAAGATGGATACCGATTTCAAGAGCGGGTTTGTGGCGCTGGTAGGAAGGCCTAATGTGGGAAAGTCCACGTTGCTCAACGCATGTTTGGGGCAAAAGGTGGCAATCGAGAGTCCAGTGGCGCAGACTACACGAAAGCGGCTTCGTGCCGTTGTGAACACCAATGATGCGCAGATTGTTATTGTGGATACTCCAGGACTGCACAAGCCAAAGGACGCCCTTGGAAAGGAACTCAATCGCTCGGCTCTTGGAGAGCTTGCAGACGTTGATGCGGTGGCAATGCTGGTAGACGCCACCATGCCGGTGGGTCGTGGCGACGCATGGGTGGCAAACCACGTTAATGCATGTAGCGCCTCGTTCAAACTGCTGGTTATAACGAAGGCTGACCTCTCCGACCCACAGACGATTGCCTCTCAGCTCGAGTCTGCACAAAAGCTTGCTGAGTTTGACGACTCCATAGTTGTTTCGGCTCCTGAGGGCTTTAACGTAGACGGATTTCTAAGCATGATTGTTGACCACCTTCCAAACGGCCCCCGTTGGTTTCCGGAAGACATGTCGCACGACGCGTCGCTGGAAGACATCGTTGCGGAGTTCGTGCGCGAGAAGGCATTTCTTAACCTTCGAGAAGAGATTCCACACTCCGTTGGGGTTGTTTGCAACTCCATTGAGTACGCGAAGGACGGCCATGCATCTATAGAGGCAACCATCTTGGTGGAGAGGGAGAGCCAAAAGGGTATCGTAATAGGGTCCAAGGGTTCCATGATCAAGCGCATAGGCTCGCAAGCGCGCCCCGACATAGAGAGGCTTCTGGGCTGCAAGGTCTATCTGAGCCTTAGCGTAAGAGTGCAGCCTCAGTGGCGCCGCGACCGCAGCGAGATTCGCCGTATGGGCTACGACGCAAGCGAGTAGGGCATGCCCGGAAGAAAAACGAGCAGGCGTCGTGGTACCGTACTCGATCGAACAAAGCTTGGCGAGCAAGACCTTATTCTAACGGTGCTCGCAAAAGAGGGGGATCAGTTTTCCGTAATTGCCAAGGGGGCTCGCAAGCCGGGCGGGAGACTTGCCGCACGAACAGAGCTCTTTTGCAACGTAGATATGCTCGTCTCGCACGGCCGTGGCCTTGGTATAGTTACCGAGGCGGAGGTAATAGATGCCCATGCTGGGGTCCGCGGAGAGCTCGACTGCTTGGCATGCGCCTCCGCAATGTGCGAGGTGGCACGGCTAACCTCATACGAGAACGTGTCTGATCCTTTTTTGCACCCTCTTCTGGAAAGGGCGCTTACGGCATGCGAACAAGTTGGGGACTCAGATCACTTGTCTATTTTCCTTGCGGCGTATGTGTTTAAGGTTTTGTCGCATAGTGGTTGGCGCCCGGTGCTCGACGAGTGCGTGGCATGCGGCGAGGAGTCGTATTCGCGTTTCTCTGTGGCCGCAGGTGGGGTGCTTTGCGAAAGCTGTTCCAGGGACGTGGCTGGGGCAAAGCCAATAGACGGCAATGGAATTGCCTGGATAAAGGCGCTCATAGGCAACACGTATGACATGCTTTGCGCTGTGGACGTAGATGGCATAACCGCATCGTATCTTTTGGGTCTCTCGCATGAATGGGCGGCCACGCATTTGGATAGCAGGTTGCGTGCGCTCGAATTCTTTGCAGGAATGTAACCGTTCACGAGATTGCAATAGTCAAAGTAAAAATTTCACAAATCAAAGCCTGCCAAACCGCTATCATATTTCATGTTTTGCTAAGGTTCGTGGAAAGGATTGGCATGCATAAAGAACGTGGAAGGAGAAGGCTGCTTTGGATTGTCGTGTCGTGTCTGGCAACGTATGCGATGGTCTTTTCGGCCGTTCCAACTTGGGCAATAGCCGAAAACATGGCCGACTCGAGCAATGGTGTTAACGGTGGCCAGGGTCTGGTTGACAACAATGCTGCTTCCAATACGGATGCAGGTCAAAAGAATGATTCCACAAAGGGACAGGACAGCAACTCTAACGCAACGCAAAACCAAACTGCCAATAACAATGGCAGCCAATCCGGCTCCACTGGCGAAGAGACGCCAGAAGAGGCTGTTGCGCCAAACAAGAACACGGACGCAAATGCAAGCGGTACCAGTTCTTTGAAGTCTACGTCCGAGGAAGTTAAGAGCGATACGGAAGACCTGACGGAGCTTGCTTCCGGCAAGGACGAAGAGGCGAGCAGTGAGCTAGCGAGCGAAACTGACGCAAAGGTAAGCGCCGAGGCATCTACCAACCAGGCACCGCATGTGGAGTATACAGCTCACGTTCAGAGGAAGGCTTGGCTACCAGCCGTAAAAGATGGCGCTGTGGGCGGAACGGTTGGCGAAAGGCTTCGCCTTGAGGGAATTCGCATTAAGCTCAACCTCGCAAACACCGGCCTTACAGGCGGCATACAGTATCGTGCCCACGTGCAGAGGCGCGGTTGGATGGATTGGACTAACGGCGATAATATAGCAGGTGTAATCGGACAATCGCTGCGCATGGAAGCGCTGCGCATAAGGCTTACCGGCGAAGTTGCGAACGCCTACGACGTTTACTATTGCGCGCATGTGCAAGGCAAGGGTTGGATGGCTTGGGCAAAGAACGGCGATGCTGCCGTCGGCACAACCGGCCAGGGGCTTCGTGTAGAAGCTATAAAGGTCGTTCTGGTTAAGAAGGGCGACAAGGCCCCCGATTCCAGCTTCGTAAACTACAACAAACCCTTTGTGGGAGAGTACTTTGTGGCAATGGAAGGTCACTCGCAGCGTGTTGGCTGGGGTTCTGCCGTGGGAAACGGTGGCGTTGTTGGAACCACTGGCCGAAGCCTGAGGCTCGAAGCTATTCGCGTAAACACGCTTGGCTGGGACGTTTCTGGTGGAATCGAGCTGGATGGCCACGTGCAGGGAATAGGCTGGATGGGCTATAGGAACGGATACACTGGTACCACTGGCCAAGGCAAACGGCTTGAGGCAGTGCGTATGAGGCTTACTGGCGATGCTATTCGCACGTACGACATTTACTATCGTGTTCACGTGGCGCATATTGGATGGTTGGACTGGACTTCCAACGGACGTGATGCGGGAACCAGCGGTATGGCTGCGCGTGCCGAGGCAGTTCAGTACAAGATAGTTCCCAAGAACACTCCCGGACCGTCATCCAGCGACTGCGCTACGCCAGGTGAGGCGTTTATTTCGGGAACGAATGTTGGATATACACCGTATTGTCAGTCATATAGCTGGCGTCCCGAGGTTTGGAACGGAGGCGTTGCTGGCACCACTGGGCAAAACAAGCGTCTCGAAACAATAAAGATGCGTCTTTCTGGCGGAACTATTGGCGGCGGAATTGTGTACAACTCCTTTGTTAGCGGATCGGGCTGGCAGGGCAATAGGTCGAACGGCGCCGATTCCGGCACCATAGGCCAGGCAAGGGGAATAGAAGGCATACGCATTAGCCTTACTGGTCGTGCGGCAAAGATGTATGACGTGTATTACCGTACGCATGTGGCAAAGGCGGGTTGGCTTGGCTGGGCCTGTAACGGACAGGCAGCCGGAGCTCCCAACACGGGCAAGAGCATTCAGGCTGTGTGTGTTCAACTTGTTCCCAAGGGAAATCCTGCCCCGGGCTCGACCGCAAACTATGCGGTGGATCGTTCATTCTTTGACGACCCCATGATTAAGGCCGCACAAGGATACTCAAGCCCCACCGGATGGCTTGTAATGGTGGATACCGACCGCACGCTGCTCGGTGTGTTTAGGGGTTCGCGCGGTAATTGGTCGAAGTACGACATGTGGCGCATTTCCTGCGGCGCCCCCAGCAAGCCATCAAGGCGTGGCGTGCACAGCGTTTCTGGCCGTGGTTACGTATTTGGTGACGGCTACTCGTGCTATTGGTGGGTCTCGTGGAGCGGCCCGTACCTGTTCCACTCCATCAAGTATTATCCTGGTACGTTTGACGTAATGAACGGCCGTATAGGAGAGCATATATCCGCTGGTTGCGTGCGCATGCCAATCGAGCGTGCAAAGTGGATCTACGACAACATTCCCGATGGTACGACGGTGGTCGTTTACTAAGGAAGACTACATCGTGTAAGTGGATTCCCGCCCGCATGTATGCGGGCGGGAATCTTGGATAGAAGGCCCCCTTATGGTTTTTAGCTCACTTGTTTTTCTTTGCGCATTTTTGCCTGTGTGCTTTTTGCTCGAAAAGGCAATGCCAACAATAAGGCTTAAGAACGCAGTGCTCATTGTTGCAAGCTTGTTGTTCTATGCATACGGAGAGCCGGTACTCGTCCTACTGATGATTGCAAGTACTCTTATGAATTATGTGCTTGGACTGATGGTAGGCAGAGGAAACGGACCCTCCAAAAAAGCGTGGCTCGTATTGGCGGTTGTAATAAACCTCGGAATGCTCGGGGTGTTTAAGTATGCGGGCATGGTTGTTTCTACGGTAAACGCCATTGCAGGAAGTTCGATTCCTCAGCCAAACATACCCCTCCCGCTTGGCATTTCGTTCTATACCTTCCAGGCCCTCTCGTACGTTATAGACGTATATCGCAAAGATGTTGAGCCGCAGCGCAACTATGCGCATGTGCTCCTTTACGTATCCTTTTTCCCGCAGCTCATTGCAGGCCCCATTGTTAAGTATCACGACATAGAGCAAGAGATCTCCAACCGCCAAGCCACTTCTGCAGATGTTGGCGAGGGATTTAGGCGGTTTTGCCTTGGATTGTCAAAGAAGGTCCTAATTGCAAATACCATGGCACAAACAGCCGACTCGCTGTTTGCCCTCGAACCTTCGGGGATGGGGGCTCCGGGCGCATGGCTGGCGGGGTTTGCGTACTTTATGCAAATATACTTCGACTTTTCGGGTTACAGCGATATGGCGATTGGTCTTGGAAGGGCGTTTGGATTTCACTTTAAAGAGAACTTCGACCATCCCTATGCCTCGACCAGCATTAAAGAGTTTTGGAGGCGCTGGCATATAAGCCTCTCTACGTGGTTGCGTGAGTACTTGTACTTCCCCCTTGGCGGCAATCGTAAAGGGCCAGGCCGGGCCGCGCTCAACCGCATAATCGTCTTTTTCCTGTGCGGACTCTGGCATGGCGCAAATTGGACGTTTGTTGTGTGGGGCCTCTGCCATGGCATATTGTTGCTTTTGGAAAATGTGGTTCCCATACGAAAGCTGCCTCGAGCGTTGGGTCATGCATATACGGTCCTTCTCGTAATGATTACGTTTGTAATATTTAGGTGCGACACTCTTGCACAGTCCTTTGGCATAATTGCAGCGATGTTCACAGGGTGGAACATAAGCACCGCCACACTTATACCCGTGGTTGAGCAGCTTACGCCTTACTTTATTTGCATGTTCGTATTTGCCGTGCTTCTTTGTGGTTCTCTGCCCGCGCGTATCGAAGGCATCCTTGCCAAAAAGGGCGATGCGGTGCAGAAGAAAGCTGGGATCGCTTGTTATGTTGCATCCATCGCACTGCTCTTTGTTTGCATGATGAGCCTATCTGCTGGCACATACAATCCGTTTATTTACTTTAGGTTCTAGGGGGCAGGTTATATATGGACGCAAACAAGAACTCGTCCCAGCATAAGCATATGCAAGACACTCCTGGAGCCAAAGAGCGGTTGGACGACAGGGGCGCACACGTTGTCTTCGCATGCGTGTTTGTTATCATGCTCTTGCTGCCGCTGGTGTGCATGCCGTTTGCAAGCAGCGATGCCTCGGCCGAAAAGCGTGAGCTGGCTCCATCCCCGCGGCTCATGGTAGATGGAAAGCCAAACGTCAATGTGCTCAGTGAGGCCGGCAACTATTTTGCAGACCATTTTGCATTCAGAAGCCTGCTGGTGGAGTGGGATTCCACGCTCAAGCAAAAACTGTTCCTTACGTCTTCCACCAACAACGTGGTTGTTGGGACAAATGGCTGGCTGTACTATTCTGGCACGTTAAACGATTATCGTCGCACAAATGCCATGAGCGATCGCGCAATACGAAATGCGGCAACGAACCTCTCTCTTATGCAGGAGCGCATAACGGGCATGGGAAAAAGGTTCGTAGTTGCCATAGCGCCCAACAAGAACGCGCTCTATCCGCAAAACATGCCATATTACCAGCTAAAAGGCGATGGGAAAACAAATGCCGAACGTCTTTTG
The DNA here is from genome assembly GCA_902793465.1 of uncultured Coriobacteriaceae bacterium. Lineage (GTDB taxonomy): Bacteria > Actinomycetota > Coriobacteriia > Coriobacteriales > Atopobiaceae > RUG440. Next base: position 3,072 of record CADBDT010000014.1, on the reverse strand, counting down.
GCCGAAATGGATCTCCGGGGCGTAAAACACACGGATCTGTATAAGGCATTTGGGGAACAAGACAAGGTCCTTTACTTCGAAAGGGACTCACACTGGAACGATATGGGTGCGCTCCTGGCATATCAGACGATTGTGGGACAACTTGGTTTTGATCCAGTTGACTTTACCAGGGATGGAGTCGAGCAAGACGCACACACTGGCGACGTGGACGGAATGCTTCATCCAGTGAGTGCTGCACCCGAAAAGCAGGACGTCTTTACCGCCGTAAACGAATATACCATAACAAACGACGCTGCTGGAGTTGAGGACAACTACATAATTACCGCAGCTAATTCGCAAAGCGCGGCAGATACGCTCATAATGTATAGAGACTCCTTTGGAAACAACCTATTAAAGCCGTTTGCCGCATCGTATAAGCAGGCTGTGTTCACAAAGCTCGTGCCTTACGATATGGGAGACAAGATGACGGCCTTCGCACATGACGTGGTTGTGGAAAGAACCGAGAGGCATCTTGCATACTTTGCCACCAATCCTCCATACATGCCTGCGCCCGAACGTCAGATTCAAAACGGTGTGACAGAGCGAGGGGGCAATACCTCGGTATTCGTACAGCAGAACGGTCCCTACTTACAAATAGAGGGAACGTTGGACAATAGCGTGGTTGGTGATGAGGACAGAGTTTACGTAACGGTTTCTGGCGAGGATGGCAACCAACGTGCATTCGAGGCTTTTCTTGTTAGCAAGTCCGAAGGATCAAGTGACGACTTCGAGGGTGCTGCACAAAATGAGGACAATGGCCATGTAACAGGAGACTGGGGATATAGGGCATTTTTGCCTAACGACGTATTTATGGAAACTGAAAGCAAGGAGGTTAGCGTTCTTGCCGTCAACGGTAATTCAGCCTATGTTATAGCGCATGGGTCGTTAGGCGATTCTGTGGGGTAGTCAAAAACGGAGTTTAAAATATGTTTAGATGGCGTGCATAATGGCGTGGTACTATCTAATGGTTTGCACAGGCAAGTCTTAAGGAGAAGACAATGCGTATAAAAAATGTTGCAGTAGGTTGCGTTTCCGGTGTACTGGCGTTTACATTGGTTGCTTGTGGTGCGCAGAATAACTCAACTCAGGTAGAAGAGAATAAGAGCTCTGCAACAGAGCAGGTGGAAAAAACCGACTCGCGCCAGATTCTTGGAAAAGAGTCTAAAGACGCCTTGGAGCTCGCAACGAAGAACGGCCTTGGTAAAAGCATTACCAGTCTTCAGATGCGCGTAACCGGCACAGACAAATTTGCAGACAATCTTGTGCCCAGCGGCAAGAAGATTGCTAAGGACGAGGAGGTTCGCCTTTTTGTGGCAAAGCCAGAGAAGGCCGACGCAACATACGATATTCGCATTCAGGTTGAGGGCGCGCAGACTCCGATAGACTTTACTGCCGTGCCTGTGAGCACCATTAAGAGCATGACGCTTATGGAGGCCAATGGCGTTGCCTATGTAGACTATACCGATGCAAAGGGAACAAAGGGATCCACGAAGGATGCCGCCACTAAGGCAAAAGAGGAGGCGGACAAGGCAAAGAATGCGAGCTCTGCGTCTGCAGAAGACGCTGCTGCTGGGGCCGCGGTTGCCGCAACGGCTGCGAATCAGGCTTCGGATGATATCACCGATCCCGAAAACGGGGCGGACTATTCGGCGCCTTCGTATAGCGAGCCCGAGGCAACGAGCAACGATGTGAGCTATGCAGCTGAGCCCGAACCGGTTGCCGCTCCAGAACCGGTGGCTGCGCCCGAGCCAGCTCCTGCTCCCGAGCCTGCACCGGCACCGGAGCCGAGCGCTCCTGCGCAGAGCGGCGATGCGTGCATGGGCGATGTGGTTCTGCGATAGAACAGTTGGCTGAGTCCCAATAGAGCCAAAACGGTTGTTTTGCTTTAATACGTTATTTTGTTTTTGCGAGCGCCTGACGATCAAGCGTCATCAGGCGCTCGCTCTATTGATATGCTGGTGTATTGAATGGCATACTTATCTTGTTTTTTTGCAATAAGGGAGCCTTGCTGTGCAAGATAGAGGGCGTGCAATAATAGCGACTGTGGTAGGCGTACTAGCCTGCGTAGCCCTCTGCATTGCTTGCAGAGATGCAACCGCAAAGCAGGCTGGTGCCAAGTACTTGCCAAGTCCCCGTCAGGCATATAAAGCACAAAAATTTTGGAACGGCTTAAATAAAGAAAAGCAGGCCGTCAAACCTTTAGACCTATATCCACAAGATTGGCCAAATAGGACATCCTATAAAAGGCTGTTGATTCTAAACGATGCTTTGGTAAAGCGCAGCTCTATAAAAGCCAACATTAATATACAAATCGATATCGAAGAGGATGTCGAGCTCGATACGATTGTAAAGCACATTGTTGATCACGTTACAGGCAGGGGTGCTGACGCGCTTGGCAGAGCGTATGAGTTCGTTAGCAAGTACGACTACGACTACGAAAACACGGATCCAAAGGGAGACTGGATAATATGGTCAAGGCTCTATGCAAAGCAAATGTACAAGGAGTGTAAGGGCAACTGCTACCGATACGCCTCCCTCATGTGCTGGATCGCGCGAGAGCTCGGATACGACGCGAGGACCGTGTCAGGTGAGGTGCTTCAGAGCACGTCCTTGGGATATGAGGAGCACGGGTGGTGCGAGGTACGGCAGGGGGAAAGATGGTACGTAGTCGACCCCGACATGCACAAGTTCATCCCCTCCAGAAACTTCTTTATGGTTCCCATCGATAATGGTGCAATAATATATAGGCGCTAAATGATACGTATATAACGTGTATTAGTGTATTACGCATTTCCAAAAAAATAACTTACATGTAGTTGTTCGTCGCTCCTTCACGGATTCAATCTGCTTAATAATCAAATTACTCAGTTTGTATTCAGAATGGTTGTACTAGAATTTCTACCCATGCAAGCAAAGGCACCGAGGAGACGAGGGCACGATGGACATGAGAAGGATGGGGAGCACCCTTATTGCGGCGCTGCTGTGCGCGGGCCTGGCGCTGCCGGGCGGGGCCGCGGCGCAGCCGGCGGCCTC
>CADBDT010000013.1 GCA_902793465.1 uncultured Coriobacteriaceae bacterium | reverse complement strand
CTTCTGACCTCGTCGTCGGTATAACTTCCTGATCTCATCTCGCACAACTCCCATCTTGGACTTCATGTGGCAAGTGTCCAAGATTTCGTCCGCGCCCCCGGTTTACGGTACCAAGAGGGGCTACCACTCACTCGTTGAAGAGTAATACGGCAAAATTGTTATTCTTGCTGCGAGCTCGAGGACTGAACAGCGATGATGATTGCTTACGCGACAAACAGCGACGCATCACTTTAGCGGCATGCACTTCGAGCTGATGACAGTGATGATGACATCTCGATATCCGAGATCGATGCTCCCGTAGTGCTTGCGACGCTGTGACGCTCCAGCACAGCGCTGTCCCAAGGGCGATTGCCGATGGCGGTTGAGTGCGCACTACGGAAACATAAGACGAGCGTTAGCCCATAAGGGGTGTCGGCACATGGAACGATGGCGTCTTGGCTTTGAATAATCACCTGGGGATCAGACCACTTAATAGGAAAGAGGGAACCTAGGTGGTCATGCAATTTGCTGAAGAAGGGGGACCCCTGCCGCATATCAGTGGCAGGGGTCCCTACGAACGAGATTTCAGCGGATATCGCCTTTCTCTACTGCCCGAAATGACTGCGACGAATCGGGCACTGATGGTACTCGGGGTACCTCTTGCAGTAAAACTCAAAGTCACTCCGACTGATTTCGCGCTGCGCGATGACGCAGTATGGCTTGTAAGCGTCGGTCGCGTACTGTGAGCGATCCCTGCAGTCCGGGCATTCGATTGCCATAATACTCACTCTCCCTTGTCGTGAAGCGGCCTCTCCGCTTCTGATGGGGAAAGGATAACGCCCCATCTAACGTGAGCTTGCGCAACTGACTGCCGCAGCATTCTCTTGATGAATGGCCTGTGGACGATTGGAGATGCTGGTGTGCTACCGGCAATTGCGAAAGAGAAGGAGTCGTCACGAAACCATGATGATGACAATGATTGTCAACTGTTGAGTAAAGACGATTACGTAATTGTTCCCTTGCGAGTTTCGTCTCGGGCGCTGAATAGTCGGGTATCGCTGTGCTTACCTTTCATACTCATGTTTTTATTAGAGAAGCACTGTACCGTCATCATGTAAGGTAACGAACCCCTACGAAGAGTAGAAGTCAGGCTGACTGCTATCTGCGTGATACCGCCAGGACTCACCGATGCGTCGTGAGGCCCCTTGCAGCGTTGAAATGAGGTGAGGGAGAATCGTTAGATTTGAAGGAGCAACTTCCAACGGATCTCTTTTGAGTCTGCAAACGTAGAGTATGTCACGCATCAAACGGTCTTTCTCGCCGAGGGTGACGACGACATGGGGATTGTCTCCATCGTTATGGGAGAACAGCACCGAAGATGCTGCCGGGCCAAGTACCGCGTTAGCGGTTGATTGACCCTTGCCCGAGGTCGGCATGTTTACAGCCTCGAACTCCTTGAATCCAAAGCTGTCAAGCTCGCCCAACCGAGGCGTTGTCTCGGTGCCGACGGAAAGCCGTATCCCGTGTGCAATGATGTTTGGCTGACTCTCCAAGACGGTCATTGCCTCTTCGGCTGGGAGGACCCTCATTCCGTGATGCACGTCAGCACCCAGCGCTTTCCCAGACTCTATGAGAGAGCATGATCGCCACTGCCGATACGGTTGGACTCGCCCTTGGGCTTCTGCTGGTACACCAGTTGATGACCGAGCTGAGCCTTAGGTCGTCGATGTCGTTTATTAGCTCTGTCGTAAGGGATAGAGCCTGCTTGTCCTTCGGGTGAGCCGGTACGCCAGGGTCTTTGCCGACTCGTAGGTACCAGAGAATCGCACCGAGCGACCATACGTCGCACCACTCGCTGGCGCGATACGAGAAGAGCTCTTCGCCAGCGATTGCGAACATTTCAGGCGCGCCGTATTCTTGCGAGACGGTCAGGTGATTGTCGATGAAGTCACCGTTTGTCGATCAAGCCTGTCCAAGGTCAACAATCGAGGCGGAGCTCCCGTCCGGGGATATCAATACGTTGTCAGGCTTGAGATTCCTGTGGCATATGTGCCTGCGGTGAAGCGGCCTTAGCGCCTCGCATATTGAGCGAACGGCATGCGCGGCCCTCCTCGCGTCCAGTCCCATCCCGTATGTCCCTACGGAAAAGACCAAATACCTGTATAGGGGTGTTTCCCCTGCATCGTCCACCCAATCCATCACGATGGCGGGGTGCGCTATATCAAGCCGTTTGACATACCCGAACGCATACACTCTCGGGCTGTGCCCCCCAGCGCCGTCGGACTGTACGAGGGTGTTCCATTCGTCACAGATATGACGGTATGCTCCCTGGATATCGGCATCGTTCGATGGGACCCTGTCGCCGAGGTACCCAGCGAGCAGGGGTCGGCTTTCCGACAGGCCGTATTCCTTGGCCCAATAGTCATCATCTGAATCATTCACTACGAGTTCGCTCTCGACGAAGCCCGCATGCGACTCCTTCAGCGCGAGGTGGGGCAGGCTTGGGAACTGCCTGCTCCAAGCCTCTATGTCGTGGACGTACGCGAAGGAACCCTGTCTTGACGTAAAGACGTTTCCGAGTGGCACCCCATCGTGGACAGTGGCGAAAGGGGATCCTTCTGGTGCGGTGAGGGTGACGACTCAGGCTGTGTTGATACGGTGTAGGCCATTATGTAGCTCCTTTCCCGGAACATGGTTCACGGATGATCATAGGCATGAGGTGGACGGCCGTCCCCGCGTACGGATGGTCAGCATCGGGTTGCCCATCTGATCATTCGTCCCTAACTTGGAGCACCGGCCGCTGATTCCTGGAGATCTCGACAGTCTCCAGCATCAGGTAATTGACGACCTCTTCTCCGTCGGAGGAGGAGGGCACGATGCCTTCGATGTAGAGCGCGCAGTCCTCCACCTGCACGCAGACTCTCAAGTTCAGGCTGTTGGTTTCGTAGCCGACATCGGCGAGGGACCAGCGGACGGTCATTCCGTCGTTGGCTGGGATGTCCCCCTCTTGGACAATAGGGCCGCCCTTCCCGTCTCCTTGGCCCAGCCACTCGTCAGCGTCTGCTTCGGGGGCGAAGTCGTACACGAAGGATTCCGAATACCTCGTAGCCGTGCAGGCGCTGACAGAGTGGTAATACCACTCCTTCCCCTTCCTCACGTATGGCTTGAAGTCCTCGTCCTCCATTATGATCGCCTGCCACTGCCCGTCGTCGCTGACTATTACGACGTTGGCGTATGGGGAGGATGCGGTGACCTCATCGAGGTTGGTCGATTTGATCTGGATGGTTGAGAAAAGGTCTTCCAGCAGCTCATCGTAGCTGACGGCTGATAGCGACGCCTCGTCTGCGTATAGCACGATGCGCGCCTCCAGGATGCAGGTGTCGCTGCGTCGGGCGTAGCACGATACCTCCTTGAACCCCAGGCTTCCTTCTTTTCCTTCCTCGACTCTAGTGCCAGCCTTGTATGAGAGGTCGAGGTTGGCATAGCTGGCGCTCTTGACTTGCCCGTCGATCCACGTGACGTCGTCAAGATACTCGTCGACCGTCTTCATTTCGGTATCTGGACGTGGAGTGATGTATCGATAGGATACATATTCTCTTCCTCCGCGCGCGATTACCTCCATGTTCAGCTGGTTGTCGCCCCACAGGATGGGCTGCACGACTTCGTTCCATTCGTCTTTATAGGGCACGATTAGCACTTCACGCGTGTCGGTGTATGCCATGTCGCCAGATTGGAGTTCGTAGCCGTCGCTGGAGATGTACTTATCTGAATCGTAGTATGCGGTCATCGAACCATACTTCCTGATGTTGAGATGGCCGCCCGAAAGACTTGGGTTGTGTTCCCTGAGTCCGGGCGTATCTGGGTCGTAAGTGTCTTGGTCGTTTGCGCGAAAGTCGTCATCAATCATGTGCCAGAGCGCTGAATCCTTGTCTATCTCCACCTCCTCCCTCTCCCTGATGGCGGGCAATCTGAAGTCAATGAAGAGTGCTTGGCATACGGCGAAAGTGAGGTATGCGAACCAAAGCACGAGTGCGACCTTGCCCATGCGGCGGAGGATGGGAATCGCCCTCGAGATTCTCCTCCTAACGCTTCTCCGCACGATTGCAGCCCGATGGCGAGATTCCAGGGCGTCCGACCGCGTGCCCGCCAGGCGAGAGAGCCTGGCGACGCATTCCTCGATACTTGGTCTGAGGCTAGGGTCGAACTCGGTGAGCTCAGAAATTAGTTTGCTCAGCTCCCGGTCGTCGTCATCCGCGTCTTCGCCTAGCTCGTTCAGCATGTCGACGAGATTGAGTGGACGTCTCTTGAACTCGTCGATTGCGTCGGTGCCGTCGGCTAGCGTCGGGAATCGTTTGAAGTAGCTTCCTTGGTCCTTCTTCTCGAATCTGGCCCAAACCCGCATGTAGAGCATCAAGGCGCCGACGGAATACACGTCCGCGCTGGGTTTGTCCTTGTATCTCGAGTACTTGGCCCCGGGAAACATTTCGGCGGCACTGAAGGCGACGGTTCCGGGGCGATTCGACGTTATCTCCGGTCGAGCGGTTTGGGCGGCCTGCCCGAAATCGATGATGGTGCAGGCCCAGGCACCCTTGTCGTCACGTCTGAGGAGCACGTTCGAGTGGGACAGGTCCCCATGTCGCACGCCCTGTGAGCCAATCGCCTCCACGGCCGAGGCGATTGACAGGCCCATTCCGGAAACGCTAGCCGCGGTCACAGGTCGGCCGTCTCCCAGCTGGTGCTCTATCACGTGTTGCAGCGTGTTGCCGCCGCATAGCTCCTCGCAGAGAGCCTCTCTGGTAATCGCGCCGATGCGTATCGTGCCATATCCGAGGGCGAGCGGAGCATGGCCCCCGGCACCGTGCAGTCCAACGAGAATGTCGTACTCAGCTCTCGCCATTCCCTGCTGTGAAGCGCTCATTACGTACTTCACCGCTGTCCTGGTGTCGCTGAACTCGCATACGCAAGACTTGCCATAGGCTCCCGACCCCAAAGTCGACCGAACGTTGCCGACGTCGCCTATGTGGAGCTGGCTTCCTCTTGGGACCTCGGTAACCGTAAATGTCGTGCCTTGTGAAACGGGTTCCGTTCCGGCCATCAGCCTACCACTTTGATGCTGCCAGTTGGAACACGAACGCGGGTGAGTCGTTGAGGGGCTGCTCGTTTGCCCAGTCCGGGGCAAGGCAGATCACGTCCCCGTTTTCGAGCCTGACGTGATTTTCCCTCACTTCAGACAGTCCCTCTCTGCAGAGGTGGTACCGATCCTCGTTCACTCGTATCAGCAGGGTTCCGTTGGTGGTCTCGAGGTCCGTTAGGTACCATCCGTCGTCCTCGAGCGTGAGCTGCGCATGTTCCGATGACACCCGGTTGCAGTCGAGCGGAATAATGCAGGAGTCGTCTATTCTCGTGTAGCGGCTGAATCCGTCTCTGCCGTCCGAAGCCCTGACTAGGTCAACCTTGCTTATGCCGACAAGAGGGTATGTCATCGTCCCCGCCATCTCGTCGCTACGTATGGGGGATGAGGACTCGCATAGCATCCACTCGCGCGCGTCGGCTGGGTCGGTTGGGAACGTGACACGCGAGAGATAGGCTGTGGTCGTTCCCTTGTCGATTTGGCCCCTCGCGATGTTCCACGGGTACCTATCGTGCGTGGCTTCCTTTTCGGTCGCCACCACTTGTGGCCTGTTGAAGATCAGGAGGTCGGGGCGGTAGTCTCGTGGACCGTTGAGCGCCGCCATGATGAGCGTCGTGGCGAGGTCTGCCTTGAAGTCCAACCTTTGGGGGGACTGGGCCTTGTTGACCATATATTCCGCGTATTGTGCTGGATGGTCAGGCCAAGGCTCGGTACCTATTGTCGCCGTTCCGTGGGCAAGCTCGTAGATGTCGTCGAGACATGTCTTGAACTCTTGGAACAGGTAGTTGGGGCTCCTGAAATCCTGTGCCAGTAACTTGTAGAACTCCTCCAGCGCCTTCTTGTCAAAATACTCGTCGAACAGCGTGCTTGTGATGAGGCCGCAGAACGGTCCCTCCCAAGTGCGAAGAATCCAGCCAACGAGGCATGACTTGCCGAACAGAGAGCTCCCGTTGAAGTTGCCCACTGCCCTAAGGTCTTCTTGGCTCATCATGATTTCCACGTTGGGCTGGAGTATCTCGAGGAGCTGCTCTGGTCCCTTTCCCTTCTCGAAGTTCGACCTGGTGTAGTCCCTCCCCCTGATCTCGGGGAAGAAGCACTGCCAGTAAGTCACGATGCTGGGTTCCTTCTCGTCTTCAGACATGACCTGCTTTGCCAAGGAATGAAACTGGTTTAGCACGAAAGAGAATGCTCTGGCGCGAGGCTCGCGACTTCTGCGAGGTGCCGTTTTCCTGTCTGCCATGTTTGACCTCCTGTGTAGTTTGTTTACGTAAAGTCTACAGGATGCCGCTCCAGGCATCTGCGACGATTAGAGCGGCGTGGTCTATCCGTTCGCGAAGGGCGCAGTGGATGAGTCCGGCACAGCATTCGTGGGGACTGGTGGATGGCGCGGCGCTGCAGGGGTATGACTGGTTGCGAATTGAGGAATCGAGGTTAGAGCTCATGACTATCAGTCTGTCGCGTTCCTCTAGTCTCCTCTTTGTGAAGGATGGCGCACGGGTCGTGAAGCCGTCTTGGTGCATGTGCCAGAGCCGTGGCCCCCCGAGGACATCTTGGCTGCCATTTCGGATTCTGACTATGGACAATTCCCCAGCCCACTCCGCTTCGAAGATTCCGTCTTGTATGCTTGCGAGAAGCAATGAGGTGCTCTCGCTCCTCCCATTGTCCCTGCATATCTTTCTGGCCTCTTTGCACGTGTCCGAGAAGGCTTTCGGGACATTCATTCCCTTCATGGCACGGTCTACAGCCAACGCGCAAGACGCCCGCGCTAAGAACCTCTCGAACCCCCCTTTCTTGCTGCCGAAGCTCATCGCCATCACCAGCCTGCCCTCCAAGGATTCGGCTCGCGCGTGGACCGGATGCGCTCTATCTTGGTCAATCACACATACCGACACCGGCAACGTATTGGCCTCGTGGCCGCTTGTCGAGTAATTCACGGGCATATCTCTCTTCCATATCTCTTAAGTTCTCGTGCTTTGCAGAAAGCCTCTGCCGTCAGGCCTCGATGACGTCAATTAACGCCAGCTCATATTGCTTTGGTTATAGAAGACAAGCGTAAGCTCCTGTCCAAGAACCAGCACGTCGCCGTCATCCAAGATGCACTGGTTCCCCGCATCGAGCTTCCGGACGCTGCCGTCTGCCTTGAAGACCTGGGATCCGTTTTTCCCCACGTTCACGAGCTTCCAGTGGCCGCTGACGTTCTTGAACTCGGCATGCAGCCTGTGAAGGTGGGGATACTGGCTCGTGTCGAACCGCAGGGTGCAGGATCCGTGATTGGATCCGATCGTGTCGCCGTCCCAGACGGATTGTATGGATCCGTCCGGGAGCGCGAGGATGCATGACGTGCGCGACAAGGGCGACTTCTCGGTCTGGGGAAAGCCTTCTGACACTGGGTAGTCTCCCATGTGTTTCGCCGTGCTCTGGCCGGTGGATGCCTCGTGGCTGTCGCGCGTGATCCTTTGGGTGGATGGGAGCGCGGTGTTCGGTGCGCTGGGTTCGTTGCGTGTGCGAGGTTTGCGATGTGCGAAGGACGTGGCTACGTCGAAGTAGCCTTGGCTCACGGACCCGCTGGGCAGTATGGTGACCTTGACGGCGACTTCACGAGAGCCCATTTTGTCTTTCGCGCGAGCCGCCAACCTGTCGCTGAGCATGCGGCACTTGTCTGGGGTGTCAACCCTCCAGTATCCGTGCCAGTCCTCGGGGCTGACCCGGACTACGCAGGCCGTAGGCAGCTCGACGCAGTCCGACCAGACCTTCTGGTTTGCCAGCATCCCTCTCCAGCACGCGTCCTCGATCGCGACGGGGTTCCTTGCGATCTCTGCGCCGGCGTGACGCAGGTCATCGTTTGACAGGATGTGTCCAAGGCGCATCGCCACGGTTCTGCCCCAGATGTCGATTCGATTGATTGCCAGCATGAGTCGATTTGATTTGTCAAAAGTGTTCATCGCTGCTCCTTCGCTTTCGTTCGGTTAGGTGATGTCCGGATGGCCGGATTGCATGCCGCCAATTGATCGATCGTCCTCTTCGCATATGCGTTTCCCGATGCCGCCGCCTCCGTCAAAAGACGCAGGGCCTCCGCCAAGTCGTCTTCAGTGCCTTGGTGGTCGAGCAGGAGCCTTGCGACGCAGGTCTTCGCCGTGTCCGACCCGGCATCTGCGGCCATCCGATAGAACCCCATCGACAGGCTGGCGGTCGGGAACCCATCGCCGATTCGCTCCAGAGCAGCGCCTGCGAGGAGGGCCCCGTCCGCGTTACCGCCGGCGGCCGAGATCGCCGACACGGCGGATACGCGGCGGTTGCACGGCTCCGCATCGTCACCGTTCGCATACTCGTCCAAGGCGGATCTGTACAGAGCTTGGGAGCGGGGCGCCGCCATCGGTATTCCAGGCACGACGTTTTCCACGGAGTCTCGAGTCCCTTCCAAGATGTGGATCGCCTCGTCCATGGTTGGGCGAGCGAAGGGCTTCCCGTGGGTGCAGGCGTCGATTAGGAGGAGTGTCGAGCGGGCTTTCGCATCGGATGAGAAGATCCGTATCGCATCGTCGTTTAGCGGTATGGGCTCTCTCTCGATCCGTGCCATCCGGCAGAAGTGCTCGATAGTTACGGGGCTCTCATCCGCCCGTCTGCAGTGCTCCATCTGCTGCCTGTATCGTTGGTTCTCGCTGTCGAACTCCAGCTCGAACGGTGCTTGCCCGCTCGCGATGAAGTAGGCGAGCGCCCCAAGCGAGAAGGAGCTCGTCGCCTGCGAGCCTCTGCCCCGTAGCGCCGCCAAGTCGAATATTTCGGGGGCGGTGAACCCGGGTGTTCCGAGGTGTGGCCTTGCCCCGCCGGTGGTGCCCATGTAGTCGAACCGCTGGGTGGATTGGCCGAAGTCGATGACTCGTATGTCCTCGCTTCCGTCCTCGACCCCTTTCACCAGGATGTTTCTGGGGCTTAGATCGCGATGCACGTGACCAGATGAGTGAATCGACCTGATCGCCTTCGCTATCTCTACGAGGAGGGTGCAAGTTCGCTCGGCTGCATGGTCACGCCCGCTGTCCAGAGTCCCGCCCCGAGCGACGACCATGCTCTCGATCGACCGATACCCTTCGAGATACTCCATCGCAATCGCCCAGTGGTAGAGCCCGTCATCTTCCCCCAAGGCTTTCCCTAGGCAGATGTACGCGGGTGCGTACCTACCTCCTTGAGCTTCTAGCGCCTCGGCCTCCGCGACGATGTCGTCAGGCGGCTCGCCGTCCACGTCTGCCTCCGCGTCAAATACCTTCAGGCAGGCAAGCCTGGCCCGGGAGTGCCTCCCGAACAGGGCCAGCTTGCCGAAGGTCCCGCATTCTGCCTGAAGGGAATAGAGCTCGCCAGGCTCGATTCGGCCCTTGCCTCCGTCGATCTCGAACTCGACGTCGCACGACTCCGCCGGATAAAATCGCCCTCGCTTCATGGTCTGCCTCACTGCCTCTCCAGGACGAAGTAGTCGGTCTGATTTCCCCAGGGGCCATTGGAGTCCCATAGGTCGTACGTGGCATCGACGAGGCCGCTGATGGACGGGCGGGAGGACTCGATGTCCTTTACGTCGAGGATGATGTTGAGCATGCAGGTGATTCCGGGGTACTGGCTCATCTTCTCGTCCGAGTAGCGGAGCTGGCCGTTTGAATACGTGAGCACGACGTCCGTGTAGTCCATATAGGCGTCCCCCTCGTCTGAGGCGGCGGAGTTCGCGAGTTCGCTATGGCCGTGGAAGCAGACGTGTATGTCGGCCGTTATCATCCCCGTCGCGTCAACCTTTTTGATGTCGAGCACGAGGGGCATCTCGGAGGCGCCGTAGCAGTACGTGCTGGAGTTGCTGGCCTGTAGCGTGCCTTTCCAGATTCCGACGAGCCCAGGGTACTTGGAAGAGGTCGAACTGGTGGATTCCTTCCCCGAGCTGTCGCGGGAGCTTCCTTTGTCGTCCTCGGTATTTGCTTTCTTCTGGTCGGTTGGGACCGGTTCATCCAAGACGGGGCTTTGTCCTGCATCCTCCGCGGGCTCAACGACGCTGGCGACTTGCGTCGTGCCCGTGCCGTCCGAAGCGCTGGAGGCCTCGGCTTCGCTGGAGACGTTCTTTGCCGCGAGGCCTTCCCGGTGGTTCGCGAAGAGCAGCGAGCCTATCGCAAGTGCCAGGCAAAGCCCTGCGACAATCGCAATCGGTTTGGGGCGCCCCTTTGTTACGGGGCTCGGGAGTGTGGAACCATGCTTGGCGATGTGTGCGGGGACATCGGCAGTCTGGTTGCGTCTGCTCGTGGAGAATGCGGGGGTTCGGAACGAATCGGGGCGCGTTTTGTCCGCCTGATCCGCGCCCTTGAGCATCGTCCCGCAGTTTGCGCACACCTCGTCGATTCTCTTTATGGGCAATCCGCATTTAGGGCAAGTGTTTTCCATGGTTTGCCTCCTCGCTATCCTGACGATCCGTATCGTCAGGATAGCGAGGCGCGTCTTGCCCCCTTGCGCAAGTCCGTGGGTCTACTGCTTGCGCAAGTGCGTTTCTGGATGGGGGTATTGTTGAATCATCGAAGCGGATGGGCCGCTACGACGATTGAGGAGGTACGACATGGAGCTTCATATGTTCGGCAATGAGGTGCGCAACAGCAATGGTGACACCATCGGGCATTTCTACGGCAACGAATTGCGTGATAACAACTGCAACACTATCGGCCACTTCTACGGAAACGAATTCCGCAACAATAATTGCGACACTATTGGTCATGTGTACGGAAACGAGTTCCGCGATAACAACTGCAACACGCTGTTCCGCTGGTAGAAACTTCAGAGGTTTGCGACGATAGAAGTAAAAGCGATGCTGCCTGACTTGCATTTTTGCCTAGGCAGCATCGCCTGTTCTAGGTTTTATGCGAACCTGGAACGACAGATGGAATGGTGGCTGGTAATAGGGGAGTGTACTATCTCTAGCGGAAGGAGTAGGAGATGGACAAATCTAAAGGCTTCACAGAAGGGTATTACGCAAGACGCTACCGTGAGGTTGCCGAGCGTGTGGCTACTGCCACAAGGAAGGGCAATGACGCGTATATTCATGTCGACGTTCCTGGACTGGAGGGGATTCTTGCTTTTACTACTGGCGGGCTTACGGCAATTGTGGGATCCCTTGGCGTTGGCAAGACCATCCTCTGTGACAATATAGTTGCCAGGGCGGATGTACCTACGGTCTACCTGCCGCTGCAAAGTACGAGCCTTGAGTCCGCACACAATCGTCTCTGTGCGGCAGAGGCGGGTCTCGATTACTGGAAGGCGGTGGTAAGCCGCCGCGATATAGCGGACCGCATAGCCCTTGCCGAAGCGTCAGAACGGCTCATGGACCGAAGGAAGGTCCTAGTTTGCTTCGATGACGTAATGACCTCTACGCTTAACGACATTCTTATCGACGTAATTGGCGAAAGCAAGGAGAATCCAGGGACCATAGATGAGGCTGAGGAGTGCCTTGTGGTGATAGACAACATCGACATGCTCGCGGCGGATGGGTCCCCACTTTGGCAACGTATCCAGTTTTTGAAGGATGTTGTTAAGACCAAGAATACTGCCCTTGTGGTGGTTGTGCCGGGCGATCCTGACAGCCCACTGCTAGATCTCGCCAACGCGGATGAGATCTACTGCATTAGGAGGGCACATATTGCCTTGCCTGAACCCCTGGTATTCGAAAAACCCACTCACGAAGAGGCGCAAGAAAAGGCCAGGAGATTGAATATTTCTCATTTAAAGACATCTCGATACGACGGCCATCGGTTTGGAGTTGAGTTTGAGATAGATATGCCTACTCGTACAGTGCGCGGATTCGTGGAATAGTTGCCGCAGCCAACAGAATATGGAGCTTAAGCGTCTGCGGGCGTCGAGGTTAAATCATGGACGGGTGGCAACGTGGCTACCCGTCCATGATTCTTGTTTTGGGTTCTGTTGTGTCGTTAGAGGCGCGGGGTGGAGATATGGATACGCGGTAACTGCTACGCTAGTCGTCCTGCTCCTGTAACTCCGTAGCGTTTATTGTAACAATGTCGTCGAATAACACCCTTACCTTGTCGTCCACGAACTTATCGATGTGATAATGCCCAGCATACCAGCACTTCAAAGCATCCTTGTTAAGGTTGTCGTACATCCACTGGAGGTAGCTGGAGTGCACATCCGCACCAGAAGAGAGCTTCGCGTAGCTTCGCCAGTCCAGCGCGTACATGCGCAGATCTGCGGGAAGTTCGTGGGTAAGTACGTAGTCTACGCTCCAATTTCGTGCAGCCAAGTTGGCGGTGCAACGGTCGTATTCCTCCTCGGAGGGCATCTCGCGTGCCCACCAGTCAAAACCCTCGGTTCTCGACGCGCGGTCGACCGATTGAGCACCGCCCATTGCAAGTGTCGATATAGTTCCGCCGTGACCGTCGGGCAGGCTATACACGTAACCGCGCATGAGGTGGATAACGTGGGGGTAACTTGGGTTAATATGAACCGGAGCACCGAAGCATTCTTTGGTATCCATTGAATCCAGTACATCAAATACTTCATGATTTCCGTCTATAAATAGTGTAGTCCAGCATTGGTTTTCCCACCAGGAGAATACTTTTTTGTAACGTTCTTCAGGACTTCCAGCGCCGCTAAAGTCTCCGCACACTATCACGTAGTCATCGTGATTCAGCGACTGTCCGGTGGGCCAGTTCGTGGCTTCTAACTTGTCTCGGTGGGCTTCTCCGTGTGTATCGCCTGTGACGTAGATCATGTTTTGACCTCCCTGTCGGTTGTTTAATTTGAGGCATAGCGCGATCGTATTATTGGTCCTCCAAGCACGTGAATGGAATAAATGCCAACTGTGCGCGAAGGCGCATTGGCTTCGTTCTAGGAATCGCTATCGCCACAGTCAGCTGAAGTTAACGTTGCAGTGTCGGTTGGGTCTACAGCCTGCTTTACCGCGGCATCGCATCCGAGAGCAAGCGATATGGCGATTGCCGTAAACATTGGCTTGGATGCGGTGGCATCCAAGCATAGAAATGCAAAGCTATCATGGGTTCCGATATCTGGCAGAACGCCAAACGCCGCCAGGAGACCAAGCAGAATGACAATCGACATCGAAGTGGAGATAAACGGGAGCGCCACACCACCGTCATTCGCGCGGAACACCCTTATCCCGGCGACAAGCGAACAAGCTCCGACAAGGATGAGCGCCGCAAGCCCCAAAGCTCCAAAAGTGCTTACCGATATCATGAGTGGCCACACTACGCCATGAGGTGCATTCCACATGGCTTCGCTGCTCCTCCCTACGCCGCATCCGAGTAGGGGATTGTCTCCAGAAAACAGCGCCTCTACCGTTTGCGACTGATTGAGACCCGCAAAGGATCCGCTCATCGTGCCGGACCAAATCTTCCAAGCATTTGCCATATTTGGAACGATCAGCGACAAGCCGACTGCGGCGATAACTGCCATGGCTAGCAACCCCGCCATAGCAACTGGACTTCTGCCCTTCGCAATTGCTACAAGCGCCATAGCAACCGCAAGGGCAATCCCAGTCGTCGCATCTCCCAAAAAGCACATGCAACAGGTCGTTGCGACCATCGTCACAGGGAGTATGAGACGGTCAAAGATGCCAGCGTTATCGGTGGGCGCAACGTAGAGTCGAGTGCATAGGGGGAGTGCTACAGCACAGATTGCAAGCGAGGCTTCGGTTAGGGATATAGGCCCCCATACGGGTAAGTCGATTAGTACCACGCGATCTAGGGATCGCAACATCACAAATGCGGTTAGCACTGCAGCAAGAAGAATCGTCCACTTGCCTCCTTTGCTCATGAGTGCAATGGACACCTGCTTGTGAAACGTTGCCGCCAGCAGTGTGAAGCAAAAGAGTGCCGAGGAGAGCTTGAACGCGTCGATGCAGGCAAGCATGCCAGTCTGCGAAGCTTCAGCAACCATGGACATTGTTAGTACGACTTGGATTCCTTCCGCAAATACCGTTGCGCACACACGACCATTTTCGTTAAGACACTCGAGGGCTAGGAGCGAGATGGCTTGAGCACAGAGGCCTACCCATATACAGACAGGAGCTGTATCCACGTTTCCTGCCATGTGGCATGAGATTGTCATCGTAACGGAACCTGCGATCATGACCCAAACGGAGCGCCAAGTATCTATCTTTCTTAGGGTGACCAAAACCATGCATGCGCACCAGGTTAGGAGTGCTACAGCTTGTGGGATGTGGGGGATATATAACTCCACGTTACTCATCTCCTCATCGTTGGGACAAAACTACGTAGCATAAGACCACAGCGTGGAAGGGCTGCTTGCGCAATAGAGGTAGGCAGTGAGCTTGTCGGTATTCTTATTGTGTGGCTGCAAAATAGTCCTTACTCCGACGCTTTACATTCCTAACGACCTGAGGCAGTCAATGATTGCGGGACGCACGGAGGATGTTGCATGACCAACCCCCTTTACGATACAGAAGGTCACATGTTCAATTCCTTGTCTGTTCATCTCGTCCACTTGCCTCTCCGCCCATGGTGCACAGGGGTCGAGTTCTCCACACCATGCCTTGATCGTGCGGATTTTGCCAAATTCGCTCATGCGCCTTGTCAGCAACGACGCTGTTCCTCTGGGGTCGTGGCGGCCGCCCTCGTAACCTAGTAGCCAACAATCTGAGCCGATCGGAACATACGTCGAGAACAGGTCTCCTGAACTTGCCAGAGCTTCCCAAACCATTGCTCCACCCATGGAAAAACCCGCTATTCCGCGATGGTTCCTATCAACACGGCATAGGAATGTTGGCTCAACATACGACACGAGTTTTCGTAATGTGTTGGCAGCAAGTGCGACAGTGCCAACGGCGTCCTCCACCGTTGTGGCATCCGAATAATGCGGGCAGACGATTATGGTAGGTGGGATATCTCTTTTGGCGATTGCTTTGTCGCATTTTTGCTTAAAGTTTGTCTCCATCCCTTCTCGCCCTAAGAGGGACGTGTCGTCGTAACCTGCACCATGAAGGTAGTAGAGAACTGCCTCAGGCCTGACGTCTGGCCATCCAGCGGGCAGGTATATCGTAAGACGCCTCGGCCCGTTTCCGAGATCTACGTAGCTGATGGTAAGACTGCCGCTCTCTTTAGCATTGCTTTCGTTTTCCATTTGTGCCTCTTTGCGCGGTCTAGACACGTAGGACGTGGTCTGTGTTGGTGTGCGATTCGTTATTATTTCCTTCTATTAACAAGATTATATGAGACGATTGAATGAAGCTGCAAGGTGATATGCGACAACGACAATGGGGGTCCGATATGCACGGAGAAGGTCCAATAGAAAAGCTCGCGATAGGCACGGGCTTATCGCTTGACCTCGTGGGGGTCTGGGACTTTGGTGGCGAGAGAGTTTATGCGTGTCTCTTTCCAGGGGAATCGCTAGACACGCCATACCAGAGGGTCGTGCTTGGAAACGAGCATTATCGTACAACGCTTCGAGAGCGGGTGAGAAAGGGGCAGCAGGAGTCGCTGCCGGAATTCTTGGACGAGTCTAGCCGCGAATATTGGGACTGTTCCTTCGACGAGCTTCCGCTCGTTGCATGTAGCTGTGAAGGCACAACGGTATACCTTCCACCACAGCTGTGTGATGACTGCGGAATCGGTGAGGGTACTACACTGCTGGCTCGACCGAGCACGCGCGATAGCCTGTGGCTCTATCCAGACGGAGAGCTGGGTGCTGATTAAACTATGCGGAAAGGCTCTGTAAAGATGAGCGGGGACGGGGCGGGTGTTCATGCTCACGTGAACACCTGCCCCGTCCCTGTCCATCTATCTGTGACCCGAAGGCCCCGGCCACTTAGCCTCTGTTATGGCAGCTCTCCACGGCGCTTGCCACCACGTCCGCGACGCTTTTGTCGAGTGCAGAAGGAATTACGTAGTCAGCCGCAAGTTGCTCGTCGGAAACGAGCGATGCGATTGCATAGGCTGCCGCAACCTCCATTTCCTCGGTGATTTGCGGTGCATGACATCTAAGGGCGCCCTTGAATATGCCAGGGAACACCAACACGTTGTTTATCTGGTTGGGATAGTCGGACCTTCCCGTGGCCACCACGGCGGCGCCTGCCGCCCGCGCCTCTTCTGGCATTATCTCCGGCACAGGGTTTGCCTGCGCAAACACGATGGGGTCCGCAGCCATGGATTCGACCATCTGCTGCGTTACCAGCCCTGGTGCAGACACTCCCACGAAGGCATCTGCCCCCACCATAACGTCGGCCAAAGAGCCCTTTTCAATACCCGTGTTCGACATCTGGGCAAACTCGCTCTTGGAGGCGTTCATGTTCTCGCGTCCGCGATACAGCGCACCGCCGCGATCGCAGCATATAACGTTGCCAAACCCCATGCGCAGCAGCATGGTTCCAATAGCTATGCCAGCAGCTCCTGCTCCCGATATAACTATTTTGAGCTCGCCCATTCGCTTGCCAGTAAACTTGACGGCGTTGAGAAGGCCCGCCGCGGTAACGATGGCCGTGCCATGCTGGTCGTCGTGGAACACGGGGATGTCGCAGATCTCCTTAAGGCGCCGCTCGATCTCGAAGCACCGCGGCGCTGCAATGTCTTCCAGGTTTATGCCACCAAAGCTCTTTGATATGAGGTATATGGTGCGCACGGCTTCGTTTACATCGTGGGTGTCTATGCACAGCGGGAAGGCGTCCACGCCTCCAAACTCCTTAAACAGAAGGCATTTTCCTTCCATAACCGGCATTCCCGCCGCAGGTCCTATGTCGCCCAGGCCGAGCACTGCCGTTCCGTCGGTTATTACCGCCACAAGATTGCCGCGACGCGTGAGGTCCCAGGAACGCTTGTAGTCGGCAGCAATTGCGCGGCATGGTTCCGCGACACCTGGTGTGTAGAGAACCGCGAGGTCGTCGGAGGTCTTTGCTTCGGCCCGGCTTATTACCTCTATCTTGCCGTGCAGCTTTTCGTGTAGTGCCAGGCTCCGCTCGTTCGTGTTCTGGGTATTGTCCATAAGCAAAATCTCCTTCTTTGCGCCCCTTACGCAGGAGTCGCTAGACCATCTCTTCGGGCTTGAACACGCGGTCGAACTCGTCTGCAGAAAGAAAACCTAGCTCTACGCAGGCGTCTTTGAGGCTAGTGCCCTCTGCGTACGCCTTGTGCGCAACCTGCGCCGCGCGCTCGTACCCAATGTGCGGGTTAAGGCAGGTAACAAGCATAAGTGAGTCGTTGAGGTTTTGCGCCATCTTTTGCCGATTTGCAACGATGCCGCTGGCGCAATGCACATTGAAGGAGCGTATTGCGTCTGCGAGCAGTCGCGTGGACTGCAGGAAGTCGTAGGCGATTACCGGCATAAACACGTTGAGCTCAAAGTTACCCTGGCTCGCTGCAAAGCCTATTGTGGCGTCGTTTCCCATAACCTGCACGGCCACCATGGTAACCGCCTCGCACTGGGTGGGATTTACCTTGCCGGGCATTATGGAGCTTCCGGGCTCGTTTTCGGGGATACGGATTTCTCCCAGGCCATTGCGCGGACCGCTAGCAAGCCAACGCACATCGTTTGCTATCTTCATCATGTTGGCAGCCAGTGTGCGTACGGCACCATGGGCAAACGCCACGGCGTCCTTGGAGGTAAGCGCGTGGAACTTGTTTGCGTCGGTCGTAAACGTATGGCCCGTAAGCTCGCTTACGTAGCTTGCCACTACGACGTCGAAGCCCTTGGGGGCGTTGAGTCCGGTCCCAACCGCGGTCCCGCCCAATGCGAGGCGCGCGAGGTGGGGAAGCGTTGCCTCTATCTGCTCTACAGATGCCTCCAGCATGCCGCGCCATCCGCTGATCTCTTGGCTAAAGGAGATGGGCACGGCGTCCTGCAGGTGCGTCCTGCCCGCCTTAATTACGCCTTCGTTTTGCTGCTCGAGCCTCTGGAACGTGCGAATGAGCTCCTTGACGGCGGGCACGAGGTGCTCGGTGAGTGCCAGCGTGGCCGCAATGTGGAGCGCGGTGGGAAAGGTGTCGTTGGACGACTGGCTCATGTTAACCGTATCGTTGGGATGCAGCGCCCGCGCGACCTCGTTTGCATTGCGCAGCTCGTTGGCGCGGTTGGCAATTACCTCGTTAACGTTCATGTTGGATTGGGTTCCCGAGCCCGTTTGCCATACGACGAGCGGAAACGCGTTATCCAGCTCTCCCTGCAAGATCTGGTCGCACACGCGTCCCACAAGCTCGCAGGTGGCAGCATCCATCGAGCCCAGCTCGTGGTTTGCCAGCGCGGCTGCCTTCTTTAGGATGGCAAAGGCGCGAATTATCTCTTTGGGCATGCGCTCGGTGCCAATGCAAAAGTTCTCGTGGCTCCGCTGGGTCTGTGCGCCCCAGAGTGCCGTTGCGGGCACGCGCACCTCTCCCATGGAGTCATGCTCAATGCGATAGTCCATTGTTTTGCCTCCTTGTGCGAGCGTATTTTGGCAGCAAGAGTATACGCTAAGCAACCTGACCCTGAGGATGAGTTGTTCTTGTTATGATGGCGCGAGGCTCGCGGTAAAGACTCGTGCCGCTCGTGCCATACACTTTTTCTCTAGGTATGGATACTATTGGAAAAACGAAAGTGCAAGCACGCAGACGGCATGCCGTGACCTGGCTTTGCCTAATTGCCCGAAGGGATGGATATGGGAAGAAGGGATAGGTCTCGTGCGCCAGTCTATCTGGATTCCGCGGGAACGAGCGTTTCGCAGGAAGAGTTGGCTAAAATCCTCCATGGCGCCCTTAACGTAGTCCACGGCGGAGGTCGCTCGCAGCTCGTTAGGCTGCTCAATGGATCACGCAACAAGAGGCTTCTGGAATTGGGGCTCGATGCCGACGATTCGTATGGCGCGCTTTCGCACCTCACGCGCGACGAGATTTCGCACAAGGTCGATTGGACCATAGAGCAGGGATACCTGGACTACTATTACGAATGGCGCCAGCCTCTGCTCATGTATACCGAGCGAGGCTGGGAGCTCGAGAGGCCAGTTGTAGTAGAAAACTATTACGAGGAGTTCTGCGGTGACGTCAAGGATGGCGAGTTTCGAATGGCGCAGCGCATGACCGACATCAAGTACGACATCCAGCTCGATGTTATAGACCTTATTACCCAGCGTTGCGACGAGAGGTGCCTTGCGCACCTGGACTCATGGTCTAGCCAGACTACGAAGCGCATTCGCAAGAAGATTGCCTGGGCCAAGAGTGCCATTAGCGAGCGAGGATAAGTTGACTCCCTGCGCCAAGGCGCTAGGGAACGTTATAGTTACCAACACCCGCATGCCAAATGTGTACATTCTTTGTGCTGGAAGACCTAGCCAACAGGCATTTTGTTGAGCGACGGCTAAAGAATGTACCCCTTATATTTTATGAGGTGTACATTCTTTGGGCTGCTTCCGGCAAAACACCTGTTGAAAGCTGAGGGTGGCCCAAAGAATGTACACATTTGCAAGGCGTTTTGCCAAAAGAGCGCTCGCTATGGGGCTGAATCCATGCATCGCTTTGCCCATGGCTTGCCTTTGGGCGATGGCACGCGTAGCACCCTCGAGGTGCTACGCTCGGATAGCACACGGTGACCGTCGTTTACGCAATACCTCACACTCACGCTATGCGCATCAAACGCAACGAGCACTACTTGGCCGCGAAAACGGTCCTTGTGCGCACTGCGAGCCCCGCAGCGCGCACAAACCAGCTCTTTGTGGACGTTTAGTGTGCACGTTGCGACTTTTATGCTGCATGCACACGCGCATGCACACGCGGCGTGGCCTCGTTCCGCCCATGGGCCGGGTGTTGGTTAGCATCGCACTTGCGGTGGGCAGGAGAAATGTGATGTGCTTTGGACTATACTCGGGAAGAACGGGAATAATTCACCGTGAAGTTTGTTTGCATTGGTTTGGTGCGTGTAGAGGGGGATGAGCAGTGCCTACTCCTTTGGAAAACGAGCTGGGTCTTGGCCCCGTAATGCATCGCGTGCGTCGCTGGTCGCGCAACGTGTTCTCTCGTATTGGCAACGGAGCGGTTGCGGACGACCGAAGGTCGCTCGACCCGCTTACCGTAAACTATGCCGCGTGGCATGAGGTAAGGCGCAACGTTAGGGAGTGGCCCGACTACAAGGAAGCTGCCAACAGCCTGGAAATACTGGTTAGCCCCGAGGACTGGGAGGACTACTGGGGCATAGACACCCCTCGCAAGGAGGCGGGAGTCGCTGCTTATGTGCAGGCCCGCGCTGCCGAAAAGGGCTACTGGATGGCGGGGGACCCGCAAGTGCGAGTGGAGCCCGACGAAGTGGTGATGGTCGGGGAAGTTGAGGTCTACTGCCGCTTTTCGGAACCGGTGGAGGGAGAGGGATACGTTTCGCCCTCCTCAACTGCCGCCTACGAACCAGTGGACGCGTATGCCGAAGAGCAATACAACGACAACAGCGGCTTCCAGGACCCAATGATCACAAATGTGCTTCCCACCAAAGAGGAAAGAGAGGTGCAGGAGGCTCCCACGATTCGCTTTGTGGACGCAAAAAGTGCTGGAAAGGCATGCTTGACCGACAACCAGGGGTTTTGCCTGGAAATTGAGTCCGGCGACTGCATTGGAGCCGTGGTGGAAGACGAAGATTGCCCTCCAGAGGTAAACGTGCGCCTGGATTCCGACAGGTTCCCGTACGTTGAGCCCAAGCAGTGCTCGATAGGGGTGCTGGACGGTCGCTGGACCATAACCAACTTTGCCTATCACGGCACCAAGATATTGTCTGTGGACGGCGCGCGTATGATGCTGGGGACGTCCGAGCCATACGCCTTGCAGGAGGGCGACGTGGTGTTCCTAGGCCCAAACAGGCCGTTGCGCTTTGAGCTTGTGAGCTAGCAGAGCGTCTCGCAAATAACTGGGTACGCGTAGCGCCCAGTTATTTGCGAGACGCTCCACCATCCCCGCTCCGATTATTCAGAACTTGTTACGCCACTCGCGCGTGTAACACTGCGCATGTACAATGTTTTTTCCGCTAGGCATGAGGGAGTGGGGTTAAGCATGAAACAGTACGTACCGCTAGAAGTTCCCGCG
Source organism: uncultured Coriobacteriaceae bacterium (assembly GCA_902793465.1). Lineage (GTDB taxonomy): Bacteria > Actinomycetota > Coriobacteriia > Coriobacteriales > Atopobiaceae > RUG440. The sequence goes on along the minus strand of CADBDT010000013.1, from coordinate 30,654 downwards.
TCCGAACCAAGGCTTTCGGACGGAATAGAGCCTTGCGAAGGAGGCATATGCGCCGTGGCTGGCATTCGTGCCGCTGGTGTGTGCGCCAACCTGAGGGGAGACCCCCAACGCCGCGACCTTGCGCTCGTGGCTGCAAACGAGACCTGCGTGTGCGCGGGCGTCTTTACGCAAAACAGGTTCTGTGCCGCACCCGTGCAGGTTTCGCGCGAGCACGTGGCAGATGGCAGAGCCCGCGCCATAGTGCTCAACTCCGGCAACGCAAACGCGTCTACTGGAGAGCCGGGGCTGGAGGTTGCGCGAAAGACGGCGGGACTCGTGGCAAAGGAACTGGGATGTGCCGAGGACCAAGTGCTTGTGGGCTCAACCGGCGTAATAGGTGTGCCTTTGTCGCTCGATGGGTTTGTAACAGGTGTTCCTGCTGCCGTAAGGGAGCTTGCGCACTCAACCGAGGCAGCCAACAACGCGGCTCGTGCCGTTATGACCACCGACACCGTTGACAAGCAGAGCTCCTACGAGATTAAGATCACCCGCGCAGACGGTAGCGTAACAAAGGCACACGTAGGCGGCTTTGTTAAGGGCTCGGGAATGATAATGCCCAACATGGCTACGATGCTGTGCGTGCTTGCAACGGACGCCCCGCTGGATGCCGAGGCGGCGCACAAGGCGCTCTTGGATGCCGTCCAAGAAACGTTTAACAAGGTAACCGTGGACTCGGACACGTCCACCAACGATACCTGCGTCCTGTTTGCCACCGGCGAGGCGGGAGGCGAGACCATATGCGTGGGTTCTCCCGAGTACGCATGCGTTGCGGCGGGGATTCGCGCGGCATGCGAGGACCTGGCTCGCAAGATAGCCGCAGACGGTGAGGGCGCCACCAAGCTCGTTACCGTGGATGTGCTCGGTGCGGCCACGACAGAGGATGCAGAGAAGGTCGCGCGCTCCATTGCCAACTCGCCTCTGGTAAAGACCGCGATATTTGGCCATGATGCAAACTGGGGGCGCGTGGCTGCTGCAGCGGGAAAGTGCGGTGTGGACTTTGACCAGTACAACGTGGACATCGACCTTATGGGCGTACCTGTCCTTCGTGCCGGCCTACCGCTTCCCATGGACGAGGAGGACATGCTGCGACGGTTTGAGGGCCCGGAGGTGCCCATTGCCATATCGCTGGGAGAAGGCACCTCTTCCGCGCGCATGTGGACATGCGACCTTACGCATGAGTATATTGTTATAAACGGCGATTACAGGACCTAGACAGTTAGGCAAAGGCAGGGACCAATCCATTAAAGGAGGACCAACCGTGAAGAAGGACGACCAGCAGCGTCGGGACATGGCGCTGGAAAAAGCAAACGTGCTAATGGAGGCCATGCCGTGGATCCACAAGATGAACGGTCGTACTGTGGTAGTAAAGTACGGCGGCGCGGCAATGGAGGATCCCAGCCTGTGCCGTGAGGTAATCGCAGACATTGAGCTTCTAAAGCTCATGGGAATGCGTGTTGTGTTGGTACACGGTGGTGGTAAGGCCATAAATCAGCTGCTCACGCAGCTCAACATTCCCGTTTCGTTTAAAAACGGCCTGCGCGTTACCGACGACGCCACCATGGAAGCCGTCTCCGAGGTCCTCATTGGCAAGGTTAACCAGGGGTTGGTCTGGTCGCTAAACGAATACGGCAACAATGCGGTGGGCGTCTCTGGAGCCGATGGAAAGACCCTCGTGTGTAGGCAGGTTGACCCCGACCTAGGTCATGTGGGCGAGGTGGTTAAGGTAAACACCGGCCTTTTGGAGTCCGTGCTGGAAAACGACTACATTCCCGTGGTCGCAAGCGTGGGATGTGGCCCAGACGGTCTGTACAACATAAACGCAGACATTGCGGCCAGCAAGATCGCGCAAGCGCTGCATGCCCACACGCTGGCATACCTGACCGATGTTGACGGGTTGTATGCAGACATCAACGACAAAGAGACCCTTATTTCGTCGCTTAACCTGCGTGAGGCCAAGGAGCTCCTGGAAAGTGGCGAGCTTACCACCGGCATGATTCCCAAGATAACCTCGATTGTGGAGGCCCTCGAGTCGGGCGTTCACGACGTGCGTATAATGAACGGAACGTTTCCGCACTCGCTGTTGCTCGAGTGCTTTACGGATGCCGGAATTGGCACCGTGTTTTACCAGGAATAGGAGAGGCAGATGTTTGCGAGCAAAGATGTGGTAAGCCTGGACGACGCGTACGTAATTCATACCTATGGCCGTTTGCCAGTGGAGTTCGTGAATGGGTCCGGAGCGGTGCTGGTCGACGCCTGTGGCAACGAGTATCTGGACTTTCTTGCGGGAATAGGCTCGGTGAGCCTGGGACATGCGCATCCGGCTCTCGTTAAGGCGCTCAGCGAGCAGGCCACCAAGGTTTGGCAAGTTGGCAACTACTACCACGAGGAGAATCGCGGTGAGCTAGCACGCGAGCTTAGCAGGATGCTTTCCATAAAGACGGATCTTGACGGCGTGGAGTGCGGGAGCACCAACACCACTTGGAAGACCTTCTTCGCAAACACGGGCGCGGAAGCTAACGAGGGAGCCATTAAGCTCGCTCGCCGCTGGGGCGAGCGCAACCTGGACGGCGCGTCTGGAATCATTACCGCGCGCAAGAGCTTTCACGGTCGTACGCTCGCCACGCTTTCGGCCACGGGCCAGGATGTGTTCCACAAGAGCTTTGGACCCTTGCCTACGGGCTTTTGCGCCGTGCCCCTCAACGATGTGGACGCCCTTACGAGGACCATCGACGCGCCCCCCGCGGAGTGCGGTCCCGTTTGTGCCGTAATGCTTGAGTGCATACAGGGCGAGGGCGGCGTATGGCCGGCCGACCTGGAGTACTTGCGCGCGGTGCGCAGCCTATGTGACGAGCGCGGGCTTATGCTCGTTGTGGACGAGGTCCAAACGGGCTTCTTCCGCACGGGAGCGCCGTTTAGCTATGCCCGCGCAGGAATCGAGCCCGACATCGTATCTATGGCAAAGGGTATTGCGGGTGGTTTCCCAACAGGCGCCGTAGCTGCGCGTTCTGAGGTTGCGGACCTTATGGTACCCGGCGACCACGGCTCGACGTTTGGCGGCAACCCCCTTGCTGCCGCCGTGGGTCGCGCTTGCGTGGAGACGATGCGCAAGGAGCACATAGGCGAGCATGTGCTCGAAGCGGGAGAGCACCTGGAACAGCGCCTCTTGGGGCTGCCGCACGTTATGGAAGTGCGTGGTGCCGGACTCATGCGCGGCGCACAGCTGGATGTGCCCATAGCAACCGCACTGGTAGACGAGGGCTTATCGCTTGCGGCAACGGAGCGCAAAGGACTGGTGCTCAACCACATTGGCGACTCCATACTGCGCTTCCTGCCTCCGCTCGTGGTTACCAAGGAGCAAATTGACGAGATGGCAGATTCGCTGGAATTGCTCATAAACAAGCTCGCGTAGGTAAATACGGGGAAGGCCAATGGTCCCCTACGTTGCGCGGGCTCGAACATGCTCGCGTCATTCGAAGGTCTATCCCTGTGCTATAGTTTCGCCATGTTTCGTTTTTTAACGGGGGAGGCCCTCATGCTTACGCAAGAGATGCTAGATGAGTTTGCGGAGTTGAAGCAGCAACACGATGCCGTGGTACTTGCGCATTACTACGTTCAGCCCGACGCGCAGGATCTGGCAGACTATGTGGGAGACTCGTATTACCTCGCTTGCAAGGCGGCAGAGCTGGATTGCAAGACGCTCGTGTTTGCTGGCGTGGAGTTTATGGCCGAGTCGGCCAAATTGCTTTCGCCCAACAAGCGCGTTCTTATGCCCGAGCCCACGGCCGACTGTCCCATGGCCCATATGTTGCGAAAGCAGACGGTGGACGAGGCCCGTTTGAAGTATGGGGACGACCTTGCCGTAGCATGCTACGTAAACTCCACTAACGAAATGAAGTCGTGGTCGGACGTCTGCGTAACCTCCTCGAATGCGCAGCGCATAGTGGAGCGGCTGCCTCAACATAACGTGCTGTTTGTGCCAGACCTGCACCTGGGCCACTACATACAGCAGCAGGTGCCGGGCAAGAACATAATCCTTAACGATGGCTTTTGCCCCACGCACGAGGCAATCCAGGTGGTCGAGGTAGAGGAGCTCTTGCGCGAGCATCCAAACGCTGTGGTATGCGCGCATCCCGAATGCGCCGTTTGGGTCCTGGACAAGGCAGACTACATTGGCTCTACGTCTGGAATCATAGACCGCTGCGTAAAGGGGTCCGAGGAGGAGTACATAATCTGCACGGTCTACGGCGTCTTGCACGAGATAAAAAAGCAGGTGGCCGCCGCGGGCGACGAGGATCGCAAGCACTTCTTCTTTCCCAAAACCACCCCGCTTTGCCCAAACATGGATCGCGTGACCGGCCAGAAGGTGATTGCCTGCCTGCGCGACCTTACGGGCGAGGTCTTTGTGGACGAGCGCTATGCCGACGGAGCAAAGCAAGCCCTGCAACGCATGCTCGAGCTGGCAAAATAGCGTAACTAAGTGGAGGCGCACCAATGAAGAAGCTTCAATGCGACGTCGTAGTGGTCGGATGCGGAATCTCGGGTCTCTATGCCGCGCTCAAGCTGCCACGCAGCTGTAAGGTAATCCTCATTGCAAAGGGAGACTTGGAAACATGCGATTCCATGCTTGCACAAGGCGGCATTGCGGTAATGCGTGGCGAAGACGACTACGAGTCGTATATGGAGGACACGCTTAAGGCGGGCCACTACGAGAACCGCCGCGAGAGCGTGGACATTATGATTCGCGACTCGCGCGAATGCGTTAATGACCTTATTGCCTACGGTGTGCGCTTTGATCGAAACCCGCAGGGCGAGCTTCTGTATACGCGAGAGGGCGCACACTCCCGTGCGCGTATCCTGTATCACGAAGATATTACCGGGCGCGAGATAACGGAGACCCTTCTTCTGCAATGTCGCGCGGCGCAAAACGTGCACTTGTACGACAACACGGAGATGGTGGATCTTCTAGACGAGGTGGGTGCCGACGAAAAACGCGTCTGTACAGGCGTTTCGTGCGTGCAGAAGGGGGGAGAGCAACTAAACATCTACTCTCGCTTTACGATTTTGGCCACGGGCGGAATCGGTGGGTCGTTTGAGCGCTCCACCAACTATCCCATTCTTACGGGTGACGGCTGCCGCATTGCCGGCGCGCATGGAGTGGTGCTCGAGCATATGGACTACGTGCAGGTTCACCCAACGACGCTCTACCGAAGCACGCCGGGGAGGTCCTTCCTCATAACCGAATCCGCGCGAGGCGAGGGCGCCATACTCCTTAACTCCAAGTTCGAGCGCTTTACCGACGAGCTGCAGCCGCGAGATGTTGTGGCGCAGGCCATAATGGACGAGATGGAGCGTGAGGGTTCCAAGTACGTGTGGCTGTCGTTCGAGAACGTGGTGCCAGACATCATTTACTCCCACTTCAAGCACATATACGAGTACTGCCTTTCGCGCGGCTACGACATAACAAAGGAGCCCATACCTGTTGTGCCTGCCCAGCACTACTTTATGGGCGGAATACATGTGGACACGAACTCCGAGACCACCATGCCGCGCCTGTTTGCGGTGGGGGAGACCTCTTGCACGGGCGTGCACGGGCGCAACCGCCTTGCCTCAAACAGTTTGCTTGAGTGCCTGGTGTTCGCTCGCCGTGCTGCCGAAAAGATTGCTGCAGACCACGCGCTGGAGCAGCGCCCGCGCATAGACCCTTCCACGCTTACCATGGTTATGGAAAAGCACATTCGCGAGTCACTTGCCGAAGACATGCCCGCCGGCGACATTTCCACCGACTCCGTAATACCTGATCGCCGACAAGCCCGCGTGGAGCTGCTGTGCAAGGAAGACGGCGTTCTAGCGGGGATGGCGGTGTTCGTGCGCACCTTTGAGTTGCTTGACCCCACCACTACGGTTACGCCTCTCGTGCGCGATGGTGACACCATTCGCAAGGGACAGATGCTCGCCACCATAGAGGGCGACGTGCGCACGCTCCTTTCGGGCGAAAGGACCGCTCTCAACTACTTGCAGCACATGAGCGGCGTGGCAACCTACACGCACGAGATGTGCGAAATCCTGGCGGAGTGCGGGTCTCACGCGCGGCTGGTGGATACGCGCAAGACCACCCCGGGCATGCGGATATTCGACAAGATGGCCGTACGCATTGGTGGCGGGTGCAACCATCGTCACAACCTCTCGGATGCGGTGCTGCTCAAGGACAATCACATAGATGCGGCGGGTGGCGTGCGCGAGGCGGTTCTTGCGGTTAAGGAACGCTGCTCGTTTATGGCAAAGATCGAGGTCGAGTGCGAGAACCTGTCTATGGTGCGCGAGGCCATAGAGGCGGGCGCCGACGTTATTATGCTCGACAACATGAGCCGTGCTCAAATGAAGGAGGCCATTAAGATTGTGGGTGATCGTGCCCTTACCGAGGTGTCGGGAAACGTAACGCGCGATAACCTGGAGTATCTGGCCGACCTGGACGTGGACTTTATTTCGTCGGGCGCGCTAACGCACTCCGCCGGAATCCTGGACATGAGCATGAAGAACCTGCAGGTGCTGGGGTAGCCTATAACCCTTATCCCTAGGGGCTGCCCAAGTGCCATTTAGTTAAGGGTCCGGGGGAGCTGTGCACATTGGGGATACTCCCCATCGGGTACATCGCGAGCAGGGCTTACGTTGGGGTCCGGCCCATCCGCGATGTACCCGCAGGGGAATATCCCCGATGTGCACAGCGCTGACTCAATGGCGGTGGGGCTGTCCCCTGTTTGCGGGCTTAACTACCTGCGGTCAGGAACTCGCAGCATAATAAAGAAGCCTATAACAAACAGGACGGATATGGAAAGCACGCCAAGCGACGGGTTGCCTGTAATAAAGGTGAATGCCGAAACCAGGCCAGTTCCCAAAATTGCGGCGTACTTCCCAAAGATATCGAAGAAGCCAAAGTACTCGTTGGCATGTTCTTTGGGGCAGAGCTTGCCAAACTCCGAGCGACTGAGCGCCTGGATTCCTCCCTGGAACAGGCCGACGCATATTGCGAGGATCCAGAACTCGGTGGCGGTGCGCAGGAAGAATGCGGCAAACAGCGTAATGCCAAAGTAGCCAATAATGCCTACGAGCAGCATCTTTTTTGTGCCGATGGTCGTGCCAAGCCTGCCGTATATTATGGACGACGGCCATGCCACAAACTGCGTTACCAACAGTGCGAGCACGAGCTGCGTGCCGTCGATTCCCAAGTTGGAGCCATAGCTGGTGGACATCTTTATTACGGTATGTACGCCGTCGATGTAAAAGAAGTAAGCGAGGATAAAAAAGCGAAGGCTCTCGTCGGCCCATATAGCCCTTAGGGTGGTGCCGATACCCGAAATTGCCTTTCGTATTGCATGGCTCTCGCGCGGCTTAAACTGCTTTTGCGTAACGTTTTTTAGCATTGGGATGGTAAAGGCAACCCACCATGCAGATGTTATTACAAACGCAATGAGCATGGCGTTCTGCATGGTAAGACCAAGCATTTGAGCATTGAGCACTATGAGCAGGCAGATCACAAACGGGATGCAGGAGCCAACGTAGCCCCAGGCAAACCCTTGGCTGGACACCTCGTCCATCCGCTCGTCGGTTGTGGCATCTACCAAGAGCGCGTCGTAGAACACAAAGGATGTGTTGAGCGCAATTGCCGAGATAACGTAAATGATAAGGAACGCCAGCCAATGGGTGGGAAATCCCATGGCAATGGTTGCTACGGCGCCCGTACCCACACATCCCACAATAAACTTCTTGCGCATGCCCTCCATATCGGCAATCGATCCCAAAACGGGCATGAGCAGAGCGATTACGAGCGAGGCAATGGTCTCTGCAGCGCCCCAAGCGCCTACGGCCACCTTCTCTACGGCGGGATCGGCTTGGGCGAGCGAGTTAAAGTAAATGGGAATAACGCTGGTTGCCAGCAAAACGAGGGCCGAGTTGCCAACGTCATACAGGATCCAGCTCTTCTCGGCCTTGGTAAATTTGGTGCGTGCCATAAAGCATCCCTTCGATGTCCTAATAAAACAATACTATGTATGTTGGCGTCGTGTGGCAAACATGCGTCGGCGAGCTGCGCCAATAGGGGAGTATCCCAATAGACACCTCTCTCTACCACGTGTTTTCGTATGGTCCAAATGCACGTACGAGCATGGAGTCACGCAAAGCGCTACACTAAGTACAAAATGCCATTTTACGGACGGGGAGAGAATCATGCCAGCGATGCTTACGCACGATCAGTTTGGCCAAGACGCCTTTGGAACAGCCATAAATACGGTGCCGCTCTATACGCCAGACGAGCGCAATGCGTTCCTTTTGGGCAATCAGGGACCAGACCCTCTCTTTTATTTGCTCATAGTCCCGCCGATGGACGAGTTTAGGGTGTTGGGCTCAGATATGCACCACGTGCCTCCCTCCAAGCTCTTTGTTAGCATGCGCCAGGCCATGGATGCGCTACCCGAAAAAGACCAAGGCATAGGTCGTGCCTATTTGGCAGGGTTTACTTGTCATTATCTTTTGGACCGTGCCGTTCATCCTTTTGTGTACTTTTGGGAGCGCGGCATATGCCAGGCGGGAGTCAGTGGACTTAACACAAACGACTCGGGCGAGGTCCATGCAGAGATCGAGCGCGACCTAGACGAAATGGTGCTCTTTACCAAGCATAACCAAACAATAGAAACGTACAAGCCATACATAGAGGTATTGCGCGGTAGCGACAAGATGCTCGATGTTGTTGGCAACCTCTACTTCGATGCGGTGGTGTCGGAGGTAGCCGACGGTGAGCCTACGGCAAACAAGGTGTTCCCCCTTGCCGTATCCTGCTTCCGTCTGGTGCAAAGGGCCTTCTGGTCGCCTAGGGGTGGCAAGACGGCAGCCTTTGCCCGCATGGAGGGGCTGCTGCATTCCTCGCGCTATTCGCTTGTGCGGGCCATGTCCCATAGGCCTCGGGCCGAGCTTACGAGCAGCTTTGATAATTGCGCGCGCAAGCCTTGGCGCGACCCGTTTTCGGGCGAGATCCGTACGGAATCCTTCTGGTATCTGTACAATGCTGCGCTCGACGAGGTCGCGATTGTCTTGCCTCTCGTATTTGAGGATGGCTTTGACCTCGAGGCAGCTTCCGTCCTTACGCGAGGTCTCAACTTCTGCGGCGAAAGCGTGGAGTAGACATGCCGAAGGAAAGGTCGCACTCGACCTTTCGCCAGTCTTCGGTCTCATCTGCCCGCTCAGCGCTCGCTTCGCTCGTGATTCGCAGCAGATGAGACCGAAGACTGGCTCATCTCGGTAAAAGCAGACTGGCGAATACTTACCATATATGCCTACGTCAGGCGGCCACCCGGATGCGCCAACTCATCAAGGAGAACGAATTGCAAAATAGCTTTCTGAAAGAAATCTTTATAGGGATTCTCTCCTGTTTTGCACAGACTCCCATATATGGCATAAGATGGTTATGGAAACATGCCAAGTGGCAGTGAGGAGAGGAGACATATGAGTGGCGTTCTCGATTGCATCGAGAGTCCTGCCGACGTGCGTCGACTTTCTCCGTCTGAGCTAAGCACCCTCTGTGACGAGATACGCGGGCATCTAATAAAAGCTGTTACAAAGACGGGCGGCCATCTTGGTCCAAACCTGGGGTTTGTGGAGGCAACCGTTGCGTTGCACCACGTGTTTGACTTTCCCACCGACAAGCTTGTGTTTGATGTCTCGCATCAGTGCTATACGCACAAGATGCTCACGGGTCGCAAGAGGGCGTTTGTGGACCCTGCGTACTATAACGAGTTTACAGGCTTTACCAACCCCGACGAAAGCGAATACGACCTGTTTAGGGCGGGACATACGTCTCAGGCCGTGAGCCTTGCGTGCGGATTGGCCAAGTCGCGCGATTTGCTGGGACAAGAGCACAATGTGATTGCCGTGTTGGGCGATGGCTCGCTGAGTGGTGGCGAGGCGTTTGAAGGCCTAGATAATGCTGCCGTGGTGGGATCGAATATTATTGTTGTGTTTAACGACAACGAGATGTCCATTGCTCCGAACGCCGGTGGCGTTTATCAAAATCTCGCGGAGTTGCGTCGTACGCACGGCACCTGCAAAAACAACTTCTTCCGTACGCTGGGGCTGGACTACCAATACGTGGAAGATGGCAACAACGTAAACGCGCTTGTGGACGCCTTTGCGCAGGTACGCAACATAGACCATCCCGTTGTGGTTCATATCCACACAAAAAAGGGGAAGGGTCTGGACTGGGCCGAAAACAACCCAGAGAAGGCCCACTCGATTCCCCCGGCATCCAAGTCTGTTAGCGGTCCTACATACCAACAACTTACGCGCGATTATCTGCTGCAAAAACTGCAGGAGGATCCCAGTGTGGTTGTTGTAAATGCTGGAGCTCCCTCTGGTGTGGGCCTTACCCCGGAGTTTCGCCAGGCTTGTGGCACACAGTTTGTGGACACGGGCATAACGGAGCAGCATGCCGTGGCGTTTAGCGCCGGGCTTGCGCGGGGTGGCGCCAAACCGGTATTTATGGTTATGGCCACGTTTGCGCAGCGCGCGTTCGACCAGTTTGTACAGGAGCTGGGACTTAATTGCAGTCCCGCGACCGTTTTGGTGTTTGGTGCGGGTTTCTACGACATAGACGCAACGCACGCCGGAACGATGGACATCGTAATGACCAGCAACGTTCCGGGCATTACGTGCCTGGCGCCTGCCACACGCGAAGAGTATCTGGCAATGATTGACTGGTCAATTGAGCAGACGGAGCGTCCGGTTGTAATTAGGGTGCCCGAAAAGGTCTTGTTGGGATCGGCGGAGGCCTTCGAGCCCAAGAGGCCGTGCGGGTGGCATGTAAACAGGCGTGGAAGCAAAACGGCCTTTCTTTCGCTTGGCAGCTCGTTGGAGTTGGCCCAAGAGGCGGCAGACCTGCTTGAGCAACAAAGTGGCGTTAGGGCAAGCATCGTTGAGGCGCTAAGCTACTCGAGCTTTGACGAACCCCTACTGGATTCTCTGCTAGAAGACCACTCCTTGGTTATTACGTTAGAGGCGGGGATTCTTTGCGGCGGCTTTGGCGAAAAGGTGGCTCGCTACTATGGCGCCACGCCCATGCGCGTTTTGTGCTATGGCGGCAAGAAGGAGTTCTTGGACCGCGTCCCCACCGAAGATTTCTTTAGGATCTACCACTTTACGGCCGAAGACATCGTGCGTGACATCCAGAGCCTTAGCCTGTAGGCTTTGGGTGCGGCAATGCGATCAGATTTGCTAAGGGTGGTAATATGTCGCAGGTGAGCGAGGCCACACGCCACGTTATGCAAGCAAATAAGAGCAAGAACACCAAGCCAGAGCTGTTGGTGCGCCAGGCATTGCGTAGTGCGGGCATGCCAGGATATAGACTTCACTGGAAAAAGTGCGCCGGTAGGCCCGACATCTGCTATCCCGGTCGAAAGATTGCCATCTTTGTAAACGGCTGCTTCTGGCATCGTTGCCCGCATTGCAACCTTCCTGACCCCAAGACCAACATCGAGTTTTGGCAGGCCAAGTTTGCCAGAAACCGCGCGCGCGACGATCGCAACTACAAAAGCCTTGTTGCGGACGGCTGGACGGTCTTGCTTGTTTGGGAATGCGCTTTAAAAAAGGCACGAAAGGAAGCCACCATACAAAGGCTCCTGCGCGAAATTGAGCTCGCGACGCTTGGCATCCATCCCGCTGGATATATTACAGAGGTCGGCTACCTTCCCGCATGGCGCCATCGCGTGGCGTGGAAGCGCCATCGCAAGCGCCACTAACGATCGACCTATCGAGGCCGCCCCAGCACAACGGCCAGCCCGCGGGGCGCCGCGGAAAGCAGCCGCGCGCAGTTCCGCAGTGAGCGAAGCGAAACGAGGACTGTTTGAGCACGGCGCTTGTCCGCGGCGCCCCGCGGGCTGGCCGTTGTGCTGGGGCGGCCTCGATAGGTCCCTGTCGCCGTGTCCCACATATGATGCATTTGAGCACTAAAATGTGTGCAGATTTGCCATCGGGCTAGTTTTTGGGTACAGTTCTTTGCTGGAGGTTAGACAGATGGCAACATATGTGTTTTCAGACGTGCATGGGCACCATCGAACGCTCGAGCGACTGCTCGAGAGCGTTTCGCCTGCCGATGAGGACCATATTTGGATACTGGGCGACATGGTGGATCGCGGCCCGGATCCCGTTGGAGTAATGCGCACCTGCCGCGATCTCAATAACGCTCATATACTTATTGGCAATCACGAGTCCATGATGCTCGACGCCTTTAACCATCCGAACAACCCTGCCGTGCGCTTCCAGTGGGAGATGAACGGGGGAGCGACGACTGCCTCGGGACTTGCGACCCTTTCGGAAGCTGAGGTTATCGACATAATAGACTGGGTGGACAACCTTCCTCTTGGTGCACATGTTACCGTGGAAGACAGGTCGTATTTATTGGTACATGCGGGATTAAGGCCGCTTAACTTCTCTTCCAAAAGCCGATGGACCAGCGCCACCATGGAAACGCTTCTTCGCTACCAAAACGCAGAAGAGGTCCTATGGATTCGCGAGGACTTTTGGGGCCAACCCACTGGCTTTTTGGACGAGAACGGAAGAGGGCCAATCGTAATCGCCGGGCATACCCCGGTGCCCTATGTGGAAGACATTGCCGACAACTTTGATCGCCCGGCCCGAGACGAGAACGGCGATTGTCAGATTATGCATCTTGGTGCCTGTGAGGCAACCGGTGGCGTGGCCGACAGGTGGGCCATAGACTGCGGCGCGGCTGGCGGTGCCGGCTGGGGAAGAATTGGCATGGTTAGGTTGGACGATGCGGCGGAGTTCTACGAGCCGGTCCTTGAGGGAGAATAGCGGCTAGGCATGTCTTCGACCTCTCGTAGCCGTGGAAACGCGACGTGCGGCATGCCATAAGGCTCGAACGATGGGAGGATTCATGTCTAACATTCGATTGGTTGCCGTGGACGAAGACGGAACCTTTCTTCGAGACCACCTAAACTACGACAGAGAGCGCTTCGAGGCCATTTTTAGCCGCATGCAGCGCTTGGGCGTGCGCTTTGTAGTTGCGACCGGCAACCAGTGTTACCAAGTGCAGGAACTCTTTCCCTCTCACGCGCACGAGATGGGAATCGTTTCGGCAAACGGAGCACACGTGCTGGACGGCATGCAGGAGGTCTTTGCCGCACAAGCCACGCCCGAGGCGGTAGAGCATATGATACAGGCTATCCATGAGCACCCAGAGGTGCCCTTTTCCATGCTGGGAGTTGCGGGCGCATATGTGGAGCGCAGTGCATCGCAGGAGTTTTTTGACGACATGGCCCAATACTGCTATCGGCAATACTGGGTGGACGACTTTGCGGACGTGGATGACCAGATATTCATGTTCTCGTCGGTAGTTGACGAGTCGGTTGTGCAGCAAAAGATCGCCCTCTTTTCCAATGTGGTGCGCGGGCATATGGACGTAATTGGTGCGGGAGCAGGCTACTTTGACGTGGTTTGTCCTGGAGTAAGCAAGGCAACGGGCCTGCGTTACCTTTTGGACAGATGGAACATTAGACCAGAGGAATGCGTGGCATTTGGCGACTCCGACAACGACATTGCCATGCTCTCCATGGTGGGCCGCAGCTATGCCATGCAAAATGCGCCGCAAAACGTTAAGGATGCGGCACAATTCGTGGCGCCGCCGTGTACCGAGGACGGCGTCCTTCAGGTGTTGGAGCAGCTGTTGTAGCAAGAGCGGCTCAATACGGCGCCGCTGCGCAACTCCCAACCTGCGCCATTTGACCCCACTACAGAAACGGAGGCTGAGCGTATGACAAACAACCCGGTGCTTTCGAACAAGGGCGGTCGTACCAACCCCTATGCCCCGCATCTAACGGGAACGCTTTCGCAAGAGGCAAGCGCGCAGGTGGCAGACCTTATTGCCGGCAGAGCAACGAACCCGTATGCCTCCGCGAACGAGGATGCGCTACGTCGCGACAAACACGACCGAGATCGCGACACGGTCCTGCGTCCCGCATACGTGCGTGACGTAGAAAAGATTCTCCATATGCCAGCGTACAACCGCCTTAACGGCAAGACGCAGGTATTTTCGTTTAGGGAGAACGACGATCTTACTCGTCGCGGGCTACATGTGCAGCTCGTAGCACGGGTGGCGCGCGACATAGGCTACGCCCTGGGACTTAACCTAGACCTCATTGAGGCCATAGGCTTGGGGCATGACATTGGGCACACTCCTTTTGGCCACGCAGGTGAGCGGTTTTTAAACGACGTATTCCATGAGCGTACGGGCAGGTGGTTTTTTCATAACGTGCAGAGCGTTCGCGTGCTGGACGTGCTCTATGGTCGCAACGTGAGCATACAGACTCTCGACGGGGTAATTTGTCACAACGGAGAGTTTGAGCGACAGGTGCTTAGAACCAGCGGACTGGGCGACGTGGCCTCGTACGATAGTATGGTTAAGGACTGCTGGGACCGCGGCAACCAAGCCATATCGCGTCTTGCGCCCATGACGCTGGAGGGATGCGTCGTTAGGGTGAGCGACATAATAGCCTACGTTGGCAAGGATCGCCAGGACGCCATACGCGCCGGCATTGCCACAGAAGACACCTTTGACGACGGCCTTGGCGGGGCATACAACGCATGGGCACTTAAGGCGTTTGTTGCGGACGTTGTGGAGCATAGCGTGGGAAAGCCTCGCATTGCCATGAGCGAGGAAGCGTTTAGCGAGATGCGACGTGCAAAGCGCGAAAACTACCTTAAGATCTATGGTGCCTCCGAGGTAAATGGAGAGTTTGACAAGGGAATGGGGGAGCTCTTTGCCTCGCTCTACCATACCGTTTTGGACGACCTCAAGAAGGGGCGCGAGGAGTCGCCGGTGTTTAGGCACCATATTCGCTATGTGGACCAATGGCTTGGCCACTATGGGCATTCGTACGACTGGCAGAGCGACTTGGACCTTACGGTAATTGACTATATTTCCTCCATGACAGATGACTACTTTATGGCAATCGCCGAGCACCTGTTCCCTGGCTCCAAGCGCCTCTTTCCCCGCAGAGAACACTTCTAGAGAGAGGAATGGGGATGGGGCAGCCCCTGACCGTAGACAGTAGTCCTATCCGCGAGGCGCCATGGAAAGCAGCCGCGCGCAGTTCCGCAGTGAGCGAAGCGAAACGAGGACTGTTTGAGCACGGCGCTTGTCTATGGCGCCGGAAGGATAGGACTACTGTCTACGGTCAGGGGCTGCCCCCCGTCGACGATATACTGTCTCATAGCTTCGCAGTGGGACGAGTCCCGTATATGGTACAATTGTTCGCATGGATACATTATTTTCTGGCATAGAACGACAGGTCCGCAACAACAACGCACCGCTTGCGGCACGCATGCGCCCCCAGACGCTCGATGAGTATGTTGGGCAGGAGCAGGCAGTGGGTCCGCATTCGTGGCTTCGCCTTGCAATAGAGCACGACACGCTCTCCTCGGTGCTCCTGTATGGACCAGCCGGTACAGGAAAAACCACACTCGCCCGCATTATTGCGAATTCGACCCACGCGGAGTTCGTGGAGGTTTCGGCAATTACCGGTACGGTAAAGGACTTGCGTCGCGAGATAGAGCAGGCGGACTCTAGGCTTCTTGCCACGGGGCAGCGCACCATACTCTTTGTGGACGAGATACATCGGTTTAACAGGTCGCAGCAGGACGCGCTGCTCCATGCGGTGGAAAACCGCACCGTGGTGTTGATAGGCGCAACTACGGAAAACCCGTTTTTCGAAGTCAATTCGGCCCTTATCTCACGCTCACGCGTGGTGGAGCTTGCGCCTCTGGACGAACAGTCCGTAACGACGCTCGTGCTTCGTGCGCTCAAAAGTGAAAACGGGCTCAATGGGGCGTTTGAGCTCGAAGAGGACGCCCTCAAAGAGATTGTGACGCTTGCTGGAGGAGACGGTCGTGCGGCGCTAACGTCACTCGAGCTAGCCAGCCAAATGGCGTCGCCGGCAGGCGTTGTGCCAGCGCCAGGTGCGGGAACTACAACCATTACGGTGGAGCATGTGCGCGAGGCTAATCCGCGTCGTGGACTCACGTACGACAAGAGCGGCGACATGCACTACGACGTAATATCTGCCTTCATAAAGTCCATGCGCGGCTCCGACCCAGATGCGGCCCTGTACTGGCTTGCGCGCATGATAGACGCGGGCGAGGACCCCAAGTTCATAGCGCGTAGAATCTTTATTCTTGCCTCGGAAGACATTGGTAACGCGGACCCACAGGCACTGCTTGTGGCCGAGGCAGCGTTTAAGGCAACCGAGGTAATAGGCTACCCGGAGTGTCGCATAAACCTTGCGCAAGCAGTCATATATATGTGCTTGGCGCCCAAGAGCAATGCGGCCGAGGCGTCCATAGACGCTGCACTCGAGGAGGTGCGCAACGGCCCTCGTCGCGAGGTCCCCAACCATCTGCGCGACAGGCATAGGCCTGGCTCGTCGGAATATGGCGCATATCTCTATCCCCACAACTATGCGCAAGGTTGGGTGGAGCAGCAGTACCTGCCCGACGGGTTGCAGCGAGGCGCGTTTTACGCGCCAGGTCAGCGCGGTTGGGAGGCATGGAGGATGGAGGCGACCGCGCGAGATCGTGCCAGCTCCGAATCGCAAAACAATAACGCTGCGCAATAGGCAGCTAAAGGAAAGGACGCAAGTGGAACAAATGGGCACCGTGAGGTTGTACCACGGTTCGGACGTGGCCATACGCAAGCCCGACCTGAAGCACAACACGGGGTTCGCGGACCTTGGCAAGGGTTTCTACCTTACGGACAACTACGAAGTTGCTGCGGCGAGGGCCCGTGCCCGCGCCAGGCGACAGGGGAGTGCGCAGGGAGTGGTATCCACATACGACTTTGATGAGGGCAGCATTCCTTGGGTCATTCTCGGTAGCGCCGAGAATCAGCCAACGCAGCCGCTCCAAGCAAAATTTGGGCTCAGATTTGCTCCCACGGCGGAGGGACTGGCGGCGTGGGTGCGCTACATAGGCCAGTGCCGCAAAGGAAAAACGGAGGTGCCGGACATAGGAGCACCTGCAGTGGTACGCGCGTGGATTGCTACCGAGGAGGTAGAGATGGCGTTTGCGGGCTATGTGTTACCCGAGGACGTCGCGGCCGCCATCGACCCGGCAGACCTTGTGGTCCAATACTGCTTGCTGGATCAGAAGCTCATAGAGGGCTCTCTTGCGTACATATGAGATACCGTCCAGGATGTACCCGCTAGTGCAGTGCCGTAATTAATGAGTTGTTGTTATGTTGTTTGAGGGTTTTAGGCTAGAATGTGTTCGTATTGACCACAGTAGAAAGGCATTGACGCAAATGGACGCCCTTCATATAGCTCTTATCGTTTTGGTTGCAGTCGGCATATGGGCAGTCGTAGAGCTGGCCATTACCCTTCGGAAGACTCGTAGCACGGTAGACAATTTAGACAAAGAGACAAATGACCTCATCAAAGAGGTGAGCGAAGTAACCACCAATGCAAACGAGTCAATAATGCAGCTTCAGCCCATCATCCAAAAGGTGGACGGTATGGTTACCGACTTAGAACCTGCCGTAAAGAAGGTCGACCCGCTTTTGGACAAGACGAGCACGGCCATCGACATGGTAACGGTAGACTTGGCATCCGTAAACGACATTTTGGTTGACGTGTCGTCCGTTACCGATACCGCAACAAACGTTACAAGCACCGTCTCCAAGGCGGCAAACAGCGCCGTGAGCGGAGTGGCAGGCGTTGTGGGCAAGTTTACCGGTGGTGGCAAGTCGCGCAAGCACAAGCTTGCCGCACACTCTGTAGAAACGAACGAAGAAGAGGCAGAGGCGCCCAAGAAGCGCAGGTTCCCTCACATTCCGGGCGATGCGAAGCGCGCAGAAGCGGCAGACGTCGCCGACGAGGCCGACGCGGACGAGGCCCCCAAGACTTACTTTACGTATGGTTCCAACCCCGACGGTGAGTAGCCCATTATGTCGACTTCTGTAATTCGCCTATCGGTTCCGCCAGAGCCGACCTTCGCCCGATCCGTGCGCATGATGGCAGCCAACCTTGCAGTCTTGTGCTCCATGAGCGTCGACGACGTGGAGGATGCACGCATGGCGGCAGAAGAGGCCTTTATCTATTCGTGTGCAACGCACCCAGAACAGTGCGAGGTTACCTTCTCGCTTGCGAAAGATGCCCTAAACATGGATTTTTCGCTTGGAAGCGCTCGCCCGGCGGAAGACGAGGCCCTTGCCGAGCAGGTGGCCCTTGCGGAGCTGCTGCTTTCGGCAGTAAGTGACGAATACGTAATCAATACGTCAGAAGCCGTTTTGAGCGTCTCAAAATCGGTAGGTGGCGTCTATGCCAAATAGCGACGCCGCAACAAAAGCGTCGCGCTATCGCATTCCAAGAGGAAGGAATGCCTGGGACAAAAAGGTTACGCGCGACCTTTTTTATCGCTATAAGGAGCTGGGCGACGAAGAAGCCCGCGACCAGTTGGTGGTCAACCACCTCAATCTAGTGCGCTACTTGGCCTCTAAGTTTATGAACAGGGGAGAGCAGCTGGACGACCTCGTGCAGGTTGGCACCATTGGACTAATTAAGGCCATCGATCGGTTTGACCCGAATCGTGGGTTGGAGTTTACTACGTACGCAACGCCCACCATTACGGGCGAGATCAAACGTCATTTTAGAGACAAGGGCTGGTCGGTTCGCGTTCCCAGGAGGTTGCAGGAGCTCTCTACAAAGGTTACGCATGCCACGGACGAGCTTACGACCACCCTGCAGCGTTCGCCATCGGTTTCGGAGATAGCAGATTACATTGGCGTGAGCGTGGACGACGTGCTTGAGGCAATGGAGTCGTCGAGCGCATACAACTCCGTACCGTTGGAGGGTGGCGGCGAAGACGACGATTCCCCGTCTGTAATAGACCAGTACGCGACCGAGGACAGCGAGCTAAGCGCTACGGACAACCGCATGTTGCTCGAGGGGATAATAGACGACTTCTCTTCGCGCGAGAAGGAAGTAATCCGCATGCGCTTTGAGGAGGGCCTTACGCAGTCGGAGATTGCGGAGAAGCTCGGCATTTCGCAGGTGCAGGTATCACGCCTGCTCCGCAAGACCCTGGCGCGCATCCACGACAAGATTGGCCCCATGTAAGAGACAGCGACTCACCTGTTGTTTAACCCACAAATAGGGGACAGTCCCTTAGTTGCGATTTTTCTAAAAACACAACTAAGGGACTGTCCCCTATTTGTGGTTGCAGCTGTTGAGTGGGGCGTGCGTTGCACAATCCTGCTACAATGCTTAGGTTCAATAACTCCGATAGTACGAGGTGAGCAATGAGCGCCGATATCAAATATATGACAACCGCACAGATTCGCGAGGACTTCTTGGAGTTCTTTGCAAACAAGGGCTGCAAGCGATACGAGTCATCGTCGCTTATTCCGGAGGACCCCTCGCTGCTTCTCTCGAATGCGGGAATGAACCAGTTTAAGGAGTACTACCAGGGCCTTAAGACCATGCGCGAAATTGGCGCGTGCTCGTGCCAAAAGTGCCTGCGCACCAACGATATAGACAACATTGGCGACTCGCGTCACCTCTCATTCTTCGAGATGCTTGGCAACTTTGCCTTTGGCGGCTATTCCAAGGAGGACGCCATTCGCTGGGCGCTTGAGTTCTGCACGAAGCCCGAGCACTTGGGCCTTCCCATGGATAGGCTCTACTTTACCGTGTACAAAGATGACGATGAGTCAATTGAGCTGTGGCAGAAGTATGGTGTGGACGCAAGCCACATAACGCGCCTTGGCGAAGAGGACAACTTCTGGGCAGCAGGCCCAACCGGACCCTGCGGTCCCTGCTCCGAGATCTACTTCGACCAAGGCGAGGAGTTTAGCTGCGGTAGCCCCGATTGTGCCCCTGGTTGCGACTGCGAGCGCTACCTCGAGTTCTGGAACCTTGTGTTTACGCAGTACGACCGCCAGGAAGACGGTTCCATGCCTGCGCTTCCGCACAAGAACATAGATACCGGCATGGGGCTCGAGCGTATTTCTGCCATCATGCAGGGTCAGCATTCCAACTACGAGGGAGACGTGCTTCGGAGCCTCCTGGGCGTTGGCGAGCAGCTGAGTGGGAAGAAGTACGGTGGCAAGGCCACGGGGGACGACCGTTCGCTCCGCATAATGGCAGACCATTCCCGTGCGGTAACCTTTATGATTGGTGACGGAATCCTGCCTTCAAACGAGGGCAGGGGCTACATCCTGCGTCGCTTGCTGCGCCGTGCCGTGTATCATGGTCGTCTTTTGGGCGTTAGCGGACCCTTCCTTACGCGCTATGCTGCCGAGGTCCGCTCCATAATGGGCGACGTATACCCCGCTTTGGTAGAGAACGCCGCGCTCATAGACGGAATAATTGCCGCCGAGGAGGAGCGCTTTAACGCCACGCTCGACAAGGGCGAGGAGCTACTCTATGCAGAGCTGGACAAGCTCGCAGAGGGCGAGGACCTTTCGGGCGAGGTTGCCTTTACGCTCCACGACACCTATGGTTTCCCCATAGACCTTACGCGCGAGATCTGCGAGACGCGTGGTGCTGGAGTTCAGATGGAATCCTTTAACAACGCAATGAAGCTTCAGCGTGAGCGTGCCCGTGCGGCCGCAAACCGCGATGCCTGGGGATCGTTTAACAATGCGTGGACAACGCTTTCGGACGAACTTCCTGCTACCGAGTTCCTTGGATACGACCAGGACGAGGTAGAGGATGCGCACGTTCTTGCCATCGTATGCGAGGGCGAGTCGGTTGGCGTTGCGCAGGAGGGCGCGCAGGTAGAAATCGTACTGGACCGCACCCCCTTCTACGCCGAGATGGGCGGTCAGGTGGGCGATACGGGCGCCCTGTCCTCTAACGACGTGCAAGTTAGCATAACCGACACCAAGCATCACGAGGGCGACCTTTACGCCCATGTAGGTACTGTTGAGAACGGGCAAGTACGCGTGGGCGACACCGTAAGTGCGTGCATAGACCATGGTCGCCGTGAGCTCATTCGCCGCAACCACACTGCAACGCATCTTTTGGATGCCGCGCTCAAGCAGGTGCTGGGCGAGCACGTGAGCCAGGCTGGCTCGCTGGTTTCTCCCGATCGGCTTCGCTTTGACTTCACGCACTTCGAGGCTCTTACTGGCGAGGAGATTGCGCGTATTGAGGGCCTCGTAAACGCAGAGGTATTTGCGGCAGAACCCATGGTAACCAAGGTTATGGGAATAGAGGAGGCCAAGGCGTCCGGTGCCGTGGCGCTGTTTGGCGAAAAGTACGGCGATGTGGTTCGCGTTGTGTCCACAGGCGATTCCAAAACGCCCTTCTCCAGGGAGCTCTGTGGTGGCACGCATGCCCGCAACACAGCGGAAGTCGGCCTCTTTAAGATTGTGTCCGAGGGCTCGGTTGGTTCCAACGCCCGCCGCATAGAGGCCGTAACCTCGGTAGGCGCCATCGAGTACCTGGACGAGCGCGTTATGCAGCTGGACGAGGTCGCGCAAGCGCTCAAATGCAGGCCCACCGACGTTGCCGCACGTGTTAAGCAGCTGCAGCAGGATGCACGCGACGCTCAGAAGAAGCTCAAGGACGCGCTTGCAGGCGGGTCTTCAAACCAGATTGCCAACGCCGTGGCAAATGCTGAGGATCTTGGGTCGTACAAGCTGGTGGTTGCCAAGCTTGATGGCGTGAGCGGCAAAGAACTGCGAGGAGCATGGGATGCCATTCGCGACCGCCTTGGCATGGAGTGCGCATGCGTGCTTGCTTCTGTGGGCGAAAACGGCAAGGTGGCGCTGCTTGCAGGTGGTACCGATGCTGCCATAGGCGCGGGTTTCTCGGCAGGTTCTCTTATTAAGGAGATAGCGCCGATGGTTGGCGGACGCGGCGGTGGACGACCTGGCATGGCGCAGGCAGGCGGAAGCGACGCCTCCTCAATTGGAGAGGCCCTGCAGGCAGCCCGCAATTTTTTGGGCGTCAAGTAGGTAATTGCGAGGTAAAGACTCATTTGTAGGCAGACTGCAACTACTTGCGGCCTGGCAACGACCAGCAGGGGAAGCGTAAATATGAGGGCTGTGGCGCTCGACATAGGTAAGGTTCGAATTGGAATCGCCGCCAGCGACGTGTCGGGCACCATAGCCTCGCCCGTTTGTGTCCTTCCTGCAAACGAGGTGTTAAGCGGCGCCCGCACGTGGAGGCGCGTGATTGAGGACTATGAGCCGGAAATTCTGGTGTGTGGCCTCCCCAAGACACTGGGCGGAGAAGAAGGGCCGCAAGCGCAGGAAATACGTAGTAAAGCCCATCAGATTTCAGACGGTTGCGGTATTCCTTTGGATTTTGTTGACGAACGCTATTCATCCGCAGAGGCAAAGCATATTCTTCATAGTGAGGGATTAAGCGAAAAACGCATGCGTGGCAAGATAGATATGGTTGCAGCTTCGCTTTTTTTGCAAACATGGCTCGACACTCGCGAGAACTGAAAGGCCACTGATGTCAAAATCGAAGAGCACGCACCAGCACATGGCGCCAAAGCGGCGAAAGCGACGAGGGGAAAAGAAGTCCTCCGAGGTGCGTGCCAACAACGTTGGCAAAAAACAGCAGGGCTCTCGTTCGGCTAGGCGCCAGAAGACGAGTGGACAGCACGCTGCAAATAGACGCAAGCCAAAAGAGCGTACAGGGGCGGTTAAGGCTTTACCTCCAGCAACTACGAGTTACACCTCCACAACCGGGCGAGCAGGATCCACGTATGGTGCTACCGGTGGCGCCACTAGCTCGTATTCCGCACAGAATCAAAATCGCAATATTGCCAGAACCCAGGCGTCCAAGACCAGTGCAAGAAGAGGCGGAAAGCGTCGAGCTAGTGCGCCACGCCATGCAGCTCCTCAAAAGAAGCGTTTTCCCGTTATTCGAGTTCTACTTGTAATAATCCTGCTTGCGGGCGTAGGCGTAGGCGGATTTTTTCTTGTAAAGAATATTATTCATCCCTACGAGGGCTCAAGGGTGGAGGATGGCCAAGAGGTCACCGTTGTTATACCAGACGGATCTACAGGTTCCGACATCATTCAGTTGCTGCTTGACTCTGGCGTAATACACAGCACGAAGGATTTTCGCAAGGCGGTAGAAGCCCAAGGTGCAGACCAGAGCATGAGGAGCGGTACATACACGTTTAACACAGGTTCCGACCCAGCCGAAATCGTTAAGCAACTCGTTGCGGGACCGAATTCTGGACAGAGCCAGTTGCAGGTGCCGGAGGGGCTTACGCTTGCCCAAACGGCAAAGCTCGTCGAGTCTTCCCTAGGCATATCGGCCAAGGAGTTTACCGACCAAGCAAAGGCAGACAAGTACGTAAAAGATTATGCCTACCTTGCAGATGCGGGAAAGGGGTCTCTTGAGGGGTACCTGTATCCCAAGACCTACGACTTCTCTGGCAAAGACACTACCGCAGACGCAATAATACGGTCCATGCTCGACCAGTATTCGGCCGAAGTAAACAGCTTGGACATGGATGCGGCAAAAAAGAACCTATCGGAGCGCTATAACCTAAACGTAACCGATTACGACATCCTTAAGATCGCTTCAATAATTGAGAAGGAAGCCACGAGCGCCGAAGACCGCAACAAGATCTCGTCGGTGTTCTACAATCGCCTGCGCGACGGCATGGCGCTGGAGAGCGATGCCACCATGGGCTACGAAACTGGCGGTGCTATTTCGCCAGAAGATCTTACCAAAGAGAGCCCTTACAACACGTACCTGCACAAGGGGCTACCGCCCACGCCCATATGCTCGCCAAGTCTTTGGGCAATTCAGGCGGCCATGGAGCCAGACGATACAAAGTACAAGTTCTTCTTTATTATTGAGAGCGACAAGTACTCCAATCATAAGTTCTCCGAGACGTACGAAGAGCACGACGCTGCCTATGCGGCAGCACTTAACGAAAAAGCCGCTGCAGAAGGGGCAAAGTAGATGACAATCCTGAAGGCTGACCGGTACGTGCATTCGGTTGACCTCATTGATGTTGACGATCTGCGCGCGCGGGGCATTCGTTGCGTCTTGGTGGATCGTGACAACACTTTGGTACCCCGCGATACCAACGAGCCCCCCGCAGAAATTATCGAGTGGGTCAAAAGCCTGCGCAGTCATGGCATTGCAGTATGCATGGTGTCTAACAACTTCCACACGGATGCCGTATGCGCGTCCGCGGAGGAAATTGGCTGTGCGGTGGTGCATCACGCCATGAAGCCAGCGCCCGTTGCCATAAAGGTGGCACAGCTTATGCTGGGCGTTCCCGCAGAGCAGACGGTGCTTGTTGGAGATCAGCTGCTCACCGACGTGCTTGCGGGCAATCTGGCCGGCGTGCAAACAATTCTGGTTCGCCCACAGTCCACCAAGGACCTCTGGTACACCCAGATTTTCCGCCGCTTTGAAAAGCACGTACTAAACGACGCCAAATACGAGGGCGAATAAGCAATATGGACCACAACTAAGGGACTGTTCCCTATTCGCGGTCCACCCAGCTGGCGACTTCCACGCCCGACCGAACCCCCAGACTCTCCCGCAGCGAATCACGAGCGAAGCGAGTGAGCGAACGAAGTGAGCGCTGAGCATGCGGGAGAGCCTGGGGGTTCGGTCGGGCGTGGGCGCGAATCACGAGCGAAGCGAGTGAGCGAACGAAGTGAGCGCTGAGCGGCCAGATGAACACGAGGGGCTAGGCGACAAGCCAGATGCGCCCCCTCCCTTAGGTGTCTTTGCCGTGCAATGCGTTTTGCCGCCTAAACCACATTACGTGGATGCTAGAATCGTACTCGTACAAACAGACGAGGAGATTCATTTGCAAACTAACGATGGGGGCTACATCACCCACGAAGGATGTGATCACATCTTTTTCGTGGGGTTCTTAGGCGCCGGAAAATCCACGCTGGCACGCAATCTTGGCAGGCTGTATAGAAGATCTTACGTGGATACCGACCGCATGGCGGAGCGCCTTATGCGAAAGACGGTAAGCGAATGCTTCGAACAGGATGGGGAAGAGGCGTTCAGAAAGGTTGAGTCGTCCGTCCTCGCACAGCTTAAAGACCAAAAATCCCTGCTCGTGAGCTGCGGGGGAGGCATAGTGGAGCGTCCGTGCAATTGCGCGATGATGCACGAAATGGGCGTTGTGGTATACCTCGACGGCGAGCTTTCCGATTCTTTGCGACAGATTCAGCACCCCGAAAAACGGCCGGACTTCTCGCTAGTGGACGTAGAGGAGCTCTATACCCACAGGCGTCCTTTGTATAAGAGCACCGCCGACTATGTTGTTGACATTAGAAACAAGAGCTTCGAGCAAGTTGCCGAAGACGCCGGTCGTATGCTCTGGGAGGTGGGATTACTGTGAGTGCGCGTATATCCACGCTTAGCAAACAGTGGCTCCCCGTGAGTGGGGGTTCTTGCGACCTTAGGATGGGCTACGATGCGTTGGATCAGGCAGCGCCGCTTTTTGGCGATGCTGTGGGTCGGGCTCGCAGGTGCATGGTGGTGCTGGACGAATCCTTGGACAAAGACATAAAGGAACGGCTGCGTCGTCAGCTCGTATACGCCGACTTCGATATTAGGTGGCATGTGGCAAAAGCCGCTCATGCGGGATGCGTGGAAGAGGCGCAGAGGCTGTACGAAGCAATGGCTCGCGAGCACATTACCGGAGAAGACCTTTGCTGTGCCATAGGTGGTGCCGAGGTCTTGTCGCTGGCCTCCTTTGTTTGTGCGGGATGGTGCGATGGCATCTCGTTCGTAGCGATTCCGCTCAACGAGGCTGCGCTGCTCGAAGGGGCTCTTATCCCGCGCTCGTTAGACGCCGGCGGGTTGCACGCCATGGTCCATGTGCCTGCCAGTGTGCGTCATGTGCTTTTGGACTACGACCTCGCATGTTCCGACTGGGAGACAGAGACGTCACGCTATGCGCGGGCCCTTATGGTCTCGGCGGCAATGACGGGATCCGAAAGGTCTTTTTCGGAGTTGTGGG
The DNA here is from genome assembly GCA_902793465.1 of uncultured Coriobacteriaceae bacterium. Lineage (GTDB taxonomy): Bacteria > Actinomycetota > Coriobacteriia > Coriobacteriales > Atopobiaceae > RUG440. The sequence continues at coordinate 4,587 of CADBDT010000013.1, read as the reverse complement.
ACACCGCGAGCGCAATTGCGAATGGCGACGAAGAGGCGTATGCAACCCAGCTCATCGAGACCGCAAAGAGGCGAGGGCAAACCATATCTTCTGCTGCGGTGGCCATAAGACAATCGCTCGAGTACGGCAAGACGTTTATGAATGCGTTGGGACGCATTACGGGCAACGAGCTTCCAGAGTCCCTGCTTCTTGCCGAGGGCATGCGGTTTTGCGCTCGCGTGGCTGTTTCGCAAGGAAAGTTTTCCATAGACGACATGCTTGCACAGGACGAGCTCCTGGACACGTTGGGTCTTGAGGAAGTGTCTTGCGAGGTTGATTCCCAACGTTTGGCAGAGGAGATACGGCAAGAGCTCCTGCTTCGCGGCAATAGGACCATGCTGCTCGTACCATATGCAATCGGCCAGGTTAGATACCTTTCGGTGTCGGACGACCTGCTTCTGGAGCATTGCGAGGCATGGTGCGCAGCGCACTGTGCATAAGGAATCACTGAGAGGAGAAGCGTGATGGCAGCAAACAACGGCACCAAGGAGCGCATGGATCGCGTACGCGATCTTATGAGGCAGCGGGCCTATGACGCAGTGGTGCTAAGGAACAACTTTGATATTCGCTGGCTTACGGGCGCGGCGCGCGTATTCGATAACGAGGTTGCCCACACTGCTGTAATAACGCAGGACGCGGCCTGGCTGCACACCGACTCGAGGTACTACGGCTCCTTTTTGGAGCGCATGGGCAGCGACAGCGGATGGACTGTGGACATGGAGCCCACGGCGCATGCGCGTTGGACGGCCCGTTTGCTTCGCGACCTCAGCGTTCGCTGTGCTGCCATAGAGGACACCCTAACTTTGGGATTCTACGAACAGCTCGTTTACGAACTCGGTCAGTGTTCCTTCGACTGCCTTATGCCGCGGCTGCATTCGGATCTTGCGCTTTTGCGTGCCACAAAGGATGAGGAGGAGTTGCAGCTCCTGCGTCGTGCGCAGGAGATAACGGACGCTGCGTTTGACCACATATGTGGGTTTGTGCGACCGGGCCAGACCGAGCTGCAAATACGCGCAGAGCTCGAGGGCTTTATGTTGTCCAACGGCGCTCACGCGCTCTCGTTCGATTCCATTGTGGCCTCCGGGCCCAACGGGGCAAACCCGCATGCGCGTCCAGGCGAGCGCGAGGTATGCGCTGGCGACTTTATTGTTTTGGACTACGGCGCGTTGTACGAAGACTACCATGCAGATATGACGCGAACCATAAGCGTTGGAGAGCCAAGTGCCAAGCAGCGTGAGGTTTACAACGTGGTGCGCGAGGCTCACGAGGCCGCTGCGGCCGCTGCCCACCCAGGCATTCTGGGCAAAGATCTTCATGCGGTGGCAGCCAAGGTAATATCCGATGCCGGGTTTGGCGACTACTTCCAGCACGGCCTGGGGCATGGCGTTGGCCTGGAGATCCACGAGCTGCCCAACGCGGGACGCCTGAGCGAAAACAAGCTCGAGGTGGGATCTGTATTTACCGTCGAGCCAGGAATATATCTCCCCGGAGAGTTTGGCGTGCGTCTTGAGGACTGCGGCGTTATGACGCAGGACGGCTACGCCCCCTTTACCGCCTCCACCCACGATTTAGTGGTGGTATAGGTCAAAAACCCCGCGTGCGCCCTTGCGAGCATCGCGACCATACCAAGCTACAGCCACGTAGGCCGCCTACCGAGTCCGCCAACTTACCCGCTGCGAATCGCGAGCATAGCGAGCGAGCGAACGAAGTGAGCGCTGAGCAAGCGGGTAAGTTGGCGGACCCGGCAGGCGGCCGAACAGGTCCTACATGTGGGTATGGTCGCGAAGCTCGAGCGCTTCTTCACATAGATGGCGCGCATCTGCTATCATAAACCAGTTGAATCATCTGCCATAAAATGGCAGCGTCATAGAAAGTGAGTTACAAATGGCTACTCTTGGCATCAACGACCTTCGCGTGGGTCTTGGCGTAAACATTAAGGGAAACGATTGCGTGGTGCTGGAGGCTCAGCACGTTAAGCCTGGCAAGGGCAACACGTATGTGCGTACCAAGTATCGCAACATCCGCACTGGTCGCGTAAACGAAGAGAACTTCCAGCAGTCCGCCAAGTTCGAGAGCGTGGATATGCGCACGCGCGAGATGCAGTATCTCTACAGCGATGGCGACATCTACTACTTTATGGATATGGAGACGTACGAGCAGACCGAGGTGGGCTCCGACCTCATTGGTGACAACGCAAAGTGGTTTAAAGAGAACGACATTTGCCAGCTCAACTATGCCAACGACGTTCTTTATGCGGTTCAGCCGCCCATGTTTATTGAGGCAGAGATCACGCAGACCGATCCTGGGTTTAAGGGAGACACCGTTCAGGGTGGCACCAAGCCTGCGACCATCGAGACCGGTGCAAACATTCAGGTACCCATGTATCTTAACGTGGGCGAGCGCGTTAAGATTGATACGCGAACCGGCAAGTTTGTGTCGCGTGTTTAAGCACGTGAATAAGTCTGGCTGGCAAGAAAGGGCATTATTATGAACAGCGAACTCGTTATTTCGGGAATTGGTGTTTCCAGAGACGTTGTTTCTGCCATTGTGTCGATGGCAGCCGAGCGCGTGGAGGGCGTTGCCTCGGTAGGCGAAAACGCCATTGCCTCGGGTCTTATCTCCGTCTTTACCGCTAAGCCTGTATCCAGCGAGCCTGCCGTCGAATCCGACGTGGTGGACAACAAGCTCGTTGTTACGGTGCGTCTTTCGGTGTTCTATGGGTATCCGTTTACCAAGCTCGCAGAGGACGTGCGTGCGGCTATTTCGTCCGCCGTGGGTAGCCAAATGGGCGTAGAGGTAGGTCGCGTAGATGTTTGCATAGACAACCTCGTGTTTCCCAAGGAGTAGGATAGCTTGTCTTCACAAAAGTTTGTTGGGCGCACCCTCGCGCGCAGCCAGGCGCTGCAGCTGCTCTTTCAGGCCGACATTAACGACCAGACGGTCGAGGAGATTCTGCAGGGGCCTTATGCCCTGAGCCAAGATGATCCGTTGGATGAGTACGGCGAAAAGCTTGCGTTGGGTGTAGACCAGAAGCGCTCCGAGCTGGATGCCGTAATCTCTGCGTCGTCCACCAACTGGACAATTGATCGCATGCCCCTTGTGGATCGCAATCTCCTTAGGCTGGCCATATACGAAATGGCTGCCGTAGATGAGGTGGCGGTGGCGGTGAGCATAGACGAGTCGGTGGAGCTTGCCAAGGCATACGGCACCGACGAGTCCTCCCGTTTTGTAAACGGACTGCTTGGCAAGGTTGCGACCGACATCGAAGCCGGTTACGACGTGCTTGCGTTGGCGCAAGACGATAATAAAGAGGAAGAGGCAAAAGAGGGGGAGGAGTAGCGCATGCCCAAGCGTATAGACACTTCGTCTTATGACTCCCTTACCTCCATTACCGAGCGCCTCGACCAGATTGTTACGCAGGTTCGCCGAAAGGATGTTCCGCTGGAAAGCTCCCTCGACCTCTTTGACGAGGCCATTGCATTGGGATCAAAGGCCGTGGACTTTGTGGACACGGCAGAGGTCGAGCCATCCGAAGCTGCTCAGGTAAAGGCGGAGCAGGCCACAGACAATGCGGAGACGCACGAAGACGGGCAAGAGGATGGCACGCCCCAAGCGTAGACGACTCGACCAAGAACTGGTTGAGCAAGGCCTGTTTGCGTCTGCAGACGATGCAATGCGAGCGGTGCTTGCCGGTGAGGTGAGTACGAGCGATCGCAGACTTACGGCTCCAGGCACCATGGTAAAGCCCGGCATATTTTTGCATGTAAAGGGTCGTGTTCCCTACGTGAGTAGGGGCGGCCTTAAGCTCGAGCATGGACTGCGTGAGTTTTCTGTTGACCCCTCTGGTTTGGACTGTTTGGACGTTGGATGCTCTACGGGTGGGTTTACCGACTGCCTCCTGCGCCATGGCGCCTCCTCTGTTCTTGCTGTAGATGTGGGATACGCTCAGTTTGATTGGTCGTTGCGCCAAGACGAACGCGTTACCCTTGTGGAAAGAACAAACGTGTTGGATCTGCCAAAGATGGCAGAGGCGCGCAAGGTGGACCTGGCCGTATGCGATGTTTCGTTTACATCGGTTCTTACCGTGCTTCCTGCTGTGAGTGCGTTGTTGCGCGCACATGGCAGGTTTCTGACGCTCGTTAAGCCGCAGTTCGAAGCAACACGCGAAGAGGTGGGCGAGGGCGGCGTGGTTAGGAGCGAAGGCGTGCGACTGGAAGCACTGGAGCGCGTTAAGCAAGGGCTTCAGCACGCTGGCTACGAGATCCTGGGCACGTGCGACTCGCCGATTCGCGGCCGCAAGGGAAACAAGGAGTACTTGCTCCTTTGTAAGAGAAGCGACGAGGAGGATTGCGTTCAGCACAACAGGTCGTATATGTAGGGGATATTCCCCTACGGACACATCGCGGATTGCGTGCCCATCGCCTGCCCCGAGCAATGGTACGAAACCTCCCGGCGCCATGGACAAGCGCCGTGCTCAAACAGTCCTCGCGGAGACTGCACACGCGGTCGCTACGCTCCTCGCGCGAGTTGAGTGCCCCTAACCTTTTT
>CADBDT010000012.1:53495-75072 GCA_902793465.1 uncultured Coriobacteriaceae bacterium | reverse complement strand
AGCGGTTGCTCAGGGGGCTTGTTACATTGCAATGTAACAAGCCCCCTGAGCAACCGCTAGCTTTTGCAAAAAAGCGCGACCCGCTGGGAGGCGGGTCGCTTTGGAGAGGCGTCCGAGCGGGAGGAAACAAAAACGTGCGTGGGAGAGGGGTACTGCAGGGGGTTGCATATGCTGAACAACAGAGGAGAGGATTGTTGTTGTTCAGCTGTATCACACGCTCCTATTTCCTAGTAGTCCGCTTGGGATTAACTATAGTAAAGCACTAGAGTTAACCTATGTCAACTCTTTTTTCAAACAATATGGACAACGCTGTCCTACTGCTAGAATAATGGGGCGAAGGCAGGTACCGCATTAGGGTGCCCAGGTATGAGGAGGATCCATGCTCGACGAGCAATGGGACGCATTTGTAATATTTGTAAACACCTACTATGCCGTAGAGGAGGCGTACGACTCGGCGCGCCGCTTTTGGCAGAAACCCGCCGAAGGGCTGGACGCCTTTTGCCGCGACGGAAACCCGTTTTTATGGGATGCGCAAAGCTCAGCCGAAGAGGAGCTTTACGAGGGGTTTAGAGCTGCTTTTTTGGAGCGTTTCGAGGACTCCACCTGCACGGCCAAAGAGGGCTACGACTTTGCCCGTGAATGGCTGGCCTCTATAGAGGGCGATCGCTACGGCACTGCACTGGTAGAGTCATTTGATTCCATAACCAACGAAGACGAGTTTTCCAAGGCATGCCGTCCCGTTGCAAAGCAGCTCTTTGCCCGCGCATCCAAGCTCGAGCTCACCCCGCAGGACGTACCCGAACTCTCAGCCGTACCAGAGCCAAGAACACCGAGCAAGGCGGATATAGAGGCGGTTATACAGATGCTCTCCCATGGGGACGAAGCCTTTGCCGCCAGCCTGCGCGAACGGCTTGCAAGCGAAGACGCCTAGCACATGGGCCTCCTGTCCGACCTGCGCAACCTTTGTGCCAGGCTACGCGCAAAACGATACAACACCATGTTTGGCACCGCCCGCATATACGAGGTGGTGTGGGACGATTCACGCATTCGCGTGCTGGAGGTAGACGGAACCTACCAATCCGCAACGTACGTGGACGATCGCTGGTGCGACATCCCGTTTCCTTATCTTGGCCTCTACGATTGCATGTTCCAAATCGAGCGCGCTCCAAAGAGCATTTGCATGCTGGGCGGCGGGGGCTATGCCTTCCCCAAACACGTTGTGGCACACCGCTCCCCCACCAGCATTGACGTCGTGGAAATCGATCCCGTTATAACCAGTCTGGCAAAGGAGTACTTCTATCTCGACCGTCTAGAGAAGACCTACCATGCACAGAGAGACGGCCGCCTTAACCTCGTTTGCAACGATGCCATTGCCTATCTAAGGTCTTGCATGCAATCTGACGTCCGCTACGATGCCATTGTTAACGACTGCTTTGCCGCTGGCAGCCCCAACGAGGACCTAGCCACCTCGTTCGGCGCGGCACTCCTGCGGTCGTGTCTAGCTCCAGGCGGCCTGTATCTTACCAACGTGATCACCGCACTCGAGGGCGACGAGGCTCAACCTCTCGCAGACCTCACAGACGCGTTATCCAAACAGTTTGCCCACATTGCAGCGATTCCCTGCAACCGCACTGCCCCAGACGACCCCGACAACGTGGTTGTTGTTGCCTCAAACTGCAAGCTCGACTTGCCCGACGCGATACGCGTCTTCGACCAAATCGCGCCCACGTGCGTTTAAGTACGATGGCGCTGTGCACATTGGGGATATTCCCCTACGGGTACATCGCGAATAGTCTGGATCCCAATGGAAGCCCTGTTCGCGATGTACCCGATGGGGAGTATCCCCAATGTGCACAGCGCTCCACCACAGGCCTACAGACGTCTCTGTCTGCGGCCCTATTCGATCTCTCGGCTTTCGTGCATGCGCTCGTCTGCGAGCCTTAGGGACGCGACCATGCCCTCGCGCTCGGAGTACATGGCATATCCCGAGTAGCACCTAAGATGCAGCCTTGTGCCTGCCACCTCGCGAATGGCACCGATGGTGTCCACGAGCTCGCGCATCGTCTCGATGCCCTCCGCCTTGTCTGTCACCTGCTTAAGCGCGGCAAACTTGTCTCCCCCAACGCGCGCAACCACACCGCTAACGCTCACAGCCCTGTTGAGTGCACGACCCACAGCCTTTAGCACCTGGTTGCCAAATGAACGGCCATACACCCCGTTGAGGTCCGTCATACCGTCTATGTCTATTATTACGTTTACGAAGTCGACGCCGTCTTCCATGTATGCATCCTCGTACGACACGGCCGAGGAGATAAAGCCCTGCAAGTTTGGTATGCCAGTAAGCTGGTCTGTCTCGGCCATGCGGTTAAAACCGTCAAGGATAACGCGGTGCATTCCCCTGTCGTCCCCGGTCGTGTCGGTAAAGTAGCCCAGAAGGCCAATTACCTCGCCATTGTGCCAGAGCGGAATCTTGCTGGCCACAATGTTGCGCACGCCACCCTGCGCTATGCAGGTTCCTTTTGCATTGAGCACCGAGTCGCCTTCCAGCACGCGTAGCTCGTTGTTCTTAAAGGCGTCCGTCGATACGTGCCAGCCCATCTCCTCGTCGTTCTTGCCCAACACGTCGGCAGTCGACTCGAACGAGTAGAAATCCAGGAAGTTCTTGTTTACGCCCACAAAGCGCCTGTCGGCGTCCTTCCAGAACACACCGGCTGGTACGAGGTCTATAAGCGTATCCCACAAGATGGACTTTGGAATCTTCTCGTTGGCGTGCAGGTTCGTAAGTATGTCTGTGTTCGTCTTGCGGACACATTCCAAGAACTTTTGATCACCGTCCATAAGGACGGGTACGAGCGTTATCGTAACCCACTCATACATGCCCGAAGGCTGCAGCATCCTAAACGCGTCCGCAAGATAATTTCCCGGGGAGGCATCGCAACGTTTGCTCATGGTGGAGATATCCATGTACCTTGTAAAGCGATCGAGGTCCTCGGGATTCAGCAATTGTTCCACATACTCCTCGGCTGCCTGCCGAATCGGTGTCTCGTGGTCTATCGAGGGCAACGAGGTTGATCCGCGGTAGATGGTGCCAATAGTCCCCTGCGAAAGGTCTATCAGATTAACTTCCTCGTATATCGCATACAAGTAGCGCATCGCGACCTGCAGTCGCCTCTCCTCCGCCACGTCGGAGAAATGCGACAAGTCCATGAGGGAAACAAGAAGCGCGTCTACGTTGTCGTGAGACGACACATGGCGCACGCGCAACATGCACTGGTGTCCGTTATACATGATGTCCACCGACTCGACGTTGCCCGACGCAATGGCTGCCCGTATTGCCTCGCGAGCTATTCGAGCCGGTCCCTTGTCGGCCTCCGTAAGCGTTTCCGCCAAGTCCGCAAGGCTTCCCAGGCCGATTTCTGCCACGATTCGTACGAATGCTTCGTTTGCAGACACGAACGTAAACGCGCCCACCTCTCGCTCCATCACGGCTAGCGGCAGCATCTCGTCGCTTGTCACAGATTTGCTCCCCGTGTCCCAAGAGAACTCGAAGGGCGTCGCGGAAAGGTAGTTTATGCTGCCCAGGCGGTCGTAGTAGCCGTGCAGCACCGAAGGTTCTATTACCAGCTCTCCTGACAATATGCGCTCGACGTTATGCTCGCTCGGAGAAGGCTTTCCCACGAGGTATCCCTGTATGAACTCGCACCCTATGTCGTGCAGGTAGTCAAACTGCTCGGGAGTCTCCACGCCCTCTATGAGCGTCTGCATCCCAAGCTGCTTTGCCATGTTTACCACGGAAGAGATAATCACACGCGACTGCGGCTTGGTTTCGAACTCCCTCAGGAAGCCCATGTCTATCTTTACGACATCAAACACGTAGTCCTTAAGCGTGTTGAGCGAAGAGTACCCACTTCCGAAGTCGTCGAGCCACACCTGGTATCCGGCAGACCTAAAGCGCTCGACGTTTTGCAAAAGAAGCGTGGCGTTTTCGTTCAGCGCGCTTTCGGTTATTTCCACATGCAGCATCTGACGTGGGATGTCGAATTCCCTGGCTGCAGAATCAACCAGCTCAAATGCGTCGCACAGCTCGAAGTCGAAGCGAGAAAGGTTAACCGAAACAGGCACGTGCCATTTCTTGTAGCTACGAAGCTTCCTCCACTCGCTGCACACCTTGCGCACCACGTGGGAATCGAGCTTATGAATAAGACGAGACTGCTCCAACACGTCCACGAAGACCGCAGGCGACAAGAGCCCGTAGTTAGGGTCGTCCCACCGCGCAAGAGCCTCGAACTCACACACTTCACCAGAAACCGAACGCACGATGGGCTGGTAATATACCTTTATCCAACCGTTTTGAATGGCGCGTTCGATATGCGACTCAATGTACTTGCTTCTTTCTATCTGCCGCCTAAGGGTTTCGTCAAACACCCTATACATGAGGTCGTACCGATGAGAGATGCTGTCGCATGCGTACTTGGCTCGGTCACATGCCTGCCCAATGTTGGGGGTCTCGTCCCCAAACTCGTACACGCCAGCCTTTAGCTCGACGTTCGCATGGCGCCCATACGAATGAACCTGGTCGCGCACGTCGCGTATGCCTTCCTCCAAGTTGCCGCCCACACATACCAGCAGGAAGTGATCGTCCGAAAAGCGGGACACCAGGTAACCTGGAAACGCCATCTGGATTGCGAGGGACATAAGGACGAGCAGTCTATCGCCCTCCTCAAAGCCATAGCGCTCGTTAAATACGCTAAAGTTTTCCAGATTAAAGTACACAAGGTAACTAGTTCGGCCAAATTTGCGGGCGTACTCCACATACGCTCCCGCATAGCGCCTAAAATACATCATGGTAGGGAGCTTGGTAAGCTCGTCGTACTCTCCAGAACTTGGGGAACGCGTCGCCATGGTGACTCGTTTCTTGTAGAGAAAAAATAGTCATTTTAGAATGCCATAAACAGCAGAGCAAAGGCAATGTTTTGGACAGAACTCTTAAAAACATACAAAAAACAACTCGTGAACGGCGGATACGCGACCTTATGGTTGCCGTACTTCTGTTTGTAGGAGTGCCACTTGTCTTCCACGCAATAGGCATCGGTTGCCCCATTCGCTTTGCAACCGGCATTTCCTGCCCGGGATGCGGCATGACGCGCGCGTGGATAAACGCACTCACGCTGCGCTTCGACCTTGCCATGGCGTACCATCCGCTGTTTTGGCTGGTGCCTCCCCTCGTTGTGCTTGTTGCCATGCGTCAGCGAATTCCACGGCGTCTATTCAGTGGGCTCGTTATCTTGTCGCTTGCGTTAATTATTGTCGTTTGGATAGCGCGTCTGGTGGTTACCCCCGACTCAAACATGCTATTCTCTAGCGTTGAATGCGTGGACGTTGTGAGCATAGGTGAGCCACCGTGGTTGCAAGCATTGCGCAGTCTATTTGCGAACATCGGATGAGGAGGAAAGATGTTTTGTCCACACTGTGGAAGTATGATTCCCGACGGATCTCACTTCTGTTCTGAATGCGGCCAATCAATAGAGATTGGCACCCCACAAGCCCAGGATCCTATCTACGATCAGGATCAGGGTCAGGCACAGCAATATGTTCCTCAGCCCGAAGTACAGCAGACGTACGACATACAGCCTGCTGCTCCAGCAGCTGGGTCTTACTCGGCGCAGACTGCATCGCCAAACCGCATGCGTACCGACCGCGACATAGTTACGTACGTGCTGCTCTCTATTGTTACGTGCGGTATCTACTCGTATTACTACATATATGAGATGTCGCGTGACGTAAACGTTATGTGCGCAGATGACGGGGAGGAAACGCCCGGTCTCGCTGCGTTTATTCTCCTTTCCATTGTTACCTGCGGAATCTACTCCTATTACTGGATATACAAGATTGGCAACCGTGTTCAGCAAAACGGCCCGCGCTACGGCGTAACCATTGCCGACGGCGGATCAGACGTCCTGCTGTGGTTGGTGTTGGGTGCATTTACCTGCGGAATCTGTGCCTACATTGGTATGCACCTTCTAATTAAGAGCATTAACACCCTTTCGACCGCATACAACAACACATATGGACTCGGCTAAGAGGCTGGTAAAGGAAAATCCCTAACGGTGGTTCTATCGTCGGAGCACAAATAGGGAACAGCCCCTTAGGTGCGGTTTTACAAACCACAACTAAGGGGCTGTTCCCTATTTGTGGTCATAGAAGGAGGAATATTGAATATACGACGTGCCACGACACAGGACATACCGCACCTGGAACGACTGCTGAGCCAAGTACTCGAGGTGCATCATGCGGGCAGACCAGACCTCTTTAAGCCCAACGCCCGCAAGTACACCACCAAACAGCTCGAGGAAATCATTCGTGACGATACAAGGCCCATTTTTGTGGCGACGGACGGCAAGGACCCCGCAGATGTTGTGGGCTACGCCTTTTGCGTTTGCGAGCAGCACATAGACGACAATATTCTTACTGACGTAAAGACACTCTACATAGACGACCTATGTGTGGACGAAGCAAAGCGCGGGATGCACATTGGAAAGGCCCTCTACGAGCACGTGCTTAACTACGCCCGCCAAAACGGGTTCTACAACGTTACGCTTAACGTATGGGCGCTCAACGATGCCGCCAAGGCATTCTACGAGCACCTTGGTCTAAAACCACAAAAGTACGGCCTGGAAACAATACTGTAGCTGTCCAAAAACCCGTAGCGAATCGCGAGCGAAGCGAGCACCAATCTTGCCCCCGCCCCAGGCCCCCGCAGTCGGGAGGGCCGGGACCCCCGGACTGTCTGCAAGGCGAATCGCGAGCAACGCGAGCGCATCAAATCGCGAGCGAAGCGAGCACCAATTTCTCCCCCGCTCTAGGCCCCCGCAGTCGCAGAGGGCCGGGGGGCTCCGGACTGTCTGCAAGGCGAATCGCGAGCGCAGCGAGCGAGTGAGCAAAGCGAACGCTGAGCCATGCAGACAGTCCGGAGCCCCCCGGCCCGCAGGTAACATGTCCTAACTATATGAAGAACCCCACCACGAAGGCGCACAGTCCACCGAGCAGCATTGTTGCCGGAAGCGTGGTAAACCACGCCTTAACTATGCTACCGGCAACACCCCATCGTACCTTCTTGGCACCCTTCGCACTGCCGGCACCCATGATGGCAGTCGTAACCACCTGAGTGGTGCTTACCGGGGCACCAAAGGCCGTCATGGTCTCGATGGCAATTGCAGAGGAGGTCTCGGAAACGAAGCCGACAACCGGCTCGAGCTTGGTAACTCCTCCGCCTACGGTCTTCATAATGCGCTGGCCGCCAATGGAGGTACCCAAGGCCATGGTTGCCGCACAGAACAGCTTTACCCACAGGGGAACGCCGGAGCCAGCGGCAAGCTCGCCACTGCCTATGAGCGCCAGGGTAATAATGCCCATGGTCTTTTGCGCATCGTTGTTGCCGTGACTGTATGCCATAAACATGGAGCTTGCAATCTGCGCCTTGTGGAACAGGCCGTTTGCCTTGCTCGGCTTCCAGTTGGCAAATATCTCGAACACCAGCTTCATAAACACATAGCCCAACAAGAGGCCGATTACAGGAGACGTAAAGAGCGGAATGACCACCTTCCACAGAACGCCTTCCCAAATAATGTGCTGTATTCCGCCAGAAAAGACGATGGTGGCGCCAATAAGGCTACCTATGAGGGCATGGGACGAGCTGCTGGGAATGCCCTGCCACCACGTAAAGAGGTCCCATATTATGGCCCCAAGCAGGGCGGCAAGGATTACGTAGAGCTCCAGCTGGATGTCCACCAGCCCGTGAGCGATGGTCATTGCCACCTTCTCGCTCATAAGCGCGCCAATAAAGTTCATCAGAGCGCTCATAAGGATGGCAACACGCGGCGGCAGTGCCCTCGTGTACACCGTGGTGGCAATGGCGTTGGCCGTATCGTGAAAGCCATTGATAAACTCAAAAGTAAAAGCCGCAATAAGTACGGCTATAAGCAGTGTGCTAAGCATTTTTCATAACCACGCCCTGAACAATGTCGCAGGCGTGCTCGCAGGCGTTAAGAGCAAGTTCCATGCGGTCGAACACGCGCGACCACTTCATGATCTCCAGCGTGGGAACGTCCTCGTGGAAGAGGTCGGCCAGCGCGGTCTTGTACACGGCATCGCCTTCGTCCTCAATAACGTCCACGCCAAGACACAGCTCCATAACGGTGTGGTCCTTCTTGAAGTTGGAGAGACGATCCGTTATTTTTGCCAGCTCGCCAATGGCCTGTACGGTAACCTCCGCAAGGCGAACTGCTTCCGGGCGCATCCCGGTTACGTCAAACAGCTCCATGCGGCTCGCCGCAGCCTCCATGTAATCGACTATGTCGTCCATGCGCTTGGTGAGCACGCTTATGTCCTCGCGATCGAACGGGGTAATAAAGGAGTTGGAGAGCTCCATGAAGATCTTCTTTGCCTGATCGTCACAGACGTTCTCGTAGTCCTTCATGCTGTGAATGAGCGTACGCGTATCGGGATAGTCGTTGGAGAATATCTTTGCGTATATCTCCCCAACCGCCACAATCTTCTCGCCGTACTCTCTAAAGAGGCGATAGAAAACGTCCTCTCTTCTCTTAACACGACTCATTGGACACCGCCTTTTCTAAAAAGCAGGTTAAGACAAGCGTATTGTATGAGAAATGTCCAGCAGTTTGTTTGACATATCGCCCGAATGCGACCTAATATCGCCAAATAAACGCAATACACGTTACAATTAACAAATTGCAAGTTTTGGCTAGCTTAGAGCTAAGGAGTTTATGAATGTCCAACGATTCGTGGTCTGTTTCCTTTCATCTGCGCTCTCCCAAAAGCTGGCTCAACGACCCCAACGGGCTTTGCGTGTATAAAGGCGTCTATCGCTTTTTCTACCAGTACAACGACGCATGGCCGCACGCCGACCAGAAGGCATGGGGACAGTTTTCGTCCCCCGACCTCGTGCATTGGAGCTACGAGGGCGTTTCCATAGAGCCGAGCCTGGAGGAGGATCGCCACGGCGTCTATTCTGGCAGCTGCATTGTGCGACAAGATGCCAACGGCTCGGGAGAGCGCCTGTGGGCATACTATACTGGCAACGTTATAAACCCTGGTCCAGACCACAACCGTATGGACCACGGCTTTGCACGAGACGGACGGGAGGCAAACCAAATAGTGTGCATGTCGCTCGACGGCGTCCACTTTGGACCAAAAACGGTCATCTTGCGCAACAGCGACTACCCCGACTACTGCACCCTTCACGTGCGCGATCCCAAGGTCTGGGAACAGGACGGTCTCCTGTTTATGCTACTGGGCGCGCGCAACACGTCCGACCAAGGGCTCTGCCTGCTCTACCAGTCGACCGATGGCCTGAGCTGGTCTCTACGACAGGCCATTAATTCGCAGTATCCCTTTGGATATATGTGGGAGTGTCCCAACATCGTGCAGATGGAAGAAGGCGACTATATTGCGTTTTCGCCACAGGGTCTCCCGCGCACACACAACAAGTGGCACAACCTTTGCCAGGCAGGCTATATTGCACTCCCCCAGTCCGTCTTGCAAACGGTGGAGGTGGACGAGCGCGACTTCGTGGAGTGGGACCACGGCCACGACTTCTATGCGCCGCAGATGTTCCAGGACGACTTGGGACGATGGATCTTGGTAGGTTGGCTCGGCGGCTTTGACAGGCACTACCAAAGCGCCCCCGATGGTCTGGAGTGGTGCCATTGCTTTACGGTCCCCCGCCTGCTTACGCGCGACGATGCCACCGGCGGGCTGTTGCAGACGCCCGTGCCCGAGCTGGAGACGTTGCGCAGCGATGCCATGTGCCTGCCCTGCGGCAAACGTGTGGCACTTGGCAGCCGCTCAGCCGATATCGTACTCGAGCACATTAAAGGCGACGGATCGCTCCTGCTCGACGAGGGACTCGAAATATACCAGGGTAATGGACGGCTTGGCATACGCTATTTAGATCAACGCGCGGCAGCCGGGCGAGAAGACCGCTCTATCCCCTGCACGCACCTGGAAGACCTGCGCGTTTTGGTAGACGGGTCGGTCGTAGAGGTGTATGCCAACGGTGGTGCGGAGGTAATCTCGCTACGATGGTTTTGCAGCAGCGATCCCCGGCTCGGCGTCACGAGCTCCTTTGACTGCAACGCTACTGCGTGGACAATGGAGGACGTGCTTGCCAAAATGTACCAAACGGCCAAAGCGCCCAGCCTGTCCATGCCAGGCAGAAGCATGTAAAGCGTGTACAATTACTACGTAAGCATACAAACGCGAAGGAGAAAACATGGCTTCAGGAAAAGCGAACCTCATTGCCTTCGAGACATCGCTCAGTCAGCGCGACATAAAATACGTGGAGCTGGAAAACGCCAAGCAACCCGCTGTTCGTATTGGCTACAGCATGCAGAACATGAGCCACTTGGACGTCTTCTTTTGGTTTGACGACGACGGCGAGACCATGCACTTTGGCAGCGGTGTAATAGCCCATGTTCCCGAGAACAAAACAGACGTTGCGCTTAGGGCAATTAACGACGCCAATGTAAACTACCGTTGGCTCTCGTTCTTCCTCGATAAGGACAACGACATTGTTGCCAGCGGCGACCAGATTCTTTCGCCCGACACCGTGGGCGACACCTGCCACGAGCTCCTTACCCGCACGCTCAACATCTGCGACGAGGCCTACACGAGCTTTATGAAGGCCATCTGGTCGTAGGAGGAACTACTGCATCGGATCTCTTAGGGACGGGCCACGCAGACGAGGCGAGGGCGTGTCGGTGCGGAGAGGGCCGTGCTCAAACAGTCCTCGCGCGATCAACCAATACGAACCTTAATGGTTGCCTCGCGCTGCGGAACTGCGCGCGGCCTCACTCCGTACCGACACGCCCTCGCCTCGTCTGCGTGGCCCGTCATTTTACGACGGAAGATATGCTACCTCGCTAGTTCTTCTCGGCCAGGCCTACAAGCTCCAAGAACTCGATGCGCAGCTGATCCTTGGGACTTCCCACGAGCCCACGGATGCCGTCGTAGCTGGAGGTACCCTTGAACTCGGAGTTGCGCAGCAGCATTCCGAACTCCGTTACCGCAGCGGCAAAGCGCCAGTCGTCGCCTGGGTCCTCCGACCAGTCCTTTTCGGAAATCGCGAGCTCCTGCTCCTTAACGTCGCTCTTGCCGGCAGGCTTGTAGCGCAGCTTTGCGGTAATCCAGTCCGACGATGCGCCGTTTGCCCCCTCGCCCTGGCCGTACTTGAGCTCGGGCACGTCTATCTTCATGGCGGAGTCGGGCCTTACGATTTCGTACACAACGCTAAACTGGCTGTTGGGACCCACCTCGCCGGCATCCTTCTGGTCGTTTTTAAAGTCCTCGGCTGCCATGGAACGGTTCTCGTAGCCTATGAGCCTATACGCCTTAATCTGTGCGGGATTGAACTCCAGCTGCACCTTTACGTCGTCGGCAAAGGGAACGAGGTTGGCCATTATGCGCTGCTCAAACACGCGCTTTGCCTCGTCTTCGCAGTCGATGTAGTGATACGACCCATTGCCGTGGTCGGCAAGCGTCTCCATCTTTGTGTCCTTGTAGTTGCCGGTTCCAAAGCCCAACACCGAAAGGTACACGCCCTCCTTGCGCTTGCCCTCCACAAAATCGTGAAGGTCGCTTTCGCTGGTCATTCCCACGTTAAGATCGCCGTCAGACGCCATGACTATGCGGTTTATACCGCCCTCAACAAAGTGCTTCTTTGCAATGTCGTATGCCGTGCGCATGCCCGCCTCCCCGTTGGTCGAACCATGCGCCTTTAGGGAGTTGATGGATTCCAGTATCTTGCTCTTGTTGGATCCGCTCTCGTTTTCGAGCACGACCTTCTCTTCGCCGGAATACGTAACAATGGAAACGCGGTCGTTCTCGCCAAGTCCCTCTACGAGCTTTGCAAAGGACTTTTGCAGCAGGGGAAGCTTATCTGGGTCGTCCATGGAGCCGGAAACGTCAATGAGGAATACGAGGTTTGACCCCTTTTGCCGTATGCTCGCATCCTCGTTGGCCGTTGCATAGCCCAACACGAGCAATTGCGTGTCTTTGTTCCACGGGCAGGGGCCAAGCTTTGCGGTTATGCCAAAGTCCTCGCCCTTCTTGGGCGTTTGGTACTGGTAGTCAAAGTAGTTGACCATCTCTTCCAGCCTAACGGCGCCCGTGGGAATAACCTTGCGCTCTACAGACGAATACCCATCGTCATAGTCCTCGACTATTACTACGTCGTCGCCTCCGGTATTCTTCTTCTCGCTCTCGTCCTTGGCGGCGTCGCCCACGCGAAAACCGTCTTTGAGCATTCGCCTAAGGTTTGCATAGCTCGCAGTGTCCACGTCGGCCGATATGGTGGAAAGCGGGCTGGTGCTCGCCGCAACAAACCCCGTCTCCTCAACCTTGCCGTATTCCTCGGTGTTGTATATGGTGTCGTCAATTGGCATGTACGTTGACTCAGCTGTCAACCCCATGGTTTCGGCCGACATCGCATCGTCGGTTACTTGAGGGGCATTTGCCTCCGTTTTGTTTGTTTCGCTGGTAGCAACCGAGCTGCTCGCACTGTCGCGTCGGGCGGGCTCCTCCGTCTTTACGCTTTGGTTTGTGCTTTGGGCGCCAAAGGGCACGGGAGCTATATTGCAGCCGGCCATGCCCAGCGAAAGCAGGATGGCGAGCGTCGCACGAATCGGAGCCTTATTGAACTTGGTCATGATGCCTCCTTTATCTGACACTTACCCTATACACGAGCGAAGGCCCAAAAATGTCGCCACTATTTTGAACAAAATGGCAAACGGCGCCTATTAATCAACAGGCTTTAGCTCGTACCAAACGTCCTCGTTGGGAAACAAAACGTATTGCCCGTCTGCCACCACGCAGCTAACAGAACGCTTCCCGTTCGCATCTTTCGCCTCCGCCGATACGACCGACTTGTAAGACGGTGCCTCCAGCAAGCGCTCCCCCACACGCATTGTTTGCCCCGACTCCAGCGTTACCAGCGAATACTCGGCCGCAGGAGAGGCTGCCTCGGTTGCGCTTAAGGCCGCACCGTCCGACTCCTCTTCCATCGCCGCCGATTCGTCGCGCAGGTTATATCCACCCGTTGCGCCGTTATCCGAAGTTGTGCTCTCCTGCTTCGTGAGCGTTTGTGCGTCGGTTGCAACCATGGGCGCGCTCGCCTGCGGCGCTTGCACGTTCCGAACGCCCACGATTATGGCAAGCGCCACGATGCATGCCGCGGCGGGCAGCGCAATCCACCATGGGCGAATAACACGTCCCTTAGCTTTTTTGCCCTTGTCCTGCGCCTGTCTTATGGCATCGAGGGAGCGTTGTTCGACCTCCTTGGTGGGAGACAAGGCATCAAAGCTTCCGTAGATACGCTTTGCAAGCTCTTGGTCTGTCATCGCTTTCCCCCCTTTGTGGTATTGCCCTCCAGCAGGTCCTTTAGCATTTGTCGGGCGTCTCGCAAACGGTTTCGCACAGTGGAAGAGGGTATGCCCAGCATCTGGGCAATCTCTGCGGTCTTGTACCCCTCATAATAGTACAGATACAGGCACTCCTTAAACCTCATGGGAAGATGCGACATAGCCTCAAGCGTCTCGTCCACCCCATCGTGTGCGCCCAAGCGGCTGCTCTCGTAGCTTGGCAGGGCAAACACCCGCGTGCGCGGCGCGCTCTTTAGAACGTCCTTGCAGTGGTTTGCACTGCAAGCAAGCAACCATGCCCGCTCGTGATCGTCGTTCTCAAAGGAGCGTGGATGGTTTACGAGCTTAACAAACACCGACTGTGCAGCGTCCTCCGCATCGGCTGCGGAGCCCAAATACGAGTAGCACAGTCTGTACACCATGGAAAAGTGTCGCCTAAATATGGCCTCTATGTCGCATATTCCCTTCATGGCACAAGCATAGCAAACGCCCGTCGGATGAACAGGGGACGTCCCGGCAGTCTGTCTGAAAACTCGTGAAGGCAAGCCGAGCCGATCGCCTGCCCCCATACAACGGCCAAGGCCTCCCGGCGCCATGGACAAGCGCCGTGCTCAAACAGTCCTCGCTTCGCTGCGGAACTGCGCGCGGCTGCTTTCCATGGCGCCTCGCGGTTTTGGCCGTTGTATGGGGGCAGGCGATCGGCTCGGCAACCCCTAAACCTAGAACCTATTGATGTCCGTGAGGTCGAATCGCGGGATGAGCCTAAGAGCCCAGAGCAAGACCGCAGTGGAGAACACACCGGCGCCGACTACGCCTGCTATGGCCGCAATCACGTTGAATCCCTTGAGCCAGTAGGCCATTTCGGGCTCTAGCGCCATTACCGTAAAGCCGCCTATTATTGCGCCCAAAATAACACCAAGCACAATGCCGATTACGTTTAGAACAA
This sequence comes from uncultured Coriobacteriaceae bacterium, assembly GCA_902793465.1. Lineage (GTDB taxonomy): Bacteria > Actinomycetota > Coriobacteriia > Coriobacteriales > Atopobiaceae > RUG440. The sequence goes on along the minus strand of CADBDT010000012.1, from coordinate 60,690 downwards.
TGGAGTCCCTGTAGATGTATGCCTTGGCAGCCCTCGTTGAGTAACCACAGATCATGAGCACTATGAGCTCGCGCTTCTTCTCGTTTACGAACATGATGTTTAGGTTGAGCAGAACCATAAGCGCCATAAGAGCCGAAAGCACCAGATAGATAATAATAACGGTGTTCATCATTCTACTAAGCTCGTCGTATTTGTACTCGACAACAGCCTTGTCGTCGGCCAGGGCGTTAAATCCCTTCACTTCTTTGAGCGCATCTCTTGTTCGGTCGATATTTGCGCCGTCGAGCTTTGTTAGGAGAACATTGGGCGACGGAATGTTTCCAAAGGCCTCTCGATATTCATTTTGGCTTAGCACGAACTCGTAGCGTATAAGGTAGTAGTTGTACACTCCGGCCACTTTAAAGGTATGCGTCTTTCCATTGAACTCCGTAAGGGTTATCTCGTCTCCCTCCCGCACATTCTGGTGGCTGGCATATGCGGCAGAGATCCACAGACCGCCATTCTGCACCTCTGCGGGAGTTCCGTTTGTGGAGGTAACCTTAAAGAGCTTGTTAAACGAGTCCTCGTTGGTGGGAACCGTTAGCGTAACCATATTGCGCGTGCCATCGTCCTTGCGTACCTGGAGCTTGCGAGTATATGCAGGCGCGCTTGTAATGCCGCGGTTTAGCAATGCGATCGATACCGAATCGGCTGCCCCTTCCACGTTCTCGTCCAAGTACGTTAAGGCGTCGAAGTCGTACACTTTGTTGTAATGTGTGGTAAAGCTGTCGGAAATATTTGCCTGAAGCGTAACCGCAACCACTATGAGCATGGTACAGCCTGTTACGCCCACCAGAGTACCTATTACTCTACGCTTGTCGTTTACGCAGTTGTTTATCACCGTTTGTGAGAACAGCGACATTCGTTGCCAGATTTTCAAGTTCTCGTAGAAGTGTGCCTTGGCATTTGCGGTGGACTCGCCGCGCAAAAGATCTATGGCGTGGCGCTTAAGGAGGCCACGGACTGCAAGCCAAGTGGAGGCAAGAATAAGAAGGAGCTCTATTCCGCCCACAACAAAAAGCTCCACGATGTCGAAGTGCGGCCCGTAGTCCGGTATGGTAAACTGCCTTGCCGCCGTAGGGTTCATAATACCCTGCACTAAAAATACTGCAAGCACAACGCACACCAAGAGGCCGAGCAGAACAGCAAGGCCAGAAAATGCCAGGTAGCCTGCAGTCACCTCTCCCGTTCTAAAGCCAAGCGCCTTCTTTGTTCCAATCTCTGTTATTTGCTCGTGCACAAGACGCGATATGGCCGAGTAGCATACAAAGAGACCAACTATTATGAACAGCAGCGCCATGGCCCACTTTACGTTATCCATTATTTTAGAAACTGAGGTAAAGGCAAGTACCGTGCCGTTTCCCTGTTTGGGCATAACTACCCACTCGTAAGCCTCGAGCTTGTTAAACTGCTTTTTTAGCTCCTCGATCTTCTTCTTGCCTTCTGCGAGCTTCTTCTCTCCATCGGCAACTTGCGCCTTGCCCTCTTCGAGCTTCTTTGTTTGCTCCGCAAGCTGTGCCTTGCCCTTTTCCAGCTCCTGCTGGCCAGATATAAGCTTGGCCTGGCCTTCGGCCACACCAGCGTCGTAGGCTGCCTTGTTCCTATAGTACTCGTCCCAGCCGGAGTCGAGCTTCGACTTGCCGTCCTCGAGCTCGGCTGCTGTGGAACTAAGCGTTTCGCCCATCGTGTTTACGGTGTAGTTTATGTCGTCGGCAATTCCGTTAAGCCTGTTGCGTGCGTCCTTCACCACGCCGCTTCCCGCGGTTCCTGTTACGCCCTCGGATTCCGTTACGGCATCGTCGCTGGTTGTACGAGCCAGACCGTCGCCGCTCTCGGACTGTGCGCTTCCCGAATCACCCGTTGCATCGGAGCTCTCTGCCGCAGGACCGGGAAGCACTGGGGTGACCTCCCCCGCTTCTGGCGCAGGTGCCTGCCCATCGTTCGGGCTGCTCTCGTAACCTTGAGACCCCTCGACATCGCTTTGGCTTTGGGCAGGCGAGATGTTGTTTGCCTCGGTCGTAACCTCGTTTCTGCGATTGGCAAGCTCCTCCAACCTGTTCAATAGGTCAGACTCACCGTCTCCAAGACCGCCAATGTCCGTTGGCACAAGGTCCCTTACATCGAATGAGCTCGTAACTTGTCCGAGCAGGTCGGTGGCCTCCGTAAGCATGGCTACGCCCGCATCGTACTTTGCCTGCCCGTTTGCCAGCTGCCTGTAACCTTCCTGCAGCTTTATCTGAGCGGCGTTTTGCTGCGCCGAACCGCTTACCACACCGTCGACCAGCTCCTTTTCGCCGGCGTCGAGCTTCGCCCTTGCCTCCTCGAGCTGCTTTTCGCCATCAGTAATCTTCTGCTTACTCTCTTTGAGCAGCTTCTCGCTGTCGTCGAGCTTCTTTTGCGCGTCGTCGAGCTTCTTCTTTGCATCGTCGTGAATCTCGTTGTAACGCGCCGTACCCAAGGTGCCACCGAGCTCCGTTATCTTGTCGACTATGGGGGCAATACCATCCTTGTACTCGTTGGTAAAGACGCTCTTTCCGTCCATGGAGTGGCACCTTATGTATACGTTGGACCATCCATCCCTAAACTTGCTCTTGTCAAAGGCATCATTGGTTATAAAGCCCACGGAGTCTATTGCACCCGAGCCTATATTGGAGACGCCAAGTGATTCCGCGTTCTTGTAAAGGTACTCGGGAGCGTCCACAAACGCCGTAATGGTGTACGTGTCGGAGGTAAGGAACTCCATCCCGTCCTTGTCTTCCGTCACGTTTCCGTTTTCGTCAGGAAGGTTGCGGGCATCGTGCTTTAGGGTTATTACGTCGCCAATGCGCAGGTTCCGATCGTTGGCCCAGTGCTTGAGCAGCGCAATCTCATTCTTTTCTACAGGTAAGTTACCCTCAATGGAAACTGGCTTGTTTATGCTTTTTGGCGCGGATTGCATCTTGAGCGTATAGCCATTGCTACCGTCCTGCATTACCACATAGCTCGTATAGCCGCATTCTACCTCGTCTACGCCCTCGACTTGCTTTAGCTTTTCCAAATCGCTCTTTGTAATGCCGTAAGGGAACTGCACCGAAATGTCGTTCATGTTGCCGGCGCTCATGGTTTCCAAACCAGTGTTGCGCAGGGCAACCGCACCCCATCCTATGCCCAAGTACAAGCCAATGCCCAGACTCACAAACATGGCAATGGAAAGAAATGCCACAATGTTTGCCTTTATGTTTGCGTTTAACTCAATGAGGCGAATTCGCTTCATGGCCCTTCACCATTACCAAACGAGGTCTGTCGCATGTGCCTTGCGGCGATTGATGCTAACTTCGTGCGTCTGCCCGTTGCGCATACGCACCACGCGATCCGCCATACGACAGATCTCCTCGTTGTGGGTAACCATAATCATGGTGGTGCCTTCGGCTATGATCTTTTCCATTACCTCAAGGACTTCGATGGAGGTGGCGTAGTCGAGCGCCGCCGTGGGCTCGTCTGCAAGTATGATGCGCGGACGCTTCATAAGGGCTCGTGCAATGGAAACGCGCTGCTGCTGACCGCCGGACATCTGGGAGGGATAGTTATACTTGCGCTGACTCAAGTTTACGATCTCTAGAGCCTCGTCGGCGCTCATGGGGTTGGGAACCAAACTGGCAATGAGCTCTAGATTCTGCGATGCGTTAAGGTTGGGCATAAGGTTGTAGCTCTGGAAAATAAAGCCTATGTTGTCGCGTCGGTATTCCGTAAGACGATCCTGGTCTGCATGCGAGAACTCCTCGTCAAAGATTTCGAGCGAACCTGCCGTAGGGTGGTCCATGCCTCCTATGATGTTAAGCAGCGTGGACTTGCCGCAGCCCGACTCGCCCAAAAGCACCAGAAACTCGCCTTCGTAGACGTCTAGATTAACGCCCTTGAGTACTTTGGTTACCACGCCGCCATTCGTGAACTCGCGCGTTATGCCACGCACGCGCATGATGGTTTTTCCAGGCGTCCATGCAGGCTGTATGTTCTCGTTGTCGTCGAGGGCCATTGCTGCGAGCATGGCCATCATCTCGCAAACGTCGGCCTCCTCGTCGGTAAAGCTGCCACCGCCTTCCTTGTTAATAAACTGCACGCAGCCCAGGTTGTTGTTTGCGCTAGAAAAGGGCACGCAGATCATCGAGGTCACGTTGGTACCTTCGCCAAAGTCCTCAACCGTTACCGGATCGTTGGCAGGATTAAAGGTAAGGTAGCGCTCTGCCTGTTGCGTTTGGAACACGCGACCAACCGCACCTTCTCCTGGCATATGCCGGCTCGAGGTGAGGTCCGAGTTGCCTATCCAAAAGTAGGGGTGCAGGCAGTCCTCGTCGTTCTTGTCGGCATACCAAATGGCTCCCGACTCTGCCTTGCAGTTCTTAAGAATGACCTTGAGTCCTTCTTGCAACGCCTCGTCTAGTGTCTCGGCTCGCTGTATGGCAGCCTGCGCCTCGTTAAGAGCGCGATAGGCGGAAACCATGGAAGTATCCATATTCGCCCCTTCCGCAAACGGCATATTCGCTACGAAAAATAAGTATATAGCAAAACGCCTTTTACACAGTTGCAGTTAGAGCCGCTGGGAGGAACCGACTGCACGCAACGACGTGCATGTCGGATGTGGGCGGGCGGCAAGATGCACGCGTATGCGTGGCGTCATTGCCGACTGCACGCAGGCACGTGCATTTCGGGCACGTGTGGCCGTCCAAATGCACGCGGGTGCGTGGCGTCATTGCCGACTGCACGCAGATACGTGCATTTCGGGCGCTGGTTGCCGGCCAACGCAGATACGTGCATTTCGGGCGCTGGTTGCCGGCCAAATGCACGCGGATGCGTGTAGTGCTGGCCGACTGCACGCAATGGCGTGCATTTCGGGCACGCGTTGGCCGTCCAAATGCACGCGGGTGCGTGGCGTCACGGCCGACAGCACGCAGATACGTGCATTCGGACATACTAACGCAGAGGAAACGCACGCCATTGCGTGTGGACGGCTCGCACCGCACGCAGGCACATGCACTTTGTCCTACGGAATCGGAAGCAACGCATAAAACACGCTAGCTGGAGGGAGCGGCAACATGTGCGTGGGAGGCAACCTCGTACCACTTAACCGTGTAGCCGGCACCGTGAGAACAGAATACGGAGTCTGGTGTATGGGCAAGGTCGGCTTCGGGATCGTATGATGCCGCGTCTATTACGTCCTGCGCGTTGTGGCACGGTTCGTATCCGCCGAACTCCAGCGACAAGCTCCCCTCGCCCGAGGTGTAGGCAGCAACGCTCAACGCGTAGTCGCGAATGGTGGACACGGGCGAGAAACCCGCAATCCTTGCGACCTCCCCTTCGATCTGGGGCGGGTCGAACCGAGCAGCCATTGACTGCAAATCCGAGAGCGCCCTACCTACCTGTACGGCGGGAAGCTCTAGCAAGAAGCGATACCAGGGCTCGAGCAGCACATTGCGAGCACCCATGAGTGCCTGGCGTATGGCACGATACGTGGCCTGCCTAAAGTCTCCGCCCTCCGTGTGCTTGGCATGGGCTCGCCCAGCCACGAGAACCACGCGCACGTCCGTAAGCGGCGCGCCAACAAGCACGCCGCGATGCACGCGCTCGTCCACATGCGTGAGTATGAGTCGCTGCCAGTTGCGCGCAAGCTCGTCCTCGCTGCATTCGGAGAGGCCCACCACGCCGGAGCCCCTCTCTCCGGGCTCAAGACGCACGTGTACCTCCGCATAGTGTCGCAATGGCTCAAAGTGGCCTATGCCCATGGCAGGCTCTGCAATCGTCTCCTTGTAGAGCACCGACCCCGGCCCAAACGACACCTTTATGCCAAATCGGTCCGCAAGCCGGCGTTGCACGATCTCCTGCTGAACCCGCCCCATAAGCTGCAGGCGCACTTCCTTGAGTTCCTCGTCCCACGTTACTGCAAGCAACGGGTCCTCGTCCTCCAACGTGCGAAGGGCGTCGTGCACGGCATGGGCGTCGCAACCCTCGGGAATTACCTTATACGCAAGCACGGGCATGAGCGCGGGACGCACCACGTCTTCCTGCGTGCCAACGCCATCGCCCGGGACCGCCGACAAAAGCCCCGTTACCGCACAGACGTCGCCCGCCTCCACCTGGCGCACCACCTCGTAGCGCATTCCCTGGTACAGGCGTATTTGGTCTATCTTGTTGCTCCACGACTTGCCACCCAAGGTGGTTCCCCTCACGGTTTCCTTCGCGTGCAGCACACCTCCCGTAACCTTGAGCCATGCAACGCGCACGCCGTGCTCCTCGTGGGTAACCTTGTACACGCGAGCGGCAAACTCGTCGCCCAACTTGCGCTCTGGCAGCAGCTCCACCAAGGCATCTAGCAGCTCGGCGATTCCGCGCTCCTTAAGTGCCGATCCAAACAGGCACGGGAACACCCTTCGGCCTGCAAACAGCGCGCGGAGAGTGGCCGACGAGATGTGCCCCTCCTCAAGCAGCTCCTCCAGGGCTTCCTCGTCCGTAAGGGCAATCTGCTCCTGCACGTCGGGGTCTTGCACCCGCGCATAGTTAAAGAAGGCTGGGCTCAGACGCTCGCAGAGCTGATCCAAAAGCGAAGATGCGTTGGCTGTTGCCAGGTCGGTCTTGTTTGCGAACACGAGGGTTGGAACCTCGTATTGCTCCAGCAAGCGCCACAGTGTTCTCGTGTGTCCCTGTACCCCATCGTTTGCCCCAATAACCAGAATGGCCAGATCTAACACCTGCAGCGTCCGTTCCGCCTCCGCGCTAAAGTCCACATGTCCAGGCGCGTCTAAAAGCACGAACTCAACGCCGTCATGTGATATGCGAGCCTGCTTGGAAAACACCGTAATGCCGCGGTCACGCTCGATTTCGTCAAAGTCCAAGAGAGCGTCGCCATGGTCCACCCTGCCAGCCTTGCGAATGGCGCCCGTGGCAAAGAGCAGGGCCTCGGCCACCGTTGTTTTTCCCGCATCCACATGGGCCAAAAGCCCCACCACAGCTCTCTTCATTCGCTTTGCCTCCTCGACAAAAAAAGCGCCCCGGGTCTACACCCGAGGCGCTAGGATACTCGCGACTAACGAGTACGTAAAGCCTTATGCCCAGCCCTTGCCGTCGCAGCCGAAGCAATTGGAACGCGGCCAAGCCCGGGCCGCGCGCCGGCTTCGGCTACAGCCGA
>CADBDT010000012.1:0-53432 GCA_902793465.1 uncultured Coriobacteriaceae bacterium | reverse complement strand
CGGCTACAGCCGAAGCAATTGGAACGCGGCCAAGCCCGGGCCGCGCGCCGGCTTCGGCTACAGCCGAAGCCGGCGATGAGCTCCTTGGCGCTTAAATGAAGACCCCCGGCGCGTGGCGCCGGGGGTCCGTCTTCGCGCCGAGGAGCTAGGCCCCCTCGTCGCTATGCGTTTGGCTTATGCCCAGCCCTTGCCGTCGCAGCCGAAGTCGACGATGAGCTCCTTGGCGCGGGCGACGATGGCGTCGAAGCCAGGCTTGAGGAGCTTGCGCGGGTCGTAGTTCTTGCCCTTCTTGGCCTCGCCGGAGTCCACGAAGTCCCAAGTGGCCTTTGCCATGGCAACCTGGAGGTCGGTGTTAACGTTAATCTTGGCGATGCCGTTGTCGATGGCTTCCTGAACCATAGCGGTGGGGATGCCGGTGCCGCCGTGAAGAACGAGGGGCAGGTCGCCCGTCTTGGCCTTGATCTCGGCCAGACGATCCATGGAGAGGCCAGCCCAGTCGTCGGGATACAGGCCGTGGATGTTGCCGATGCCACAGGCGAGGAAGTCTACGCCAAGATCGGCGATAGCCTTGCACTCATCGGGATCTGCGAGCTCGCCGCTGGAAGCAACGCCGTCCTCGACGCCACCGATGCCGCCGACCTCGGCCTCTACGGAAATGCCCTTGCCGTGGCAGAGCTTAACGATCTCGGCGGTGCGCTCGAGGTTCATCTCGAACGTGGGCTCGTGGGAGCCATCGTACATGATGGAGGTAAAGCCGGCGTCGATGGCCTTGAAGCAGTCCTCGTAGGAGCCGTGATCCAGGTGCATGGCAACGGGTACGGTAATGTTCATGTAGTCAACGAGGTCCTCGACGACGTCCTTAACTACCTTGAAGCCCTGCTGCCAGGAAGCGGCGCCAGCGGTGCACTGGATGATAACGGGAGCCTGAAGCTCTTCGGCGGCCAGAAGAATGGAACGAGTCCACTCAAGGTCGTTCGTGTTGAACGCGGCGATGCCGTAGTGACCCTTTACGGCTGCCTGGAGCATGGCGGTGGCGTTAACAAGCATGTTGTAAACCTCCCAAAACGAATGGCATATGTACCAACGGTACCTAACTCTGCATATAGTAGCCCTGTTCAAGCAAATGACCCCACACTGATTGGTGAGCGGTACGCATGTGGCACGTGGGGGGCAGGCCGTCCGAAAACTCGTGCCAGGGTGGGGTGCCGCTTGGGGATACTCCCCTACGGGTACATCGCGGATAGATCCTTCACAATGGGAGGCATTTCACGTGACGTACCCGATGGGAGCATCCCCAAGCGGCACCCGCTATTCTGGAAACGCTCCACTAGTAAGTCGTGGCGTTCGGTACCGTGTAGAGATGCGCGAGCGTGGCAACCCACGGCAAGGGATCCTCCACATAGGTGTACTCATAGGTGTTGGTGGTGTTGGATACTTGGGCATCCGTCTTCTTGCCTTTGCCCTCTAAGTCGTACGTGGTCTCCTTGATCTCTTCCTTGCTGATGTTTCCGTTTTCGTCGAGCTCAAAGGTGCCCTTGCCTTCCAGCGCTTTCTTCCCCGTGGCTTTTTCGAGCCTCGTGTATGTGCAGCTCGTGGTTCGCCCAGACGCGTCGTACTCGTACTCAAATGATGTCTCGTAGGTTTTGCCATCTTCTACGGTAACGACACGAGACACATGCCCCTTCTCGTCAAATTCGGACGAAACCGAATATGAGCCGCCTTCGATGTCGGTGTTCCGTTTTCTTATGTTGCCCTTGTCATCGTACTCATAGGTGTAGATCATACGCTCATCGTCGTCGTCAACGATGGTAAGCTTGCTGGGCATGCCATTGCTTCCAAACGTCCATTCGTATTTGTTGGAACTCTCGATTCCGTCACTCGACGAGGTGCTGAACTGGGATTTAGCGGAGCTCGATTCGCAGAATCCCTGCTGGTTATTCGTATAGGTCGTCTCCGACGTATAGTCGTAGCTCTTTCCGGAGTCCTTATACGTTTCGGACACCAACACGCCGTTTTTGTCTATGTTCTTGGTCGAGAGACTCGACAGGTCTATTTCTTCGGCTGTGCCCTTTCGTTCCGTGGTTATCTTCGTGGCTATCCATATACCATGCGGCACGGCCTTAGGCAGAACCACAAATACCACTACGGCAGCAATGGCCGCAACCGCAGCGACTCCAGCCACTATGCCAATTATCAGACCCCGTCTCTTCTTTGGCGCGGACGGCTGCGAATTCTGCCCTGTCTGCGATTGCGCCACGGCGGAATCTGGCTTCTGCTCCGGGACGCTAGACGGCTGATCCTTCTGTGCGACATCCGGCTCAATCTTGGGCTGATAAGTCTCGGGCGTAGGCTGAGTCTCTGGTGTCTCGGACACAACGGGCAACTCCTGTGGTGCCTGTCCCTCGTTCTTGGAGGCTACAGGCGCCCCACACTCGGCGCAAAAGCTAGCGCCCTCCTTTATCTCGTGACCGCAGTTAGCGCAATACACAATGCCCCCCTCTCCTCGTCGGTTAATATAACTATATCCTATTACTTAGCATCCTAGCGCATGCTTTGCGTTCGTGAGGCCATAGCAGATGCTAGCCGGCTTAATGCAACGGAAGGATTGAGCAAGGGCATGTGCGGAAACAAGGCTACCAAAGTGTATATTCTTTACTCGCTCAGCGAATGCCAACTGGCTTTTTACCGTTTTTGATGTAAGGAATGTACACCACGCATTTTATCGAGTGTACATTCCTTACATCAAAAACGGTAAAACACGAGTTAGCGAGATTTGGCAAGCCAAAGAATATGCACTTTTAGAAAGCGCCGGGGTCCCCCGTACGTTGGAATGCGCAAGGAGTGTGCTCGAATTGGCCATTTGAAGTCCCAACACCCCACATCCATGCGTTCGTGGCACAATGGTTCATGCAAGGAACTATGAGAAATGGCAAAAGGAGCACAAAATGGAACGACCGAACGCATGGGAGAGCTACTCTGACGCACAACTCGCGGAGCTCGAGGAGTTTTCCAGCGCCTATACGGCATTTATAAGCAACAACAAGACCGAGCGCGAGTGCGTGGCCTCGGCCATTGGCTTGGCAGAGGACGCAGGCTACGCGAACCTGGACGAGCTCATCGAGCAGGGCGCGAAGCTCGAGCCAGGCGCACGCGTGTATGCCTCCAACCGCGGCAAGTCCCTCATCCTCGTCGAGCTGGGCACGGAGCCCCTTACCAAGGGCATCAACATCCTTGGCGCGCACGTGGACTCGCCACGCCTGGACGTAAAGCAGAACCCCCTGGAAGAGAAGAACGACCTCGCCTATTTGGACACCCACTATTACGGCGGCGTAAAAAAGTACCAGTGGGTCACACTGCCGCTGGCCATCCACGGCGTGGTGGCGAAGAAGGACGGCACCGTCGTTCCCGTTTGCATAGGCGAGGACCCGACCGATCCTGTGTTCGTTATTAGCGACCTTCTGATCCACCTTTCGCAGGAGCAGCTGCAAAAGAAGGCCTCCGAGGTAATTGAGGGCGAGATGCTCGACCTTCTGGTTGGCCACAAGCCGCTCGTGATCGAAGGCGAGGACGACGAGAACAAGAAGGACGCGGTAAAGAAGAATCTGCTGAGCATCCTCAAGGACTACTACGATATGGAGGAAGAGGACTTCCTTTCCGCAGAGCTCGAGATCGTGCCCGCTGGTCCCGCACGCGACCTCGGCTTCGACCGCTCCATGATTCTGGGCTACGGGCACGACGACCGCTCGTGCTCCTTCCCCAGCCTCTGCGCTCAGCTGGGCCTCAACAAGACGCCCAAGCGCACCGCGCTCACCATCCTCGTGGACAAGGAGGAGATCGGCTCCGTTGGATCCACGGGCATGACCAGCCGCTTTTTCGAGAACGTGGTGGCCGAGGTCCTGGCACTCGCCGGCTATGGCGAGGGATCGCTTGCCCTGCGCCGCTGCCTCACCAACTCGTACATGCTCTCGAGCGACGTCTCCGCAGGCTTCGACCCTTCCTTCGCAAGCGCCTTCGAGCCTAAGAACGCCGCGTATCTTGGCAAGGGTCTCGCGTTCAACAAGTTTACCGGCAGCCGCGGCAAGAGTGGATCCAACGACGCCGATGCCGAATACGTCGCGCTCATTCGCAAGGTAATGGACGAGCACGACGTTAGTTGGCAGACCGCGGAGCTGGGCAAGGTTGACCTCGGCGGTGGCGGCACCATTGCGTACATTCTGGCCGAGTACGGCATTCGTGTTATCGACTGCGGCGTGCCCGTGCTCTCCATGCACGCTCCCTGGGAGGTTATCTCCAAGGCAGACCTCTACGAGGCGTATCGCGGATACCAGGCGTTCTTGTCGCTGTAGCGCAACAGTCCACAACAAAGGGCGTCCATTTTCTATTTCGGGAGGAAAACCATGGACACTAGCTTTATAACCATCAACACGCATAGCTCAATACGCCTGCAGAACAAGCAGGGAGCGGTGGTCTACGTCGACCCGTACGGATTCGACTCCGAGCCCCACGACGCAGACCTCATCCTTATAACACACACGCACTTCGACCACTTTTCGCCCGAAGACATCGCCAAGGTAAGAAAGCCCAACACTTCGTTCGTTATGCCGGCAGCCAAGATGGTCGCCTTTATCGAAGCCGGCTTTACCAACGAGAGCGCCGCGTTTCTGGTTCCCTACGAGCACGCGGTGCCCTACCCAGGCATTCCAATAGACACCGTTCCCGCATACAACGTTTCCAAGAAGTTCCACCCTAAGGACGAGGCGTGGATGGGATATGTGATTACGATAGACGACAAGCGCGTCTATGTGGCGGGCGACACCGACGACCTGCCCGAGAACCACGACATCGAGTGCGACATCGCACTCGTGCCCGTAGGCGGAACCTACACCATGGACGCTCGCGAGGCAGCCGCCTTCGTAAACGCCCTCAAGCCTGCAGTCGCAATACCCGAGCACTACGGCACCGTAGCCGGCACGGCCGAAGACGGCAAGACGTTTGCCTCGTTGGTCGATCCCTCGATTGAGGTGGTTTTTAAGCTGTAACACGCACGAGCGTCCTGCGGCGAGCCATGCCCGCCCCAAGCGAAGGGCGAGGCCGCAAGGTGCCATGGACAAGCGCCGTGCTCAAACAGTCCTCGTTTCACTGCGGAACTGCGCGCGGCTGCTTTCCATGGCACCTTGCGGCCTCGCCCTTCGCTTGGGGCGGGCACTCTTAGGGGATATTCCCAAAGAGCACTGCTTGTGAAAGACATTCCTAGCTTTGTAGTTATCAGCAAGTATTCAGCTAGCTTAGATAACATATTAGCCTTGTAATCATTGATTGTAGCGATGCAATCCCTAAGGTGCGCTTAAGGCTCGCGCCATAAGGTCTCCTTACGCCCGACAGCGATAAAGGAGGCAAGCATGACAACTGTGGCACTCATTCCAACATTTAAGCCAGACGGCATCTTGTTTGATGTATTGGAGGGCCTACGTCGCGAGGGCATCGATCGTGTGGTGGTAGACGACGGCAGCGGTTTGGAGTACCGCAACATGTTTCGCCGTGCCACACAAGACTCCATCGTGCTCTCGTACGGCGTAAACCATGGAAAGGGCTATGCGCTCAAGCTGGGGATGCGCTACATACAGGAGCATTATCCACAGGACACAGTGGTGGTAACGGTGGATGCCGACGGGCCAGCACGAGGTAGCCGACACCATACGGTGCGCGCGCGAGGCCAGTCGCAATCCCCACACCGTCGTTTTGGGCTGCAGGTCCTTTGACGACGCGGGTGTGCCCCTGCGAAGCAAGTTTGGCAACAAGATTACCCGCCTGGTCTATGGCCTAACCTCGGGCACGTGGATAAGCGACACGCAAACGGGGCTGCGTGCCTTTACGGCAGACCTTATCTCTCTTCTGGCAGACGTGAGTGGCGAGCGTTACGAGTACGAGATGAACGTTCTTTTGGCTTGCCCCGAACACGAGGTGGGCATTCACGAGATCGAGATACAAACGGTTTACGAAGAGGGCAATCCCACATCGCACTTTCGTCCGGTTCGCGACTCACTGCGCATCTATGCCGGCATACTCAAGTTTGCGGCTGCCTCGTTTTCCAGCTTTATCTTTGACTTCGTGCTCTTTGGCATGCTCGCATCGCTGCTTGGGCAACTGGGAACCGCCGGGCTGCTGGCGGCCAACGTGCTCGCCCGCTGTGCAAGCGCCACCTTCAATTTTGCGCTCAATAGCACCATGGTGTTCCACAGCAATGAGCCCGTCGCAAAAACGGCACCCCGCTATGCCACGCTCGCCGTGGGCCTGCTTGCTGGCAACACGCTGGGGCTCGCAGCGCTAACGGGCGTGCTTGGTTTGCCAGCCCTTGTGGCCAAGCTGATTGTGGAAGTGGCGTCGTTTACGGTTAGCTGGCTGCTCCAAAACCGATTTGTCTTTAGAAGCAAAAGGAGGTAAGGACCATGACTAAGCAAAAACGTTTTCCGATTTTCGCGTGCTATGTAGTTCTTGCTGCAGCGCTCTCCACATACGTGGTGCTGGACACATTTGTAATCCAGAAGAGCTTTGCTGTAGTAAGCCCAAAGGCAGAAAGCATGGCCGCACAGGAAGCCGGAGGCCTAAGCACTAAGGCAGAGCAGAACACGAGTCAAAACACGGACGTCGAACTCAAGACCTACACGTACAACAACACCACCATATATGTGGCCGACGTATACGCCAGCGACGCCACAAGCCTGCTCTCGGCATTTGCAAACAACAGCTACGGGCGCAACGTAAGCGCTGCGACGTCCGACATTGCATCAAGCAACGAAGCGCTACTGGCCATAAACGGCGACTGCTACGGAATGCGCAACGAAGGCTACGTTGTGCGAAACGGTGTGCTCTACAGGTCGGAGTCCGCGGGATCAGACCAGGAAGACCTCGTTATTTACAAGGACGGGACCTTTGAGATTATCCGCGAAGGCGACGTAAGCGCACAGGAGCTTGTGGATGCCGGCGCCTGGCAGGTACTCTCGTTTGGTCCCGGGCTAGTGCAGGATGGCATGGTAACGGTCTCGGAAGGCGAAGAAGTGGGACGGGCAAAAGCCTCCAACCCGCGCACGGCCATTGGCAAGGTGGCAGACGGCCATTACGTGTTCGTGGTTTCCGACGGCCGAACGGACGAATCCGAGGGCCTTTCGCTCAGCAACCTGGCAACGTTTATGACAAGTGAGCTTGGCGTGGAGTGCGCCTACAACCTGGACGGCGGCGGCTCCTCCACCATGGTCTTTGAGGGCAACGTGGTAAACAAGCCCACCACAAACGGCAATTCCATAAAGGAAAGAGAGGTGACCGACATTGTTTACGTTATCTAGCGAACAGAATCCTGCAATAAGGTCGGTACGACACTATGCCCTGGCCGCATTGGGATGCGCGGTTTTCTCGGCAATATACGAGTACTTTAGCCACGAGGTGTACTCCCCGTGGATGGTAGGACTGTGTGCGGTGCCGCTCTTGACGGGCGCTGTGCCTGCCATGGCAATCGCCCGCACAAGGATGCATGTAAGCTGGACCGCAAGCCAGCTGTGGGCTTGTGCGGTGCTTACGCTCACGCTTGGGTGCTGCTTTGCCGGCGTGTTGGAAATATACGGCACCACCTCACCCTGGCTGCCCCTGTTCTTCGTGATAAGCGCTGCGCTCATGCTTATCTCGGTTCTGAGCCAGCTGCTTGAACGCCGTACCGCGAATCCTTAGAAAGGAGATGTCCCCGCCGGCTTACGGAGTGGTGTGCCTATTGGGGATACTCCCCTACGGGTACATCGCGGAAAATATGTCTCATTATGTGGGGACTATCCGCGATGTACCCGATGGGGAGCATCCCCAATAGGCACACCGTTTGTGTACGGGAGAGGACAAACAGCGATGTACCCGATGGGGAGCATCCCCTCTGGGCACACCAAC
Source organism: uncultured Coriobacteriaceae bacterium (assembly GCA_902793465.1). Taxonomy (GTDB): domain Bacteria; phylum Actinomycetota; class Coriobacteriia; order Coriobacteriales; family Atopobiaceae; genus RUG440. The sequence goes on along the minus strand of CADBDT010000012.1, from coordinate 45,506 downwards.
TACCCCAACAGCAACAGGATCTCGTCCTTGTTGGCCTCGAGCTCCGTAAGGACGCCCGGCGTCCCGTGCAGCACATACACGCGCGAGGCCATGGCAACCGCCTCGTCTACGTCGTGGGTAATTACAAGCGAGGCAATGCCGAGCTCATGGGCCATTTGGTTGTACCAAGACCGCAGCTCAACGCGCGTAATTGCGTCGAGCGCGCTAAAGGGCTCGTCGAGCAGGGCAACGTTGTTTCCCATTAGGTAGGTGCGCAGGAACGCCGCGCGCTGGCGCATGCCGCCAGAAAGCTGGCTGGGCCACTTGTGCTCCGTGCCCTCCAGCCCAAAGCGGCCAAACAGCTCGGCAGCCTTCTGGCGCGCCTCATTGCGCGGCATTCCCGCAAGCGTGAGCGGAAGACATGCGTTGTCAATGATGCGAAGATGTGGAAGGAGCAGGTCCTTTTGCAGCATGTAGCTTACGTGGCCGGGCTCCCCCGTCACGTCCTTGCCATGAAGAAGGACCTTGCCCGCAACGGGACGCGTGAGGCCAGATAGCGCATGGAGGATAGTGGTCTTGCCGCCGCCCGACCTACCCACCAAGCATACCGTTTCGCCCGCGTCCACATGCAGGCTCACGTTGCTGGCAACGATGGTCTTTCCCCCGTCCCAGCTAAGCGTGAGGTCCTGCGCCTCGAGTATGGGCGTGTTTGCCTGCTCGCTCATTGCGCGCACGCCTACTGCAGGTAGTCCATGGTCCAGCCGGCATTGACGTCGAGCGTGCCCTCAACGAGCTTGTTGTCGTTGAGCCACGTGAAGAATCGCTTCCAGCGCTCGCCGTCTATAACGCCCCAGCTCGCAGCGTCCGCCGTATACTGCCCGGCTAAAAACGCCTGGCTCTGCTTTACCAGCGCCGCATCGAGCTCAGGCACCGCGTCGCACAGGATTTGCGCGGCGTCGTCCGGATTGGAGATCGCGAACTCGTAGCCCTTCTTTGCCGCACGGAGGAAGCCCTTAACGGCCTCGGGGTTCTTCTTCGCGAACTCCATGTTTGCGGCAATGACGGGCGTGTAGTAGTCGAACACCTCGTCGATGGAAATGAAGCTGAAGTAGTTGACGTCAAAGTTCTTAACGTGGGCGTTCTGCACCGACCATCCCTCGTACACCCACACCGAATCGAACATCTTTGCCTTAAGGGCGCCCACCTCGTCGTCCACGGTGTTGGGGACAAGCTTGATCTTGGAGTAGTCGCCGCCGTCCTTTTGCACAACCTGTTTGAGCGTGGCCTGCTCTATGGGCAGCTCCCACGTCGCGTACGTGTGACCCTCCATGGCCGCGGGACGCGTTATACCGTCCTCCTTGCGACTCATAATGCCGCTGGTGTTGTGCTGGATAATGGCAGCCACCGCCGTAAGGCCAGTGTTTCCCGAGGCAAGGGCGCCGGCAATGTAGTCCTGAAAGCTCACGCCCAGCTGAGCCTGGCCGGTACCAATCATGGCCTCGGCCCCATCCTCGGCAGGCTGCACGATTTGCACGTCCAGGCCCTCGTCGGCAAAGTAGCCCTTGTTCTGCGCCACGTAGACGCCAGTATGGTTGGTGTTGGGCGCCCAGTCCAGGCAGAATGTTATCTTGTTGGTCACGCCGGCGCTGCCTGTAGCGGAGTTCGCCGCTGCGGATTGGCCGCCCTGCGCCCCTCCACCACACGCGGCAAGCGCCATGCTTGCAACCGCTGCTCCGCCTGCAGCCACGAACGTCCTTCGCGATACGCTTCTTCTCATGGTCGTTCCTCTCTGCGGAGCAAAAAGGGCCCCGCTTAGTGTGGGACCCCTCCAAGAGTTTATTGGTCCCTACGCTGGCATTACCCAGATCAGGTTTGAGGGTCGAGCGATTTGGTCGCTCCTCTCAGCCAGGCCAAATCCCCAGCTCCCCGTGTGCGTTCATTATAGCAGAGCCTTGTAAGACCGCAAAACTGCAGGTAAAGGCCTACATAGCTCGATACTGCGTCATGTTTGGAAGGGCCGCGCGGCTTACTCCCCAAGACCGACAGAGCGGTCCTCGCCAAGCCGCACACAGATAATAGCAGCTAGGCGTCTTGCCACGGAAGCCGCTCACGATCGGCTACATTCCCAAACACGTAATCGGAAGAGCCCTCGGCAAAGCTTGATTCGATGTAGGCTGTCGAGTAGATGTAGAACGTGTCGACGTCCTTCGTAATCTCCGGCACCTGCAGCCAGCAGTCCTGCAGGGAGAAGTCGGGCACGTCCCCCGCGTACGCAAACGCCAGGTCCACTTCTCGGCGCACGTTTGGTCGATGCCAAAGCGCTCGAGCGCCGCCTGGGTGACAGTGCGCTTCCGGGAAGCCGGGGTAGACGTAGTTGTCGCCGTAGTCTAGGACCGTGAAATCGTCTGCGCACAGGCCCCGCGCCGTCTCCTCGCCACCCACGGTATGTGCCCCGAAACCGTCCCGCTGCGCGTCAGCATCCGGACGCGGCATTGCAGGCGGAGAACGGATGTCCGAACCGTGCACTTCGCCATCCGGCTTGGCATTCGCCTGTAGGGCATATAACGCTATCCAAGCCGCCACGTCCGCACAGCCTCGGCCTTGAGGAAGGCCTTCATGGGCTCGAGGTCGCGCTCCACGTCCCACGCTTCCAAGGCGCCAAAGTAGGCGATTCGATCGTCCTCAAATACTACAACGGGGGGATGGTTACGCATGAGCAATAAGTAGTTCATGAGCTCCCTGCCGCAGCGTCCGTTTCCGTCAGAGAATGGGTGGATGTTTTCGAAGACCGCATGGAAGTACGCCGCTACGGTGAGCTCCTTGCCTGGCGGCGCCAAAGATATCTCGGAGAGCAGCGTTGCCATCTCTGTACGCACCTCAGGCGATGACGCACTTCGGCTCTTCTATGGCTCGCAAACGTACCTGCTCATGCGCGAGGGTGTTTCGGATTTGCACTGCATGAGCGACGGCTACCTATCGGATGAGCTCAAACACTAGTATCGCTATTCGCTCTAATGGCATTTAACCCACGCAGGTCAACGCCGTCGGCAACTGCCTCGCGCCCCACAATGTGGTCGCGGAGGAACTGCACGCGGTACGGGTTGTGCACTACGCCATCCTCGCCGGGCTCCATCACATGGGAGACTGCGAGTTTGCGCTACTTGGTGAGCGTTAGGTTCTCCAGTATCTTGTTGAGCTCAGCCTTATCCGGCCCCGTAACCGAGATGGTCATAAAGTAGTCGTCCGCCCTCAGGCAAACGAGCTCTTCGTACATTAGAGCGCCCTGTATCTCGAACTGGACCTTCATGGAGGCAAACTCGTCCTTGGTCTTGTCGTTCTTATACGTGCGGACCTGGGCATCCTTTAGCTCGGCGCCTGCCAAAGTGAGCTGGGACTCAAGGCCCGCCTTTGCAGATTCAAGATACGCGGCTGCATCGAGAGCCTGTACATCGGGCGTACCGGCATGCGCAATTACAACGTTGACGGTCGTGCCGATTGTGGTGGCGGCCGCCATGTCGAAGAACGCCAGTCCGCTGTCGAGCGCCTTTATAACGTCCTCATCCGTCTGCAGTTCGCCGATGCTCGCGTTTAGCTCGGCCATCTGCCCCTCATCGTAGAACGAGAAGCCCTCAGGCAGCGTGAGCTCCATGCCAAAGAACTCGTTCGCGTACGTCTTTTCGGACGCGGCAATCTTCCCAACCACTTTCATGCTGTTCTCCCCTTTTCCATAAAGCACGACTTTTTGTATATAACACACATACAGTATAACCGCATCGAGCGCAACCCGCATTCAGCGCCACTCGTCCGCCAATTACGAGCACACCCGTGTCCTCGTAAACAAAGTGCCCATCGGGAGTACTTCCTAACCGCACAGATTTGCATATTGTACGGTTTAGCCCTCCTCCACCAAGGATATAGCAAGTCCCTTTGCCCAGCTGGTCACTTGGTCGCGAGCGTTATTCACTTCTGTGCCCGTAACAGCCAGTCCCTCGAGGAACTGCGAGCTGGGAAGGGCGGCCTGCCTTGCATTCGTCTGTTATCATTCGCGAAGTATAGTCCACGGAATCATACTAGGTTTGATGGCAAGAAGCTGCGCCCGCACCGGCAGACGAGCCTGTTCCAACTACAGAACGCCCTCCGCCTCGAGCGCCTGACACAGGCGCTCGTAGTGCAAGAAGATGCCCTGGTTGGCAAGCTCTGTAATATCCTCCCAGGTTGCCAGGCGGAAGTCCACGGCCTCGCCGTCCAAAAGATGCACGTCCGACTCCTCGAAGTCCAGGTGCAGGTGATATATGTCAACGAAGTAGTTGTCGCCACGCTTGAGGTCAACGTTCTCGTAGCTGTAGATAGGTGCGGGCACTTCTCCGCTCACCATCAGGCCAACCTCTTCGGGCACCTCGCGCCGCACCGCCTGTGCCGACGTCTCGCCCGCACGCACGCCGCCGCCGGTAATCTCCCACCAACCGGCAGCCCAGTGCTTGTCGAGCGAACGCTGCGTAATAAGGAACCGCCCCTGCGCATCCTCAATGAGCGCCAGCACGTAGAGCATGTACTGCCCCTCGTGCAGAAAGGCCCCCTCGCGAGCCATGGTCTCGCCCGTGGGCTGTTTGTTGTTGTCGTAAATATCAATCATCTCTTGCATGGTAGCATCCCTTCGTTTTTCGCTGCCCGCCATTGTAGGTGTTATGCCGCACGGAAGGCAGAAAGCCCTCAATGCCTTCAAACATTGTCCAAAGCTGGTGCGACGTCTCTTAGCGTCTTCTTATGGTGGGCGTAGCGCCATGATAACCACTCTGAAGCTGTCCGATAGCTCGTGGTGGAGTGGTGTGCATAGAGGGGATACTATCCCCTTGCAGGGGTGAGCTGTGCTTTGTAACCTATCAAGGGGGAGTACCCCTGTTGATAGGCGGCTTAAAACCCAGTCGACGGATGGAGGTTTAACGAAGAATAACGAAAGATAACGAAGAATAACGAAAGATAACGAAGAATAACGAAAGATAACGAACACAACGAATGTGAGCACGCATGGCCGAACCTCCGATTTTTCGCCCCTCATTTGGCAATAAGCCCGAAAACCTAGTTGGCAGAGACGCAGCGCTCAACACCCTTGTGCAATGCTTCGACAGCTATCCAGGCATGCGCGAGCGAGCAGTACTGATTACGGGCCAAAGAGGCATGGGAAAAACCGCAATGCTTCTGGAAGCATCAGACTTAGCGGACTCCAAAGGATTTGTTGCCGTGCGAACCACCTGTGGTACAGCGCTGCTCGACAACATTCTTGACGGCCTTCAGCATGCGGGAAACCTAATGATTGCCCAAAAAAAGCCACCTATTAAGGGATTTAGTGCTGGTGCATTGGGGTTCTCCTTTGGCCTAACCTTTACAGATGAAGCACGACAATCGTATGGGTTCAAAACTAAACTCGGCATGGTCTGTGAGCGCCTTGAGGAAAAGAATCTTGGTGTCGTAATACTCGTAGACGAAGTGCGCCCTAATTCCGAGCCCATGCGACAACTCGCCACCGCTTATCAGGAGTTAGCTGGCGATGGCAGGAACCTCGCACTCATAATGGCCGGCCTTCCCTCCGTCGTCTCCGCACTTTTGGAAGAGGAGACACTAACGTTCTTGAATAGGGCAACAAAGGTCCGGCTTGGCTCAATCGCCGAGTCATCCGTGAGGCAGTATTACTCAAGCGCATTCAGCCGTTCTGGGCGGAGCATTGCGATAAAGACACTTCGAGATGCCGCAGCTGCAACAGAAGGTTTTCCCTATATGTTGCAACTCATTGGCTATTACTTGGTAAGTCTTACAAACGATGGCGAGCAGATAACCTCGGAGACCTTGGACGAGGCGCTCATTCTTGCACGTGCCGACTTGGACGAGAACGTGTTCCTCCCTATGGTACGGCCTCTTTCTCAAACTGATATAGCCTTTCTTGAGGCGATGGCACAAGACAATGGGACGTCGAAGACTGCAGACATACAAAAACGACTTGGCATGTCGCAGGGCAGCGTGCAGTCATATCGTAAGCGACTTATCGATGCGGGAATCGTTATCTCCCCTCGCAGGGGTGAGCTGTGCTTTGTGGTGCCTATGCTCGCCGATTATCTAAGGCGACGCGACGGCAGCAGAACCTGACGTAAACCGTAGTCCTGTCTGCGCTCCTCCGCATGAACATCCTTGGCGTCGACTGGCGGCGCGTCTTGTGCGTCCACCCGAAGGATAGGAGCTATATATGCTTCGACCATGCCGCGCCTGTACCGGAGGCGCTGTGCAATCACCAATCAGTAGAGCTCGTTCATCACCTGATTGAGGACGACCGGGTCATAGAAGCTCGAGTAGTCATATATCTCAGCCTTCAAATGCCTGCCCGTGGTTTTGTCGTCAAACTCGCGCTGCACCTTTTTTGAACCAGCACGCTCAATAAGGTCTACGTCCAACGCTGCACCGGCGTCCATGTCCTCGCCTGCGTCGTTTATGAGTCTGACGAGCCACGATGAATTCTGATATGTGAGGCCATCGCCTGTCATCTGAAACTGCACGCTGCAGCTCCCACCACCGGAGCGCTCACCAAGAATGGGGATGCCGGCGTCCTTTAAAATGCAGGCGAGCATGTTGGCGCACGAAAAAGAGTACTTGCTGGTGAGCAAGGCAAAGTTGAGGTCGGAATAGTCCACCTGATCGCTCGTCCCTTCAAACATGCCGTTAAGATTGCGATCCACGTCGTAACGCTCGGTAATCGTCTGCCCCGTTAGTGGGTTCTGGAATCTCTCGTATTGGCGATTGGCGATGATGCTCGTTATAAACAAAACGACATCGTCCGAGCCACCGTCGTTGTTGCTCACGTCAATGACGACGTTTTTGACCTCGGGGTCTGCCTTCGCACGCTCGATGCCCTCGAGGAAGATGGCAACGCTGTCCACGTTTCCGTTGGTGGGCAGAGAGGGATCCTTTATGGGTTCGGTGCTCGTCGGGTGCGGCCCCTCGTCATTCAAAAACTCATGCCATTTTTTAAAGTCCACATTATCCACGGAGTCGAGCACAATTACCGCGGTATTGCCCTGCTTAACGTAGACGCTCTTGCCATATGCCTTCTTCGACAACTCACGGCGCTCGTGCGCGGCCACAAGATTCGGCTCGTCGTTGGCCCGCTTCTTTGCCGCAAGCTGGTTGAGCAGGTCGTCGCCGTTGTCCGAACGCTCGCGATACCTCTTGTATAGATCCTCGTGTACCTTGCTCTTTTCTAAATTGGCACTCTTCGCAATCTCTATTACCGTGTGGCCGTCCACGTTAAGCAGGTTATGGAGGCCGTCGTATCCGCGCAGGTATTCAACGGGATCTTTGGACATGAGCGCATCCTTTACGGCCTTGCCGGTATCGCCCTGGCTGTTAAGAAAGGCATCGAGGCCCTGCTCCTTTAGCACGTCCGGCGCGGAGGCCGGCTTTCCGTAGAATTCACCAAACGCGAGACACAGCTGGCCGTAATCGAACTTGATTACATCATCCGGGCGTTCAGGCTGCGAATAGATAGGATCGCTATACTCTGGGTCGCGCTCCTTGAGAGGGCGCATGGTGTTGTCGTTGCTGATGTAGAGCTTCTGCCCGTTAAACGTAACAAAGTCATAGTTAAGGCTCGTAAATATCGTAGCGAGCGTCTGCACGGGCAGCCACACGCCGTCATCGTCGGCGCGCGGAACGATGCCGTACTTGCTCAGGTCAATAACGGCGGTATCGGCCGGCTTGTCGTATTCCACGCTCGCGATCTTCGTGAATTCCGTGCCGTCAAAGTACACGTTGTCCATGCCATCCTGCACCAGCGACATCACGTTAGTAAAGGCAGGCAGGTTGGGCGAGGTTATTGTGCCGGCTGCCAAGTCGACGACCGCCGTGCCACCCGTACCGTACTCCATGGCCTTGGATGCATCGGCGCCGGTATGGGTCGTAAGCAGCCAGGTGCCGTCATCTTGGATCTTTGCGTCCATCGTGCCCTTGGGCAGCTGCAGCTTGTAGAACTCCGCGATGTTAATGTACGCAACGTTTGGCATGTCGGCATAAAAACGCAGGTTCGCCTTCTCGTCCGTGAGCTTTTCGCGAAACACGGGTACCTGCTTGGTGGTAAAGTCTGCCTGTTGCGGTGCTTCGGCTTTTGACTGCGTTGGCGCTGCTGGTTGCTGAGCACTACATCCTGGCAGCATAAGCCCAACAAAAACAAGCAACGCAAAAGCCATGTAGCGCATAAAACAACTCCTTTTTGCAAACGTTAATCCATCCTGCTGAGCAGCCGCTCTCCTCTTGCCTGCCCCTAAGCAAAGGCCGGACCTATCAAGAGGGGTACCCCCCTTTGATAGGTCAATCTCTCAAAATCGTCTTACAGAAACCGTATATATAAAACAGTATAACACTGGGCCCAACGGCACCGTGCTCCAGCGGGACTGCATCCATCTCCGACTCGTATGACTTAGCGTGCGCTCGCAGGCCACGCGCAGTGTTTGATATCATGCCCTTACGACTGGGCAATGGAGGGCAAACGCATGGAGGAATTCGGGCATTTCTACCTCGACAAGGAGAAAGATCTTGTTGTCGACCTCTTTCGCGAGGGGAACGAACTGCACTACGTGCTTAGGACACCGAACCACGGGACGGGCAATCTCATTGCCAACCTTGCCTCTCTATGCGACCTGGAGCTTGGAATCGGCGAGGACGGCCTCAGGGTGATCCGCGGCACGCTGCCCTGCTACATCGATGGCAGCAACCGCATGGTTTATGTCTTTCGCCTGCTCGACACCAAGGTCGCCAACATCTACCCAGACGGCAGGATCGAACGAAAGGCATCCATACCCGCCATCGCAAAGACGCTCATGAGCCAGACCAAGGACTACCGGCAGGACTTCCGCAAGACCGTCGTAAAGACCTACATCCTGCGCGAGTGCAAGTTCCGCACCGACCTGCATACCCACATGAACGCCAACCTGGACCCAGACGTCCTTATTGCCCTAGGCATCCATCACCAAATACGCTACCCGCTCTACTACATCAAAAAGCTGGGGCTGCGGGTGTCGCCCGCGCAGGAGAAGCTCCTGTCCACGCGACGGGCCCAAGCGGCGGCGCGGCTCTGCAACTCCCCTCTTAAGGGCAAGTACCTGGAGCGCAGGATCGACGACGGAACATTTTTGAACTTCGCTTCCCTCATACTGCAGAACCTGGACAACGCGGCATACAACATTCCCAGGATCAGGGCGTCGCTGGCCATTATGAAGGACGGGCAGGCCGTATTTACCAACCTCGAGAAGGTCTACCTGTACCGCTACGTCTTTTGCAAGGGGGTGCCTGCAAAAGACCCCATCCAGATGGACGGCATTGAGCGCATCCCCGACCACGAGGTAGTCAAGGCCCTTACCACAATGGCAAGAGACCGAAACCACCCGGTCTTCTCTGCAAACAGCGTTTTTCAAGACAAGCTACTGTGGATTGCACGGAGCTACGCCGCATGCGGCATCGACTATGCGGAGATTTCTGACACGACCCTCGCGAAGCCCGAGGATGCGCCGCACATGCTGGCCCAAGTCCATGCGGTAATGCCCGCCATAAGACAAGAGACTGGGGTTACCCTGCGGTTCCTTGCCGCGGTGCGGCGAACGCCACTCACGATTATTAGGGACAAGATTGCTCCAGACGACTATTTGCGCAAAAACCTGCAGGCAATTCGGGCAGTGGCGGGAGACCCGTACGTGGCGGGCAGCGACATTGTTGGCGAGGAGATAAACGACATTCGCGATCTGGCACCGCTGGTGGCAGAGCTCGACCGGATTGCGGCAGACCACCCCACCTTTACGATTCGCATCCACGCCGGCGAAAACGACGGTCTGCGAGACAACGTGGCCAACGCTATTAAATGTGTGCGAGAGGGGCTTGCACCTGGTCAACCCATGCCCCTCGTTCGGATTGGCCATGGGCTCTACACCAGAAACCTTTCGTCGAACAAGGGACGGCAGCTGCTTGAGGACCTGCGAGACAGCGGAGCCGTGCTGGAGTTCCAGATAACCTCGAACGTCCGGCTAAACAACCTGAGCCAGCTGGAGCGCCATCCCCTACGCCAGTACCTGGCGGCGGGCGTGCCTTGCGTGCAGGGGACGGACGGCGGAGCCATATATGGGACGGACTCGATCGACGAGCAGCTCGCGCTCCAAAAGACGCTCAACCTTACGGAGGCGGAGCTCGTTGCCATGCATCGGGCGGAGGACACGGTACGGCGCAGGAGCCTGGCCGCTCTCGAACAGAAGATGCGGACCTTTGCCCAGGAGGCGGGAACGGAAGGCGTCGAGGCCTTCTACACAGCAAAGATGCTGGTGCAACAACCTCCAGAGGAGACCTTGCTGGACATACCGAACACCATGATTAGTACCGTTGTTTTCTCGGATACTATTGAGGAGCTGCCCTGCGACCGAGTGCCGGTTATCCTCGTAGGCGGGTCCTTTAACAACGACCGACACGTTACCAGGCGGCGGCGCGACATCTGTGACCTGCTGGACAACGTCCTTGCCAAGGGAGACCCCAACAAGATGTTCCTTGTGGTCGGCCACAGCCTATCGGGCTACGAGCGCTATGTGGTCGAGCGCAACCGTGAGCGGTTCGACATTTACGCCTTCGTGCCAGCCCAAATTGGTCAGAAGGAGGCCGAGGCTCTCATTCGGTCCGGGGTACACGTACGGGTTTCCATCGAGCCCAGCCCCATGGGCATCTACAAGAGCGTCGCCTACGAAATCTTTAAGCGCAGGCCCTCGGTCCTCGTCGCCCTCGACGGCAACTCCTCTGGCGCAAACATGATCCAGGACGCCAAGAACGGAAAGCGCAAGTGCCACATGTTCGTTCTTAACAGGCGTGGCATGCTGCGAGAGAAGGCCAAGAGCCTCGAGGGGTACGTGTCCCTGTTTGGGCCTAACGACGACCTGGCGGGCATGGTTTGCGAGGCCGTGGAAACGTGCTATCCAGAGCGCTGGCTTCGGCGGGATTAGCGGAGGGAGTCGTCGATGTTAATCAAGGAGTTCTGCGCAGAGAATATGACACTGGTTCCCGCGGCGGTCGCTTGTGGCGCACAACGCATCGAGCTTTGCGACAATCTGGCCGTTGGTGGGACCACGCCCTCGTACGGAGTCATAAAGTCGGCGGTAGCGTTTGCTCGCGAGCACGACGTTAAGGTTATGGCAATGGTGCGACCGCGCGGCGGGAACTCTGTTTATAACGAGGCCGAGGCACACATCATGCTGGACGACATTTCATGTGCGCGCGAGCTTGGGGTTACTGGCGTGGTGTTTGGTTGCCTGCGGCGCAGCGAGAACGGATGCTTAGGCATTGACGAGGAGCTTACCAAACGTCTTGTGGACGCGGCAAAGGGATCGCATGGCGCCGCGCCGCTTGCCGTCACCTTCCATATGGCCTTCGACGAGCTGGACGAAGAAGAGCAGATGGGAGCTATAGACACGCTTTCCAGCCTGGGCGTCGATCGCATACTTACCCATGGCGGCCCTCTCTCCACGCCTATTCTGGACAACATACCCCACCTGCAAAAGCTTATTGACCATACATGCGGGAGAATTAACATTCTTCCCGGCGGAGGTATTAGCTGGAAAAATGCCCAGAGAATTGCAGCGCTTCTTGGCGTGAGCGAGGTTCACGGCAGCAAAGTCGTACGCATTTAGCGAGCGGAAGTGGACCTCGTTCCTTTTGGGACCCCTACTCCTACCAGTACCACACCGTAGAGAGTTCGGTAACGGAGGCAACGATGGCCCAAATGATCACGGCCAACGCGACGAGCATCGTTATTACAAGAATAGTTATCTTTGTTTTGCCAAGCATGGCTACCTCATTTTTGACCCACGGAAAACCGTGGCCCTATTAAAGCACATTATGGAATCACTTGTGGAACAGACCAATCAAGGGGGAGTACCCCTCTTGATTGGCGCCAATCAAGAGGGGTACTCCCCCTTGATTGGTCACAGTCCGCCTTAGAGATGGCCGTCCTTAATAAGCTTTCTATACGAGGAAACGCAAGCCGCGGCAAACGTGCCAACCGTTGCGGCGAACACCGCATTTGCCGCCCTCTCGCTAAGCCTGCTCATCAACTTGCAAACGAGTGGGTAGCCCACCCATATATGCGCCACGGCAACTGCCCCAATAACCAGATCGTTTACCAACCAGGCCTGCTTAAAGATGTTGAGCGGTAGCTTGGAATTGTCCCAATAGGGGTAGTTGCCGTCTTCGTCGGGCTGGTTAACCATAAGACCGAAGCCCAGCTCCATCCCCATTGCGGCGAGCACGGCAATAACATAGGTCTCGAGCATCGCGCCAGGAAGCGACTTATTTCGCTTTAGAATTCTTTCCTTAATGGGCTCAAAGATAAGCGTCATTGCCTCTCCACCAATCCCGTATACCCAATAGGGATGGTACCAAGGGTCAAACTTAATGGCGTAGGTGTCGTCGATAATCCCAAAGCTCTTGTCCATAAACTTGCAGTAGAGGCTCTCGAGGCAGTGACCCAGAACGTTGTTCACGCAAAAACACATGATGTTGTTACGCCAAAACGCCCAGGAATTTGGAGTAAACAAGATGGACCGGTCATACTTGAGGGACTGGCCAACCATACGGCCGAGTCCCTTTCGTACACGAGATAGATGGGTCATAGTCATCTGCTCCGCTCTCAAACCTACTGTAAACCCAAGCTTTCAATCAAGCCGTTCTCTGGCGTAATGTAGGAGCTCTCCTCTCCCTGCGTAAAGGCGATGCCCTGCTTCTTTAGCTGCTCGGCCAGTGCGCCCACATACACGTCGCTCTGGAAGGCGCGCACCAGCTCGATGTCAAAATAGCCTGCCGTTGCCGTAATGTACAGCGTAATGGTTCTCATGTTTGGTTGTAAGTTTGTAGCCTTGTAGTGCGTGGACAGAATCTGGTCCTCAAACCCCCGCGAGCGCAGGCCGCCCACATAGTCGAGCATAAACGTGTCGTTGTTGGCGTTCTTGGCAAAGTTGAGTACCTGTAGCTTTTCGTGATAGCTATGCATTGCTTGGCTAACCTGTCGAACGGCTCCACCTATTGCATTTGCCGTGTAGCGTGCGACATCGGGTTTGTTTGACTCACGCAGAATCTGACGCATGAGCTGGCATCGTGCGGAAAAGTCCAGACTGGCCATCTGCTCTGGCCTATACGCCAAGCGAAGGGCGCCCACGCAATTCTTAAACGTGTTGGGAACTTCGAGAGTCTTTCTGTAAGAAGCTGGTATTAGAGCGCCAATCGTTTCTTCCGTGTTGGGGTGAACCTGCAACACCGCGTCGGACATAAGTACCTGCAGCGTGGCAACGGGAGAACTCTGGCACGAACGCACGAGCTCCATAAACTCGCTCTCCCTCACGCGGAAGTTAACGCCGAGCATGTTATCCAAGGGATCTTCGTCGTTTTCGGGCAAGTGATAGAACTTCTCTCTAAAGATGTCGTTCGAGTAGTCCTCTGGGACCTCGTAAGTCCTGCCATAGGGGTCTGTCTCCTCGCCTTCGAGTATGGGCTGCCCCGGCACGCGCAGACCATCGGCAGGATAGTCAACCCCGTCCTTGCGGCAGAAGTAACGGTTGAGCACAGACTCAATAAAGAGGTTGAGGCCCAACCCGTCGCACAAGGCGTGGAACATCGAGAAGCTCATTACGTTGCCCTCGTAGGTCACGTCGAGGCAGTGCCAGTTGGTCTCGGGACCGCCCACCGCACGCAGGCCTCCCTCGGTCACCTCCATTGGAAGCGGGTTCTTGGCATAGAAGAAGTCGCCGTCGCGCTCGACCAAGGCATCGCTAAAGTAGGGAGCACGCTCAATTACGTCGTTTACCGCCTCCTGCAGGACGTCTCCGCGCACGTCCGTGGATATATGCACCTCCACCACATAGGTTCGGTGCGACGTGGTACGAAAGCAGTTGTGTACACCGCTAAGATTCTGCTCTTTGATTTGGAAATCGGGCTGTGTAGCCATGGCGCCTACCTTTCTGCTCTGCTTCTCTGTACGAGATTTTATCAGTTTGGGCACACGGATAGGGCGCAAACCTATCAAGGGGGAGTACCCCTCTTGATTGGTCCGAAACGGAAAACCCAGCTCCTGTTCTTGCTACTTTGGTGGCATCTCCGCCAAGGGGTTAAGGTAGGTCTCTGCAGGCAGCAGCTCGTAAGCTATACCCGCCTCGTCCAGCACCGCACAAAAAGCCTCACGGTAGCGATCGCTCGCAAAGGTCTGCGAAAAGCTGATGTGGAAGTAGCCTGCCGTCTCGCTCATAAGAATAAAGGCCGAGCCGCCACAGGGGTCGGCATTAAGATAGCGTACGTCGACTACTTGGTCCTCGTAGCCAGGGGTCTTAAGACCGCCCACGTAGTCCACGTAAAACGTGTCCTGCGGTCGTGTTTGCGGCATCGAGAATATCTTGGTCTTAAGGAAGAAAAAGGGCATCTTTTTGCCCAGGTGAGTCATCATGTTGACGGAAGACGAGAGCAACAGTGCCATTTCCTCACCCATCTGCTCCTTCATCGTCCCACGCAACTGGGCCGCAAGCTCAGCAGCGGACTTGGTTCGCGCGTCTTCGGGCCTCACGGGCAAAAACACCGCCGCACTGCAGTTTTTGAAGGTCTTTTCTGCGTGTAGGAACCTGCGCAACGAAAAAGGCAGCACGTTCATTACCACGCCTTCGCTCGGATGATGCTCGCGTTCCACCGCTAGGGCGGCAAACGCGGAAATCGCAGAGGCCGGCGAGCTTCCGCATGCCTTGCACCAACCCAGCAGGTCCTCGGTGCGCACTTTAAGCGGCAGGCGATGCATGGTGGGTCCCTGGTTGCCCTGCTCGTCCAGCTCGGGCAGGCGGAAGCGCACCTCGCCTCTAGAAAGCTTCTTGAGCTCCTCGACGTCTGCGCCGGTCTTTGTGGCAAAGGCGTCAAATTCCTCGGCTGGGTCGTAGGGCACCGCCTCGGTTATGATTCCGTCGCTCGCGTACTCCTTGCCATCCTTAAGGCAGAAGTAGTGGTAGAGCGTCGCCTCAATTAGGCGGTTGAGGCCCAGCCCGTCGCAAAAGGCGTGATTCATGGCAAAGCGCACCGTACGCGCGGAGTAGGTAACGTCCACCATGTGATAGTTGGTGCCTGCGCCGCCCACTGCGCGAGCCTCGTCGCATTCTGCCACAAGAAACGGCAAGTCGTTGCTGGCATAGTAGTACAGGCCCTTTTTGCGCACGAACGTCTGGCGGTAGTAGGGCAAGCGCACCAACGCCTTGTCCACAGCAGTCTGCAGAGTATCGCCACGCACGTCCTCGCTCAGTACGACCTCAACCACGAAGCAGCGAAGATCCATCTTCCCGTAGCTAAATATGGCACCGCTCGCGTTCCATTCCTTTGCGGTAAAGTTCGGCATGTTTTTCCTTTCGCTGGCAAACAAAGAGGAATATGCCTAATTATACATAGAACAGGGATCACGTCGGGCGGTTTGGCGTGGAACGGAAAACCCGCCCCCTGCTCCACGCCGCTACCTATAGAGCTCATCCCACAGTCTGTTTTCGTATGCCGCGCACGTTTGGAAAATCTCGCAGAGTTGTTTTGCTTCGCCATCCTGAATGCCAGCAGCCTGCGCATCAAGAACATCAATCCATTTTTGATTCGCCACTACATAATCCTCGCATGTGTAGGCCTCGAACCAACCCCTATACGGCGAGGCGGCGATTTGCGCAGAGTACTTCTGCACCATACACTGCCCAATATAGGCGTAGACCCACGAACACTGAAGCTGGGCGGTAAGACCCGCAAGGACGCCCTCTTCCTCAACCTGTCTGCGCATATAGTCAATATATTCGATTATCGCAGTGGATTTGGGGCACCGATTCACGTCATCCTCCGTGATGTCAAGCGCTCTCATGTGCGGAACGTGAACCTGCATCGTCTCTTTGTTGGTTTGCGCAATAACGAAACCAATAAACTCCTCGAGCGCCAAATCGTCTGTGCGCTCCCGGATGCGCTCAAGTATGTCTATGTAGTCCAGCAGATACAGATAGTCCTGAATCATGTAATGGCGATAACGCCGCTCATCCAGAACCCCCTTGGCCATCTCGACGACAAACGGCTTGTTTGCTGCCTGTGCCCACAGCTCTTGCACGCTTTCGTACAATACGTTCGAGAGCTTCACGGTTACCCCCTATTGCCCTGCAACGATGGCAACGTATCCCCCGCTCTTGTAGCCTTCCAAAACCTCTTCCGGCTCTTCGTTCGTATACAAGGGATTCTTTATCAGAGTCTGATAATAGGACAAGTTCGCGAAGCCAAGATCCTTCAGCACGCCGATCTTCTCTTCCGTCGTGTGCCAAACCCCGCTGGCGGCAAGGGCCAACGGATAGGGAAGCTCGGGCATCGCGCCATCTAGGAACTCATGGTCGTAGGTGTTCAGACTCTTGCCAAGGAGGTACATGAAGCCGAACGCGCTCTCCTTGGGAACGTCGAGCAATACGAGCCTGCCGCCTTCCTTTAGGGCGCGCTTGCACTTGTCGTAGGCGGGCCTGAGGTCGGCAATGTAGCTGGAGCTCCCGTTGAAGTAGATAATGTCGTACGTGCTGTCCGCCAGGTCAACGTCTTCTATCGTGCTGTAGCTTATGACCTTGATGCCGCGCTTCTGTGCGATTTTTCCCATGTCCTCGGACGGCTCGATTCCCTCAAGGTTCGTACAGTCGATGTAGCTTTCGAAGAGGCCGCTGCCGCAACCCACCGATAGCAGCCTTTTTCCCTCGATGTTTCCCAAAGCCTTTTGGAACAGCTTGAGCTCGCTTGCAAACAGGTTGTCGTTTTTCATGAACCATTCGTCGTACTGCGCCGCGTACCCATCAAACATCACATTTTTTGCATTCATGCTACCTTGCCTCCTCAAGAGCAAAATTGTGCGCCATGGGGCCAGAGCCCTTTCCCAAGTCGAGCATTGCCGCAAGAGCGCCGGAGAGATATGCCTTGGCCTTGTCTACCGATTCGGCAAGGCTGTACCCCTTTGCCAAGTTCGACGCGATGGCGCTAGAGAGGGTGCATCCCGTTCCGTGGGTGTTGGGATTGTCGATCCTCTTCCCTTTGAACCACATCGGCTGGTCCACATCGGCGCCATACAGGACGTCGTTTGCATCGTTGATCCTGTGGCCACCCTTTACCAACGCTGCGCACCCGTAGCGCTCATGAAGGATCACTGCCGCCTGCTCCATATCCGCCTCTCCGCCGATGGTCATGTCGGCCAAGATCTCGGCTTCCGGAACATTGGGCGTTATTACCGTTGCAAGCGGCAGCAACCTTGCCTTAAGAGTCTCGATCGCGCTCTCCTCTATAAGGCGCGCCCCGCTCGTTGCCACCATTACCGGATCGACCACGATGTTTGCCGCCTTGTATTGCGTCAACTTGCTTGCGATGACCTCAATCAGCTCGGACGAGGACACCATTCCCACCTTTACCGCGTCGGGAAAGATGTCCTCGAACACCGCGTCCAGCTGCAAGCCAAGAAACTCGGGTGTTACGTCCTGTATGCCTGTTACGCCGGTGGTATTTTGGGCAGTGAGAGCCGTAACGGCGCTCATTGCGTATACCCCATTCATGGTCATCGTCTTGATGTCTGCCTGAATGCCGGCGCCTCCGCACGAATCCGATCCTGCGATAGTCAATGCCTTATTCATTCCTCTTCTCCCTTCGACAAAGCATTCACTTTTGTATAGCGACAGAAAGTGGTGCCCCCGACCTGCCGCTTAGAAAGCCTTTTAGAACAGCCGCATCAGCTCCGCGAGGTCCCTAACGTAAACTTCGGCCGATTCTTCCAATCCCCGCTGATCGGCCTCTCCGTTTTTGTCGTAAATCCCCACGGTGTGGTACCCCGCCTTGGCAGCCGTTAGCAGTGCATACAGAGAGTCCTCAAACACGCAGACCTCCCCGTCTGCGAGTCCCAGATAATCGGCGGCAACGTCGTATATCTGTGGCGAGTGCTTGCTCGAACCCACCTCGGCGTTCGTAAAAATCCTGCTTATGTATGCAAGAAGCCCGTTTCTCTCCAGCGCTGCCGTAACAAGATCGCGCGGGCTTGAAGTGGCTGCCGCCATCTTGACCCCCACCCTATCCAGCGCCACCAGCAGCTCCGTCGCTCCTTCTTTAGCACGCACCTCATGAAGATAATAGCTTCGCAGCATGCCTTTGAGGTCGCCCAATACCTCGTCCGAGGTGCCCTGAAGTCCGTAGGTTTTCTTTAAGTACGACGCCCCTTGCTCCATGCTCATGGAAAAGAGGGTCTCTCCAAGCCCCGCCTGGGGCTCGATGCCTCGTTTTGCAAGGTATCGAGCGCCAAGGTCCTTCCATATTTCCATCGAGTCGAGCAGGACTCCGTCGATGTCCAGAATCACGCCCTTTACGTCTTGTCCAAACTTCATGTTTGCCCGATCAGCCTCTTACCATCTCTTCGGTAACCTTCTTTAGCACCGACGTCGCCGCGCGAATGTTCTTTTGCGCATAGATGGCGCTGATAACCGCGATGCCGCATATTCCGCTTCCCTTGAGCAGCGGGGTGTTCTCCTGGGTGATGCCACCGATTGCCACAACGGGAATCGAAACCGCCTCGCAGATGGCTCTGAGCGTTTTATGCGATACCTCCACGGCATCGTCCTTCGATCCCGTTGGGAACACCGCGCCAACCCCCAGGTAGTCGGCGCCTCGCTCCTGGGCGCGTACGGCTTGTTCCACCGTCTGCGCCGACACGCCGAGTATCTTGTTTGGCCCTATGAGAGCGCGTACGTCTCCCGCTTCCATGTCGTTTTGGCCAACGTGTACGCCATCCGCATCCATACGCATGGCAATATCCACGTTGTCGTTGATCACGAACGGCACGCCGTACCTCTTTGCCATGGCTTGGAGCCCTACCGCCTCCTCATAGAAGCGCTCGTCATCAAGGTCTTTCTCCCTCAGCTGCAAAAACGTCACTCCGCCATCCAGGCTCTCTTGCACAACGTCGTAGAGCGTTCGACCGTCCAGCCAATGGCGGTCGGTGACCGCATAGAGCAGCAGAGACTCGGCCAGCCCTTCCTGTAGCTCCTCGTTCATTCAGGATTCATCCCCCTATTTGCTCTCGTATTTTGCTCCCGCATCAAGGGTCTTTCCATCCATGTGGTATATCGCATCGATAATGCGGTTTCTGTAGGTGGAATTGCCCTCGCCTTCCCGCATGCGGCTCCAACCGATTTCTCCGGCAAGCCCCATGGTGCACACCGCCGCGGCGGCGGCTTCGAGCGCCGCGTCCGGGTTGGCTGTAACGAACGCCGTCATCATGCCGGACAACTGGCATCCCGTACCCGTGATCTTCCCCATCTCGGGACGGCCGTTCCGTATTACGAAGCACCTTTGTGCATCCGCCACGAGATCTATGGAACCGGTTATGGCGATGATCGATGTCGTCTTTGCTGCCAGCGCCTTGGCGAAGTCAACCGCATTGCCAAGGGTTTCGTCCGTCACAGCGTCCGCGACGTCCGCGTCGACGCCCTTGGTGGTGCCACTGCCGCTTGCGAGCGTCTTTATCTCGGAAATGTTTCCCCTAATAACCGTGAACTCGATCTTTTCCATAAGGCCAATCGCGGTATTGGTGCGCAGCGTCGAAGCTCCCGCGCCCACAGGATCCAGCAGCGTCACATGACCCAGTTCGTTTGCCCTTGCCCCAGCGAGAAACATTCCCTCGATGCTTCTTCTGTTGAGCGTACCGATATTTATGTTGAGTCCGCCGCAGATGCTCGTGATGTCTTCGACGTCTTCCGGCTCGTCAGACATGATCGGGCTTCCCCCGCACGCAAGAATCACATTCGCCACATCGTTGACCGTTACGTAGTTTGTGATGTTGTGAACCAGCGGCACCCTTTTCCGTACGTTTTCGATACGTTCGCCAAACACAGTTACCTCCTAATAAAAAAGCAGTTACGCCCATAGGTATAACTGCTCGCAAACCACCCGAAAAAATCGGACGCAATATCTACCTACGTTGGCATTACCCAAATCAGGTCACGGGTCCGGGCCACACTGCCCGCTCTCAGCCTGCATGCACAAGCTCCCCTTTGTCGGTGCTATCGTATTCCCTCGCGCGACGATTTGCAAGCCTGGTCTTTTGCGCGCGTGGAACAGGAGACGTGGAACGGAAAACCCGTCCCCTATTCCATAACAAGGACGCCGAGCCAGAGCACCGCACGCATGCCACATGCTCGTCGATCCAACCGGTATTAAGCGGCTTGAAAACCTCTTTGCCACGTTATGCGAGCAAAGATCCTTTGGTATCAAATGTCTCTGCACGTCGCTCCGAGTACTCCCCATAGTAGCCTGCCCCTAAATAAAGTATCCATTGGTTAACATTTTCTGACCGTGTGTTAACCTTAGCTAACATTTCTCGTAGACTAACCGAGCTCAGGAGGACTAATGGAGAAGAAAAAAGGAGGAACGGTGAGCCAGCTCCTCGACTTCGCGGGCGCCTATCGCGGCCTCACTGTTGCCGGATGCGCCCTTTCGGCTATCGCCATGGCGGTGAACATGGTGCCATACGTGTTCGTGTGGCTGGTCGTGCGCGACCTCATCGCGGCAGCACCAAACTGGACAACGGCCACAAACATAGAGCAATACGGCTGGTGGGCGCTCGCCGCAGCCATCGCGGGCATCGTCGTCTACTTCCTCGCACTTATGTGTACGCACCTTGCCGCCTTTCGCACGGCAGCGAACATTCGCAAACGCTGCATGGCTCACCTTGCCAAGGCACCACTCGGGTACTTTGACACACATGCGTCAGGACTCTTGCGCCGCCGCATCGACGGGGCAGCCAGCCAGACGGAGACTTTGCTCGCGCACATCCTCGCCGACATCACGGGTACCATCGCAATGTTCGTCGCGCTACTCGTGCTGCTGCTCGTTTTCGATTGGCGCATGGGCGCAGCATGTCTTCTAGCCGCCATCATCTCCATCGGGGCGCTCTTTGCCATGGTGGGTGGCAAGAACGCTAACCTTATGGCCGAGTACTACGACGCGCTGGACCGCGCAAGCAAGGCGGGAACCGAATATGTGCGCGGCATCCCCATAGTAAAGGTATTTCAGCAGACGGTGTACAGCTTTCGCGCGTTCAAAGCGGCGATTGACGACTACTCCAACAAGGCCTCTTACTATCAGGGCAAGGTCTGCAAGGGGCCACAGGCTGTAAACCTTACGGTGACTGAAGGAGCGTTCGCCTTTCTCGTTCCCGCCGCGCTGCTGATTGCGCCCTCGTCCCTTGCTGCGGGAACGTTCGCGGAGTTCGTAACGGACTTTGCCTTCTACGCGATTTTTTCGGCAGTCATGTCCACCGCATTGGCAAAGATCATGTTCGCGGCAGGTGGCCTCAATCAAGCGGGAGACGCTCTTAGACGCATCAACGAGGTCCTCGACGCGCGTACGCTGCCCATCGCAGGCAATCCGCAGAGCCCGCAGGACAACTCCATCAGCTTTAAGGACGTGTGCTTTACCTACGAGGGAGCCAATCGGCCTGCCCTCGACCACGTGAGCTTCTCGGTTGAGCCCGGACAGCTCGTCGCACTCGTGGGGCCATCTGGCGGCGGCAAGACCACCGCTGCAAGCCTCATCCCCCGATTCTGGGATGTTGATTCTGGTGCGGTTCGCGTGGGCGGCGTGGACGTGCGACAGGTGGATCCGCACGCTCTTATGGACCGCGTGGCCTTCGTGTTCCAAAACACGCGGCTCTTCTCGGCCTCCATCCTAGACAACGTACGCGCAGCACGGCCCGATGCCACGCGCGAACAGGCGCTCGATGCGCTGAGAGCCGCACAGTGCAACGACATCCTGGACAAACTCCCCGAGGGGGCAGACACGCTCATCGGCAGTGCAGGCACCTACCTCTCTGGTGGTGAGCAGCAACGCGTCGCGTTGGCCCGTGCCATCCTCAAGGATGCCCCCGTCGTGGTGCTCGACGAGGCGACGGCATTCGCCGATCCAGAGAACGAGGCACTAATCCAAGCGGCATTCGAGCAGCTCCTCGCCGGGCGCACCGTCGTCATGATCGCACATCGGCTCTCCACCGTGGTAAATGCCGACCAAATAGTGGTGCTCGACGCCGGTCGCGTGGCGGAGCGGGGCACGCACGCAAAGCTCGTTGCGGCAAACGGGCTATACGCCCGCATGTGGACCGACTACCAGCGGTCCGTCCAGTGGAAGATCGGGCAGGAGGTGGCCTAGATGCTGTTTGGCAAGAAGTTCCGAAAGAAGTACGCACTCTCCGAAGCAGGCGAGGCAAACGTCAAGCGTGGCACGTTTTGGACCGTCGTCACAAACCTTGTCGTTATGGCCGGCGTCGGGCTCCTCTTCCTGCTTATGCAGGGCTACATGGCAACCCTCACGGAAGGCGCCCCATTGCCCCAGGCCCTTCCTTACGTTGCCGGTGTCATCGGCTTTCTCGCGATCTCGTTTTTTGCGCACTACCAGCAGTACCACTACACCTATTCTGTGGTCTACGACGAAGTTGGCCATGCCCGCACGAGCTTGGCGGAGCGGCTTCGCAAGCTTCCACTCTCGTTCTTTGCCCATCGTGACCTCGCCGAGCTCACCGAGACGATGATGAGCGACGTAGACCGCCTCGAGCATGTGTGGAGCCACGTGTTGGGCTACCTCTACGGAGGCTACATCTCCACAGCCATCATTGCCGTAATGGTGTTTGTATACGACTGGCGGCTCGCGCTCGCGTGCCTGTGGGGCGTGCCAGTGGCGTTCGCGCTGCTCTTTGGCTCGCGCGCAATCTTTTCCGCATACGCAAAGTGCGCCAAGGCGGCTGGCCTCATGCTTGCGGACAACATCCAAGAGACGCTCGAGACCATGCGCGAGATTCGCGCGACCAACCAAGAGGAGCGATTCCTCGCGGGCGTAAACGAAAGCATCGACAACTGCGAGCAGCGTATGATACAGGCGGAGCTTCGCACGGGCATCTTTGTGAACGCCGCAAGCGTAATAATGCGCCTTGGCCTGGCGACCACGGTGCTGGTTGGTGCAAGGCTCATCCTCACGGGCTCTATCGACTTTATGACGTTCTTCATGTTTCTCCTTATGGTCACGCGCGTGTACGCACCCTTCGACCAGTCGCTCGCACTCATTGCCGAGGTGTTTATAAGCGATGTCTCCGTACAGCGCCTCAACGAGATCTTTGACACGCCGGTGGCTCAAGGGTCGGAGTCCTTCGCACCAAACGGGTACGACATCGAGTTTCGCAATGTAGGCTTTGGTTACAACAACAAGAGCAAGGTACTGGAAGGGGTAACGTTCACCGCTCGCGAGGGCGAGGTTACCGCCCTGGTGGGGCCGTCCGGCTCTGGCAAGAGCACCTGCGCAAGATTGGCCGCACGTCTGTGGGACCACGACGAAGGGTCGCTCACCCTTGGTGGAGTCGAGGTGAACGACGTTGATCCCGAGGTGCTCATGGGTGCCTATTCCATGGTGTTCCAAGACGTTACGCTGTTCGACGACACCGTTATGGAAAACATCCGCCTTGGGCGTCACGGCGCCACCGACGAGGAGGTCCTCGCCGCCGCCACGGCAGCCAACTGCGACGAGTTCGTAAACGCACTGCCGCAAGGCTACGCCACGCCCATCGGCGAAAACGGCGCGAGGCTATCGGGCGGCGAGCGCCAGCGCATATCCATTGCCCGCGCATTGCTCAAGAATGCGCCCGTCGTCCTTTTGGACGAGGCAACTGCCAGCTTGGACGTAGAGAACGAAACAAGGGTGCAGGACGCACTGGGTCGGCTCCTCGCAAACAAGACCGTCGTCGTAATCGCGCACCGCATGCGAACGGTCATGGGAGCCAACAAGGTCGTCGTCCTCAGTGACGGTCGGGTTGTTGAGCAGGGCACCCCTGCGGAGCTACTCGCGGCAGACGGCACCTTTGCCCGTATGGCACACCTACAAGGCAAGTCCGCCAGCTGGTCACTCACATAACGAAGAATCAAAGTAACAAAGAGTCGGTTATTCAGCACACGCACAAAAGGAGCACGGTATGGACAACACCAGATACAAAGAGCTGTCGATCAAGGAATTCACGAAGGCTGCCGAAGTGTACGACAGCGGTCATGCCGGCATCTACGAGATGTGCAAGGACGACTATCCGCCCATCCTCGAGGAGCTGAAGGAGGACGACTTCGAGGACCTGCTGGACGTCGGCTGTGGCACAGGTCCGATGGTCGAGCTACTGGCGTCCGAGCTCCCGGGCAGGCGCTACACGGGACTCGACCTAACACCCAGGATGATTGAGGTGGCAAGCGCAAAGGATATCGAAAGCGCGCGCTTCGTCGTGGGCGATGCCGAGGACCTACCGTTCGACGACGAGAGCTTCGACGTCGTCATCTGCGCGAACAGCTTCCACCACTACCCTAGCCCGCAGGCGTTCTTCGACGGGGTGGCGCGCGTTCTACGCCCAGGGGGCAAGCTGGTCCTGCGCGACTACACGGCCCCCGCGCCCATCCTGTGGCTCATGAATCACACGGAGATGCCGCTGGCCAACCTCGTGGGCCACGGCGACGTACGCGCCTACGCAACAGACGAGGTCCGCACGTTCTGCAAGGCCGCCGGCCTGCAGCCCGTCAAGCTGGAAGCTCAGAAGAAGTTCCGGCTGCACCTGGTCGCGCACAAGCCAAAGGATGTGTCGTAGGGACGAAGGCATTGACACACTTTGCGATTGCCAGAGTGTGTCAATGCCTTCGTCCCCATGACACGCAAACGCTTACTGGCTCGACGACGACCGTGACAACGACCAAGGCAGGCGATCCTCGTTGGCTGCACGTTCGACTCACGCACGCAGCTGCTCGTCGGTTGGCAAATCCCCACATAATCCCGTGGACAACCCACCCAGCTTTAGCCCAGATCTTCTCCGTTCGATGCAATAACCTTCTTGTATCTTTTCCAACTCCAAAACCATCCGCAAGCAAAGATAGCAAAACATAGTAAAAATAGCAGGTAAACACGGTGATTTTACCCTGAATCTGCAAACAATTGGAAGCGATGCGAAGTGATTGAAACAGGCTTATTTGTACCGTTTTTCGTACCACCCAAAATAGGGAAAGGAGAAGAATGAGGATTAAATCTTGATGTGTTGGCGGTCGAACCCGATATCCGCCCGGATGCCGCGCCCAAGAGACCAGCTCCAGTTCACGCGGCGCTTATGCCTATTGTAGGTCAACAATCAAAGGGTCCCGAAGGAAAACCATAGGTCACCTAAAATGTAGCCACAAATAAGCCCGCCTCGGAGCAATCCGAGGCGGGCACCAGTTTGCAGGCGTCTGATTCGATCACGCCAAGTATGCTATCGAGTCCAGCACGCACACGAGCACCCAGATGCTCGCCGCCATCAGCGACCCCAGCAGCAGAGCAACAACCGTGGCGACAAGAGCCTCACTCATAGCCGCCCTCCTCGTCCTCATAGTAGTCGTAGGTCTCGGCATCCTTCTTGTCCTTCCCCGTAATCCCCATCACGTTGCCCTCGCCGTCCAGGCGCACGCAGCACCCGCCACGGTCGTTCACGAGATACTGGACCCGGTAGTCGGGGTCGACCATCACGTACCAGCGGATCGTCTCGCCGCCGTAGGTGTGGGTGGCGCACATGCTGTCATGGACGACCTTCTTGGCGGGCACCTCAGCCTGCTCCTTGGCGGCCGGTTGCGTGAGCGTCATGCCCAGCCAGGCGCAGAGCCCCATGAAGCCGATCGCGAGCACGCACACGAGCGCCATGCCCAGGTCGCTCGGTCGCTCGAACATCGCACGCTCCCGCCGGCGCCTGCGGTATCGACCAGGGTCGCCGTAGCCGACGCCGCCCCGCGCACGCGGCGCCTCGTCATAGCCGTCGTACGGCCTCCGCTGCGTCCTCGCCATCACGACCACGCCCCCTCGTTTAGCGACCGCTGCACGGCCCTCGCCGTGGCAGGCCCCAGCACTCCGTCGATCGCGCCACAGTCGAAGCCGCGCGCGTTGAGCCACGCCTGCAGGCAGCGCACCGTCTGCGGACCCATGAGGCCATCAACGTCCGCGCCCACCCTGCGCTGGATCGCGCAGACAAGAGAAGAGCCCTCGGCTCCGTAGCACCGCTCGACCGACACCAGGTTCGACGTGTGTCCCCAGTCCTTCCAGCCCTGCGAGCTCACGAATCCGTCCGCGTGCGTTCCCAGCGCCCTCTGCCAGGCAGTGACGCTCTGCACGCCCAGCCACCCGTCCACCTTGAGCCTGCCGGTGTCCCCGAGCGCGTTGGTCACGTCGACGACGGGCTCGTGGCCGCCGGCCATCGACCACCTGGGCACGCCGTAGCCGCCGATCCGGCCATCGTTGCTCCCGTACGTGCGCTCGAGCACCGCGCCGCCGGTGTAGCCAGCACCGTAGCCGGTGTTGCCCTCGACGGTGAAGACGTGCGCCGCGTTGAAGCCCACGACGACGCCCGTGTGGTACTCGCCTCCGCGCGGCCCGAAGAAGACCTGCGCACCAAGCGAGGGCTCGCCCGACCACTGGTCGCCCGCGCGGTAGTACGAAGCCGACCACTCGCACCCGGCGCCGCAGCCCCTGCTCGGCTGGTTGGTCATCGCCTTCGCGAGCTCGACCCCGAACTCCTCCACGAGCAGCCAGTCGTAGAAGATGTCGCACCAGTCGTAGCCGTTCTTCGCGTAGTTGTAGAGGTCCGTGGCGTCCAGCGCCTCGGCGTACCTGTTGAACTTGCCGCAGGGAGGCACGAAGCCCACCTGGGCCTTGGCGAGCTCGACCACCCGCTCCTGCGGAGACGCCACCTCACTCGCCCCCTCGCGGGATCGTGAAGCCCCGGTCGTCGACGACCGCGCCCAGCTCCGCCATGATCGGCGAAAGGATCGCCATCACGAGCGCCACCACCAGCGCCCGCATCGCCGGGTCGATCACGCCCCAGCCCACGATCATGTCGATGTTGGCGATCACCACGCCGATGATGCCCTGCACAATCGTCCGCGCAAGCCGCCAGTACCACTCGTTGCCTGTCAGGAACTCACCCATCACGATCCGCCTTTCCCTTGAGGGTCTTCACGTCGTTCAGCACGACCGCCATTGATCGCTCGAGCTCGTAGGTGCGCTCGATGAGCTGGTTGTGCTTCGCGACCTTCTCGGCGAGGGCGTCGATCTTGCACTCGGTGACGGCGCGGCACTTGGAGTTGGACATGACGACGCCGACGAGCGTCACGATTCCAGTGATGATTGCCACGACGATGGACTCCAAGTAAGACCGCCTCCCCAGGTGCCGGATCTGACCCTCGGGGCAAGTTTCCGATGGCGTCACAAATTGCGGCCCCAGGCTAAAGCCCAGGGCCGCTCTGCATGACAGTGGCAGATTGTCGTTACGCTATACCTGTCAGTGCGAGAATTACGATGGCTATGACATTGGTGACGAGCAATGCCGGAACGCCGTTTGCGAAGTGTCCGGAGCCCTCCTTTTTGCCGGTGACTGCCATAGCAATGAGCCCTCCAAGAGATCCACCGGCTGCGCATAGTAACAGCAGGAAGAACTGAACGCCATCGAAACGTTTTCGCTTATGGTCCCTGTCCTTCCAAAACGCGTAGAACGTGACGAGGTTCACCAGCGCGTACCCGACAATGAGCGGAATGTGCTGCAGGGGGTTGAAATGTGACAGTTCGCGATAGTCGAGTCCCAAGGGATTAACAACGGCGATATAGATGCCAACCCAAGCCAAAAGTGCGGAAAAGACGAGCACGAACCACCAGGCATTCCCTTCGCCCCCTTGTCTCACCATATCGATGTCCTTGACGCCTCCCCAGGAAAGCTTGGTGTCGAGGTTGCAGAGGACAAGGGCGACGAGCATACCAAGTGCCCCGCCGGCAATTGTCAGGAAGTTACATATATGCGTGTTGATGGTGTCGAAGACGGTCTCACCTTTGCCCACGCGCACATTGTGGTTGTACCGCTGGTAGTCGTAGCACCCGAAAAAGAAAGTGAGAACGTTGATAGCGATAACGTATATCTGGAACGCCGACAGCCCGAAGAGGGATGCACGCCGCTGGGCCTCGGTCACGATTGACGCTATGCTAGACGCTTCGACAATGCCGCCTGCCAAGCGCCAGACGGCAAGGATAATTGTCGCAGCAAGCGCGAGGTAACGAATCACCTTGTCTGCCTTACCCTCAGAGTCACAGAGCCTGAGGCACGGCTTAAATCCCAGGGGAAATAGTATTTGCACACCCTGTTTGTTCGTTAGGTCCAGGATTATGTGCAGGAGCATCCCCATGGCAAAGGGCAAGACCATCGGGGGAAATGCGAGAACAAGCGCTGCCGAAAACAAGACAAGCGCCAGAAGGGAGTGCATGAAGGTCCTGTGCGGGTTCATCCTCGGCCACTTGGCTCCGAGTATGCCAAGAATCACGAAGACTAGAAGGCCAACGATGTTAAGCATGCTTCTGTTGATAAGAATGTAATCGATGATGCCAAATCCGAAGAAGTAATCCAGAACAGCCATTACTCCCATCGTAGCGAACATCTCGATGCCAGCGAAGTAATCTCCGATATCAGACTTCGTATTGAGGTCGATATCGCAGAGCCAGCCACCTAGCATGCCACCGGCAACGCTCACGAGAGTGCTCCCAACACCCACTGGTTGAAATACGGCAAGAGATGCGGCTGCACCGACATACATATGAGTCTTGCTGTTCATGCTGCTACCTCATTCGGAAGCTTGTGGGATGGGAGTTCCCTGAGTATAGGCCAACTTGGACTCCATATAATTAGCCAGAAGTTGAGTACGCAAGTAGCCTCTGTCCAATGGCTAACTACACCCCCGTCAAATACCCCGCCTGTCCAGCCCTATCGATTACCATCATCGCGTACCCGTACGCGCTCGAGCTGTACGCGGTCCCGTTGCCGCCCACGATCGAGCGGCAGTTGTAGAACGTGTTCATGCCCGAGGCTCCGGAGGCCAACGCCCAGGTGGCGTCCACCAGGATGGTCACGAGGTTGCCGCACCCGGCGTACGCGTAGAAGTAGTCCCTGAGCGCCGAGGGGTCGAGTCCGCTCAGGTCGAGCGCCACGAGGCCCGAGCAGCTGTTGAACGCATTTCGCATCGACGCCAGGCCGTGCACGTTCCCCCAGTCCGTCACGCCCGAGAGGATCGTGTCGCCATAGAACCAGTAGTCGATGGAGGCGATCGGGACTCCGACGTCAGCCAGGAACTCGCACGTGCGCAGCTGCGCGCGCCTGTCGTACCAGGGCATCGCCGCGTGCATCTGGTAGTGCGCGTTCGCGCAGACCCGTCCCGACGCCAGCACCTCGCGCGTGGCGTCCGGCGTAGCCGAACCCGTGACCTCCAGCGCCCCGCCCGCGTACAGGTGCGCCCACACCCACGTGCGCTGGTCGTTTGCCGGGTTCGTCAGCACGCCCGACGCCCCGAACGAGAGCGCCGACTTGCCGGTCGTCGGCCCGGGCACGAAGCCCGTCTGTCCCACGAGGCGGCTGTGAATTTCATGTTGTTGGGCATGTCTGCTTACTCCTTCTTCTCGTCTCGGTCGGTGAGCCCGGCGACCTCGCACCAGTGCCTCAGCGTCTTTCCTGAGTCGGACGAGGCCCCCGCGTTGAGAAGTCCCGTCGTGCCGCCCTGGGCAGCTTTCTTGCTGTCATCGGAGGAGAAGAGCCAGGGCTCGGCCTCTTTGAGCTTGTCCACGTCGTCGCCGTGGTCGGAGAGGATCGCGCGAGCCGCCTTCACGTTGCGGCAGCCCGCGAGCTGCAGCTTGAAGTCGATGCTTGCGTCCGCGGATGCCTGCTTGAGCTCGGCGATCTCGCCGCGCAGCTGTTCGGTCGTCTCGGCGTTCTTGGCGGCCTCGGCCACCTGTGCCTCAAGCTCGGCGATGCGCTTGTCGCGCTCTGCGATCTGCTGCTCGTAGCCGGGCGTTTCGCCGCCTACTTGCTTCTGGCCCTGCGCCTCCTGCTGTTGGCCTTCCTGCCCGTCTGTCTGGGCTTCCTGCTGCGCCTGCGTCTCCTGCTGGCTGCCATTGGTCTCACCGTCCATGTGATGCTCCTTCGTCTCGCGTGCGGGCAGAGACGAACAATGCCCGCACCGGTTACCGGTACGGGCATCGTCGCAGGGCGTCACAATGTGGGCGCTAATCAGCTTTCGCAAAAGATGCGAGCTTGACAAGGCAAGAAAAAAGAGCCTGGCATCACGAAGCAAATCCTGGTAACCTGGATAGACAAGAATGATGATTCCGAGGAGGTGCGCGCATGGTACCGGTCATAGATTTGTTTGCTGGTCCCGGCGGGCTTTGTGAAGGCTTCTCTTCGTTTCTTGATGAGAATGGGAAGCCGGTATTTCAATCGATTATGTCGGTTGAAAAAGATTCTGAGGCGCATAAAACGCTGCGGCTGCGAGCATATTTGCGAAAAATCTTACGCCCCGATGGGACGGTGCCCAGGGTCTACGCCCAATACATGAGGTATCACACTCCTGATCACCTCGAAAAGCTGATTGCCTATGCTCCTGAAAAGTGGGCAGCAGCTGAACGGGAGGCGTTATGCGCAACCCTTGTCGACGGAGATATGACGCTGGTTGAGGAGGCGCGAAAGAGGCTCTCGCAACTCGGCGTTCATGACGGTCAGCAATGGGTGCTGATTGGTGGCCCTCCATGTCAAGCATATTCCATTGTTGGGAGATCCAGGCGTGCACACGATGCAACGCTAGAGGATGATGTTAAGCAGACTCTCTACAAGTGTTACCTGGCATTTATTACAGAGCTCAAGCCCACCGTTTTTGTCATGGAGAATGTCAAGGGGTTGCTTTCAGCCCGAAGAAAGGGCGAGGGCGTCTTTGGCCGTATTTGCGCAGATATGCGTGCGGCAGGCTATGAGGTTCGCTCCTTAGTCTCCCTGAATCCAACTAATCCGAGAGATTATATCGTTCGCGCTGAGGAATACGGCATACCTCAAAAGAGGCATAGGGTCATCCTTCTGGGAGTAAGGGCGGAGTCGGAGATCGAAAGCGATATCCTCGAGAAGGTGTCTCCCGTGACGCTTAAGGAGGCACTTGCCGGCATCCCCAAGATCAGGAGCGGCTTCTCGGACAGGTCGTCCGCGGCACCGGAAGAGAACTGGGCATCTTACATCGACGGCGCTGCCACTAGGTTGCTGAAGACCGAGGAAGGCAAGGCGCTGTCCTCCCCGCTAGAGAGAGTGATTGGTTGCAGACCACCTCGGCTGACGAAAAAAGATACTGTCTCGAACGCTAAAGGTGTTTATCAGGACTGGTACAGGGCACGCCTTTCGAGCTATAGGGTTCTCGCCAATCATGAGGCCCGTAGTCACATGCCAACTGATTTGGAAAGGTATCTTTTCTGCGCAGCTTTTGCTGAGGTGAATGGCAAGGCCGCGCGAATCGCTGACTTTCCGTCTTCTCTATACCCGAACCATCGCAACGTTAAGGGGCTAGGCGCGGGGGACTACATCAAGTTCGACGATCGTTTCAGGGTGCAGCTGTACGATGAACCATCGACTACTATAACTGCTCATATCGCCAAGGACGGGCATTACTACATACACCCGGACCCGGTACAGTGCCGAAGTCTCACCGTCAGGGAGGCAGCAAGGCTCCAGACGTTCCCTGACGACTATCTTTTCGAAGGCAACAGGACTTCGCAGTATACGCAGGTTGGCAATGCTGTGCCCCCGCTATTGGCGCAGAAAATCGCCGGTATCGTCGCAACATATCTTGAGTCAGAGTCTGGACAGGAGCTTTAGATTTTTCTCCTCCTCCTTCTGCGCCTATTCGTGTGATCGTGCTTGTTGTCCAGCCTGTATGGGCAGCCGTCCTTCTCGAGTCTTTGCATCATTTGCACCAGCACTGCAGACTGCTTGTCGCTGGGAATAGATCCGCTGTCGATTCTCACAGCAGTGCGCAGGATTCCAAGCTCCTTTTCGCTAACGAGGTCGCGCCTAGTGCGCAGCCAATTGCTGACGTCAAGCCAAAATCCCGAGCCCGCATTAACGACTGCCGTTTGGTATTCTATGCCGGAAAGAACGTGCTGGTCCTTCTTTGCCGCCTCAACCTCTTCTCGCACTTCATCGTCTGTCAATAGTTCTTTGAGCCATCTTGGATCCCAGCCGGGCTGACACTTCTTAACGGCATTCCAGCAACGTTCTTGCTTGGCCCATTCGGAGATGTTTCTGTATCCCGCCCCCGGGTTCATGAGCACTTCGTGCACATGATCGGAGGCAAGACCTATGGCTGCCTCCAGCAACGGCCCGACCTCTTGGTCATTCCAAACCTTTTGGAAGTTCACGTGCATCTTCATGCCATGCGTAGCATTCCATATGAGGCCGATTGTGAGTGCGACGTGCTGGGCTCGATAGCCGCCAGCTTCATACCAATCCCTGCTCTGCACGATTCGCTCGGTCGCATTGAAGATTATCTTTTTTGCGACAGCTTCTTTGAAATACCTTTCTCCGAACTGGTCTTGGGATGTTTCCCATGCCTTCTCGATAATCACAGCGAACTCGGTAAAGTTTTTCTGGGCGCCACGATTGACAATGTAGGCCTTGTCCGACCAAACCATGAGGTATTTCGCCAAGTCGGTCTTTGTGAATGTCTGGCTTCTGGGGTATTCAAGGCCAAACTTCTTCTTTTTCGCGGGGGTGAGGTATGCCTGCTGATCCCGATACGAGCCCCTTGCTCGCTCGTAGAACCATTTCGAGGTCTGTAGCATTCCAGCCTTTTGTGGCGCAGAAATCGTTCTGGAGAAGTTCTCCATCCTGACGTGGTAGGGATGGTTCGCGAAAAAGTCCGCTGAGGAGACCCTGTTCTGACTGTTTGCGTATTCCGAAATGCGCGGTACCAGCTCCCTCGCCTTTTCGGGCTCGATGACAGTGATCTTTGCTTGTACGAAGACCTTGCTTAGGTCTGCGCCTCTCTTGTATGCAGCATGTACCGAGGCTGTAGTCTGGCCACCGTTCACGATTTGAAAGTTGTCTAGAGAGACGATTCGCAGCCCGTCTTTGCCATCGGTCGTGTGTATGCCTTCAGCGGTTCCGGTGATTCCGTTGTTGAAGGAGAAGAAGTGTGCTGGGTCGTTATCGAGCGTCGACTTGATGCCACGGTTAACCTTGCTCCTTGCCTGGAGGAACACACGGACGTTCTGCTCCAACAGTCTTGCACCCCACCGATCGTAGATGCGCGCAAGCTCTTCCCCAGGTATTGCCGTAAGGTAGACGGGTTCCTCGGAACTCTTGTCACTTGCGAGTAAGGCACGCACTGCGCCCTGCTCATACTCTGTAAAGTCAACTACTAGCGGCTCGCGCTCGCCGGCCGCTGCATTGATTTGATAGAAGCCCCTGATGTCCCAGACGTCATACACGACCTCCCTTCCGGCAAAGTCTGTCGGCTCTTTGCCTTGGACGCGACCACTGAGCAGTTTGTTTGTTAGAAGGAATAGCCTGACCTTGTAGACACTTTCCCAGCGCGATGCAATCATCTCGGCAAGATCGTATCCTGGACTGGTTACTTCGAGCTTCTCTCTAAAGGTAGGATCGAGTGAGTATCGAAGATAGTTCTCGACTCTCTTGAAATCGGCATCCATGTCTGCTTTTGTGAGGGTCTTTATATCAAGGTCTTGGGAGAAATCAAGAACTATGAGCGAGAGGACACAGCCCCTTGCCTCGCCTGTCTCGTTATAGAGAAGCGGGTCACCGCAATACCCATCAACTCTCACACCGCCAGTCGGGCGAATGTACTGCATCTGCTCGGCAGCCGGTATCACGCCTGCATCAATGAGGTCTGCCGTGCAAAGCTCGAAGAATGCCTCGGCATTGAGCATATTGTTCGAAGCGGCTTCCTCGAGTACGTCTTGAAAGAAGTCGTCGTAATAGCCTTGAAGCTTTGTCGTGTCGTCTTGGCTAGCCATTCTTGCCCCTCATATCGTTCCGCAACGTGTTGGGGTTGGACATGTATTCGACACACACGCCGAGGTCGATGGCATACCTGACATGCGAAACACCGTCACTTAGCTCGACAAGCCTTGGAAAGGATCCGTCGACATGATAGATTAGCTCCTTGCCAATCGTCCAACGCGTGTCATAGCGTGTTGTAAAGTCATATCCGGCCCGTATCATCTTTCCCATGTACTCCGTGCGTATGACGGGTGATGTGAATGAATCTTTGATGCGTGAAGCCAGTTCCGTGAGCGATTTGCCGCCGTTTCCGTTTGCCTCATTCTCTTCTAGCACATAGAGAAATAGTCTTTCGCCGTCGCTCGAATAGAGCTGCTGCTCAGAACTAATAGTGATCAGGTTTGCGCCTGCACCGCGTTTGGACTTCACCTCAACGAAAGTTTGTCCGAATCGGTAGTCTTGCCTTCCGCCTTCAGGTCCCACCCAT
This sequence comes from uncultured Coriobacteriaceae bacterium, assembly GCA_902793465.1. Lineage (GTDB taxonomy): Bacteria > Actinomycetota > Coriobacteriia > Coriobacteriales > Atopobiaceae > RUG440. Next base: position 11,088 of record CADBDT010000012.1, on the reverse strand, counting down.
CCCCGGACAGCGTTGGCTTCTCCCATAGCTGGGATTGCATGTGTCTGCAGGAACATCAGCTCAGCGAATAAGCCACGTTGCTGTTCAAGCGTCATGCCTGCGCTACCGCCTCTTAGCAGCTTGCCCCACCTTTCGAGCCTGCGAATCAGTGTGGTCCTCGTAACAGCCGGCGGTATTTCCTGGACGGCTTGAATCAGGTCACAGCAGACCTCAAAGAAGATGTCTTCCATCCCGTCGGCATCGAGGGTAACTGCGAATGCCCTCGCCTTGTGGTCGACGTCGATGTCTCTCATTGACATGGATTTGAGCGATGGCGTGTTGACGTCTCTTCCATTTTGGGGCACGCGAGGATACACGAAATAGATGGCCCGTCTTCCCTCGTAGTCTACCGCCCATGAGATAGGCAGGTCGACGGGGTTCAGATCAGGACCCACCAAGACAGTTTTGAGGTAATCGGTGCCCATGGGACGGGGGATGCTCTGCCAAGGATTACGGTTCATCGGGATCGTCCTCATCGAAATCTTCGTTTACGCCATATAGCGCTGTAATAGCTGGCCCATTTAGCATGTAGTCGAACTCGAGCAAATGGGGGTCCTTAAGACTCGGATAGCTTATGCTCCAGCCAACAGCCTGCTCTGCGTGTTCCGGGCCATCCCATCCGACAATCTGCTTCTTTGCGACCAGTTCATCGTAGGTGGAGCTCTTTCCTTCCGCATCGAGCTTGTATCTTAACCAGATGTAGTGGATTACAAGGAGGGGCCTCTTCCCTTCGACTTGGCGATATACAAATCCAGGCGTGTTCTCGACCCCCGTCGCCGTCCGATAGTTCTTCTCTGCCTCCTGCTTTTGTGCGGCCGTTAGTCCGAATGCCTCGACATCTCTGCTCGAAAGGCGTGATTTGTTCCCCACCCTCGCGACGTGTTCATTTGTGTCGCGTCCGGGGTAGCGGCCCTCGAAGTAGATGGTCTTTCCACCAATACGCTTTTGTTTCAGGGCACGTCCGTTCTTTCCGTTCTCATAGCCGCTTACGATGACGACGTCCCACCGCGGGTCCGACAGGTATCCACTTAACTTGTCTATGCTTGCAAGTATGCTGTTCTTTTGAGGCTGGCCAACTATGTACTCGGGCCCGCTGTATCCGGATATGAACTCCTTGACAAGGCTTGGTTCAACGCCAGTGAAGCCCACGGCCTTTTTTGTGTCGGGCATGTCTGGCGCACCACTTTCGATAAGCGCGGCGACGAGATTGTCGGCCGCCTTGAAGTTGGCTGTGACCGTTTCAGCATCCCTAATGAGTGCCGTAGTTTCGACGAAGCTGTCGTTCAGATTCGTTGGCTTCTTCTCTACCTGTCCAACTCCGCGCTTGTTGCGCGCAGTGATCATTAGGGCCTTGGGGCTTTGCCTGACCATGAGGCCATACATAGACGGGTCGCTATTAAGCTGTCTCATATTGCGTAACTGTGCGACCAGTTCAACGGTGGCGTCGGAAACGAACGCATACCAACCGGCGGCATCCCGCGTCATCCATATCCTGCAGAGGTCCTCATATCCGGGCCTATACCCGTACCAGCGTGCCATCTGCATCAGCGTGTCATAGGCGCGTGCGTTGCGCGAGTAGTACGAAACGAGAAGCCCTTCTAGGGTTAGTCCTCTCGAGAGTCGGTAACCGCCAACCGCAATCGCATGCTCGACGTTAGGGTCTTCGTAGTCAAGGGAGTCCTTTGATGCGGAGTTGATCAGCACGACCCTTATCTGGCGTATGACTTCATACAGCTCGTCACAGATGTCATTCCAAGCATACTCTGACGTGTCGAACTCGCTCAGCCAAGTGTCATGCAAATCTCGCAAGTGTTGGTTCTTGAGAGCTTCAGGCAACAGGGCGTAGTTTCTCGCTGCCACGCGCACAGACCGCAGATATTCCTTGAGCAGATTGGTGACCTGGGCCTGCACTGCCGTGTAAGGTGAGACGTTCACCATCATGGTAGTGTGCTTGTCACTGTCGCCACGCAATGCACGTATAGCGCTGGACAGTATGAATGCGCGCGTTGCCTCGGCGAGGGACGAAGGTAGGCACGGTATCACGATGTCCTTCTTATGCTTGCTCGGCATGATGTCATCGATATCGGTGATGTACCTTACGTATTTGGGCCGATCTTCTTCATCGACATCATGCAATACCTTTTCCGCTCCGAAGTACGTTGTCGACGACTCAAGCGTGTATATGAAGCTTCTTGGGAAGATGTCCTCACCTTCATTGTCTGTTTCGGCATTCGGATCAATGAAGATGTTCGCAAATGGCGTCGCCGTATAGCCTACGTAGCTGCTTGTATGAAAGTGCTTAAGTAGTTTTCTGATCAGGCTGTTAATCACAGATACGTCATCTTGTGCATACTTGACATTGATCGAGGCGTTGTCCGCCTCGTCGTCGATGAGCAGGAGCGGACCTTTAATCTCTGGATGTGTCATCAGCCACTCGATGAGGCTCTCCAAGACCGACTTGTTCTTCTTGATTACAAAAATCCACTTGTCGCTGTTGCCTCCCGACCCCATCATGGCTTGAAGGCGTCGCTTGCCAAAATCCTGTATGCGGGATGTGCCGTAGTTCCATCTCTTCTTTGCGGATATGAGGCCAACGCCAACGGGCTTGTTGTCAGTTGACCTGAGGCCGGTGAACCCCTCCTCAATCCGCTGTTGCGTTTGACTTCTGAGTACATTGTATATGCCCGCCAGAACAATGATGACCTTGTACCCTGCATCGGCCGCCCGGCTCATTACCCCAATGTAGTTCGAAGTCTTGCCAGATTGCACGTCCGCAACGACAAGGCCTCTCCGGTCGACTCCGTTGTGGCCCCCGTCGTGTCTAGGATCTGCCACCAGGTCAAGAATGTTGAGCGTGTCATCAGCCATGCTCTTTACTACGTTGCGTTCCCACCCCTTGACATCGGTCAGGTACTGCTCGTACCTATCCCAAAAGTACCAGTCTCCGTCTTGGATTTCCTTAACCCAAGGCACGCACTCTTTACTCTTGTACGCAAATCCGCTCGGCTTGTTTACTGGCATCTCATGAAGGTACTGACTAATCAGCACCTCAGTGAACTCAGCAATCTCCTCCTCACTCAGGTCGCATCCGGCGACTGGTGCAAGCATTTTCACCAGCCCCGGAACGAGGTTGGAGTACATATCCCTGACGGCATCTTCGCTCACTTTGTCGTCTGGCAGCTTGTACAATGCCTTGCGAACGGTCGGGTCGACCAGTGGCTTTAGCGCCATGAAGGCTGTCTCGTTATCCCGCATGTTATTCTTCCTCAATCCCAAGTGCATGGCACGTTTTTGCCCAATTTGAAGCAAACGGCTCAGACTGCCGCATTGTGTTTATTATCGTTTGGTCGCTGACTCCGGTTCCCTTCATCATCCCGTAGAAGTTACGGGCGTTCTCGGTCAGTTCGTCTTCCGAAATCGCCGCAAAAGCAACATGGTCCGCATCGGTCGTCATGTCATAGAAGAGCGCCTTCGTGGGAAAGCCCGACTCGATAAGCCCGATTATGGAGTCGAACGACCTTCTGTCTTCCGCTGTCGCTAGGCTTTCTCTGTATGCCTTGATTGAGGGGTGGTCTCGATTGACACTGTAAGTGGAGCCCTCATCTGCCCTGTATACGCTCCAAACGGGCTTTAGGCTCTGGTCAACCTGCTTGGCACCCCTCCTTTTGTAGACTCTGCGCGAGGGCCTGCACATCCTTCCAACAAGGTCTTTGACCCTGTTCCGCACTACTTCCGGCAGTTGTGCCGAAGCCTTTTTCACGTCAATCTTCCAGAGCTCATCCTGTCCGTTATCGATATCTATGCGTACGCGGCAGAGCTGCGTAACAGCCGACTTTTTCGCCAGTCCAAGCCAAGTCCCATAAAGGATGAGCCTCTTCGCACGGTAGAGATATACCCCTTGGTTCTTCAGATAGTCCCCGAGGCCATAGCGTTCGTATTCCTTTTGGGATGTGTAACAGTCCCTGTTGGGCAGCGTGTATGCCCTCATCCGCACGCCAAGTAGCGGCACCTCTTCTGGTGTAACTTGCGTGGCGCTGTTTCTGCTGTTAAACGGGTCGAGTGCCTCGAGCAATCGATTGTTGATTCTAATGCCAATGCGCTTTGTGCCTGCTTCACCCGCAAGGTACCTGTGGAACACTAGTGACAGGTGGTCGGCCGCCTCATCGATAATTCTGTCAATGTTTGGCTTGCCTCCACCGAGGTTGCCCGAAAGTCGGTCCAGCTTTTCCCAGAGGACAAGGGTTCCGCTGTCTTGCAGTAGGTCAATTCCCTGGATGTCATCGAAATCCATCACCTCATCAACCAGCCACGAGTTCTGCTTTACGACCTCGTCGAGGTCCCACGCAAAGCCATGCGCCTTCCCTGCGGTCTTTGAGATTACTGTCAGTCTGCGACATTGTGAGAAGGATGCCGTCTTCATTCCTAGACCGAAACGCCCGAGGTCGTTCCTTGCCCTCTCCTTGCGGGGGTCCGTGCTGCCCAATCTCATAGCCTCGAGCAATTCTGAACGTGTTAAACCCGTCCCATTGTCAACGATCGTCATGGCTGGAGACTCGGCGGGAGGAATGAGGATGTCGATCATGCTGGCATTTGCCGAGATCGAGTTGTCCACAATATCAGCGACTGCGGTGTTGAATGAATAGCCTATGTCTCTTAGGCTTTCAATCAGTATGCTTGGTACAGGTTCAAGTCTGATTTCTTCCATGCCGTTAGCCCACCTTGTCTACTGCCCGCAGTGATTAATGGTATCACCACAACGGTGCCCGTCGGTCTCGTACCGGTGGCATGGCAAATATTAGACCTTGACCGGTTTATACTTTGCATGAAGCTACAAAGCGGCTAGCGTTAATTATTTACCGCCTCAGTCAGAATGCATTCTGACTGAGGCGGTAACTCGATGTACGCCAAGATTCGTTGCAATTGTACAGACATACAATCAGGTTTTTAGCAGGCCTCTAAGTGATGACCGCGACCTCAATATCTAACAATATGATCTAGCACATCTCCGATTGATCTGTTCTGCCAATTGCTTAACGCACTCGAAGGCTCGCCATATAGCCTGCCTCTCATCGGCAATCAACTTACAGCGAGCCACCGTGACAAATTAGAGGCCAAAGAGCGCTTGTCTGAGCGCTCGCTCGTATACGCCCGCGTCGGGCAACACGACGTGATTGAAAGCGGCGCTGACACGCTCAACGGTTGTGCAGTCGTTACCGACCACTGCCAGCGGCCTATTCACGCCAGCAGTGTGGCCGCCGTTCCTGTCATAGTCGTATCGCAGGAAGTGAATTGCACCAGGCTGCGACGGGTAGCCAAAGCCAATGTTTTCGGCGCCGCCAAGCCGCTCCTCTATTCGCTGGTAGACAGGCTGAGGGGTGACGAACCAGAGGCCAGACTTGCACAGCGGTTCACGCTGCAACACCTGCCCCTTGTAGATGATTTGGGGCAGTATGCGCTTGTTAACGTTCTCCCAGTTCATTCCAACCGTAGAACTCACGATATACCGACCGTTCAACAACTCGTCACGGGAGTCTCGGTAGTTGCCGGTCGTGTCAATCGTCTGGACCTCGATGGCGGTGAACTCGGCAAGCGCACCGCGTTCGTCTAAGCGGGCAAGCACCCAGTCCATGAAGTAGTTGCCCATCTTCTCGCCCTTGGTGGGCCGTTTTGGCAGACGTAGCTCGCCTCCCCAGCCGTGCCCAAACACCGCGACGGCGCCGCCTTCGACCTTGGCACGCGCTACGGCCATAGAACCAGAGTAGTATCCGAGGTCCTTGATACCGAAGGCAAGTTCGCCAACGATCCTGAGGATGCGGTAGTTGTCTGCATAGAGCCGTATCGGACAGCAGATGATTTCGGTGGGGTTCGTCTTCTGGCAGACGGCGCATACACCCGAAGGTACCTGCGCATTTCCATGGCTGAGCGTCTTGGTGCACGTAGCACCAAGGAACGGGCAGCGCCTTTTGGCAGCCGCCTCCAAGGACGTTGTAGTCGAGTCCGTTGCACTGTAGCCGAAGAACTCCACGATGTAACCTGCCATCAGCGACCCTCCAACACTGCTCGCAAGCTGTTTCCAACCGCCTCGGCAAGCATGGGCGGCACGGCATTGCCGACCTGGGCGTACTGCTCCGCCTGCGCTCCGCGAAAGACGTAGTGGTCAGGGAAACTCTGTATGCGTGCCGCCTCGCGGACGGTGTAGGCCCTATCCTGTTCAGGATGAAAGTATGCTCCCCAATGCGGGTCGCACTTCGTCAGTATGGTAGAGGCTATATCGTCCCATGGTGTCCTGCCATACCGTTTCGTATGATCGGTCCTACGTGCACGCTGCATGCCCTTTGGGAGCAGGTCGTGCGGTATAGCTGTCCAGTTGTCGCCCTGCTTGATGTACTTCATCCGCTCTATGTTGATTGCCGAGAGCCGCCCAGCCTCATGGTTCATGACGCCCGCACTCCCAACACGCAGCCTGCGTTGGTAGTCGCACGTAGGCTCCATGGCATATGGTTTGAGCTCAGCGCCTCGTTCGCCATTCTTTAGTGGCGGAAGGTCACCAATGGCTTCCCTAAGCGTCGTAAACGGAGCGGAAGTCTCCGGGCTAGGAGTCTTTACGATGTTGTGGCCATCGAACGTGGTGGCAAAGTTCGCACGCAGAGGCGCATGCCTCACCGGCTCCGGCCAGGCCGTTTGGGGTATCACCGCGCCGCGCAAAGCCATGATTATGGTGCGCCACCTCATCTGCGGCACTCCGTAGTAGGGCGCACCAAGGATGTGCACGTCCGCGCCATAACCAAGCTGTGCAAGGGCATCGATAATTGCGTGCAGCGTGGCTCCATGCTCAAAACTCACAAGACCAGGCACGTTCTCGATAAGCACAGCCCTAGGCTTGAACTCGTCAACAAACCTAAGATAATCGCGGAATAGATGGTTTCGCGGGTCTTCGGCAGACCTAACAGGCGCATTAATTGAGAACCCCTGGCATGGCGGACCGCCCGCAACAAGGTCGAGCTCGCCAACACCCATGCCAAGTTTCTCACGTATTTGAGCTGGGTCGACCGTGCGAATATCACGGACATCAGTTAGCGTCTCCGGGTGGTTGAGCTGATAAGTCTCAGCATATATCGGCACAATCTCAGAGGCGTATAGAGAGTGGAACCCGGCAAGCTCCAAACCCTCAGACAGGCCTCCGGCGCCACTGAAGAGGTCTATGCAAAGCAAATCAGTCATTAACAATCCCACGTGTAGATAAAACCCGACTAGTGCGAAATCATTCTACAATGCGTAGCGGTGGGAAAGCCAAAATATCTGCAAATGCTTAACTATACCGCCATTCCTCTTCGATGAAGAGAAGACCGAGCGCTCTCGTATCCGATCACGCCTTCCAACCGCAAGGCTGCCAAACTACTATGCCGCCGGGCCGTGAGCGCACGCCACGCAGACGCGGGCGGCTGCGGGCAGGACGCTACGTGGCAGCCGGGGGCGTGGGGCGCGGTTCGGGAGGGCCACGGGTCGGCGGGCGGCCTGCAGCTCAACCTGGTCGGCCTGCAGTCGGGGCGCCAGACGTGTCTTCGCGCTCCGCTCCGCAGCCCCGCTGACGCGGGTCTGCTGCGCGGGCGGCGCTCAGCCACGCCCGGCGCCACTCCTCCAAGAAAGGACGGTCTCATTATATGACACAAACCGCCGAAAACACCACCACCCGCGCCTACGTGCGCACGAGGACGGCACTCTCCGAACTCAGGGCAGCGGCAGGCTACAGGAACGCCAAGGAGTTCGCCGCCGCGCTCGGCGTGCCTGCCTCTACCTACTCGCGCTGGGAGCGCGGGTCCCAGGGCCCCGACTCCGCCATCCCCATGGCGGCCGCCTGGGCCATAGCTGACAGGTTTGGCTGCACCATCGACGCCGTCGTCGGTCGAGACGGCGAGCCGGAGCCCGAAGGCCGCGACCTCAACGCGTTCTACCGGTCCCTCTCCGAGGGCGGCCGGCGATCGCTCGACGAGTACGCACAGTATCTCGACTTCCGCGAGCGGATCCTCGCAGCCGAGGGGAGGTAGGAACAATGGCAAAGGTAACGGGTAAGGGAACCATCGTCCAGCTGGAGAAGGACAAGACCAAGGCCAGATGCCGCAGGTGGCAGCTGCGCGTCAACGACGGCCTCAACTCACATACGGGCAAGTACCGCACGCACACGCGACGCTTCACCGGCACCTATACCGAGGCGAGCAAGGAGCTCCGCAAGTTCATCGAGGAGATCGAGAACAACCAGGTGCAGGACCGTGCGAAGTACACGCTGCAGGAGTACTGCGACCGCTACGTGGAGCGCCGCGAGCTCAACAAGGAGATTGCCGCCGCGACCGCACGCAAGCTCAGGAGCAACTTCAAGTCCGCGTGCGCGCACCTCGGCAAGGCCAACCTCGCAGCAATCACGCCGGAGATGCTCAACGATATGTACCTCGCCATGCTCAAGGGCGACACGCTCTCGGACCGTCCCTCCAGCGGAACGCACGTGCGCCACATCCACAACAACCTGACGCTGCTGTTCAACTAGGCGGTGAAGGAGGAGGTGCTTGTCATGAACCCGTGCCTGGCCGCCAACCCTCCGCGCATGGACACCGAGGAGCGCCATGCCATCGAGCCCGAGAAGGTCCGCGAGTTCATAAACGAGCTCGGCACCGGCTTCGACAACGACTGCGCCTACCTGCTCGCCGTCTGCATGGGCATGCACCGGGGCGAGGCCTGCGGCCTCTCGTGGGGCGACGTCGACTTCAACGCCATGACCATCCACGTTCGACACTCGGTTGACATCGAGAACAACCTCAAGGGAACCAAGACCAAGGCGGGCGACCGGATCCTGCCCATGCCCGCGTTCGTGGCCGATGCCCTGCGGAAGCTGAGAGCCAACCAAGAGGAGCGCTTCGACAAACTCAACCGCGACCGCAAGAATGCGTGTCACTACAAGGGCGATCCCATCGAGATTACTGACCAGAGTCCCGTGATCGCCAACATCTCCGGAAGACGCCTGCACCCGACCACCCTCAGCAAGTGGTGGAAGGACGAGCGCGTCACCTTCCATGAGCTAAGGCACACGTTTCTCACTATGCTCGCCATCGAGGGTGTCCATCCGAAGGTCATGCAGGAGCTTGCCGGACACTCCGATCCGCAGACCGCCATGCAGGTCTACACCCACGTGAACCTCGACGCCAAGCGGCAGGCCATCGACACGTTATCTCGGGCGTTCAGCGCATGAGAGAGGGCCGTGGTATTCTCGGCTGCACGATTTGTACCAGATTCGTACCAGTCACCGAATACCACGGCCCCAAGCCCAGCGTTTCCGCAGGTAAACGAGCTTAGTGCAGAACCTCCCCGTTGAACTCGATGACCTTCTTGTACCACCAAAAGCTGTCCTTTCGGTAGCGGTCGAGCGTGCCTTTGCTCTCATCGTCCATATCCACGTACACAAATCCGTAGCGCCTGCGCATCTCGCCTGTTCCCATGCTAACCAGATCCACGCAACCCCACGGCGTGTACCCCCAGAGGTCCACGCCGTTGGCGATGGCTGCCTCCATGGCATGCACGTGCTGGCGCAGGTAGTCGATGCGGTATGGATCGTGGACGCGCTTCTCCCCGTCCTCAACTACCACTTCGTCAAAGGCGCCTAGGCCGTTTTCCACCACCATGAGCGGTACACGGTAACGATCGTAGAGCACCTCGAGTTGCCACTGAAGCCCCGTGGGGTCCATTGCCCAGCCCCAATCGGAGTACGTAAGATACTCGTTGCGAGCACCCACCTGGAAGTTGCCACCTACGGTATCTGTAACGAAACACCTTGAAGCCCATCTGGGCAAAGAGATCCACATCCTCGCGCCAGCGGTGGTAGCGAGTCGCCTGCCTCGTTTACGGTAAGAGGCACTAGGATAAGGTGTCCCATAAGAGCGAGGAACACGTTCTCGATTGCCAAGTCATCATGGCCAAAGCTCTTTGCGGCACCACGCGCGACGCTGGCAACCATAAAGAGGCCCATAAAATTCATCGCAGCGTTGTATATGGCAGTAAAGACCTCGCCCAGACCATTGGACGCGATGAATGCCTGGTAGGGCTCGATTGCCAGAGTGTTAAGCAGGTTAAAGATCGAGCCAACAAGGATGATGGCCATAGGGCTCATAGAACCTTGGCCGATAGCCTGAATGTATCGGTTCTGACCGACCTTCGTTGAGAAGGGCACGAGCTTCTCGTTCAAAAATCTCATGAGTGCATTGTCTTGTGCTTCGGGCATGGCTTTCCTTCCTTTTGCTTAGGGACTGCGATATCACTAAGAAAAGGTTACGGCCAGACACGCCCGCCAAGCGTTCCGTTGCGATGCCCCGCGTTTCAGTATTTGAAACACGGGGCATCACACCCGTGGCACACGTTTACTCAAACTCAGCAGCGACCTCCGTTAGCAGCTCGCGGATGGGCAGGCCCTGCGGGCACTCTCGCTCGCACTTGCCGCAGCGGATGCACTCGCTCGGCTTGGCATGGCCGTCGGCGGTATGCACGTTGGAGAAGTACCAGCCCGGATTCCAGCCACCAAACACGCGCTTCGTATTGAGGTCACTGAAGAGCTCGGGGATCATGATGCGCTTGGGGCAGCCGTCAGTGCAGTAGTGGCAGGCGGTGCAGGCAATCATCCCCAGGCTCGCGAAGGCCTCGTGCACGTTGCGCAGCGCTTGGAGCTGCTCGGCCGTAAGCGGCGCAGGGTCGCCCGCCATTGCGCGCAGGTTGTCCTCCACCTGTTCCATGGTGCTCATGCCGCTGAGCACCATGGCAACGTTGGGTTGGGTCGCGCAGAATCGCAGCGCATAGCCCGCGTTCGAGAGGCCCTCGGGGTTGGGCGCCGCGTCGAGCGCCCGCTGAGCCGCCTCGGGAAGGTTGACGAGCTGGCCACCCTTGCAGGGCTCCATTACGATAACCGGCACACCGTTGTTAGAGTCGGGCGTTTTTAGCCAATTGTGGAGTCGGATTAAATTGACCAATCCTAGTCGATTGATAATCGCCAATTCCAGTCGGATCTAATTCGCC
>CADBDT010000011.1 GCA_902793465.1 uncultured Coriobacteriaceae bacterium | reverse complement strand
CGGTCGCTTCGCTCCTCGCGCGAGTTTAGTGCCCCTAACCTTATTGGCTGCCCCTCGCTGCGTTGCGGAACTGCGCGCGGCTGCTTTCTGGGTCGTCTCACGGATTTGACGCTTCTTTAGGGACAGGGCTCCTTTGGGATACTCCCCAAGGAGCCCTCGTTTGTGCGTGAGTATCTCCTAACGGCACGGCTTGCCACCAAGCTTTTCGTGCGGTTGGCCCTCTTTCTGGCACGGTTCTCGGATTTTGTCTTGCACATCGTAAAATATTTTTATATTAATAGATAAAGCATGGCTTATTAAATATTTGTTGCTCGGCTAAACATGGGCGGTGTTGGTCAAATGAACCATCTGGCAAACAGACTGGTTGGTGCTCAGCTTCAAAGAATGCGTAGCGAGGCTAACCTCACGCAAAAGCAGGTGGCAGAGCGCCTGGGCGTGCCCCAGTCCGTAGTATGCAAGCTGGAAAAAGGGGAGCGCAGCATGCATTTGGTCGAAGTCACTCCCTACTCCATAGCGCTTGGCGTCAAGCCAGATGTTCTGTTTGCGCGAGCCAACCACGCGCTCATCTCGTATGCGCTGGCACATCGCTAGCAAACTGCAGGCAACCTTGCCACGCTGCTCAAAACAGATGTATGCGTAGGGGGTATTCTCTACGCCATTTAGTTAGGCCGTAAGAGTGCAACCGAGGGAATATCCCCTCAGTTGCACTAACTTAGTGGCGGTGGAGCGATCCCTAAGTTCACCTCACACCACCGCGTGTTTTTGACGACCTCAGGGGAAACATCCCCAAATGGCGCAGCTCGCCACTAATCTCGTGTGAGCTTGCGATGCAGGCGGTGCGGCTTGCTTGCTTCTGGTCCTAGGCGCTCTTCGCGATTCTGCTGGTACGCCTCGAAGTTGCCCTCAAACCAGTACCAGCGCCCCGGCTCGTCGTCGGTGCCCTCCCACGCTAGAATGTGCGTGGCAACACGATCGAGGAACCAGCGGTCGTGGCTCACTACCACCGAGCAGCCGGGGAAGCGCTCCAACGCCTCTTCCAAAGACTCCAGCGTCTCGGTGTCGAGGTCGTTGGTCGGCTCGTCAAGCAACAGGAGGTTTCCGCCCTGACGCAGCGTAAGGGCAAGATTAAGGCGGTTACGCTCGCCGCCGCTTAGCACGCCGGCCTTCTTTTGCTGGTCCGAGCCCTTAAAGCCAAAGCTTGCAACATACGCGCGGCTGGGAACCTCGGTCTCCCCCACCTGAATGTAGTCGTTGCCGTCGCTCACGACCTCCCAGATGGTCTTGTTTGCATCCAGGCCCTCGCGCGTTTGGTCCACGTAGCTTATCTTTACCGATTCGCCTAGCTCAAGCGTGCCGCTCGTGGGCTCCTCCAGCCCCACGATGGTCTTAAACAGCGTGGTCTTGCCCACACCGTTGGGGCCAATTACGCCCACAATGCCGTTGCGCGGAAGGCTAAACGAGAGGTCTTCCATAAGCACGCGGTCGCCAAACGACTTGCACAGGTGCTCCGCCTCCAGCACCTTGTTGCCCAGTCGCGGACCCATGGGAATCTGAATCTCAGAGAAGTCCAGCTTTTTGTTCTGCGCTGCCTCAGCTGCCATCTGCTCGTAGCGTGCCAGACGCGCCTTGCCCTTTGCCTGCCGCGCCTTTGCGCCGCTGCGCACCCATTCCAGCTCTGCTTTGAGCTTCTTTGCGCGCTTTGCGTTCTGCTGGCTTTCTTTCTCCATGCGCGCGGCCTTTGTTTCCAGATAGGTGGAGTAGTTGCCCTTGTACGGATAAAGCGTGCCGCGGTCCACCTCGCAAATCCATTCGGCCACGTTGTCCAAGAAGTAGCGGTCGTGCGTTACGGCCAGTACGGCGCCTGGATAACGATGCAGGAACTGCTCGAGCCACAGCACGGACTCGGCATCCAGGTGGTTGGTAGGCTCGTCCAAAAGCAGCAGGTCGGGAGCCTCCAGCAGCAAGCGACACAGCGCCACGCGACGACGCTCGCCACCACTTAGAACACTTACCGGCGCATCCGGATCGGGACACTGCAGCGCATCCATTGCCTGGCTCAGCTGCGAGTCCAGATCCCAGCCGTTTGCCGCGTCTATGGCGTCCTGCAGCTCGCCCATCTCGGCCATGAGCGCATCGAAGTCCGCGTCCGGTGCGCCCATTTCCTCACCAATGGCGTTAAAGCGAGCAATTTTGGCCAAGATGTCGCCAAACGCGAGCTCTATGTTCTCGCGCACGGTCTTGTCTTCCTCCAGCGGGGGCTCCTGCTGCAGAAGGCCCACCGTATAGCCGGGGCTCAGCATGGCCTCGCCGTTGGAGATTTCCTCCATGCCGGCCATTATCTTTAGCAGCGTGGACTTGCCCATGCCGTTGGGTCCCACCACGCCAATCTTTGCGCCAGGAAAAAACCCCATGGTAACGTCGTCCAAAATAACCTTGTCGCCATGCGCCTTGCGCACCTTATACATTTGGTAGATAAACTCTGCCATTACCACTCCTTTGCTGGGGTGTTGTTGTAGCCAATGCATCCATAGTAGTCTACCTTAAGAGTCAAGCGTTCGGCCCAAGGCAAAAGGGTGCTTTGCGCTTATCATAAATATTTGCATTACTGGCGCAGCACTTGTTTGTTTTTCGTATTTGAGCAGGTTTTTCCTGCAGTTTTGCTTGCCTAGCGATTCATATCTGACAAGTGCTGCGCCACTGGTTTCTATCATTATGTACCGACGCGTTTGTACGTCCAGCCGCACAAAAGGCACGCCGCTGCGGACGGTCAAGCGCTACCATAGGTTACGTAAGCCGCCGAAAGGAGCCGCCGTGCACGCACCCTCGATTCGTCCGCCCCGCAAGAGCACCCTAACTTGCGCTGCGCTGTGCTTTGTGTGCGCGCTGTTATCCCTAGGATTCGTTATGCTGCAAAACGGTGGTGCATTTACCATTCGCGAGGACTTCGACTTCCAGCAGCTCCCCTTTACCATGGCGCTGCACAACCAGATTGCGCGCGGAGGTCTGGACGGATGGTGTTGGAACCTGGACCTGGGCACTTCCGCAATCCAGGGCTTTGGCTTCTACGAGCTGGGAAGTCCCTTCTTTTGGACGAGCATGCTGTTTTCCGCAGATGCGTTTCCCTATGTAGTTGGCTGGATGTACATCCTTAAATATGTCGTGGCGGGCTTAACGGCCCATCTGCTTGTCCGCAGGTTCGTGAGCAGCCCACGCGTTGCCACGGTGGCCGCGCTGCTCTACGCCTTTTCTGGCTTCCAGACCACCAACCTGCTGTTTTATCACTTCCACGACGTTGTGGCGCTATTCCCGCTTTTGCTCATTGGGCTGGAGCGCCTTATGGCGCGCCCGCGCGACTTTGCACCCTTTGCGCTCGCCGTATTTGCAAATGCGCTGGTAAATTACTTTTTCTTTGTTCAAAGCGTCGTATTCCTGCTGCTGTATTTTGGCTTTAGGTTTGGTCCTGGCCTCTGGAGAAAAGGGCTTGGCGCACTTCTGGCTGCCGTGGGACGCTGCCTCGCCCTAGGCGTGCTTGGGTGCGGTATGGCGGCTGCGCTACTGGTCCCATCCCTGCTCTACATGCTGGGCAATCCGCGCAGCGGCTCGTCGGTGCTTTCCATAGAAAACGTGCTGTGGGAGCCACGGCAACTGCTCTTTGTAATCCAGGGAATACTCCTTCCCGCAGACGCCATGCACAACCACAACGCAGTTATTGCCCAGCAATGGACCTCCACCTCGTGCTGGCTCCCTATGGTTGGTCCTTCGCTCTGCATTGCCTATCTTAAGCGGCGACTGTCGGAACGCGACTGGCTGGCACTCCTTGTAATGGCGCTTCTTGTGGCAAGCGCATCACCCCTGCTCAATGCGGGGTTTATCCTGTTTACGGGCATCTACCAGCGCTGGTGGTACGCGCTGGTGCTCATGGGGGCCCTTGCTACCGCACGCGTGCTCGACGATCCCCGCGAATACGACGTACGCTTTGGAACGACGGCGTACGCGTGCCTTCTGGTGGCGCTCGTGGCGGCGGTACTCGTGTGCGCGACGGCAGTGGACCCCACGTACCTGCTGCATCCCGAGGGATTCGCACTATACGCTGCCATAGCCGCCGCGGGTTGCTTGGCAACCTACCTAGTTGTTGGCGTCAATCGGCCGGCTGGTCTGCCACAGACCACGCTCGTAGCTATAGTTGCCGCAACGGCAATTGTTAGCACGGCACTCACGCTACACAGCTACAAACAAGACCTCTACCAGGGTGAAATGCTTGAACACCTGGCTCCACAGGAGCTGTGTCCCACCGTAGAGCAGATTTCAAGAGGCACGCAGCTGGAGGCAATCGACCCTCAGTACCGCTATGCCACTGGCGACAATCGCCTTACGCTAACTGGTAACGCAGCGGGCACGAGCTCGTTTAGCTCCACCATCTCCAATGCGGTCGGACGCTTTGAGGAGTTTTTTGGATGGGGATCCTGGAACGTATGGAACCTAAACAAGGAGTCGGTGCCGGGGCTTTCCGAGCTGGTGGGAGGCCGATACACGGTACTCCCAGAACCCAATGGCGGCAACGTGGTAGCCCACTACCAAGCAGGAAACGCAAACGCCTATGTGACGGAGCGAAAGGCATGCCCCATAGGGTTCATATGCGACCGTTACGCCATTACCGACGAGGTCTACCAGCTTGATCAGGGTCAAAGGGCGCTAGCGCTCATGCAGGCACCAGTAGTGAGCCCTGCCGACGAGCAAGGTGTGAGCGCCTTTGCCCGTCGTGCAGGAACGGAAGATCTTGACCTTACGCGATCGGTCACGGACCTTGTACAGGACACCCAACCGCGCGCCGTAACCGACTTCTGGCGATCCGACCACGGCTACGGATTTCGCGCCACATGCAGCACACCGGCACTGGTGTACCTTAGTGTTCCGCACGACGACGGCTGGACTGCCGTCGTGGACGGACGACCTGCAAAAACGGTGGACTCTGCAGGTATGACGCTGTTGCCGCTCGAAGCGGGTAAACACACGGTTGAGTTTTCGTACGAGACGCCCGGACTACGCGTTGGTATGGCGATGTCCGCGGTTTCGTGGCTCGTGCTTGCGTTTGTTGCCGTGCTTGCACAACGAAAATAGGGCAAACGGCAGAGCCTGCTGCGTTTGCGCGCGAGCACGTAACTCACGTATGAAGACTCACAACATAAAAATCGGTAAAATACCAGTTAGCGAGAGACTGACAAGGGCCTCTTTGTAACACGTGAACTCTGGGGGCTCTTAAATTATTCACGTATTACAATTTGCTACATAAAATTCGGTAAAATGCCAGTTACAGCATACGATTATTTTATTTTTGATTAATACGTGAACGGCGCTGCGAGACCGAGCAGTTCACGTGTTAAAAAGTCTTTTATTGACCCCATGCTCACCACCATTTAGTTAGCCGTGGGAGTGCAACTGAGCCCGCCCCTAAAGAAGCGTCAAGTCTGCGAGACGACCCAGAAAGCAGCCGCGCGCAGTTCGCACTAAACTCGCGCGAGGAGCGAAGCGACCGCGTGTGCAGTCTACGCAGCGAGGGGCAACCAAAAAGGTTTGGGGGCGCTAAACTCGCGCGAGGAGCGGAGCGACCGCGTGTGTCGTCTGCGCAGCGAGGGGGCAGCCCATCAAGGGGGGCACTCACCCTTGATGGGTCCCGCGAGCACGGCGCTTTTTGGGCCGCCTGAAGAATCTGACGCTTCTTTAGGGGGCAGACAACTGAGAGGATGCCCCCTACAGTTGCACTAACTTAATGGCGGTTCCCCATACCCCATCGAGCGCTGCGGCGAACTGAGGAGATTCCTGCCCACTTTGCCACGGCAGCAAGGTTCGTTACGTGCTACTATTTTGCAAAACAGACCAATTCGAAACAGAAACGAATTACCATGGTATTCTCGAGCTTCGTGTTCTTGTTCGTATTCCTTGCCGTCCACCTGCTGGTATACGCGCTGGTACGAGAGCCCCACAAGAACAAAGTCCTCTTGGTGTCGTCCCTTGTGTTCTATGCATGGGGTGGCCCTCGATATCTCATACTCCTTATGGGCGAGACAGCCATTTGCTGGGCGGCAGCCCTCGTAATCGAGCGCTCCGAATCGCACGGCAAAAGGCGCCTCGCACTGGTGGGGGCTTGCGTTGCTCTGCTTGGGCTCCTGGCCTACTTTAAGTACGCGGGATTTTTGCTGGGCATATCGCAGGCACTCACTGGTTTTCCCGCCAATCTGCCCGACATCGTGTTGCCCATTGGCATCTCGTTCTACACGTTCCAGCTCATAAGCTATGTTGCAGACGTATACCGCAACGAGGTGGAAGCGCAGCCTACGTATTGGAAGCTTTTGCTGTACTCCTCGCTCTTCCACCAGTGCATTGCTGGCCCCATCGTGCGCTACAAGACCGTTTCCAACGAAATTGACAGCCGCAGCGTTCGCCGCTCGGACGTCTACTACGGCGTAAGGCGCTTTTGCGTAGGACTTGCAAAAAAGACGCTGCTGGCAAACGCGTGTGCCTCTGCAGCAGACACGCTGGTCCCCATTGGAGGCGACGCACTGGCTGGTCAGTCGGTTGCGGGATACTGGCTGGGCATGCTGTTCTACATGTTCCAAATCTACCTGGATTTTTCGGCTTACTCCGACATGGCCATTGGCCTGGGCCGCATGATAGGCTTTCACTATTTGGAGAACTTCGATCACCCCTACGTTGCTTCGTCCGTTCAGGACTTCTGGCGTCGCTGGCACATATCGCTCTCCAGCTTCTTTAGAGACTACGTGTACATTCCCCTCGGCGGCAGCCGTTGCTCTACCCTGCGCTACGTGCGCAACATGGCGGTCGTTTGGTTCCTAACCGGCCTGTGGCATGGAGCAAGCTGGAACTACATTCTGTGGGGCCTGTACTTCCTCGTGCTGCTGTTGCTCGAGCGCTTTGTAATAAAGGGTCGTCTTCCCAAGGTGCTGGGCCA
The DNA here is from genome assembly GCA_902793465.1 of uncultured Coriobacteriaceae bacterium. Classification (GTDB taxonomy): domain Bacteria; phylum Actinomycetota; class Coriobacteriia; order Coriobacteriales; family Atopobiaceae; genus RUG440. Next base: position 233,937 of record CADBDT010000011.1, on the reverse strand, counting down.
CATATGCGCGCTCCTGGCAGTCTACTTTGGATGGGTTCTGTTCCGCTTTGAGAACTTCTCTGAGCTCGGAACGGTTATAACCGGCATGTTTGGCCTCGCTGCCGGCGGCTTTACCAGCCTCTCGGTCCACACAGTGCTGCTTCAAAACGTGTTCCTTATTGTGGTGTGCGCCGTTGCCTGCACCGGACTGGGCACGCACCTTCGCAAACGACTCCTGCGGCTTTCGCGCAATAGCTCGCTGGGCACAAAGGCGTTTGGCGTGGTAGAGGCACTTACCCCGCCCGTGCTCTTTGTGCTTTCGGCCATCGCCCTTGCCGGCGCCAGCTACAACCCGTTTATTTACTTCCAGTTCTAGGGAAAGGCCAATCGTGTCGCAATCAGAGCAAAACCACACGTCACAACGACGCAAACAAGACCAGCCCGCAACCGGAACAAGGCGGCCCGCCCGCAAGGCGCAGGCAAGGCGCAGGCAGCCCGCACACAGTGCAAAAGCCCAGAAAAAGTCGAGTGAGCCCGCTCGTGCACAGAATGCCCGCGCGCGCAAGAAAACCGAAGATAAGGGACGCGCACAGAAACGCCCACAGGAGACTCAAACGTCCCGTAGGCGCAGTCGGCTTTCGGCGGAGCAGGCAAGCCGTGCGCGCTCTCTTGGATCCATGCGCACGGGTGGCGTCGTGGCAACGGTTGCGTTACTGGCTGTTGGCGCCGTGGTGGGCCTGCTCTTTTTTGCCAGGCCCACCATGTCCAAGGTGGAAAACCGCAACCTTACCGCGTTTCCTGCCCTTACCTGGGACTCTTTTTGGAGCGGAAAGTTCTTCTCGGACCTGGATCTGTGGTACAGCGACACGTATCCGCTTCGCGAGCAAATGGTTTCTGCAGACCAGACCATAAGCGCCATGCACGGCGTCCCCACGCAAACCCAGATGGTCGGTGGCACCAAGCAGGCAGACGAACTACCTCCCGCTGGGCAGCAGCCGGCGCAAAGCTCTTCCTCGTCGTCTAGCTCGAGCAGCGCCCAGACGGATGCAACCAAGTCCGAGCAAAAGAAAAACGAGAAGGTGGAGGTTCCCACCGAAGCAGAGATGGCCGCAGCAGTACAGGACCAGATAACCGCAGGAATGTATGTAAAGGGCGACGCCGCATACAACGTGTACTATTTCTCGCAGGAGGCCACCCAGGGCTACGCCGACGCGCTCAACACGCTTGCGGACGCAGTGGATGGCCAGGCAACCGTCTACTCCATTGTGGTTCCCAACTCCTCGGGCGTGGTCCTTTCGGACCAGGAGATAAAGGATCTGGGTGGCACCAACCAAGAGGAGGCCATTCGCTACTTCTACAGCTTGTACAACAGCAAGGTCCATGGCGTGGATGCCATGAGCGTGCTTAAGGAACACAAAAGCGAGTATGTGTACTATCGCACCGACCACCACTGGACAACGCTCGGCTCCTACTACGGCTACGAGGCCTTTTGCAAGGAAAAGGGCATAAAGCCCGTTAACCGCGACTCCCTGGAGTACAAGAACATGGGCGACTTCTTGGGTTCGTTCTACTTCGAGCTCAACAGCGAGGCCATGGCAGCCAATCCCGACTACTACGATGCCTGGTACCCCAAGTCCACCAACAAGCTCACGCTCTTTGACACAGATGGCAGCCAGGCGGAGTACGAGATTATTACCGACACGTCCAACACGGACGCCTTTGGCAAGAGCATGACCCACATAATGGGCGATCAACCATTGGAGCGAATCGACAATCCCACGCTCTCGGACGGGTCATCGTGTCTGGTAATAAAGGACTCCTTTGCCGACAGCTTTGTGCCATGGCTCGTGGATCACTACCAGACCGTATGGGTGGCCGACTTCCGCTACTTTGAGGGCAGCTACAAGAGCCTCATAAAGGACAACAGCATTAAGGACGTTATTGTACTTAACAACATAGCGCTCGCCGGCGGTGGCGCCGTAGCCCCCGCCATCCTTGGCAGGCTGTAGCCCGCGTAGGGGTGCCTGCTGGGGATACTCCCAACGCCATTTAGTTAAGGATCTGGGGGCGCTGTGCACATTGGGGATACTCCCCATCGGGTACATCGCGAGCAGGGCCTTCGTTGGAGGCCGGCCCATCCGCGATGTACCCGTAGGGGAATATCCCCAATGTGCACAGCGCTAACTTAATGGCGTTGGGATACTCCCCTGCGGGTACATCGCGAGAAACCCTTCTCATCTTGAGTGGACCAACCGCGATGTACCCGATGGGGAGTATCCCCAGCAGGCACCCCCACCCCTAGAGAAGCGTAAAACTCGCGCGGCTACCCAAAAAGCAGACGCGCGCAGCTCCGCAACGCAGCGAGGGGCAACCAAAAAGGTTAGGGACGCTCAACTCGCGCAAGGAGCGTTCGACCTATCAAGAGGGGTACTCCCCCCTGATAGGTCCCGCGAGCACGGCGCTTTTTGGGCCGCCGGAAGGATCTGGCGTTTCTTTAAGGGCCGGGGTAGCGACGTCCCGTTTTTGGACAGCCACGTCAACCCACTCTCCATTTGTTATCCACCTAACATCCACCACCGCGTTGCATGCAGTGCGCTACAATGGGCAGGTAAACGAAGAGGAACTGCCGTGCAACGAACTGTGAACATACCACCATCGGCCGGCTCCCCAAAAGAGTCGGACACGCAAGTGCTGTTGGGCCGCTATCGCGTGCTGGAAACAAACACCGAAGGCGGCTTTGGCTCTGTAAGCGTATGCTGGGACGCGCGCCTTCAGCGTCGCGTGGCCATAAAGCGCATGCCGCTGCTCATGGATCAGAGCTCCCCCGTGCAGGCATCCACAATCGACGAGGCCCTTGCCGAGGCCCGTACGTCCAGCATGCTGGCTCATCCAAACATCGTTACCATGTTTGACTTCGAGACCGACGGGCTCTACTCCTACCTGGTAATGGAGTACGTGGACGGCCTTAACCTGGCCGACTTGCTGGCACGCGTGGAGGATGGCGTGCTCTCGTTTGACGAGTGCGCCCACGTGGTGGACTCGGTTGCCTCTGCACTTGCCTATGCCCACGAAAACGGCGTGCTCCACCTAGACATAAAGCCTGCAAACATTATGATTGACAGAACCGGCACGGTTAAGCTCGGCGACTTTGGCATGGCCACGCTTGCCTCGGCCGCCGGATACGGCGGAGCGCGTGGCGGAACCGTTGGCTACATGCCTCCCGAGCAGATTCAAGGCGAGCTCGTAGACGAGCGCACAGACGTGTTCTCGCTTGCCGTTGTGGTATGGCATGCGCTCACGGGAAGCTGTCCCTATGCGGCAGCCACTCCCGAGGAATCGCTTAAGCAAATAGAGCACGGTCCTTCCCCCACGCTCTCGCGCGTGGAGCCCGACCTTGCCGGCATCGTGGAGCAAACCCTCTTGCGAGCGCTAGACCCCAACCCTTCCGCGCGAATGGCATCGGTGGAGACCTTTGCTCGCGATCTGGTAGATGCGCTGGGCGACACCCAGGACGGCGCGGAGTCGCTCGCCGACCTCCTAAACCAAACCGAGGCGGACAACGAGCCTCGCCCCAAAGAGGATTGGAGCCGCCTGCACGTACCGCTCCTGGCACGCGTGCCGTGGCTGGGCGGAGCACTTACGCGGACGCTTTCTGCCGCAACCGCTGGATACCTTGCATTTTGCTCCATACCATACATACTTCCGTCTTCCGCTAACGCATTGGCGTTTGGCACCGTGGGCGTTGCCGCCGCATGCGCTGCCTGGCCACCGCTTACGGGTGTACTGGGCATCGTTGCCCTTGTGGGTGCCGTCTTGGCCCAACCCGCAACCATGGCAGTTCCGTTTGGCATTGCGCTGGGCATTGCAGGTCTCTTTTGGTGGCTTGTTGCGGGTCGCCGCGCAAACCTTGCAGGGGCCGCGCTGCTGCTTCCCTCCTGTACACTCTGGCCTCTTTCGGGCGTCGGATTGGCGGGGTTTGCCCTTACGCCTGGCCCCGCCTTTGTTACCGGGGCCTTTGGCTGGCTGCTCTTTAACACAACACAACTGGCAATAAACACGGACTTTTTTGCAAATACGCTCGTTGCGTCCCTGCGCCAAGCCGCAGCCGACCCGCAAACATGGATAATGGTCGTCTTTTGCGGTCTTGCTGCACTTACCTGCTCGGCAGTATCGCAACGCCACACCCTTCTATGGAATGTTGTTGGGCAAGCACTTGCTGTCTTTATACTCGTACTTTCGTATATTGCGTGCGCTTACGTGAAAAAAGCCAGCATTGCTCAGTCTGTAGACATTCCTGCAGTGCTTGTTGCGGTATTCTTAGGTGCTACCCTCTGTATTGTTTCCGCCTTCAGAGGCGAGAGCGCAAACGAACGAAAGGGCAATGATCGAGCATGAACGTACTCAACATTTTTGACCAACGTATAGGCGCCATCTTTGCCGCTAGCGCGCCTGGAACGCGCCCGCCATTCTCCTTCAAGCGTCTGGCCAAACGCGCCGTTCGCGAGATGGAGGACGAGACCTTCGTAATCGACGGAGTGGACACTGCCCCGGCCCTGTACACCGTGCTTGTGTCGCAGGCAAACGACATTGTTATGCGACCCATGTATGTAGACATTACCAACGAGATTTCCCAGCTTATTGAGGCTCAGGCAAAAAAGCGTGGGTATACCTTTGTTGGCAAGCCTCTGGTTCGCTTTATGGTAGATCCCGCTCTGCGCGGCGGTAGGTTTTCCGTATTCGCCGAAAACATAGACCCGCGCACGCTGGCTCGCCTGCGCGACGAGGAAAACGTTTATTTGGGCATTACTCCTCCGCACGAAATCTACGTGGAGCAGAGCTTTATTCCCTCGCCCATCCCCGTACATGAGGAAGAGCCCATGCCCGTTGCGCAGGAGGTATCTTTTGCGCAGGACGAGATTGACAACATAACCATGGACGAGCCGGAATTTGCGCCAGAGCCCGTACTCGAGCCGGAACCCATACCCGTACCGGAACCCGTACTTGAGCCAGAGCCCGTTTTCGAGCCTGAGCCCCTGGCCGAGCCAGAGCCCGAGCTTGAGCCCATTGCAAACAAGATTGACGAGATAAGCGAGCCTCTGTATCCCGAGGCTCAAGAGGAGGTTGTGGCTGGTACCGTAGCGCCCGAACCCGACCCCTTTACGGTAATTCCCGAAGACTACGTTTCCGATGTTTCCGAAACCAAGGTCGAAGACGTTCCCGTGCCACGCCATGCGGCGCACGCGGCTCCGGCAAAGCCGGTCTGCTCGCTCTTGGATCTGGAGTCCGGGCGCACATACCGCATTACCTCGTCCTCCGCAATCATTGGGCGCGAGAACATTGCCGGCGGCGTTGTTGTAAAAGACCCCAATGCATCGCGCCGCCACGCCGAGCTAACGTTTGATGGCGCCCGCTGGGCTGTACGCGACCTTGGTTCCACCAACGGAACGCTGGTAAACGACGTGGACGTCCCCGAGGCGTATCTGCGCGACGGCGATGTTCTTACCATCGGCCTTACCAACCTAGAGTTCCGGGCGGGATAGCATGATAGACCTTGTCCTCTTTGCAGGTCGTATCCTGCTCGTAGTCTTGCTGTACCTGTTCTTGTACGCCGCCATGCGCTCCGGCATTGGCTTGGTGCGCGGCCAGCGCCGCGACGCCGCCATATGGGCCGTGGACGTAGAGAAGGGCGCCAAGCAGCTGCGTGGACTGCACGTGGACATATTGGGTCCTGTGGTAATTGGCCGCTCCCCCTCGTCTGACATCGTAGTGGACGAGCCGTTTGTGTCGGCCACGCACGCACGGTTTACGCTGCAGGGCCCCGCCCTCGTGCTGGAGGATCTTGGCTCCACCAACGGCACCATGGTAAACGGCCACCTAATTGGCCAGCCCGTTACCTTGCGTGACGGAGACGAGGTGCAAGCCGGAGACACAATCCTAAGGGTGAGTCGGCGATGAGCGAGCAGACTCCCACAACGCAGCCAGAGCAGCAGGAAGCCGTAAACGCACCTGGCCGCAACGAGATGCCCGTGGAAAACCGCGCAGGCGCAAACACCGCAACGGGACACACCCAGTACCTCAGCTGGGGCGCGCGTTCCGACGTAGGCCTCGTGCGCACGCACAACGAGGACTCCTTTTTGGTAAAGGCGCCACTCTTTGCCGTGTGCGACGGCATGGGCGGACACGCCGCCGGCGAGGTGGCCTCCGGCATTGCCGTGCAAACACTTGCAGAAAACGCTCCCGAACACGCCGACGAGATCCTTCTTGGCGCTGCCGTAGAAACCGCCAACGCCGCCGTTCTGGAAGGCGCGCTTAACGGAGCGGGCAAACCCGGCATGGGTTGTACCGCCACCTGCGTTTTTATAGAGGAAAACCGCATGTCCATTGCGCATGTGGGCGACTCGCGCGTCTACCTGCTGCACGGCGGTACGCTGGTACGCATTACTCACGACCATAGCTACGTGGAGGAGCTCGTAGACGCCGGCGAGATTACCGCCGACGAGGCGCGCATCCACCCATCGCGCTCCATAATCACACGAGCACTCGGCTCGGACCCCGACATGTATGCAGACCACTTTACGCTGGACGTAAGTACCGGCGACCGCATTGTGGTGTGCTCCGACGGCCTTTCGAGCATGGTGAGCGACAAAGACATAGAGGAGCTGGCGGTATCCAGCGTAACCCCCCAGGCCGCTGCCGACACGCTCGTTTCTGCCGCGCTCACCAATGGCGGGCACGACAACGTTACCGTTATTGTTATTGATGTAATAGAGGACGGGCTGGCCGATATAAACCGCAAGCAGCGAAACAAGCGCGTTGGCGTTTGGGTTGCCGTTGCCTTGGCTGCCGTGCTTGCCACCCTTGTGGTACTGGGCATCCTTGTACACAACTCGTGGTATGTGGGTAACAACGACGGCACCGTTGCCATCTACCAGGGCGTATCCGACGAGATTCTGGGAGTCCCGCTTCATCACATTGCCGAAACCACCTCGGTTTCTGTACGCGACCTGCCCGAGGCCATTCAGCACCAGCTGGACGACGGCATAAACGTAACGAGCGAGGACGAGGCTCGCATTACCATCGAGCGGTATCGCGACCAAATAGACGAGGACAAGACTCGCGCCGCCGCCGCTGCGGCCGCCGCCAATCAGGGCGCCGCTGCCCAGAGCACCACGCCCGCCAGCCAAGAGAATCCCACTGCGCCGGACGCCCCGAACGAGAGGGCGGGTGAATAGCATGGAAAAGTCCATCTTCTCGCGCCGCACCACCGAGCTGCTTCTGCTCATTGCCGGGGCGCTACCCGTAATCCTCATATACGCAATGTACGTTATGAACATGAACGTGGAGCTTTCGGTGGCAACGCTGGCGGTACCCATTGGGCTCTTTGCCGCCTTTGCCGTGGCGCACGTTGCCATTCGCTTTTTGGCGCCGGGCGCCGACCCAGTGGTTCTACCTGTAACGTTTGTGCTTTCGGGCATAGGCATTGCGTTTGTAACGCGTCTAAAGCCAGAGCTAGCGGTAAACCAAGTGGTCTGGCTCTTTGCGTCCGTTGCCGCCATGGTTGCCACGCTCGTAGTGGTGCGCAACATAGACGAGCTTGCAAAATACAAGTACACCATGGGCATTGCCGGTATTGCGCTTCTGGTTATTCCCATGGTATTTGGTACCGAACACGGCGGGTCTCGCCTGTGGATAAGCCTTGGGCCGTTTTCCTTCCAGCCAGGCGAGATTGCCAAAGTGCTCATAATTCTGTTCTTGGCATCGTACCTTTCGGAAAACCGCGAGCTCTTGTCGGCATCTACGCGCAGCGTTGGCCCCATAGCGCTGCCCAAGCCGCGCATGCTTGCCCCCGTGTTTGCAATGTGGGGCGTAAGCCTTTTGGTCGTGGTGTTTGAGCGCGACCTTGGTAGTGCCGTGCTGTTTTTTACGTTTCTGGTCGTAATGATCTACGTTGCAACCGGACGCGTGAGCTATGTAATAGTCTCGCTCGTGCTGCTGCTTGTGGGCGGCACGCTTTGCTACTTTGCCTTCTCGCACGTGCAAAACCGCATCCAGGTTTGGGCCGACCCATTTGGTCATCCCGATGGCGGCTACCAAATTATTCAATCGCTGTACTCGCTTGCCGACGGCGACCTGGTGGGCACGGGCATAGGAAAGGGCATGCCCACGCTCATTCCCGTGGTTGAGTCCGACTTTATTTTTTCGGCCATGGGCGAGGAGATGGGCCTTTTGGGTGGATCGGCCATCCTGCTGCTGTACATGGTGTTTGCGGTGCGTGGCTTTGCCACCGCGGCGCGCGCCAAGTCCGACATGTCGGCGTTTACGGCAGTTGGCCTAACCACCGCCATTGCCTTCCAGGCGTTTCTTATTGTGGGAGGATGCACGCGACTGCTTCCCCTTACTGGCGTAACCCTGCCCTTTATGAGCCAGGGTGGCAGCTCGCTGCTTGCAAGCTTTATTATTGTTGGCCTCCTGCTTCGCACCGGTGACGAGGCAACTGGGCGCAGCGTGCCCATTGCCAGCACCACCATGGTTACTGCGGCCATACCCGAAGTTACCGATAACGCAAAAAAGGTTGCCGCCGTAACGCATGGCAGCAACGTGCGCGGGCACTTTGGCCTTAACACGCCAGAGTCGGGCGTGCTTGGTCGCGTTGCCCTGGGCAAGCGTCTTGTGGCACTTATTACCACCTTTACGCTGCTGTTTGCCGCGCTCATAACCAACCTTACCTTTGTGCAGGTGGTAAACGCGCAGACCTACAAGCAAATGCCTAGCAACAACCACACAATTGCAAAGAGCGCCTTCGTGCAGCGCGGCGCAATTATAAGCAGCGACGGCCAGACGCTGGCCGAAAGCATTCCCCGAGAAGACGGCACCTTTGAGCGCTCGTATCCCAACGGAAACGTGGCCGCGCACACCATAGGCTACATATCCACACGCTTTGGCGCCACTGGCGTGGAAGCGCGTATGAACGACGCCCTGCGAGGCAGCGCCAACTATTCCAGCTGGAACAGCGTGCTCAATTCGCTTGCAGGAGTCCAGACGCCCGGGGCGTCCGTGGTGCTAACCATTAACTACCAGATGCAGCGCGCCGCAGAGGCCGCATTGGAAAACTATCGTGGCGCAATTGTGGTGCTCGACCCCAACACGGGCGCCGTGTTGGCAAAGGCATCTAACCCCACGTTTGACCCCAACGACATAGGCTCCGTTCTGGAAAACGCCACCGACGGCGAAAGCCCGCTGGTAGACCGCACCACGCAGCTCTATGCGCCGGGTTCCACGTTTAAGCTGGTAACGCTTTCCGCGGCCCTCGACACGGGCACCGCCGCGCTGGACACAGTATACGAGTCGCCTGCGTCCATGGACATTGGCGGCCAGGTGGTTACCAACTATCAGGACGCAGACTACGGCGAAATAGACCTGCGCACCGCCATGGTTATGTCTGCAAACACGGCATTTGGTCAGTTGGGCACTCAGCTTGGCGCAAACAACCTCGTGCGCTACGCAAAGGGATATGGCTATAACGGCGAGCTGGGCCAAGACTTCAACTGCGCGCGTTCGCTCATGCCCGAACCAAACGAGATGACCGAATGGGAGACCGCTTGGTCTGCATGCGGACAACCCGTGGGCGAGCACAAGAGTCCGGCAGGTCCGCAAACTACCGTAATGCAAAACGCCGTGGTTGCCGCGACCATTGCAAACAAGGGCACCGTAATGAATCCCTATGTGGTGGATCATGTGCTCTCTCCCGAAGGCGCAACCGTAGCCACCACTAGCCCGCGTTCGCTGGGTCAAGCCGTTAGCGCCCAGACTGCCTCACAGGTGGGCGAAACCATGCTCGACGTAGTAAACAGCGGCACTGGCACGGCCGCGCAGGTAGACGGCTACATGGTGGCCGGCAAAACCGGAACCGCGCAGGCCGGCGCAAACGCCGTTAACTCGCTCTTTGTTGGCTACGCACCATACGACAGCCCCTTGCTTGCAATCTCTGTTTGCATAGAGGGCGACCACGGAGACGTACAGGGCTCGGCAGCCGCAGTTGCTGGAGAGGTCCTATCGCAATGCCTCAATATTCAGGCAATGGGGGTGTCGTAGGCATGGCAGGTCGTAATTACAGACGTAAAACTCGCACGCGCAATGCGCTGTGTGTTGGATGGAAGATGCACGAAAAAGCATCGAGCAATCGATGGGAGTGTTAGATGGCTGCTAGGACATTGGGTGGACGATACACCGTTCAAGACAAAATAGGCACGGGCGGCATGGCCATAGTGTACCGAGGGCTGGACGAGGTCCTGGGTCGCACGGTGGCAATCAAAATTATGCTGCCGCAATATGCCAACGACCAATCCTTTGCCGCCCGCTTTAAGCAGGAGGCCCAGGCGGCAGCCGCGCTGCAGAGCCCCTACATAGTTTCGGTCTACGACTGGGGCAAGGACGGCAGCACGTACTACATTGTTATGGAGTATCTGCGCGGTACCGACCTTAAGAGCGGCATTCGCAAACACGGAGCTCTGGATTGTCGCAAGGTGGCGCAAATTGGATCGCAGATTTCGCAGGCGCTCGCCGTGGCACACAGGCACGACATTATCCATCGCGACATTAAGCCCCAAAACATAATGGTTCAGCCGGACGGCAACATAAAGGTAATGGACTTTGGCATCGCACGAGCCAAGAACAGCCACCTTACCGCCGACAACAGCGTTTTGGGCACGGCCCACTACGTATCGCCCGAGCAAACGCAGGGAAAAGAGCTCGGAGCCACCACCGACATCTATTCGCTGGGCATCGTTATGTACGAGGCGGCCACCGGGCGAGTGCCCTTTGACGGCGACGACGCCATTTCGGTTGCGCTCAAGCAGGTAAACGAGCCACCCATGCCTCCGAGCCAAATAAATCCCATGGTGGATTCCGCGCTGGAGGCCATTATCCTAAAGTGCATGCAAAAGCGCCCCGAGGATCGCTTCCAGACCGCAGACGAGCTATACCATGTGCTGCGTGACTATCTGGCAGGCCGCATCCAGTCCGTTACCGAGGCTACTTCGGTAGTCGCGGCAGCTGCCACCTCGCGCATAAACAGGGGCAGCAATATTGGCGAGATGCGCGGGCGCACGCAAGCCGGCATGCAGGCCCCAGGCACCGAGACAACGGGCCACTACCGCACAAAAAGTGCCACCGAAGAGGAGCAAGACCGCAAACACCGGCGCAACGTTACCATTGGCATCATAGTGTCCATAGTTGCGATTATTGGCATTGGTGTTGCTGTGTTTATGCTCCTAGGACAGCCCAAAACGCGCACGGTGCCCAACCTCATTGGCATGACAAAAGAAGAGGCCGTGGCCGAAATCGAAAAGACCAACTACTTTAAGGTTGGCGAAATTAAGGACGAGTTTAAGAGCAACATAGAGGCTGGCAAAGTTTCCGACCAAGACCCCGACGAAAACAAGGAGGCCAAGGAAGGCACCAGTATTAACCTGTGGATTTCCAAGGGTCCCGAACCCGCTAAGTCGGTTACCGTACCCGACCTCAAAAACATGACCCCCACCGAAGCCGATGCCGAGCTCAGTCGCGTAGGCCTAATTGGGCAAGCAGGCGACTCCGTTAACTCCGACGAGGTAGAGGTAGGAAAGATTGCGGCGCAGTCGCCTGCCGGCCATACTACGGCCAAGGCCGGAGATACGGTTACGTATAGGCTCTCCAAAGGCCCGGAGGCCGTCGAAATTCCCAACGTGGTTGGCATGTCTCGCAACGCGGCCGTAAGCGCGCTTGAGGAACTTGGCTTTACCGTGGTGGTTAGCAACGAAGAAAACGACAACTACGAAGCCGACATCGTGTCCCAGCAGTCACCCACTGGCTCTGCCAACAAGGGCTCGGAGGTCTACATAACGGTTTCCACTGGATCCAGCAAGGCAAATGCGCCAAGCGTAATGGGCATGAGCGAAAACGACGCTGCAAGCGCTCTGGAGAGCGCGGGCTTTGGCGTGGAGCGCACTTACGAGTCTAGCAACGTGGTTTCGTCCGGCTACGTTATTTCGCAGTCTGCCTCGGGCTCCGTTACAAAAGGGACCACGATTGAGATTCGCGTATCCACCGGCCCCGAAAAGACTCCCGAAACCCCAAGCAGCAGCACCAGCTCCACAACCGACACAACCAGCAAGACCACCGACGACACCGCCGCCAACAACACCAACGAAGCCGCAGCACCAAGCAGATAGTTGCGCTTACACAATAGACTTACCTGCAACATTCAACAGCCACTAAACTTTATTTGGTGGCTGTTGCTTTATAAAGAAGCCAAAGAGGAGGACCCATGCGCGGACACGAGGTTATTGCCACACTAGCCAAACGATTTCCACAGCTCTACGTTGCACCCGCAGTGGACGCGTTCGAAGCGTATAGGCTGGCTGCTGGCCGAGGCGTGGCGCCGGCAGACAAGAGTCTGAGTCACTTTGTTACGACCGAAGAGGACGAGTTGCGCGTCGTGGACACCCCTGCGGGACCCGTGGAAGTGGTGTACCTTGCCAATAGACAAGACTTCGAAACGTTTTTGCAGATAATTGGGCATAAGGCACAACCCGACCCCATCTTGCGCTCTGTGGGAGCCATAACCTACAGCGGCCTAGCCGACTGGGGAGAGGTGGCACGCCAACGCGAGGAATACATCGCCGGCGGTGGAACAGACTGGCGGACAGAGTTCGCGCGTCGCGCGAAGGTAAAGGGTGCCTTCCGCATAGAGATCGTGATTATATCCGAGGGCCCATACAGCAACGTAAGCGCAGAGCGCACGCCCTACGATTCAGATACTTGGCTGAATATCTCGCGCGAGATTCGGTTGCACCACGAGTGCGCCCACGTTGTGTGCCGACGTACGATGCCTGGCGACATTCTTCCCATTTGGGACGAGGTCACAGCCGATGTGGTTGGACTGCTATGCGCCACGCAGCGCTACGACGCCAATCTGGCAATGCTCTTTTTTAACGAGCGCATTGCCGAGTATCTTAACGAAGAGCAGGCCAAACGCACGGACGAGATTCTTGCCGAGCTCCGCGACGTTTGCGCGCGCGTGGAGGCGCAAGTCGGTGAGGAGCAGACTGCACACCCATTCGACTTCCTGCTTGAGCTCAAGCGCACGCCACTTCTAACCTATTAAGCGCCCGCGCGCAGACCGTCCGAAAACTCGTAATGGAGTGGGGTGCCGTAAGGGGATACTCCCCATCGGGTACATCGCGAGCAGGGATTCCTTTGCGGCACGGCCCATCCGCGATGTACCCGTAGGGGAGTATCCCCTTACGGCACCCCCTTCGGACAGCCTCCCCCGGTCCTCTTGCGTGTGCGGGAGAACCGGGGGGCGGGGGTTGCGCGTGGATGTCGCCAGCTGGAGGGGGAAATTACTCGAACAGGTCGGCTGCTTTTGCAAGCTGGTCGACGATGTCTATGTGCTGTGGGCAGGCTGTCTCGCACTGCGCGCATTGGATGCAGTCGGATGCCTTTACGCCATCGCGCGTGGCAAAGCCGTAATTGGACTTGCCCTTGTCTGTTCCATAGAGCGCCGCACGATTGAGGGCCTCCATAATCGACGATATGGGCATGCTTACGGGGCAGTCCTCCATGCAGTAGTGGCAGCCCGTACATGGCACGGCAATGAGCTCAGCGAGCTTATTGCGTGCGGCTTCCAGCGCATCCATCTCTGCCGCAGTAAGCGGCGAAAGTCCCTTGAGCGTCTGCAGGTTCTGCCGCATTTGCTCCAAGCTCGACATACCCGAAAGGCAGGCAATGAGCCCGTCTACGTTCATGGCAAAGCGTAGGGCCCATTCCACCGGCGTGCGGTTGGGATTGGCATCGCGCAGAATCTGCGCCACCGGCTCGGGCGGGTTTGCTAGCATGCCGCCCTTTACCGGCTCCATTATTACCACGGGCTTGTTGTACTTGCGCGCAACCTCGTAGACCCCGCGCGACTGCACGGATCCGTCTTCCCAGTCGGCGTAGTTAATTTGCAGCTGCACAAACTCTGTCTGGTCCGCATGCTCGCTTAGCACCTCGTCCAGCTTGGCGGCATTATCGTGAAACGAGAATCCCAAGTGGCGAATCTTGCCTTCGCTCTTCATCTGCAGGGCCCACTCCCACATACCCCAGTCCTCAAAGTATGCCGTGCGCGTAGCGCCCAGGTTGTGCAGCAGATAGTAGTCCACGTAATCGGTCCCCAGGCGCTCTAGCGAAACGTTTAGCTGGTCCTTTGCCTCCTCGGCGCTTTTTGGTCCAAGCCATGCGGCATTCTTCGTGGCAATGGTGTAGCTCTCTCGCGGATACCGCTCTATCAGCGCCTGACGAATTGCTTCCTCCGATCCGTTATAGGCCCATGCGGTATCGAAGTACGTACCGCCTGCATCTAAAAACTCGTCCACCATCTGCGACGTTTGGGGAACGTCTATGCTGCCGTCCGCCAGCTTAGGCAGGCGCATGAGCCCGAATCCTAACTTTGTAGTGCCCTCCCCCAAGTAAGCCATACGAACCTCCCCTTTCGCAAAAGCAACCTATATAAATAAGCTTACCATGGCATGTCCTAACGGACTGTCCGAATACGCTTTGCACTTAGGGGATACCCCCGGCCATTAAGTTAAGGATCTGGCAACCCGTGGCGGGGCGCTGTGCACATCGGGGATACTCCCCATCGGGTACATCGCGAGTTGCTCATTCCCCGATGGGAGGGCCGTCCGCGATGTACCCGCAGGGGAATATCCCCGATGTGCACAGCGCTGTAGGTTTGCTAACTTAATGGCGTTGGGGGTATCCCCTAAGTGCAAAGCGTTTTAAGGCTACTCCACCGAGGCAATGTAGCCCTTGTCAAATACAACGCGGCACTTGTAGCCTGGCATTGTGGCGTCTACCTCGTGCTGGATGGCCGTAAGAAGCTCGTTTTCGTTTGCCGCCGTGTCTTCTGGCACCACACAGTCGAAGTCCAGCACACGATCCTTCCCTTTCTCGCCAACCACGTTGAGGTCATGGATCGTAAGCCCAGCGTCCACGCGTCGCACCGCCTCTTCGAGCTGCTTCCTTATGTCAAAATCGCCCCTATGCTTTGCCGGAATGGGGTCGTAGTGGAGTACGGTTAGCAACCCCTCGCTGGCTTGCAGGTCGTGCTCGATCTTGTCTATGGTGCGGTGCGTTTCCAACGGATCGACTTCAGCAGACATTTCCACGTGGGCGCTGGCAAACCGCCGGCCAGGCCCATAGTCGTGTATCAGCAGGTCGTGCGTGCCCTGCACGCCCGGATACGACAGTATCCTTTGCCTTACGCGATCCACAAGCTTGGGGTCGGGTTCACTTCCCAACAAGGGATCTATGGTGGTGCGTATGAGGTCAAAGCCGCTTATCACTACAAACACGCCTACGCACAGTCCTAGCCATGCGTCTAGGTTTACCCCAGTCACGCTCGTAATTAGCGCCCCAAGCAGTACAGCACTTGTAGCCAATGCGTCGTTGCGAGAGTCGGCAGCAGCCGCCTCCAGCGTCTTGGAAGCAATGCGCTTGCCTGCCTGCGTGTAAAACCGCATGAGCCAGAGCTTTGCCAACACGGATGCAACCAACACCGCAATGGTAAGGCCAGTGTAGTGCGTTTCCACGGGATCGATAATGAGCTCTATTGAGCTCTTGGCAAGCTCTACGCCCACCACCACAATAATGGCCGCCACTCCAAGGCCAGCAAGGTACTCGGAGCGTCCGTGTCCGTAGGGATGTTGCTTGTCCGCAGGCTTTGCCGCAAGCTTAAACCCCACCAGCGAAACAACGCTGCTCACCGAGTCCATAAGGTTGTTGAGTGCGTCGGCCACAACAGAAACGGAGCCCGAAGCAACGCCAGCAACCGCCTTTAAAATCGCAAGAATAACGTTGCACGCAATGCCCACGACGCTCGCGCGACGGCCCACCAATGCACGGTCGTCGCACATTATTTTATTTACCAGATGCTCGGTTAACACTTGTCTCTCCCCTGGTAATTAACGCCGTGCCGTTTGGGGATGCTCCCCTACGGGTACATCGCGGATAGGCCTTCTGATGTTGGAACGCCCTACTCGCGATGTACCCGATGGGGAGTATCCCCAAACGGCACGCTACCACAAGCTTTCGGGTAGCCCCTATTTATGGCGCAGGAGCCTGCCGCGTCGCGCCAGCTCTATTGCACACGCGAGTGTTGTAAGGAAGTATGCCACAAGCCCCTTGTTCATGGACGTGGGCACGCCCTCCGTAACCAAGGTGCCAATGCATGCATCGTTATGGTGCAGGGGACTCACGGTGTAGATGGGCCTGTTGAGTAAAACCTCGTCTGGCAGGATGTTGCGCGTGGGAAAGCTCGCGTATACGTGCTCTGCGTTGCAGTGCAGCGTTGTGGCTCTTCCCTTGCAGGCCATAAGCAGGCCCGTTTGTCCATATGTTTCGGGGACCTCGAGGGTGTCTGACCGCAGGTAGTCTTCGCTGAGCACCAAAAACGCATTGCTGCAGTCCAACTTGGATGCAAATATCTCGCAGTTCTCCAACAGGGTATATAGCGACTCGTCACCGTATGCTGCAAATTGAAACTCACCAAGCACCTCGCCAAACCGCGCATTGTTTGCGTTTTGCAAGCCTGCGTCCTGCGCGGCATTACGCTGCTCTGCGTATCCGCACGACTCGGTTAGGACTTGCTTTGCGGGGCTGAGTTCCTGCAGGCTCACCTCTTCGTTTGCCATAAGGCGCACCAGCATGTCGAGTGCTGTCTTGCCAACGGTCTTGTAGTCGCGGTCCACCGTGGTAACCCAAGGAGATACGGTCCTGCTTATGTCGCGGTTGTCAAAACCCGCTACCAAAATGTCGTCGGGTATGCGCACGCCTGCGTCCATGAGTGTTTGGGCAACTCCCACGGCCAGATCGTCGTTGCAGCAAAACACCACGTCGGGAAGGTCGTTTGGCTTGCGAAGCATCTTTTTTGCCGTAACCACACCAGCTGTGAGTTGCCAGTTTGCCTGATAAAACCTTGCGTCTTCAATGCCAAGCTCCGCACACGCATCGCGATACCCCTGGGCGCGAGCCTTGGCTTCCACAGAAGTCCTTAGGCCGTTTACGAATGCAGGATGCTTGCAGCCACGATCGCTTAAAACCCGCTTTACCAGGTTGTACTCCTCCTGGTAGTTGTCCGTGCCAACGGAATGCGCCCCCTCCAGCTCATAGTTAATCGAGACCACTGGTTTACCAAGGGCCGTGGCCTCGTCCACGAGCTTTTGCCGCAGCTCTGGCGGCCACGTACGGTTTCCCTGAATCAGCAGGCCGTCAAAGCTGTTTACGTCGTATAGCGAAAAAACCTCGAGCGTGCTCTGGCGCGGCAAATGGCTGGCGTAGTAACGACCAAAGGCATTGAAGATTACCACCTGTATGCCAGCACGGTTGGCCAAGTATTCCTGCAACCCCAAGTAGTACTCGTTAACAACCTTGTAGTCCCAGTCAAAGGAAAGGAAGGCGACCCTCTTCATACAAGCTCTCCTCTTACGGCGTTACGGCACACTACTCTAAAACATTACCCCAGACGCATGCGCTAGGCGAGCGAGTTGGATGAGCGGCACTAGCTGTGGGGTACGTCCTGGAACGACACCCCATGTGCGATTAGCCCCTGCTCGATAACCCCTTCTATGCTCTGCGGCCTCACAATTACCCACAGCCAGCACCCTTGTCGTCTCTATTCGTATGAGCATGGTCGTGTTTTTGAGGCAAAGTACGCTATTTAGAGGCGAGCTTCCCCGTATCAAGAGGCCCTCCTGTTAAGAGACGTTGCAAATGTGTACATTCTTACAGCTGTTCTCGAATGCCAACAGGCATTTTGTCCTCTGTGGCCAAAAGATTGTACACGTCATAAAATACGACGTGTACAATCTTTTGGACTATGGAAGGCAAAATGCCTGTTGTCAGAAAAAACCGAAGCAAAGATTGTACACATTTGGGTGCTGCTCGGGTTGAAAACGGCACCGTGACACATATTTTTACTCCGCCGGAAATGCTGTGGGGGTGCTACGTACCTCGACTGGAGACGGTGCCCTGATGTGTGCCTATTAGGGCGTACAATGGGTTTCCGGTTTCTGGCCATACGAGCGGAGGGAGGACGCCATGGCTTCGGACCTCGCAAAAAACGAAAGTGCGCTGGCGCCGTCGCAACGACTGCGCGTTGCCTACGTCCTTACCCTCGTGGGTGGGTTTCTGGACGCCTATACGTACTTTGAGCGCGGAGGCGTGTTTGCCAACGCGCAAACGGGAAACATAGTAAAGCTGGGCATAGCGTTTGCAAACGGAGCGCGCGATCGGTACCTGCTTTTTCTTATGCCTATTCTTTCGTTTATCGCCGGCCTTCTTTGCGCACTTTCCATAAAGGACTTCCTGGAACGGCGTGGGATTCGCCTTGTAAGGCGCTCGGTAATCGCGGTCGAGATCATAGGGCTTGCCGTCGTGGGACTGCTTCCTCTTGGCGAGCAGTGGAACACGGTTGCTAACTGCGTGGTGTCCTTCGTTGCCGCCATGCAGTACGAGGCGTTTAGCACCTTTAGAGGGGAGGCCATTGCCACCACCATGTCTACGGGCAACCTTCGTAAGTTCGTAGACAATCTCTACTTTGCCTCGTCGCGCGGCGACATGGAGCGCCTCAACAGCGCCGCGACCTTCTTTACCATCGTGTGCGTGTTTACGCTGGGGGCGTTTTTTGGCACGCGCGCGTGCGACGTCTTGGGGCAGGCAGCCGTGGTGCCAGCAATCGTGTGCCTAGCCATAGTTATCGTAATGATAACCGTGCTGCGCAAACGAAACGGGCGGCCGGAACAAACGCCCGACCGCCCCGAGTAGGTCCAACCGCCTGAGCCTGATGACTATACGTAGTCGACTACGTCCACCATCGACAGCAGGTAGTCGTGCTCTGCAACGCGTCCGCGTGCCAACTCGGCCGCAGCCACGATGGACATCCATCCCTGCACGTAGGAGATGGAGCACCCTTGCAGCTCGCAGTAGAGTCGCAAGTAGCTCTCGGCAAGGTCGTTCTCGCCGTTAAGCTGTAGGTGCAGGTAGGTAATGGCGCAGTCTGCACCGCCGTTGCCCTGGGTTGCGTGAGCCCAGTCGCAAATGCACATGCTGCCGTCCTCGCGCACGATTACGTTGGAGGGCACGAAGTCGCCGTGGCAGAGCTTGGTGTGGTTGGGCATGCCATCCAGACGCATAAGCAGCTCGTAGCGCTGTGCCTCGGAAATGATATCGGACGCGTCGGAAATCATGCGAACGTACTTGTCCTTCTGGCGGTTCATGAGCGGAGCTCTGTGCGCGTGCACCGAAAGCTCGAGCTCTATGAGCTGCTTAATGTACTCCTCGACCTTGTCCGGCTCCTCGTCCATAAGCTGACGAAGCGTCTTGCCCTCAACCTTCTTGGTAAGGATCGCCCAGTTGTTGCCAGTCTTGCCTACCTCAATGAGCTCGGGCACGTCGATGCCCGCCTGCTCGGCGCGGGTGAGGTTAAGCGCCTCGTTTACGATGTCGGACGAGGGCTTGGTGGCGTTGAACACCTTGGCCACGGTGTCGCCGCAGTCGTAGACCACCTTGTTGTGGCGCGTTACGATAGCCTTCTTATCTTTGGGAAGCTTCATAGCGATCTTTTCCTTTCAAACAAACGCCGTGACTAATCCTCGTACGAGCTTGCGGGACGATCGTAATAGGCGTCCAGGTACAGCTCGCGAATCTCGCTGATAAGCGGGTAGCGCGGGTTGGCGCCGGTGCACTGGTCGTTGAAGGCCTGCTTGCTCATGTCGTCGAGCGTGTCGAGGAAGTACTGCTCGTCCACGCCAAAGTCCTTGATCGTCGGCTTTACGCCCACGTGCGCCTTTAGCTCCTCGATGCCGGCGATAAAGTTCTCGAACACCTCGTCGTCGTTCGCGCCGGTAAAGCCGCAGTAGCGAGCAAAGCGAGCATAGCGTTCCTTGGCCTGGGGCTTCTGGTACTGGCTGAAGGTACCCATCTTCGTGGGACGCTCGGCTGCGTTGTAGCGCATAACGCGCGTAAGGATTACGGCGTTGGCCCAGCCGTGCGGGATGTGGTGGAAGGCGCCGAGCTTGTGGGCCATGGAGTGGTTTACGCCCAGGAAGGCGTTAGCGAACGCCATTCCGGCCAGGCAGCTCGCGTTGGCCATGTGGTCGCGAGCCTCCACGTCATCGGGGTTGTCGTAGGCGCGGGCGAGGTAGGTGAACACAAGCCTGCCTGCCTCGAGCGCAAGCGGGTTGGTGTAGTCGCTCGCCATAATGGACACGTACGCCTCGAGCGCGTGGGTAAGAACGTCCACGCCGGACGCCGAGGTAAGTCCCTTGGGCTGGCTCATCATGTTGTCGGTGTCCACGATGGCCATGTTGGGCATAAGCGCGTAGTCTGCCAGCGGCCACTTAACGCCCGACTCCGCCTCGGTAATAATTGCAAACGGGGTGACCTCGGAGCCCGTGCCGGAACTGGTGGGAATGGCCACGAAGTAGCACTGGGAGCCCAGCTCGGGGTACTCGAAAATACGCTTGCGGATGTCCATGAAGTCCATGGCCATGTCCTCGAAGGCGGCCTCGGGGTGCTCGTACATGAGCCACATGATCTTGGCCGCGTCCATGGCGGAGCCGCCGCCCACGGCAATGATGGTGTCGGGCTCGAATGCCTTGAGCTGTTTTACGCCCTCCTGAGCGTTGTGCAGCTTGGGATCGGGCTCAACATCCCAGAACGAGCTGTGGACGATACCCATCTTGTCGAGCTGCTCCTCGATGGACTTGGTAAAGCCACTCTTGTACAGGAACTGGTCGGTAACTATAAAGGCACGCTTCTTGCCCATCGTGCCCAGCTCGGCGAGGGCCACCGACATGCAGCCCTTCTTGAAGTAGACCTTCTCTGGCGTGCGGAACCACAGCATGTTCTCTCGCCTCTCTGCCACCGTCTTAATGTTTATAAGATGCTTTACGCCCACGTTCTCCGAAACGGAGTTGCCGCCCCAGGAGCCACAACCCAGCGTAAGCGACGGCGCGAGCTGGAAGTTGTACAGGTCGCCAATGCCGCCATGGCTGGAGGGGGTGTTTATAAGGATGCGGCAGGTCTTCATGGCCTCGTAGTGGCGCTGGATCTTGTCTGCCTCGCGCACGTCGATGTACAGGGAGCTTGTGTGGCCGTAACCGCCGTCTGCCACCAGGCGCTCGGACTTGGCAATTGCCTCCTCGAAGTCCGCGGCGTGGTACATGGCGAGCACGGGACTCAGCTTCTCGTGCGCAAACTCTTCGCTAATGTCCACGCTCTCCACCTCGCCGATAAGGATCTTGGTGGACTCGGGCACCTCCACACCAGCAAGCCCGGCGATGGTAGCCGCACGCTGGCCTACGATCTTGGCGTTAAGGCGACCGTTTATGATTATGGTCTTGCGCACCTTGTCCAGCTCCTCGGGATTGAGGAAGTAGCAGCCACGGCGCTCGAACTCTACCTTGGCCGCGGCGTAGGCCTCGTCGCCCACCACGGTAACGGACTGCTCGGAGGCGCAGATCATGCCGTTGTCGAAGGTCTTGGAGTGAATGATGGAGTTCACGGCGTTAACGACGTCGGCCGTGCTGTCGATGATAACAGGCGTATTGCCAGCGCCTACGCCGAGCGCCGGGGTGCCGGAGCTGTAGGCGGCCTTCACCATGCCAGGGCCACCGGTTGCAAGGATGATATCGGACTCTGCCATAAGGGTATTGGTGTTCTCGAGACTGAGCGCCTCTATCCAACCAATTATGTGCTCGGGGGCACCGGCAGCCACGGCAGCGTCGAGTACCACGCGTGCGGCCTCGGCGGTGCACTTCTTTGCGCGGGGATGCGGGCTAATCATAATGGCATTGCGCGTCTTTAGAGCAATGAGGCACTTGAAGATGGCCGTAGAGGTGGGGTTGGTGGTGGGAATAACGGCCCCGATAACACCGATGGGCTCGGCAACGCGCTTGATTCCGCCGGCGACGTCCTCTTCTATTACTCCGCAGGTCTTGGTGTGCTTGTAGGCGTTGTAAATATACTCGGAGGCGTAGTGGTTCTTTATTACCTTGTCCTCCAACACGCCCATGCCCGTCTCTTCGACGGCCATCTCGGCCAGGGGAATGCGTGCCTTGTTGGCGGCCATTGCGGCCTCGTAGAAAATCTTGTCTACCTGCTCCTGGGTATAGGTGGCAAACTTGGCCTGTGCCTCGCGCATGAGTGCGAGCTTCTCCGTAAGCTCTTCGTCGCTGCGCACGACGAGGGCTGGGCCATCGTCAAAGACGGTCTTGGTCTCTTCGGACATCGATACTCCTCCTTCATCGATCTGTTGTTTAGGGCGGTCAGATATCAAAACGTGCTCCCGTACGGCATTGGATGTCGGCATCCCCCCTTTGTATTAAAACCCAATATTGTTGTTTCAACACCTATAACGCAGCATATACTGTTGTTTCACTAATTTCAAGCTTTTGTTTTGCAAATTCGCTCAACGTTAGCAACTTCGTAATAAATGGTTCGTTGCCTCCCGCAACTACAGCAACGTAACGTCCGCATCCTCGCAGGCCGCAACGAAGTCGTTCGACAATCCCCCGTCGGATACCACGACGTCCACGCTGGGCAGATCGCACACCCTAAACGTGGAGGGGCGGCCCTCTTTGCTGGAGTCCATGAGCACGACGCACTTGTGGGAGCGCTCTACGAGCTTGGACTTGAACACCGCCTCGTCGTCGGACCCACACGAGAACCCCTCGCCGCGCTGGTATCCCGTAACGCCCAGGAACACCCGGTCGAACGTGAGTGACCGCACCGCCTCGACGGCACGCGCGCCTATGGTGCTCTTTGAGTAGCGGTTAAGACGCCCACCTATTACGAAGGTCTTAACGTGATCGAGTCGCGATAGCTCGGAAGCCACCGTGAGCGAGTTGGTAAACACTAGCAGGTCCATGTCTTCCATCGCCGAGGCCAAGGCCGTCGTTGTGCTGCCCGAGTCTATAAAGATGGTGTGACCAGGCCTCACGAGCTCGATTGCCTTCTGTGCTATGGCGTTCTTCTCTGCCGAACGACGTCCGATCCGTCGAGCAAGCAAATCGTCGGTACCAACGGCAAAGCCCACCGACTTGGCACCACCGTGGACGCGAATAATCAGGCGCTGCTGGTCGAGCATCTTGAGATCGGTGCGCAGAGTCATTTCGCTTACGTCGGGAAACGTTTGCTTGAGCTGAGAAAACGTTACTGTTCCCTCGCTGTTTATGTACTCTACAATCTTCTCGCGACGCTCTGCCTTTGCCATGCTGGTGCCTTCCGGTTCTACCATCGTCCTTCCAATCTACCACATGTTATGACGGAGTGATGAGTTTAATAAGAGCTTGGGGCACAACGAAAAACGTTATGCCCCAAGCTTTTTTATACCAAGACGCAGCTATTCGGCCCAGTTCTTGAGCAGGTAACGCTCTGCCTCGGGGCACCACAGGCCGTTGTTTGCCTCCACTATGTCGGCAAGGCCAGCATAGCGCTCGTCGTCGGCAGCACGCTCGCGCAGCTCGTCCAGAGCCACCAACGGCATGGTAATGTGCGTGTAGATGAGCTTCTTGCCACCGGGGATGCCAGGAAGGTCGCAGGTGGTCTGAGCAGCGGCATCCAAGCCACCGATGTGGGTAACCATAACGGCCGGGTCTATGCGGCCAGCAGCGGTGAGCTCCAGGGACTCAATCATGTCGGCCGTGTTGCCGCCAGTGGTGCCCATTACGTGCGTGGAGTTGTAGTGCACGTCGTAGAAGTTGATGGGCGCGCTAAAGGCAGTGTCGGTGGGGCCAGCAAAGAAGTTGAGGCAGCCGTCGCGGCCAAGAATTGCGCTGGACTGCTCGATAACGGCGGCAACCGGCGCGTAGCACAGCACGTCGTCGTAGCCCTTGCCGCCCGTAATGGCACGCAGCTCGGCCACGGGATCTTCCATGTTGCCGGTGTTAACAAAGTGCAGCTCCACGCCGGTCTCTTCCTTTACCTGCTCGGGCGGGAAGAGGCTTGCGGCACGGTCCAGGCGCTCCTGGTTAATGTCTGTGACCACAAGCAAGCCAGGCTTGCGATCGCGGTGCAGGGCGTAGGTAAGAGCGCCCAGGCCCATCGGGCCCGCGCCGGCCGTAATGGCCAGGTTGCCGCCCTCGCGGATGCCCATCTGGTGGGTGTATACGCCCATCTGCGTGTGATAGGCGGCATTGAGCGCGCCGATGGAGCAGCTAAGCGGCTCGGCAAGCGAGGCCTGGTAGTATGCCTCACCC
The DNA here is from genome assembly GCA_902793465.1 of uncultured Coriobacteriaceae bacterium. GTDB lineage: Bacteria > Actinomycetota > Coriobacteriia > Coriobacteriales > Atopobiaceae > RUG440. The sequence goes on along the minus strand of CADBDT010000011.1, from coordinate 209,677 downwards.
TCGTATACCAGGAAGCTGTCGGTCGCAAAGATCTCCTGAGGCAGAATGCAGTACGTGGCATCGCCGCCGCAGAACTCGTAGGAGTAGCCGGGCGAGTCCATGGAGCCCTTGTAGTTGATGGCCGGCTGGATGGTAAACTTCTGGCCGGGCTTGTACTTGTCGGCATACTTGGCGCCAACCTCTACGATGTTACCTGCGAACTCGTGACCGGTAATTGGCGGATGTATGGCGGCATCCTCGTGAACGCGCTTGTGATCGGTGCCCAGCTTGGCCATCTTGTAGGTGGACATGCAAATGGAGTCGGATATTACCTCCACGAGCATCTCGTCGTCCTTAATAGGGGGAAGCTCAAACTCCTCGAGCCTCAGATCCATTGCCGCGTGAAGCCTTACTGCCTTCGCCTTCATCTTTGTTCCTTTCCTTGAGTCTGCTTTGTTGTCGTTTCAACACTTTTAGCTCTATTCTAACCGTTGGTTTAACAAAGTCAACAAGTTTTTTGTCTAGCGCCAAAATTTGGGTAATTAGCAGGTAAAACACGTCTTTAAGGCATAGGTGTATAACCATTGGCGGATATTTCCCTACCGCTTAAATTTTTGCGGTAAAGTCTATTGCTCTTTTGTTCCGAAAGTATTATTGTCATAATTGTCGTTTCAACACCCACAAAACCGCTTACTCATTGAAACTATTGGAAGGAGAGACAATGGCAGATGTTAGAGCTGCGGTGTCTAGGTTCGGAAAGGCACTGAGCGGCATGGTAATGCCCAACATCGGCGCATTTATTGCGTGGGGCTTCCTCACTGCACTCTTTATAGAAACGGGCTGGCTCCCCAACGCGCAACTCGCAGAGATGGTTAGCCCCATCCTTAAGTTCCTGCTCCCCATTCTTATTGCGGGACAGGGCGGATTTATGATTGCCGGCCAGCGCGGCCGCGTTATTGGCTCGATTGCCGTTATGGGCGCTGTTGTAGGATCCGAGTACACCATGCTTATGGGCGCCATGCTCATGGGTCCTCTGGCTGGCTGGGTCATAAAGACTTGGGACAACTTTGCCGACAAATGGAAGCCGGCGGGCCTCGAGATGCTCATCGACAACTTCTCGATCGGCATTTTGGGCATGCTGCTTGCCATAGGCGGCTTCTACGGCGTTGGCCCCTTCATGGGCACCATCCTGGTAGTTTTGCAGTCCGGCGTGGAGATGCTCGTTAACGCTCACCTCCTGCCCGCACTTGCCATCTTTATTGAGCCCGCAAAGGTGCTCTTCCTCAACAACGCCATCGGCAATGGCGTGTTCGTGCCCATCGCAACCGAGCAGGCAAAGGTTGCCGGCCAGTCCATCATGTACATGCTCGAGTCCAACCCTGGCCCCGGACTCGGCGTACTTCTTGCCTACTGCTTCTTCTGCAAGGACCAGGCAACCAAGCAGTCCGCACCCGGCGCCGTTATCATTCACTTCCTGGGCGGCATCCACGAGATCTACTTCCCCTACGTGCTCATGAACCCCAAGGTTATTATTGCTCCCATTGCTGGTAACTTTGTGTCCATCCTCCTGTTTAGCCTCTTTGGCAACGGCCTCGTTGGCCCCGCGTCCCCCGGTTCGATTATCGCCTTTATGGCCATGGCGCCCCAGGGTCAGCAGATAACCATCTTGCTTGGCGTACTTGCCGGCGCTGCCGTCTCCTTCCTCATTGCCTCCCCCATCGTTCGCACCTCCGATGTCTCCGACCTTGCCTCCGCACAGGACGCAGTTGCCAACATGAAGGCCGCTGGCTCCAACGGTCCCGCCGAGGCTGGCCTGGGCGACAAGATCATCTTCGCCTGCGACGCCGGCATGGGCTCCTCCGCCATGGGCGCCACGCGCTTCCGCAACCGCATTAAGCTCGACCGTCCCGACCTCATTGTGGAGCATGCCTCCGTGGACGAGGTTCCCGCAGACGCCCGCATAGTAGTCGTGCAGGCCAACCTTGCCGACCGCGCACGCAAGAGCGCACCGCAGGCACAGTTTGTGGTAATCAACAATTTCCTTAACGACCCCAACCTCGACACCCTGTACAACGACCTGGTAAAGGTATCCGCCGAAGCAGGTGTGGGCGAGACCGACGTAGAGGTAATAACGCAGAAGATCGAGTCCGAAGACAAGCCCGCCATCGCCATCGACCGCGACGGCATTAAGCTGGGCTGCCCCTCCGTTACCAAGGAAGAGGCTATCCGCGCCTCCGGCGAGCTGCTTATGGCCCACGGCGCCGTGGATGAGAGCTACATTGACGCCATGTTTGAGCGCGAGAAGGCGCAAAGCGTATACATGGGCTTGGGCGTCGCGATTCCGCATGGCACCAACGACGCAAAGGACTCCGTAAAGAAGACCTGCGTAACGCTGCACCAGTACCCCGACGGCGTCCAGTGGGGCGACGAGAAGGCCTACCTCGTGTTTGGCATCGCTGGCGCTGGCGACGAGCACCTAACCGTTCTGGCCAACGTTGCTCGTGCCCTCGAAGACGACAACGTTATTAAGAAGATGCGCACCACCACCGACGTGGACTGGCTGCTCAAGGTACTGAGCTAGTTTCAAAGCGCCTTCCTTTCCTTGGGACGGCTCGCGCCATTACGACGCGGGCCGTCCCTTTGTTTATGCGAAACGCACTGTGGGAGGGTACATCTTGTCTGCACGCAGGTGCGTATAGCCAACGTCGCCACATTTGGTGGGGACAAACCCGCCCGCATACGTATAAAGTACTAGAATGCATACGATGGCCGACATGGAGGCCATCGCGCGGGAAGGGACAAATGCCATGCCAAAGGATTCAATAAGCAAAACGGCTCAGGTAAACCTCAACATGCTCACGTTCCTCGGGGTTCCCGAGGCTGTTGCGTTCTCCAAGGCACTCCAGCTCGAGGGAAATCCACTTGTGGCCCTGCAGGCACTGCCCTTCGCTCACCAGCTGCCGCTCTGCATATCGTGCATATCCGAGGTCTTGTACGAGAGCGCAAACCAACTGATCCTCGAGGCAAACAACCCCACCATTTTGGACGTGGCGTGCGGTTATTCCCCACGCGTCCTAAAAATGGCACCACGCGGATACACCTACATAGGCGCGGACCTTCCCGACGTAATAGGCGACCTTACGGCTCGCCGGCGCGACATACTGCCGGCAGACGAGGAGTGGATTGCGGGCTATCGCACGGTAAATGCTGCGGACGAGGAACAGATGAGAAACGTCCTTGGAGGCCTGCGGGAGCCGATTACCGTGGTAACTCAGGCCCTTCTGCCGTATCTGTCGCTCGAAGAGAAGACCATCATGGCCAGCAGCATTCGCGAGCTGCTCCAACGCGACGGCGGCTGCTGGATAATTCCCGACGCCGATCCAGACTCGCTTATGCGTGACACCTTCCGTGCGGTGTTGGGCAAGGTTGCCACAAGTATTGTAAGAAGCGTTAAGGCAATACACAGCAAGGCGGTAGGACGTAATCGCTCCAAGATGTCGTGGCGCAACGTGAACGAGATCGAAGAGGCCCTTGCGAATCTGGGCTTCTCCGTACGTAGAGTCCCGCTCTATCGTGAGGGCATGGAACTAAACTGCCTCAAATTTGCAGGTGAGGAGGCTGCCGACAAGCTCCGCACGTGCTGGCAGCAAAAGAACTCGCTTGTGGTAACCGCGGAATAGCGCAGGCGGAATCAGAACCTCGCAAAACAAAAACAGCTCAGAGGTTTCATAACCTCTGAGCTGGTATTATCTGGTGCCCCCGGGCCGATTCGAACGGCCGACACCCGCTTTAGGAGAGCGGTGCTCTATCCCCTGAGCTACGGAGGCGTAGACCACATTGTAGCACGTCCCGCGAGCAAAACCACAAATAGGGGACTGTCCCTTAGTTGTGGTTTTGTCGCTACTTCTTACGACGCCAAGGAAATCCCTTCTTTTCGCCCGTCTGGGATTTTTGGTTCTTCTGGTCTTCCTTGGCTTTCTTGTTAACCGTGTTAACGAGGCGTTTTTCCGACATGGACTGCACGTATGCATCCGCTTCCTTGCGCATGGGACGAATCTTTACCCAGTCGTACACAAGGCCCGCAATAACCACAACGTAGGCACCAACCATGGTTACGATTCCCAATGCAGCCAAGAACTCCGGCGCGTTGCCCTTCATGCTGGAAACTGCCGTGTATATACCAATGGCCGCCACCATTAGAATTACGCCGCCAATGAGGAACTTCCACCACAGCTTGCGCGCCTTCTGGTAGTCTTCGCGCTCCTCCAGTATTTGTTGGGTAACGTTGTAACGCAGGTCGCCAATTTCGCGATCGTGCTTGCGCTCGGCCTTGCGCTCTTCCTTGGTCATCTCGTCCTTGGGCTTGCCGGACTTGGTGGAGCCTCCGCTCGTACGAACCACGCGCACGCCTGCCGCAGCCTGGCGCGACGGCTTGGCCTTTGCCGCCGACCTGCGCGTAAAGCCCTGCGCGTTTGCGCCCTCGCCTGCACTTGTATTCTTTCCGTCATCCTTCTTTTTTGACGAAGGCCTCTCGAAGGGTATTCCGCTCTCCTCGGCTTCCTGGCGAGCTCCCTTTATGGTGTCCATTAGCGACATAACGTTACTGCTCCTTAGCTGGCACGAACTCTTCGCCCGTAATTATTCTGTAGGCTTCCTTGTAGCGCGCCGAGGTTTCCTCTACAACCTGCGCGGGAATGTGCGGCGGCTCTCCGGTCATGTCCCAATTGGCGCGCAGCCAGTCGCGCACGTACTGCTTGTCGTAGCTGGGCTGCACCTTGCCAGGCTCGTAACCGTCGGAGGGCCAGAAGCGGCTTGAGTCGGGCGTTAGGCACTCGTCTATGAGCGTCAGTTGTTCTCCTATGTAGCCAAACTCAAACTTTGTATCTGCAATTATTATTCCGCGCGTGGCTGCGTACTCTGCGGCTGCGCTGTACACCTTTAGGGATGCATCGCGCAGCTGCGCCGCAACACTTGCGCCCACAATCTGCTCGCAGCGCTCGTAGCTTATGTTTTCGTCGTGCTCTCCCAGCTCCGCCTTGGTGGACGGCGTAAAAATGGCCTCGGGAATCTGACTCGCCTCCACCAGGCCATCTGGCAGCCGTATACCACACACGGTTCCGTCTTGGTCGTAGGTCTTTTTTCCAGATCCGGTAAGGTAGCCGCGCACTATGGCCTCGATGGGCACCGTCTTAGCCTTGCGCACCAGCATGGAGCGACCCGCCAGGTAATCGGCGTACTTCTTGTACTCCACAGGGTATTCGGTAGGATCCATGCTTACCATGTGGTTGGGAATAAGGTCGGCAAACCGATTGAACCAGAATGCCGATATACGGGTAAGAATCTCGCCCTTGTAGGGTATCTCGTCGGGCAGTATATAGTCGTATGCGCTCACGCGGTCGCTGGCAACCATAAGCAGGGTGTCGCCGCAGTCGTATATATCGCGCACCTTGCCCTGACTATGGGGGCGTAGCTCTATGGCAGACATGCACAATCCCTTCGCTCTACAGACATATGCCCAACATTGTAGTGTAAGTTTGCCCCGTTAAAGCCGACAAATGCCATACGATAACGCGTTGCGGCCTATCGCTGTGCGCATTGGGGTGCCGCCGGGGGTACTCCCACCGCCATTTAGTTAAGGGTCTGGGGGAGCTGTGCACATTGGGGATGCTCCCCTGCGGGTACATCGCGGAAAGGGCTTCCGTTGGGGTCGGCCCCATCCGCGATGTACCCGCAGGGGAGTGTCCCCAATGTGCACAGCGTGCTCGCCAGCGGACTTCCCTCTATCCGCGATGCACGAGGGGTAGATGCAGCGTAAACGTGGTGCCCACGCCTTCCTCGGAGTCGACCGATATCGTTCCGTTGTGACGGTCCACAATCTCCTTGGTAAGCGAGAGGCCCACACCAAGGCCGCCCGCCACGCGTTCGCGACTCGCATCGGAGCGCCAGAAGCGACTAAACACGCGCGGGATGTCTTCTTTGGCAATTCCCATGCCCGTATCCTGAACGGATATGAGCGCGTTGCGGCGGTCGCGTGCCACGCGCACGGTAACGGTACCTCTCTCGGAGGTGTAGCGCATGGCGTTGCTCAAGAGGTTTACCACGGCCTCGCGCACGAGGTCCGGATCCACTTCGGCCACAAGACTGTTACCACTGGTATCGTTTACGTAGTCCAGCGTAATGCCGTTGTCCAAAAACAGCTGGCTGTGCGCGGCAACGAGGTCTGTGGCGAGCTCCAGCACGTCGCACTTTTCTATTTGCAACGGCGTGGTGCCGTTTTCCATGCGAGAAAGACGTAACATGGCATCGACCAAACGAGACAGGCGGCGCACCTCCACGGCCACCGTTGCCAGCGTGTCTTGGTCTGCGGGCAGCACGCCGTCCTGCATGGCCTCCACCGTGGCCTGCATAGCCATAAGGGGAGTGCGCAGCTCGTGCGCAACGTCGCTGGTAAGGCGATGCTCCAGCTTTATGTCGCGCTCAAGCGTGGTGGCCATGTCGTCTATGGTTTCGCCCAAACGGCCAATCTCGTCGGTACCGGCAATGTCGGTTCGGGCCGTAAGGTCGCCGTTGCGAATCTGCGACGCGGTAGTCGTAATACGCTTGATTGGCTTGGTAAGGGCGCGTGCAACAAACACGCCAATAACGCACGCGAACACAACCGCCATGCTGGCAGCCGTAACAATGGCTCCATACGAGCTCGTCCTAAACTGCGTGTCGCTTTTTGTTAGGAACACATCCGATCCAACAGACCAAAACGTAAGGGTTCCCACCACCGCGTCGGCCTCTTCCCCATCCTCCGTTATGCTGCGGGTCACGATTTCGGCCGAAACAACGGAGTCTTCCTGCAACGGCAGAATGCGGTTCTGTCCCTGCGCGCCCTGGGTCTTGCTTACCAAGCCGCCAATGGTGTTGTCAAACAGCACGGCACCGCTGTCATCCACCAAGCGCATGCCAACCTCGCTCATGCTGCCCGAGGTTGTTTTTACGTACTCCAGTATTCCGTCGGACCACTGTCCTTCGTCGTTGTACTGCTGCTCGAGGGTGTCGGCCATCTGGCGTACCATGCGCTGCATGTTTTCGCGTGTGTAGCTTTGGAACTGCTGCTCCCACACAATCGCAAGAACTATGGAAAGCACCACCGCCGTCATTACGGCGGTGAGTGCAAACGCAAGCGTCATGCGCGTGCTGTACTTTAGGGTACTGCGCGGCTGGCGCTTAATGGTGTTGTACGAGGACACGTTAGAGTCCGCGGCCTCCTCGCGCGAGCCGTGACTCACATGAAACGCCACGCCTACCTAGCGCGGGAACGCGCCTTGGCCTTGTCGGCCTTGTCGGGAGACTCAAAGCGATAGCCCACGCCGTGCACGGTGTAGAGCCAGCGCGGATTACGGGGGTCGTCGCCCAGCTTGGCACGCAGGTTCTTTACGTGACTGTCTATGGTGCGCTCGTAGCCCTCAAAGTCGTAGCCCAGGACCTTTTCTACAAGCTCCATGCGGGTGTACACCCTTCCCGGGAAGCGTGCCAGCGTAGTAAGCAGCTTAAACTCCGAGGCGGTAAGGTCTATTTCCTCGCCCTCGATGGTTACCTTGTGGCCCGAGATGTCTATTACCAGGTCGCCAAAGTCGAGCACCTCGAGTTGCGGCTCGCTCTCTGCATGAGCACGACGCAGCAGCGCGCGTACGCGCGCCACCAGCTCGCGCGGCGAGAACGGCTTAATAAGGTAGTCGTCCGCACCGAGCTCCAGGCCAATAATGCGGTCTTCTACCTCACCCTTTGCCGTAAGCATAATAATGGGCACGTTGGACGTCTCGCGAATGGTACGGCAAACACGCTCGCCTGAAAGCTTGGGAAGCATGAGGTCCAGGATTACCAGGTCGAACGAGTGCTTCTCGAACTCCTCCACAGCGCTCTGGCCATCGCCTACGCCGCGCACGATGTAGTTTTCGCGCTCAAGGTATGCCGCCACCGCGTCACGGATTGCTTTTTCGTCTTCTACCAGCAGGATTCGCTTCTCGTCTGCCGCCATGATGTCTCCTAACCTCGCGATACAGCCATATTTATGGTACCCCTAAGTGTACCTCAGATATCGCGACGATACCGCTTTTGGTCGGTAGAAGTACGAATGGCCGCAAACAAGGGCTTGCCAGTTAGCGCAAGCATGGTCTCCGGGCCACAAATAGGGGCTGTCCCCTATTTGTGGCCCGCCGCGCACACGTTCCGCCTCGTTACCGCTTTTGGGATATCGCATCACAAATCATCCCCATGGCCGCTATACTTCTAGATACTAGGGAGGGGTCAGTCGTGAAATTTTCGCTTGGTAACAAAGTCGTGCTTTTGCTGGTTTCACTTGTTGTTGCAATTAGTGGCATTGCAACCGTTGTGAGCTATCGCGTAGTAGACGATATGAACAGCAAGCACTATATGGACAAGGCCAACGATCTTTCTGCTACGACGGCGTCCATAATAAACCCCGACGATGCAAAGAAGCTGCGCGACGGCACCCTGGAAGCATTCAACACCGCTGGCCCCGTGGTAACCAGCGACGATTGGGGAACCCCGGAGTTCGAGGCCTACGTTGCCCATTATGCCCAACTTCAGGAGACCCCCGAATGCCAGCGACTTCTTGCCCAGCTCCGCCAGCTGCAGGACGTAAACAATGCCGATTGCTTTTATCTTGCGTTTGTAATCGCATCCGAAGAGCACTTTGTGTACCTTGTGGATGCGGCAACCGAGGACCCGTGCCCCACTGGCTGCATAGACCCAATATACGATATGAATAAGGGCGTTCTTACCAACCCAGAAATAGGATTCCCTGCATACATAACCGATACTCCCGAATACGGCTGGCTCGTTACTTCGGGCACGTCCGTCTACGACAAGGACGGTAACGTTATTTGTTATGCGTTTGTGGACATTTCTATGGACATGATTAAGGGTCAGCAGCAGCAGTACTTTATGGCTCTTGCCGGAGGCGTTCTGGGCCTCACCGCCCTGCTGAGCCTCGTTGCCATCTCCTACGTGCGTCGCTCCATCGTGCGGCCCATTAACGCTTTGTCCGTAGCCGCCCAGCAGTACAACACCTCCGACCGTGATGCTCGCTCTACGTTTGAGGAGCTTGATATTCACACCAAGGACGAGATCGAGAGCCTGTGCAACTCCATGATAAAGATGGAGCACGACATAGACACCTACATAGACAACCTGGTGGAGACGCAGGAAAAGCTTAAAGACACCAGGATCGAGGCCGATATGATGAACGACCTCGCTCATCGCGATGCGCTAACCGGCATTCGCAACAAGCTGGCCTACGACCAGGAAATACTGCGCTTGGAAACAGAACGCCAAGAGGACTCGGAGAGCTTTGGTATAGCCGTAATAGACCTCAACGACCTTAAGGTAACCAACGACCGCTACGGACACGACAAGGGCGACCTGAGCTTGCAGCGCCTGAGCGACATAATTTGCTCCGTGTTTGTTCACTCGCCGGTATTCCGCATTGGCGGCGACGAGTTTGTGGTTATCCTGCGCAACAACGACTACGACAAGATCGAGGAGCTGGCCGCGGAGTTCCGAAGCCGTATAGACGAGCTTGGGCAGGCCAGCTCAGACGACGTTATGCCCTGGGAGCGTGTGTCTGCCGCTGTTGGCTACGCACTGTACGACCCCGAGCTGGATGACGGCCCCACAAGCGTGTTCCGTCGCGCGGACGAGCACATGTACGAAAACAAAAAGCAAATGAAGAACGGCAACGCCCCTCGCTGACGGCTCGCAGGATGCGACAAGGTGCCGCTTGGGGATACTCCCCATCGGGTACATCGCGGATAGCGCTCTCATAACGAGATGGGTTACCCGCGATGTACCCGTAGGGGAGTATCCCCAAGCGGCACCCCACGTAGTTTTTGGACAACCGCCGCTACAAATCGCTCAAATCCTCGCCGTTGGTTGCAATTACGCGCTGATACCAGTAAAAGCTCTTCTTGCGCATGCGGTCATAGGTACCCTGGCCTTCGTCGTCCAAATCCACGTAAATAAAGCCGTAGCGTTTGGACATCTCGCAGGTAGACATGCTTACTAGGTCAATGCATCCCCACGGCGTGTAGCCCATAACCTCCACGCCCTCCTCGATGGCCTGCGCAATGGCCTCTATGTGGTCGCGGAAGTACGCAATGCGGTAATCGTCGTCTATGGTGCCGTCGGAATTTATCGTGTCGTGGGCACCAAGGCCGTTTTCCACCACAAAGAGCGGCTTTTGGTAGCGGTCGTAGAGGTCTATAAGCGAATACGTAAGTCCCATGGGGTCAACCTGCCAGCCCCAGTCGCTCGTGGGGAGGTACGGGTTCTTGACCCCCGTGGCCAGGTTGCCGCCCACCTTTTCGTGCTTGTTGGCATCTATGGAGTCAACCATGCTCATATAGTACGAGAAGCTTACGAAGTCCACCGGGTACTGCGCCAGAATCGCTTCGTCATCCAGACCAAAGTCCACGCTAATTCCCTGCTCATCCCAGTAGTTCTTAACCCACTGCGGATACCTTCCGCGTACCTGCACGTCGGAGTAAAACAGGTTCTCGCGGTTCTTCCTAAGCGCCTTCATAATGTTGCGCGGATTGCAGTCGAGCGGATACGTGGTCGTTTTGGTAAGCATGCAGCCCATCTGCGCGCCAGGCACCATCTGGTGCAGAGCCTTGGTTGCCAGCGCAGACGCAACAAACTGGTTGTGCACGCTCTGGTACACCATTTGTTCGCGCACCTCGGGCGCATAGCGGTCTGCACAAAAGCCTATGGTTGTCCAAGGATGGCGAAACACGGAATCTATTTCGTTAAAGGTGAGCCAGTACTTAACCAAGTGACCATAGCGCTCAAAACACACCTTCGCAAAGCGCACAAAGAGGTCGATTACACGTCGGTCGTACCAACCGTCGTAATGGTCGGCCAGGTATACGGGCTGCTCATAGTGATGCAGCGTAACAAGAGGCTCGATCCCCTTCTGCCGCAGGTACTCAAAGATCTCCTCGTAGTACCTGAGGCCGGCCTCCAGGGGTTCCTCCTCGGTGCCGGTAGGAAACAGCCGAGTCCATTGGATGGACATGCGATAGGTCTTAAAGCCCATCTCTGCAAAGAGGTCTATGTCCTCGCGCCAACGGTGGTACCCGTCCACGGCGTGGCGCTTGGGATAGCGATGCGTGTTGGACGAAGCCTCGGCCTCGGCCACCTGCTCGCTTGTAATGCCGTGCAGCGCCTGGTAGTCGTTCTTGTCTACGTTGGGCTTGTACGTGGTGCAGTCGGCTACCGAGAGGCCCTTGCCACCCTCGTTCCATCCGCCTTCGTACTGGTTGGCAGCGGTTGCGCCGCCCCACAGGAATCCCTTTGGAAAACGTGCCATTGCAGCTCCTCTCGCTAAGTTGACCTATCAAGGGGGAGTACCCCCCTTGATAGGTTATTTAGCGCCCTGCTGCGCGAGCCAGCGACGATGAGACACGGTACGCTTTGCCATTATGGAGCGAGGCTCGTCGGGGAACACAACGATGTTGGGCGTGCCGTTGTTCCACAGCTCGAGCACGTCCTCGGCCTCCTCTATGAGGTTCTCCACGTCCACCAGGCCATACAAGCGCATGGGCAGCAGGAAGATGGGAATGTGGAGCTTTCCCGCGTCTACGGCGCGCTTTGCGTCAAACTCCAGGTGCGGGCACAGCAGGGCAACGTCCACCTCGTCCTGACGGTCGCGATTGGTCCGAGTTGCAAAGGCAGAGCTGTCGCCATACAAATTTGCAAACGGAATAAACTCAAGGAAGACCTTGTCTCCCAGCTGCTTTTCCTCAAGCTGCTTGTTTAGATGCGCGGCCATAGTACTCGACGAGAAGCCGCCTCCACAGCAAATCGCAATGCGCAACATAATGTGCCCCCTCTTATATCGTGTTTTCCTTAATACAATTATGGGCCAATTCCTGCTCTAGCGATGTTTCAATCTGTGCCATTACCTTGCTCCAAACGGCATCGGGAGTCTGAATGGCAAGATGGGAGTCTCCGTTTAACATTGAGCGCCTGTGTGGACGAGTGCTATTATATTTAATAGTCAGAGAAAGGAGAGGCCATGCCAGCAGCAGTGAGCACCATTACCCAAACCGGTCAGGTGAGCATTCCCAAAGTCATCCGCGACATTTTGGGCGTCGGGCCGCGCGACCAGGTTGAGTTTCTTAGCGACGGCGAGCGCGTACAGATTGTGGCCGTGCCCAAGGACCCCCTTACGCTCGGCACCAAGGAAGAGTTCTGGGAGAGCGTCGCACGCGCGGACGAGGACATTGCGGCAAACCGCACGCAAAGCCTTGCGGATGTGACCCAGGACCTGAGGGCCAAATATGGACTGTGAGGTGCTGACTTCCGAGGAGTTTGCCGCCCGCTTGGATGAGGCGATTGCCTACAGAGTGGACAACTACGGGCTGCGAAGCGCACGCAAGCTCGTCAACTCTGTGGACGCGATTCGGGAACTGCTTGCAAAATCCCCTCTTATGGGTGCGCTCGTAGACAGTGACGCAAGAACCACCGACACGCGTCCCTTGCGGTGGGTACGCATTGATTCGTACATTGCCATCTATCGCGCAAATCCCGACGCACAGACTGTTGTGCTTCTTACGCTCTTCTATGCCACCTCAAACTGGAGAAGGCGCGTACTAGCGGAGCGTTCATAAGGTGCCTGGGCGCAGTATGTTAGATACACCGCTATTTTCCTGCGGAAACGTTGTGCTTTGGGTCAGAGCGTGAAAGGCCGTTGCGACGCCAAAATCATTCCCACTCAATCGTTGCCGGCGGCTTGGGCGTTATATCGTAAGCCACGCGGTTTACGCCAGCGACCTCGGCCACAATGCGGCTGGATATGCTGCCAAGCACCTCGTAGGGAAGCTTGGCCCAGTCGGCTGTCATGGCGTCGCTCGACTCCACAGCCCGCACGATAATCGGACGCGCGTAGGTGCGCTCGTCACCCATTACGCCCACGCTGCGGATGTCGGGAAGCACGGCAAAGTACTGCCAGCAGCTGTGCTCGCTGTTGCGCTCGCCCGTTTGCTCGAAGAGCCGTGCGTTGTATGCGTCTAGCTCCTCGCGCAAAATGGCGTCGGCGTTCTTTAGAATATCGAGCTTCTGGGGCGTTACCTCGCCAATAATGCGGATAGCCAGGCCGGGCCCTGGGAACGGCTGGCGATAAACCATGGCCTCGGGCAGTCCCAGCGCAAGTCCCAGCTCTCGCACCTCGTCCTTAAAAAAGTGATCCAACGGCTCAATGAGGTCAAAGTGCACGCCCTCAGGAAACGGAATAAGGTTGTGGTGGCTCTTTATGGTGGATGCCTTACCGCCCGTCTTGCGTGCGCCGCTCTCTATGATGTCGGGATAGATGGTTCCCTGCGCCAGGTACTCCACCCCATCGAGCTTCGTCGCCTCCTCAAAAAAGACCTTCCAGAACTCGGTACCAATGCGGCGACGCTTCTCCTCTGGGTCGGTTACGCCTGCGAGCAGCTGGGCATATCGCTCTTCGGCGCGCACATGGATCAGCGGCACGTCAAACTGGTGGCAAAACACCTGCTCCACCAACTCGGGCTCCCCCTTACGCAGCATGCCGTGGTTAACAAACACACAGGTAAGCTGGCTGCCAACGGCTCGATGCACGAGCGCCGCCACCACACTGGAATCCACGCCACCACTAAGCGCAAGGATTACGCGACTCGAGCCAACCTGCGAGCGAATGTTGCCCACCAGTTCGTCAACAAGGTTTTCCATGGTCCACGTGGGCTCCAGCCCGCAGATACCAAAGAGGAACGTCTCCAACATCTTGTTGCCATATGCCGTATGGCGCACCTCGGGATGGAATTGAGTGGCATACAAACGTCTGCGCGGGCATTCCATGGCAGCAACTGGGCACGTATCGGTATGAGCGGTAACCATAAAGCCCTCTGGCACTTTAGTAACTGCGTCTCGATGGCTCATCCAAACGGTCTGCTCGGAAGGCGTGTCGGCAAGTAGCATGGAGGCACCATCGCGCGCGAGGGTTGCAGGGCCGTACTCCCCCTTGCTCGTGTGGCCCACCTTGCCGCCCAGGCGTGCCGCCATTATCTGCTGACCATAGCAAAAGCCAAGCACGGGAATACCAAGGTCAAAGATGGCTGGGTCCACGTCTGGTGCGTCTGGCGCGTAGACGCTTGCCGGTCCGCCCGAAAGGATAATGGCGGAGGGATCCATGGCCACGAGGTCGGCCGCCGCTATGTCGCACGGTACGATTTCGGAGTACACGTGCAGGTCGCGCACGCGACGTGCAATAAGCTGCCCGTACTGGGCGCCAAAGTCCAAAACGGCCACAAGCTGCTGGGAGGCTTTTGCGGTCATAACGTTCCTTTCCAACGCGGCTGCATGCCAATACTGCAACCTATGCGTTAATAATAGCCATGCAGCAAACGTCCTTTGCATAATGTTTGCATTCTCTAACAGAACGCGTTTCCCTCAAGCTCTTTTCTAGCGCATTTATGCTTACAATAGGTGGTAAAGGCGCAGCAATACGAGAGCGCCGAGCTCTTTAGCAAACACCTTCTTTTGCTTTTGCCGTTTTACCTCATGCGTTACGAGCGCTCTCTCGACCAAATTGCTTCCGATGACGTTTACACGGCAAGGCTGGTGGAAGAATGCGTGGACCTTAACGCACAAGCAATTGAGGGTGCGAAATCGCAAAGGGGTAACGCCAGCAGCAAGTCGTAGCACACACAGCAACCACTACAAATTCGTTCTGCTAAATGCAAGGCGCGGCTGGAGAATCATTACTCCAGCCGCGCCTTGTTGGCGTAAGCCTTCTTATGTAGTTCTCGTCCCAGCTACACGTGCGAAACAATAAGCATCATGTCGCCCTCGAAGGCAAGGTCGCCACAGCCATCGGGCGCTATGAAGTGCGTACCCTTGGGCAAGTTGTACTTCGTGCCGTTTGCCGACACCGCGCCAGAGCCACGCACCACGCTTACGTTGAGGAACGACCAATCCTGGGCAAAGGTCACGGGCGCGTTGCTAGTAACGCAAATACGATCAACTGCATAGTCGGGCGTGCTCACCAAATGGGTTACGCCGTTGACCTCGGGCTCCGTTACCTCACCGGACTCGGGTGCCTTAACGCTGTAGTCAACCACGTCCGTGGCCTGCGCAATGTGCAGCTCGCGCAAGCTGCCGTCGGGCTGCCTGCGGTCGAAGTCGTACACGCGATACGTCACATCGGAAGACTGCTGCGTCTCTAGCACCAGCGTACCACCCAAAATGGCATGGACGGTACCGGGGTCGATCTGGAAGAAGTCATCCTTTTTTATTGGCACGCGATTAAGAAGATCGTCCCAGCGCCCCTCCTCAACCATCTGCGCAAACTCGTCGCGGTTGGCCGCACACTGACCCACTACAATGTCACCGTCTTCGCGCGCGTCCAAAATGTACCAGCACTCGCGCTTGCCCAAAGAGCCGTTTTCGTGCTTGTTGGCATACTCGTCGTTGGGATGCACTTGTATGGACAGGTCGTCCTGCGCATCCAAAATCTTAATGAGCAGCGGGAAGCGATCTCCCTCAAGGTTGCCAAACAGCTCGCGATGCTCGTCCCAAAGTTGTGACAGGTACATGCCGTCCCATGCGCCGCCCCGCACCTTACAGTCGCCGTTGGGATGCGCGCTAATCGCCCAGCACTCTCCTACTGGCCCGTCGGGCAGGTCGTATCCGTACTCCTCTTCCATCCTGCGCCCACCCCACAGCTTGCCATGGAACACGGGCTCCAAAAATATAAGATCGTTCATCGTCTTCTCCTCTTTGTCCAAAACACGTACCACCCTATTGTGCCATTTCCAAATAGGTGATGCTGCACCAATAAGGCCTGTGTTCCCACCGCATTCGGCAAACGTAAAGTTAGGCACATTGAGAACAGAATCGCATACATACGCATCGCGTGTATCCATAAGTTGTTACGAGATTGCAGTTTCGCTTACTCGCTTTCCTTACCGCACTATGTGTGTTCGTGCCACTTCCCGAATCCAGTCGGAAGATTCCTTGGGCACACGACGGTATTGGTGCGCCAGGTCCACCTCTACGAAGCCATAGCGGTTTTTGAAGGCATTGTTCCAGCTCCAACAATCGATGGCTCCCCAGTAGTGGTAGCCTCGGCACTTGGCACCCTCTTCAATTGCACGCGCGATTCCGGATCGCTCAAGACCGGGGTAGTCGCACGCCATGGTGGTGGCAAAGTCGGTGCTAGAACCGTGCACGGTGCCCTGGGTTCGTCGCCGTGTACAGTTTCGGGACAAAACCCTCCCTACCATGTACGATAACGGCCCGTAACTGCACACGGTAGGGACCCGTTTGCGCCAGAACTGTACACGGCGCCAGGAGCGCAGCTGGGGCTGTACACGGCGGCGGCTAAATGCCCGTTCAGCCTTGCTCTTGGAACACTACCACGTCGCCATCGGCTATTACGTCAAACATGGTCATCTCTTGGCTGTTAATGCGACCCACCAGGTTGCGTGTACCGTCGTTGACGATGGGCACAAGCACCACCTGCACCTCGCCCGCATAGTGCTTGTAGTTGTCGTTGACCATTACCACGTCGCCAGGCTCAAAATGGTCGTCGTTGTGAGGACGCGGTGCAATACGCTCGCTCCCAAAGAACACTCGGGGCATGCGCGAGCGCCATATCCATTCGGAAGAGTCGCCCATATCCACGTGCGGAAAGAAGTCAAACAAGATTGCTTTTTCCACCTGCGTAAGGCCATCAACCGGCTGCACGAGCACCTTCTTTTGGTTAAGCAGGTCCAAGTCGTGGCCAGAGTACGACCCGTATTCGCTTAACCATCGCGCGATGCCTCTCGCTTACGTAATGCGGCTCCACTGGTGCGAGCGCCTCACGTACCGCTTCCATTTCGACCTCGCTGGCATAGGCATTGCCAAATATAACGTCTGTGGTTCCAGCAGCAGCAAGCACGCGCGCCTGCAGGTGAGCTGGGTAGTCGCGCAACCGCTCCACCGTAGGCAACCCGCACGTGGCATCCCATACGCCGTGGGTATTTGGCGCGTGCGACGCCATAAACGCCCCAATGCGCACCCCCGTTTTTACTAGACGCTCGTTCACCTTGCAGAACTTGTCCCATGGGTAGCCCGTATATCGTTGCGGGTAAAAGTTATGGCAAGCGAGGATACGGTCCCTCGGCGCGCCGCGCGCAACCAGCGATTCTATACTCTGGGAATCCAGCGCCGAGGCGTTGTACTCTATGCGCATGCCAAAGGGATTCTCTAGCATGCGCAGGTTGTCATCCTCGCTGTAGGCGCCATCCATGCGCAGGATATCGGCATCTATGCTTGCAAAGACATCGAGCTTTGCCGGAGTTGCTCCGAGCCTCTCCATGCAGCGCGGATTTATGTCCAGCGAAACCTCCATATCGCACATGTGAGCTGCCTTGTTAAGGCTCGCAAAGGCAGCAAGCACCTCGCTTGGAGATCCCGGCATAGAAAACATGGATGAGAACACCCGCGTAAAGCCGTGGGACGCGGCGACCGCCAAACAATCACCTATCTCGTCCAACGGTCGCAGCTCGGGATACACCGACACGCCTAGGTTTGTCATAACAATTCACTCCCTACAACTTACGAACCCATAGTAGCGATTATGGGTGGCAGACATGCCACGCCATAACGCACGCAATAAAAAACGGGGCGAGCCTAAGCCCACCCCGTCGCATAGTCGTATGACTCAAACCCTACTTAAGAGCGTTCTCATAAAGGTCAATGAGCTCAACTGCCAGCTGCTTAAAGACCTCGCAGCTCATCATCTGGTCCTCAGCGTGAATCAGAAGGACGCATACGATGTCGGTGCGACCCTGGGCCTCCCACATAAGGAGCTTGTTGTGCGGCTCGTGTGCCACTACCATCATGTCGTCGCCAGCCTTGATCATCTCGCGAGCGTCGTCAAAACGACCCTCCTTGGCAGCCTGGATGGCCGAGATGTAGTTGGACTTGGCGCCACCGGCGGAACTAATTACCTGGAAGCAGATGAGCTCCATCTCTTCTGTCATAATGCAATACCTCCTAATAGTATTTAAACCAAATAGTTGCTACAAAAATGCCGGTGGCATGGGGTGCCACCGGCAGTGTTAATTCTTACGCAGCGTCCTGCTCCTGCTCCTGCTTGAGGTAGTCGTTGTCAACAGACTTCGCGAAGGGCATGTAGATAAAGAACGATGCCACCAGCGCTATTGCCTGCCACAGGGCTGCCTGCCAACCCATGGCCAGAAGACCCGACAGAATGGGAGGCGTGGTCCAAGGAACCGTGACGCCCATGGTGTAGGGAATAAAGCCAACCTGGGTAAGGAGATACGCACCAATGTTGCAGAACAGAGGAGCAACGATAAAGGGTACGAGCAGCTTGGGGTTAAGAACGATGGGGGTACCAAAGAGCACGGGCTCGTTGATGTTAAAGATGCCGCAGCCGAGGCCGAGCTTACCAACCTGCTTCATCTGAGCAGACTTGGCAAAGAACACCATGAAGATTACGAGACCAATGGTAATGCCGGAACCAGAGATTGCCTGGAAGCAGTTTTGGAAAGCCTCGGTGAAGATGTGGCCGTTGGGGTCGGTGCCAATGGCGGCGATAGCAGCGTCGCGGGACAGACCAGCGTCGATGCCCCTCTGGAAGATGGCAGCGTTGTCGGCCTGGTTCATAAGAGCGATAGGTTGGGCAACGGAGCCAACAACGGTGGCGCCATGTACGCCAAAGAACCACAGGAGCGGGATGAGCGTCTCGAAGATAATGACGCCAGGCAGGGAGTCGCCAACGCCCTGGAGCGGGGTCTGGATCCACTTGTAGATGAGCTCGATGGGGGTAACGCCACCAACAGCATCGGCAATGCCGTAGATAACCACGAAGAGGGTGCAGATAACAGCAGCAGGAATGAGGCCGGTAAATGCAGCCGCAACGCCGTCGGGCACGCCGGCGGGCATCTTGATGCGGATGTCCTTCTTCATGAACATGCTGTAGATAAGACCACTAAGAAGACCAGCAAGAATGGCGCCGATCATGCCCTGGCCAGCCAGCCAGGTCTTGTTGAGGCCGGGGGTAGCAAGAGCAAGTGCGCCCTCTACGCCCTCGATGCCTGCCTTAGCAGCGGTAATGGAGTCGGCAGCGGTAGCGGCCATTACGCCATCCTCGCCAGCGGCAACTACGGTACCAACGTAGTCGGGGATGAGGATGAGGAACGCAGCAAGCGAAATAACGCCAGCGGAGAGGGGCTCCCAGCCATCGTTCTTTGCCCACGTGTAGCCAACGCCTACGGCGCAGACCATAGCGATAATCTGGAACGTGGAGGTGTAGCCATGGCTCAGGTAGTTAACAACCGCGCCGTTGCCAAGGCTGGCAACAAAGTTCGCAGCTGCCTCGATGGGGAGCTGGAACAGCAGCAGGTAAACAGCACCTACGATAATAAGAGGCATGGTAAACATCATGCCGTCTTTGATCGCGCGTACGCCGCGCGTGTTCACGAATCTCATGAACAGAGGGAGAACTTTATTTTGCAAAAAATCGCCCACAGTAAACCCTTTCCTTTCCTTTCCTTCTTTTCCTTCTTGAAAGATTTATAAACCGGCTAACCGATGGCCAGATCGGCTAGCCGGCGTTTATACCTGTTTATGCGTTGGCGAGCTTCTTGGCAAACGCCAGAACGTTCTTGCCGTTTACCATGCCGTAGTCGGCCATGGGGATTACGTCGCAGGGAACGCCCTTGGCAGCAGCGGTCTGCTGCATCTGAGCCTTCATGTAGCCAACCTGGGGCCCGAGCAGTGCAACGTCTACGCCGTCAAGGTGCTGATCCATCTCGCCAACGGGGAAAGCGATGATGTCGACCTCGGTGCCCTCGGCAGCGGCGGCCTCTTCCATCTTCCTAACCAGGAGGCTGGTGGACATACCTGCGGCGCAGAACAGACGAATGGTGAGCATAGTTGTACTTCCTTTCCTTTGCTTTTGCCCAGGCACCCTTTGCCCAGACTCCTAACGTTACGCATGTCGTCTTCATAGATTCGACATGTTTACATTAACAATGTACATCAATTTGACACATTTGCAACAGTTATTCCGTGGGTTGGCGCCTCGAACGCCACATATGGAACGGAGTGAAATGACCGATAAAATTATTATTCCTTTATTGCTCTTATCCCTGTGCATCGAGCAATTCTCATTTGCACAAATAAGCGATATTATGGATTTACGCCAACACACAAACGCTTTGGGGATCAATCATGCTTTTGACAATTGATGTGGGTAACACGCAGACCACCATCGGTCTCTTTAACGACGATGGCACCAACGAGACCGGTTGGCGCATGCCTACGCTCCACACCGACACATCCGACAGCCTGCGCTCTAGGCTGCACGGCTACTTTGTTATGGATGGATACGAATACGCTGCCGTTACCGACGCGGCCGTGGCGAGCGTGGTTCCGGTGCTCACTCGCGCGTGGCTGCGCTGCTTCCAGCGCATGCTGGGACACGACCCCTTGCTCGTGGGGCCTGGCGCAAGCTGCGGCATGCCCATTAACCTGCAAAATCCCAAGCGCGTTGGCGCCGACCGCATTGCCAATGCCGTGGCAGCGGTTCGTCGCTACGGAAGCCCCGTAATCGTGGTGGACTTTGGCACGGCCACCAATATAGATGTGGTGGATCGCGACGGCGCGTATAGGGGCGGCACCATTGGCCCCGGCCTTATTCTATCTGCCGACGCACTGTTTTCTCGCGCGGCAAAGCTTTCCAGCGTTCCCATAGAGATGCCCGCCCACGCCTTGGGCGACTCCACCGAAACCGCCTTGCAGTCTGGCTTGGTAATAGGCGCGGCCGCCCAGGCCGAGGGCCTGGTTTCGCGCATTAGGGACGAGCTAAACATCCCCGATGCAACCATAGTTGGCACCGGAGGCCTGGCACGCACGGTAAGCGCCGCAACCGATCTGTTTGACGTAATAGATGCCGACCTTACCCTGCGCGGCATCCGCGAAATCTGGCTCTGGCAACGCACGCACGAGGAGTAGGGAAAGGTGCATGTACCTTTGTGCCCCCTGAGCGAAGGGCAAGGCCGCGAGGCGTCATGGAAAGCAGCCGCGCGCAGTTCCGCAGCGAGCGAAGTGAGGACTGTCTGAGCACGGCGCTTATCCCCATGACGCCTCGCGGCCTTGCCCTTCGCTCAGGGGGCACCCTGGGACGCCCTCCTACCGCATTCGATACTTCTCGGGCGGAAACACAATCTGCTTGCCGTTATCCATGCGCACAGTGGCGCGTCCCCATATATCCACGCCAGCAAAGGTCCCACGGGCGTACTCGCGCCCGCTTGGATACACCACGCTCACATCTTTTCCAAGCTGCACAAGCATGTTGGCATAGTCGCCCAAAACCGCACCCAAGGGGGCTTGCCCTGCCGACGCCGACCACGCATCAACGCGCTCCTCAATTGCTTTATGCAGGACCTGCACCGTGTTCTCGTTGGGCTCGCCGTCGGGGCACGCAAGACGCACACGCACAAACATGCCGTGCTCGTCGTATCCACCACGAGTTTCTATGTTAAACAACGTGTTGCCCGTGCTAGCATCCACCACGTTATGAGGCCATGCGATGCCCGCTTGGGGCAGAGCATCGCAGATCCCAAGAGCCACAATATAGGGCACGGCCACCATTTGGTGCATGCCTACCGCCGGTCGCACTACAAACGACTCCATGCCGTCTAGTCCTCCCAGTCCAGGGGTCCAAGCTCGGCCATCACCTTGCCCACGCGGCCTTCCACATCTATTACGTTAACGCCCGCATGGGAAAAGAAGCGCACGGGGTCGGGCATAAGGTCGTCCATGGGAACCAACACGTAGTCGCGCTCCCCCATGCCAGGATGCGGAAGCTCCAGTCGCCTTCCGTGGTGCTCCTCGCCCTCAATCCAGCACAAATCGCAGTCTATTGTCCGCGGGCCATGACCCTGCTCTTCTGGGTTCCGCACACGTCCGAGGGTCTTTTCGATTTCCATGAGCTTGTCTAGAAGCACCAGAGGATGGAGCTCGGTGTGAATCTCTGCAACGGCGTTGGCAACGGGCGTCGCAATGCCGTAGGCGGGCTCTGTCTCGTATGCCTTGCTCACCGCCGTAACGCAGGTAAGGGGAATCTTGTTTATGAGCTTGACGGCCTGGGTAAGGTACTCAATCCTGTTTCCCACGTTGGAGCCAAGCGACACGAACCCCTGGCGGGAGTCTGCCCGCGAAACCGCCCAGTACGAAGAAACCGCCTGGAACGCCGCCTTTACGTTGTGAACGCGCAGCACACGGGCACCGTTTGCGATGGCCGAAAGACACATGCCAACGGTCCCCGCCTCGCGATCCAGCGGGTTTACCTCACCGGTAACCGCGCCTACGCAGCGCTTGCGCGAAACCGCCGTAAGCACGGGGTATCCCATGGACGTAAGCAGCTTGGTGTTGCGCTGAATAATAATGTCCTCGTCGGCGTTTTTGTCGAAGCCTGGGCCAGGATCCACGCAAATGCGGTCGTGGGCAACGCCGGCGCGCAGGAGCGTGCGTGCTTGGTCGCCCAAAAAGCCCATTACCTCGCGCATGAGCGGTGCCGAGTCGGGAAGGGTAAAGCGTCGGGCGCTTGCCGGCAGGCGGCGCGCAGGGTGGTTGGCATAGAGCTGAACCGACTTGCGCGTGTTTGCGCTGGTCTTCTTGTTCCAGTGCATTACCACCACGCCGCAGTCGGATTCTGCGGCCAGCTCCACCATGGCGGGATCGGTAAACCCCGAAACGTCGTTAATAATGGAGACGCCCAGCTCCACGCAGGTGCGCGCCACCTCTGCGTGGCGCGTGTCTATGGACACAATGGCGCCCTTGTCGCACAGGGCCTCTACCACGGGGGCCACGCGATCCAGCTCGTCTTCGGCAGCCACGGGTGTGGCTCCAGGACGTGTTGACTCGCCTCCCACGTCTATTATGTCGGCCCCAGCGTCCAGCATGTTCATGGCCGTGTTAATGGCCTTGTCGGGGTCGAGGTTTTGCCCCCCGTCCGAAAACGAGTCGGGCGTAACGTTGAGAATACCCATTATGCGAGGACGCGACAGCGAGATGCTATGCGTTGAGCATTGCCAGGTTGCGTAGTTGTCTCTAAGCATTCTCACTTCCTTCGATTAAGCAGCAATGCATAGATTGTAGCCTGTTTTGCATTGCCACGCACGGCACGCGGCGCTACCAGTCAAAGGCCTTGGCAATGTTGCATGCTAGCACGAGATCGGCCGAGGTGTCTTGAGGGGTTGGCTGGAGGTTGCAGATTACCACCTCGTTGCCCGAAAAGTAGTTAACGAGCCCCGCCGCGGGATACACCACCAGCGAGGTGCCACCAATAATAAGCAGGTCGGCCGAGGCAATGGAGCGAATGGCGCCCTGGATTACCCGCTCGTCCAGCCCTTCTTCGTAAAGCACCACGTCTGGCTTTACCTGGCCGCCGCACTTTTCGCACACAGGCACGCCCGTAGTTCCCAGCACCCACTCGGCCGAATAGACGGCACCGCAGCGGCGGCATATGTTGCGATGGACGGAACCATGCAGCTCCCACACGCGTCGCGAGCCGGCAATCTGGTGCAGACCGTCGATGTTTTGCGTTACCACCGCACTCACCTTGCCCTGCGCCTCCAGCTCGGCAAGCTTGGTGTGGGCTTTGCACGGCTTGGCATCCAACGCAATCATGCGCGTGCGATAGAAATCGAAAAACTCGCTGGTATGCGTTTCGTAGAACGTATGCGAAAGCATGGTTTCGGGTGGGTAGGCAAAGCGTTGGCTGTACAGGCCGTCCGGCGAGCGGAAGTCGGGTATGCCGCTTGCGGTGCTCACGCCCGCGCCACCAAAGAACACCACGTTGTTTGCACGCTCCACGCATGCACGCAACTCCTGCGCCGCCTCGCGCTCATTGGTTACGATCTTTCCCATAGCCGCTCCTTTCTGCCAAGCCGCGAGAACACTCCCGTGGCCCTTGTTGCGCCATCCCTTATACTGTACGACGAGGAGGCAACTATGGCACTAACAACGAACGTAGACGGCTGCGCCTTGGTGTTTGAGGGAGGCGGCTACCGTGCAGGATACACGGCCGGCATGGCAAACGTACTTCTGGAAGAGGGTATTTACTTTCCGTTTGTGTGCGGCCTGAGCGCCGGGGCATCCAACACAGTGGATTATCTTTCGCGCGACCAATGGCGCACGCACTGGGCTTTTACCGGACTCGCAGACGACCCCGAGGCCGGCGGCCGCATGTGCTACCTACGTGGAAACGGCTACATTAACGGGGACTACTGCTATAGGGGCGTTATAGAAAACGGCGTAGCTCCCTTCGACTGGAGCACGTTTGCGGCAAACCCCGCAGACATGCGCATACAGTCGTTCGAGCGCGATACCGGACGCACCGTAACGTGGGGAAAATCCGACTTTAACAACGTGGGCGACCTTATAGACCGCGTGCGCGCGAGCTCCACCCTGCCCTGGCTTATGAATCCCATCCAAATAGACGGGCAAACCATGCTGGACGGCGGCCTGGGCAAGGGTGCGGGACTGCCCCTTTGGATGGCCGAAGAGGCTGGCTACAATAAGTTCCTGTTTCTTACCACACGCGAGGCGGGGTATCGCAAGAAGCCCTTTACGGGTGCAAAGCTGCAGGCCATGCTGCGCCTTACCTCAAAGTACCCGTTTATGAGGGAGGCGCTTCTTAGCCGCGCCGAACGCTACAACGCCGAGACCGAGCGCATAGAGCAGCTCGCGCGCGAGGGACGCTGCCTTATAGTGCGCCCCGACGTTATGCCCGTAGAAAGCACCACCTTTGACAAAGACCTGCTGGAGGCATCCTACGCCATGGGTCATGCACAGGCGCTGCGCGAACTGCCACGCTGGAGGGAGTTCTTGTTTGGCTCGTCCACGGCAGGACCGCGTACCAGGCCCGTGCCCCAACGGGTGCTTACGGGAGACAACCGCCGCATTTGGCTAAGCTAAACCAGGTAAAGAGGACCGCAAACCCAACCGACGAGGAGAAGCCCATGTCCAACAACGAGATTCGGCTCGTATCGTGGAACGTAAACGGCCTGCGCGCCACGCTCAAGAAGTCTCCGAGCTTCCCAGAGATCTTCCACGCGCTCAACGCCGATGTGTTTGCCATACAGGAGACCAAACTCCAGGACGCGCAACGCGAGAGCCTGAGGCTGGAGTTCGACGGATACCACCAAACGTGGAGCTATGCGGAGCGCAAGGGGTATTCGGGCACGGCGGTGTTTAGTCGAGAAGAGCCCAAACGGGTAATACACCAGATTGGCTGTAGCGTAGCCGACGACGAGGGCCGCGTGTGTGCGCTGGAGTTTAGCAAGTACTGGTTTGTAAACGTATACACGCCCAACGCACAAAACGAGCTCAAGCGCATAGACACGCGCTTGGCTTGGGACGAGAGGTATCGCGAGTTCCTGTGCGAGCTTGCGGCGCAGAAACCCGTTGTAACCTGCGGCGACTACAACGTTGCCCACAACGAAATAGACCTTAAGAATCCCGGTCCCAACCGCGGCAACGCAGGGTTTAGCGACGAGGAGCGCGAGAGCTTTGGCAAGCTGCTGGACGCTGGCTTTGTGGACACGTTCCGCGCGCGCCATCCCGACGTTACGGGCGCCTACAGCTGGTGGAGCTACCGCTTTAACGCGCGCAAGAACAACGCCGGTTGGCGCATAGACTACTTTTTGGTAAGCGAGGCAATCGCGGACCGCGTTACGAGCGCAAGCATCCTTAACGAGGTGTATGGCTCCGACCATTGCCCCGTTGCCCTTGGCATCGAACTGTAAGCGAGTGCCGCACCGCTAGGGGTGCCGTGAGGGGATACTCCCACCGCCATTGAGTTAGCGCTGTGCACATTGGGGATACTCCCCTGCGGGTACATCGCGAGCAGGGCTTACGTTGGATTCCGGCTCATCCGCGATGTACCCGATGGGGAGTATCCCCAATGTGCACAGCGCCCCCGGACCCTTAGCTAAATGGCGTTGGGAGTATCCCCTCATAGCACACCACTCAATCGCGAGTTTTCGGATAACCCGCCCTACCCATGCCTTTCCAGCACGTCCAAAAAACCCTCCCGCGTACGAGTGGCAATAAGCTCGGGCGGGAAGTGAATCTCCTCCAACATGGCTGGCAGCGCGCTAAACCGTCCCACGGCAGTGGCAATGTGGGCGTCGGTTCCCGTTGCAACCATTGTTCCCAGCTCGGCACAGCGCACGGCAATGCGCCTGCACGCCTCGCTGCTACGCTTGCGGAACGAGCCCTCAAAGCTGTGCTCGTTTATCTCTATGAGCTTGCCGAGCTCCTTTGCCGCCAGCAAAACGGTGTCCAGGTCAAACGGCACGCCCGCACGTCCGGGATGCCCCAGAATGAGTACCTTGGGATCTTCGAGCGCACGCACGTACATCTGTGTGGTCTGCGCAAGCGTGGCATCGTTGGCCCAATCGCGGTTGTGGATGCTGGCTATGGCATAGTCGATGGTGTCCCAGATTCTGTCCTTAACGGTACGACGTCCACTGAGTCTGCGTCCGGTAATGCTCTGGGTAAGGGGTATGACCCACCCAAACAGGTGACCCTGCAGATCCACGATGTCGGCCTCCACTCCGCGAAGCACCGTTATGCCGTCCCACTCGCGCGGCCATACGTCAAAGTTAATAAAGTAGGCATAGTCGCGCATAATTTGCTCTTGATCGGGCAAGTCTGGGTGCAACATTGCAGAATAGTGGTCGGTTGAACCCATTAGCTCAAGACCCGCTGCCTTTGCCGCGGCCACGCACTCGCCCAAGGTGGAGTACGCATGACGCGAGGCAAGCGTGTGGGTATGGGTATCGCAGGCATAGGGAGAGCGCGGCACGTTGTTGCTGTCGTACTTGGGATGCTTGAACCTTGCAGGTATTGTCATGCGCGCCTTCCCTACTCGTAACCCAGCGCGACAGGCAGCAACTCCGGTACCTATCAAAAGGGGTACTCCCCTTTGATAGGTCTTGCTTGCCTAGCGTCGCGGAAACATGCCTTGCAACAGTGTGTTTGGCTTAGCTAACATTATATGTGCTCGAACACTACAGGCCTCAACACCAACGGAGAACCCATGACATACGACTTTTCCACCATACTGGATCGTCACGGACAAGACGCTATGGCAGTGGACGCCCTGGGCGACGGTACAGGCTTCTTTCCTGCAAAGCCACGCGAGGGCTTTGATTCAATCCCTCT
Source organism: uncultured Coriobacteriaceae bacterium (assembly GCA_902793465.1). Lineage (GTDB taxonomy): Bacteria > Actinomycetota > Coriobacteriia > Coriobacteriales > Atopobiaceae > RUG440. The sequence goes on along the minus strand of CADBDT010000011.1, from coordinate 182,416 downwards.
TTGGGTGGCCGACATGAGCTTTGCAACCGCCCCCAGCGTGGTGCGAGCAATGCAAGAACGCCTAAAGCAACCCCACTTTGGGTATTATCAGCCACGCGACGAGTACTTTGACGCCATAATTGAATGGCATCGCACACGCAAAGGTGTAAGCGACCTCGCTCGCGAGCACATTGGCTACCAAAACGGCGTGTTGGGCGGAGTGGTAAGCGCCCTGGGCGTCTTGTGCTCGCCTGGCGACAACGTGCTCGTGCACTCCCCCACCTACGTTGGCTTTACACATGCGGTGGGCGGTCACGGCTATAACCTGGTACACAGCCCGCTTGTTTGTGACAAGGACGGCGTGTGGCGCATGGACTTTGCCGACATGGAGCGCCGCATTGTGCAAAACAACATCCACGCGGCCATTTTTTGCTCTCCGCACAACCCCTGCGGTCGCGTTTGGGAAAAGCGCGAGATCGAGCAGGCCATGGAGCTGTTTGAACGTCACAACGTATACGTGGTGTCAGACGAAATATGGAGCGACCTGCTGCTGGACGACAACGTGCACACGCCCACACAGCAGGTGAGCGATTGGGCCCACGAGCACACGGTTGCACTCTACGCACCGTCCAAGACGTTTAACCTGGCCGGCCTCGTGGGGTCGTATCACGTTATATACGGCTCATGGCTGCGCGACCGCGTGGTGCGACAGGGCGAGCTAAGCCACTACAACGCGCAAAACGTCTTGTCCATGCACGCCCTTATGGGAGCCTACTCACCAGAGGGCGCCGCGTGGTGCGACGAGCTGTGTCAGGTGCTGAGCGCAAACGCTACCTATGCGTACGAGCACATTCGCAGCAGATACCCTGGCGTGCGCTGCGCGCGAGCGCAGGGCACCTATGTATTGCTTGCCGACTGCCGCGACTGGTGCCACAACAAGGGCATAAGCTACGAGGACCTCGTACGCGCCGGCTGGGACGTGGGCGTTACCTGGCACGACGGACGGCTGTTCAACTGCCCTGGCTGCGTGCGCATTGCGGTGTCTGTCCCACACTCGCAGGTCGTCGAGGCGTTCGACCGCCTGGATCGCTACGTCTTTGTGTAGGGTGCCGTAAGGGGATACTCCCCTACGGGTACATCGCGGATTGGTCTCCCCCATAAGGGAACGCCCGGCTCGCGATGTACCCGATGGGAAGTATCCCCTTACGGCACCCCAAAAGGCAGATCATGCAGGCATCCCTCTAGCCCTGCTGGTAAGAGTCCCAGAGCTCCTGCCAGGCTGGCATGGAGTTTACGATTGTGTCGTAGCTCACGCAGTAGCCAACGCGCACCCAGCCCGTGCAGCCAAACGAGTCGCTGGGCACAGGCAGCAGCTCCAAGCTCTTTGCCCGCTGGAAAAACGCATTGGCGTCCGGCTCGAGCGCACGCATCCAAAGGTAGAAGGCGCCCTGCGGCTCAATGTATTCGTATCCAATGGCGCTTAGCCCCTCGGTGAGCGCCTTGCGGTTGCGCACGTATGCCTCTATGTTGGTGGGCTCGTCCACGCAGTCTATGAGCACGCGCTGGAACAAGGCAGGCGCGCACACGAAGCCCAGCTTGCGCCCAGCACCCGCTACCGCAGGAACCAGTGTGTCGTGCTCGGGGTTTGTGTTTGGCACCAAAACCCATCCAATGCGCTCGCCCGGCAGGCTGAGCGACTTAGAGTACGAGTAGCACACGATGGTGCGGTCGTACAGGTCTGGCACCCAAGGCACCTCCACGTCGTAGGCAATCTCGCGATACGGCTCGTCGGATATTAGGTAGATGGGGTGGCCATACTCCTGCGACTTGCTGGTTAGGACCACCGCTAGATCCTCGAGGTTCTTGCGCGCATACACTGATCCCACGGGATTGTTTGGGGAGTCAATCATAATCGCGGCGGTGCGCGGCGTAATTGCGCTTCGCACAGCTTCCACGTCTATTTGGAAGGTGTCCTGGTCGGCCATTACCTCCACGCAGGTTGCGCCTGCGTTCTTAATAAACACCGCATACTCGGGAAAGTAGGGAGCAATTACAATTACCTCCTCGCCCTCGTTGCACACCGCATTGAGCACAATGCTTATAGAGGCCGCAGCGCCGCAGGTAAGATACAGGTCGTCGGGACCATATGCGGTTCCAAAGCGACGGTTTAGCGACTCTGCCACGGCAGTACGAGCGGCAGGCAGGCCGTTTGCGGGCGTGTACCCATGGAGCGCGGTCGCGGGCAGCGCAAGCGAGTGCTCTATGGAGTCGCGTACGGCATCCGGTGCCGGAATGCTGGGGTTTCCCAGCGAGAAGTCAAACACGTTTTGCGCGCCAATCTCTGCCTTGCGCGCAGCGCCGTAGGCAGCTATCTCGCGAATTGACGACTTTGCCGCACCGTAGTCGTAGCTCAGCTGGTTAATGCTCATAGGTTCCTCCTCAAACGTTAATAGAGGGTATTGTACTCGTTTGCGGTGCTTGTAAAAGTATGAAGACATCGCGAAGGAAGCGTGTAGGGGTTATGTGATGCCATTAGTCGGTATGGGACACCTCAAAAGCGGAAATGTATTAGGTAACGATGACGTAATTGAACGCCATCCTTTCCTTCCTTCTTGTGCGTGTGGCCAGACACGCACCCTGTCCAAGCGACAGGCACAGGCCGTCGGGAATCCTTCCACCCGACGGCCTGTTTTTGATTGCGATGCCCGTTTGTTTTTATTGGATAACGCAACCCCCCAAAGCGGCGTTATATAGCTTTACTCCTATTAATATGCATATTGATACACTAAAGCTGTGTATTTTGGCCTTCTATGACTATTTCTATGTATTTTTCTATTCATGTCCCTGAATTGCTCCTGAAGTGTGAAACTATAAACGCTAAGTTTGCGTGATCGGAGGGCTCTCGTGCGAGCAGCATACGACTCCATTTACTTTGAGCTACGGCGACTCATTGAGGATGGCACCTATGCATATAGGTCTTTTTTGCCGTCTGAGTCTGCACTTGTAAAGCGCTTTGGATGCGCACACAACACAGTTAGAAAAGCGCTTGGACTATTGGCGGTGGATGGCTACGTACAGCCTGTCCACGGCAAGGGTGTGCGCGTGCTGTACAACACGCCTCGGGACAACAAGCTCAAGCCCGTAACGTTTTGCACCACAAGAATCCAGTCGTTTGTGGAAACTGGCAAGGCTCAGGGTTTTTTGCCCACAACACAGGTTCTGCTCATGGAGAACTTGGTTGTAGACAAGCCGCTTTCCGAGCTTACGCGCTTTGACGTTGGGGAAGAAGTTCTGCGTGCCGAGCGCGTGCGCTACTACGGCGACGACCCCCTCTCCTACGACAACAGCTACTATCGCGCCGACATTGTTGAGGGAATTACCAAGCAGGACGCCGAGAAGTCCTTGTACGAATATGTGGAGACCGTTTGCGGCGTAAGGCTCGTTACCTGCAGGCGCCGCGTTACGGTAGAAAGAGCCACGGAACACGATCGAGAAGTGCTACACCTTGACGATATAGATTCCGTGGCCGTTGTAAACGCCATTGTATTTGACGGCGATGGCCTTATGTGCGAGCACACCGAAACACGCCTGCATCCCGACGTGTTCTCGCTCGAGCAGGTTGCCATCCAGTCCCGTACAAACATAAAGCCGGTTTAGGGACAACAAGCCGTCGGAAACCGGCGTGCCGTGAGGGGATACTCCCCCTGCGGTACATCGCGAGCGATGTACCGCAGGGGGAGTATCCCCTCACGGCACGCCTATCCCACTACGTACGCGGAATCGAAGTCTGTACTCAGAGCCACATCGTTATCGGCGGTGGCATTCGTACTGGAGTCGGAGCTAGAACTGGAGCTGGTACTTGAGCTTGAGCTTGAGCTCGAGCTCGAGCTAGAACTGGAACTCGAGCTGGACGAGCTCGTTTTGTCCTCGTGCACCTTGAGCCCGCGCGCCTCTACTCCGGTAAGGTCTTGTCCTATGTTCTCCACGGATATGTTGTACAGGTTGCGATCCAACATAAAGCCGTTGGCCGCAAGGGTGGTGTCGCACACGCATTCCTTGCCGTTTTCGTCGGTAACAATTACCAAGGCACCGCTGTTGAGTGAGTTTTCGGTCGTTCCGCGCAGCACCGGTATGGCAAGGGCGTCGTAGTAGCCAAAGTAGCGCAAACAAAGGCTGGCGACGGCCGAAAACTCGTACTCGTCTCCCGAGCCTCCTATGCCAAGCTCTGGACTCCCGTTGTCAAAGTAGTGGCGCGCAGCGGCAGCAACCCAGTTTTGCCCCGCGGGCTTGTCACTTGGATCGCGCCACTCAATGTTGCTCCACGCAATGTTGTTGAACACGTTTTGGGCATTTGCCCGAGCGTTGGACCCTTCCTGCGTTAGGGCGTCGCAAAACGCCTTAACCTGCTTGTCCAGGTCCTTGTTTCCCGTGGTAAAGTACCCCTCTGGAACCCACTTGTCCTTAACGCCAACATAGACGTTTTCGTCGGTGCTCGGCGTTGAGGTTTCTATAACCTGACCTGCAGTTGCTGTGGCAACATCTGTAGAGCTCTGAGGCATTATACGCCGGTACAGAAGCACCACCGCCACAAATGCGACTACAAGCGAGACGATTGGAAGCGCATACGCAGCCACGCGACGCAAGGTAAGAGGCTGCGATTCCTTCTTCTTTTTGTTGGAGGCGCGTGGTGTCTTGGGTTGGGCGGTCTTGTTTGCCGACTTTGGGTTGGCCTGTCCTCGTTTGGAAGCAGGCTTGCTCGCCGAAGCAGGCACTTGGCTGCCCGCCTTGGAGCGCGGTACTTTGGTGCCACTGCGTTGTGCCTTACCAGCAGGGGCGGCAGAGGCGCCCTGCCTCTGTTTGGCGGCAGGTCGCTGGCTCTTGGATGGAGCGGTCGAGTCAGCTGAGGCAGACTTAGCGGGACGAGGTCTCTTGCGGGTCTTCCGCTGACCCGCCGCAGCGGTCTTCGTGGTCGGCGCAGGCTTTGCTGAGCCCTTAGGCTTTGGTCGCTTGGCCCTTTTTGCCTCGCTAGCCGTATCCTCGCTCTTTGCCACGCCGCTGCCACCTCCTCCCCGCCTGTCGCAGCTATCCATATGGATATTTTAGTACTTACGAGTTGTTGTTATCTGCTTCCTCGGTATCCGCAGAGCCCGCGTCGCTGGTACCTTCGGATGGGCTATCCACCACCGGAAGGCTATTTTGCAGGTACGCGGCGGTAGACGGGCCGTCTGCAGCGACTGCCTGCGCACTTTGCACGCCCGCATCTGCATTGGAGCTGGTGTTGGGATCGCCAGTCGCCTTTGCGGATTTGTGCGCCTCTTCGGGATGCTGTGCCAGGTACTGGTCCCACGTGTTGTCCAGGAGCGCCTGAACGACCTCGCCTTCCACGGTCTCACGCTCGAGCAGCACGCTGGCCATTGTTTCCATTTGCGCGCTGCGCGAGCTAAGCACCTCGCGCGCACGCTCGTGACCCTCGCGCATTATGCGCTCTACCTCGTCGTCTATGCGCTTGGAAGTCTCGGCGCTCAGGTCGTTGTGGTTTGCCCAGTCGCGACCCAGGAACACCTCGTGCTGAGCCTCTCCGTACACCTGGGTTCCCAGCTCCTCGCTCATGCCGTAACGAGTTACCATCTCGCGTGCCATCTTGGTGGCTCGCTCCAGGTCGTTGCTTGCGCCGGTTGTTATGTCGTCGCAGAACAGTTCCTCTGCCGTACGGCCGGCAAGCAGCACGGCAATCTGGTCCAGCATGCCGTCGCGTGTTTCCAGGAAGTGGTCCTCCTCGGGAAGCTGCAGCGTGTAGCCCAGCGCACGACCACGCGAAATAACGCTTATCTTGTGCACGGGGTCGGAGTTTTCCAGCACGTGGCCAACAAGCGCATGGCCACACTCGTGATACGCAATGGTGCGCCGCTCGCGCTCGGTCATCACACGGCTCTTCTTTTCGGGGCCAGCCACCACGCGTTCCATGGCCTCCTCGACTTCCTCCATGGTAATGGCGCTCTTGTGACGACGGGCCGCAAGCAGAGCAGACTCGTTCATAAGGTTAGACAGATCCGCGCCGGTAAAGCCAGGCGTAAGCTTGGCCAGCGACTCAAAGTCCACGTCGCCTGCCAGGGGCTTGTTTGCCGCATGAACGCGCAAAATCTGCTCGCGTCCCTTTACGTCGGGACGGTCCACCGTAATCTGGCGGTCAAAGCGACCAGGACGCAGCAGCGCGGGGTCCAGGATGTCGGGACGGTTGGTGGCAGCAATTAGGATAACCGCGGTATTGTCTTCAAAGCCGTCCATCTCCACCAGGAGCTGGTTGAGCGTTTGCTCGCGCTCGTCGTGACCGCCACCCAGGCCGGCGCCGCGCTGACGTCCCACGGCGTCAATCTCGTCTATAAACACGATGGAGGGAGAAGCCTCCTTGGCCTGCTTAAAGAGGTCACGCACGCGAGACGCGCCCACGCCCACAAACATCTCTACAAAGTCCGAACCCGATATAGAGAAAAACGGCACGCCAGCCTCGCCCGCAACGGCCTTGGCCAAAAGCGTCTTGCCCGTACCGGGAGAGCCCATAAGCAGCACGCCGCGCGGAATCTTTGCGCCCATGCGCTGGAAGCGCTCGGGCTCGGACAAAAAGTCGCGAACCTCCTTGAGCTCCTCCACCACTTCGTCTATACCGGCCACGTCCTTAAACTTAACCTGCGGGCGATCGCCGTCGGCCGTCTTTGCCGTGGAGCGTCCAAAGTTCATGGCGCGGCCGTTCTGACCCTGCATCTGGTTCATAAAGTAAACGATAATGGCAATCATGAGCACGGTGGGCAGCACCGATATAAGCAGCGTTTGCCACAGCTCGCTCGTGCTGGCGTCCACGGTAAACTTAATGCCAGAATGCTTGGCCATAAGCTCGTCCAGGTTGTCTTCGCCAACATAGGCAGAGCGGAACGACGATATGGACTCTTTCTTTTTTGCATCGGCGTCGGCGTAGAACTTGCCTGTGAGCGAGCGGTCCTCCACTTTGTAGGTAACCTCTGTTACGCGGTCTTCCTTTACCGCGGTTACAAAGTCGCTGGTGGGTATGGTTACAACCTTGTCGCCACCAAAGCCTCTGCCGAACTGGAATATAAGGAAAAGGAGCATGGCCAAAAGGATAGCCATATAGCCTATTCCCCTTCGGCGGTTTTGGGGCGCCATGTTGGGACGATTGTTGTTAGGCACGCGTACTCCCGTCTTCTGTTGGGTAACTTGTCTATTCTAGCGGAGTCTGTGCATTAAGGCACGACGCTACAAAACCCACAGCGGCAGGGGGATGCTCCCACCGCCATTTAGTTAAGGGTCCGGGGGAGCTGTGCACATTGGGGATACTCCCCATCGGGTACATCGCGAGCAGGGCTTTCGTTGGAGGCCGGCCCATCCGCGATGTACCCGTAGGGGAATATCCCCAATGTGCACAGCGCTAACTTAATGGCGTTGGGATACTCCCCTAACGGCACCCACTCCAACACGTGTTTGCTACGAGTACACCTCGGGCTTAAGGACTCCCACATACGGAAGGTTGCGATACCGCTCGGCGTAGTCCAAGCCATAGCCAACAATAAACTCGTTGGGAACATGGGTGCCCACGTACGCCGGCTTTATGGCAGGCGTCTTGCCTGGAATGTCCTTTACGGCAAACGCCGCGACCTCAATGGAAGCCGGATGACGCGCCGACAGCATTTTTATAAGATAGCTTAGCGTGAGCCCCGAGTCCAAAATGTCCTCGGCAATTATTACGTGACGACCCTCCACCTTGGTGTCCAGGTCCTTTAGGATGCGCACCACACCCGAGCTCTTCACGCCATCGCCATAGCTCGAAACAGCCATAAAGTCCACCGCGCAAGGCACAGACAACGCGCGCAACAGGTCTGCCGTAAAGATAAATGCCCCGCGCAACACCGTGACTATCAGCGGATTCTTGTCTTTGTAGTCGGCGGATATCTGCGCGCCCATTCGAGTTACGATGTCTTTGATGTCTTGTTCGCTAAGAATTACGGTTTCGATGTCGGGATGCAGCTGCGCGCTCATGTGCAACTCCTCTCACGCTGCGGACATTTGTGCTCGACTCGTATTATAATGGAGCACATCTGCACGGAGGGGTGGCAGAGCGGTTGAATGCAGCGGTCTTGAAAACCGCCGGGCCGAAAGGTCTCGAGGGTTCGAATCCCTCCCCCTCCGCCATTTAAACTTTAGAGGGTGTTCCAATTGGGACACCCTTTCTTGTTCGGCGCCGTTACAGGGGAGGGATTCGAACCGGTAGGTCGTGGGAAGCCCTCTGGCTTCCCACGGGCCGAGGAGCGGAGCGACGAGGCCGTTGAGCGTTGCGCGCAGCGCGACGCGGGAATCCCTCCCCCTCCGCCATGAACAGTCTGACCCCCAGCAATGGGGGTCTTTTTTTGTCGAGGGGGTCGTAAGGGGATTCGAACCGCAAGGTCGCGACGCGAATAGCGTCGCGGGCTGAGGGCGAAGCCCGAAGCCTCGGAGCGTTGCGCGCAGCGCGACGCGGGAATCCCTCCCCCTCCGCCATTAAAAATGTCTGACCCCCGGCAACGGGGGTCTTTTTTGTCGAAGGGGTCGTCCGTTTAGACTGTCCGAAAACTCGTGATGGAGCGGTGTACCGTTGGGGGATACTCCCCATCGGGTACATCGCGTGAAGGCCATTCTTTACGAGAAGGCCCATTCGCGATGTACCCGTAGGGGAGTATCCCCCAACGGTACACCGCCTTCGGTCAGCTTTACTTGCTCGCCTTGCGGTATTCGTCCATAAAGGCGCCAAACATGCCGCGGGGGGATCCGCCCGCGTTCTTCTTTGCCTTGCCAATGGCGCGGCCCAGTCCACGTGCTCCCTTTTGCACAACGTCGTCGGCAGCTTTTCCTGCCTTGCTGGCAACCGTCTTTCCGCTCTGCTTAGCGCGCGCATAGCTTTCGCCTGCCTTTGCCGCAAGCCCTCCGTTAAGCGAAAGGTCGGCCACCTCGGGCTTTACCAGCATGTATCCATCCTTGTAGCCCACAAGCATGTTACGGGGAATTACCACGTTGCCTACCAGCGACTTTGCAACACTGCCATCGCCCACATAGAACGCCTTAACCCGCCCGGTCTTGGGACTAAACTCAACGTCGTCCACCCATCCGAGCTCCTTGTTGTTTGTAGTCTTGGCGTCCATGCCCGTCCACAGAATGCACTTGTTCCAATCCAAGCCCAAGCGCTCGATTGCCTCGGAATCCATTCCGTCTTCTTCGCGCGATACCACCAAGCCGTCATCGGTAGCCACAATTGAGTCGAGCGCCACAAACGCGTCCTCGCGCTTTACCATGCCCGCAACATCTGGCCTGCGTACCAGCAGACCAACAACGCAATCTCCCTCGGGGGCAAACACCACCTGGCGCACCTGGCCCACAACCGTAAGATCCTTGAGCTCCATAGTCTTTGGATCGTCCTTGCGGCCGCGCTTTGGCTTATACACGTATATGCGCATGAGTTGGCTTACCTTTAGCATTCGCGCTCTCCTTTAGCTCGCAAAACAAAAAGGCACGTTGCCGTATTCCTGCGACAACGTGCCCTTAAATCGTACGTAATGCTGGTTACTCAGCCTTGTCCTCGTCGGCCTTGTCCTCAGCAGCCTCCTCGGCCACTTCCTCGGTCTCCTCGGCCACTTCTTCGGCGGCTTCCTCGGCAACGGCCTCTACCTCAGCCTCTACCTCTACGGCAGCGGCCTCGTCGGCAACGGTGGAAAGGGAATCACGAAGCTGGTCCATGCGCTCGCGAGCAAGGTCAACCTTGGCACGGAGGTCGTCGGTGGCGCCATCTACGTTAGGACGCACGGTGGACACCTTGTCGGCCATGGCCTGCTGGCTGCGCTCGTACTTATCTACGGCGGAATCCCAAGCGTCGTTCATCGCGTCGGAAGCCATAGCACGGCTCTCGGCACCAGAGCGCGGAGCAAGAAGAACGCCTGCGGCAAATCCGGCTGCAGCACCAATAACGCCGCCCAACACAACACTTACGAGCTTCATACGGTCCTCCTGACCCTAATAACGGGCCTTTGCCCGCCTCCTATTCCAATCCTATTTGGTGAGTATACTTCTCGTGCGAAAAATACCCATCCAAAAACCGTAATAGCTCAAAAGATGCACGAATTTTCTGCAATCGATACGCTCGGCTACTGCGGAGCGCGTCGACTGCAGGTATTTATCCAATAAACAGCTTGTTACGAGGGATTTTATATAATCTTGCGAGACATGCGTGGGCCGCGGTCCAGGTCATCGTCTTCGTACGGCTCGTCGTCGTAGATGTCGTCGTATTGATCGTCATCGTAGCGGCCGTCGTTCCGATTGCTGTCGTAGCGATCGTCGTCGTAGTAGTTGCCCTCGTAGTAGTCGTCGTAGCGATCCTGCTCCGCCGCGTTTGTATCCGCCTCTTTGTTGGATGCCTCGTTTGGATCCGGCAGGCTCTGAACCAGCTGCGCGAGGCCCGAAACCGTGGCCTCCACATCGGGCACGGGACCAGCGCCGCCCGAAAAAGCCCAGGAAACAATCCATACCGCACTGGAAAGTGCGCCCGCAACCAGCACATCGTCCACGCAGTCCAGCTGAATGCTGTAGGTGCGGTCGTACGCAAGCTCGCGCCACGTGCGGCCAGCCACAACCTCCTCCACCATATTCGTGCGCGCAAGCAGCTCCACCGTTACGTGCTCCAAAAGATGCGCCAGCTCGGTATCGCCCATGCAGTCCTTAAAGGTGCTTCCAGCGTCGCCCACGCAAGCATGGTCGATAATGGTGGGAAGCAGGTTGTACACCCGCGTGGTACCCTCCAGGTCCTCGCTCGTCATAAGCGGTGCGTCCGGCGACACGCATACGGTTGCCGTTAGGTATTCGGGATCCACAACCACGCGGATAATGTCTATGAGCTGCGCCATGGTAGTTTCCTTTATTCGTTGCTGCAGTATGACCCATTATAGCTGTAAGAGCGACACCTATGGGGTGGCAGTGCTTAACGTTCGAAAACGACGCGCTCCTTGGGGATACTCCCCTACGGGTACATCGCGAGAAACCCGTCTCATTGCAAGAGGACAATCCGCGATGTACCCGATGGGGAGTATCCCCAAGGAGCGCGTTACCGGTCTACTCCTCGTCGGGCTTCTTCTCCGGCGCTATTACCCGCACCATAGACAGGCGCCTGCCGCGCATGGACTGCACCACAAACTCGTACCCGTCCTTCTTAAACGAGTCGCCAGGATGCGGGAGCTTGTCGGCCAGCTCCAGCACAAAGCCGGCAATTGTTTCGTACTCGGCGTTGTCTTCTATGGGCCAACCAAGCTCGATGGCGTCGTCTATGGAGTAGCGGCCGTCCACCATCCACTCGCGCTCGCCAATTTGGGTGAGGTAGCGGTTGTCGGGGTCAAACTCGTCCTCAATTTCGCCCACGATCTCCTCCACTATGTCCTCAATGGTAATTATGCCAGCTGTGCCGCCGTATTCGTCCACCACAATGGCCATCTGGTCGTGATCGGTTTGCATCTCGGAAAGCAACGGAAAGATGTCTTTAGTCTCGGGCACATACTTTGCCTTGCGCATGTAGCGGTCCACACGGCTTTCCCCTGCGCCTTCCTCCAGCACGGGGCCAAGGAGGTCCTTAATGTGCGCGATGCCTACCACGCGGTCTATGTCCTCGTGGTACACGGGCAGGCGGCTGTATCCGGTCTGCCTCATGGTCGCAAGCACCTCGGAGCAGGTAGACACGTCCTCCGCAGCCTCCACGTCCACACGTGGGACCATTACCTCGCGGGCCACGGCGTCCCCGAGGTCAATTACGTCGTGGATCATGGACTTCTCCTGCTCGGTTAGCTCGTCCACGTCCGTAACCATGTAGCGAAGCTCCTCCTCGCTCACGTTCTGACGGTCCTCGGTACCCTTTATGTGCAGCAGCTTTGCCAGCCCGTTGGCGCTTGCAGCCGTAAGCCACACCAGCGGCTTGGCAATTGCCGAGAAGGCCTTCAGAGGGCCAGCCACCTGCTTGCTTACGCCCTCGGCGTTAGCCATGGCAATGCGCTTGGGCACCAGCTCGCCCACCACAATGGAAAAGTAAGAGAGCAAAAGCGTAATGGTTACGGTTGCCAGGCCGCGCGAGAAGGGAATGTTTACGCTTTCGAACACGTTGCCCAAAGGCTCGGAGAGGCTCGTTGCGGCAAATGCCGAGCTAGCAAAGCCCACCAGGGTAATTGCCACCTGGATGGCGGCAAGAAAGTCGCCGGGATTCTCTATGACCTCGGCAGCCGTTGCCGCGGCCGCGTCGCCTTGCTCCGCCTCGTGCTCCAGAACGACTTTCTTTGCGGTGGAGAGGGCCATCTCCGACATGGAGAAGTAGCCGTTGATAATGGTCAGAATTACAGTTACGGCAATTGATATTGCTATATCCATGCCCTTGGGCAGAGCCTCCTCGGTTGGTCGAACACGTACTGGTAATTCTACCAGATGCCGACCAGCCCTACAGCAGCGTAAAGCCTGCTTCGGAAATAGCCTCGCCTATGAGCGCGGCCTCTAGCTCGCCCTCGTACTCCACCACTCCGGTCTCGTGGTTGGCCACAACGTTGGTGGCGCCGCGGTCCTCCAGCGCAGTTGAGACGAGCTTCTCGCAAGCGGGGCAGTGCATGCCCTCCACGTTTATGGTGTGCGTGGCCTTGGCCGCCTCGTTTTCGCTGGCGTGTGCCGCAAACAGATCCTTGAGTCCCATGGTTGGCCTCCTTCTTCTAAGAATCACTCGTTGTAGTATACCCAAGCTAACTAACTGTTACAGACAAACCACAGGTTGGCCGTCCAAAAATGGTGTGCCTATTGAGGATACTCCCCTCCGGGTACATCGCGGGAGACCCTTGTCATTATGAGAGGACCATCCGCGATGTACCCGATGGGGAGTATCCCCAATAGGCACACCACCACTCGCGAGTTTTGGAAAGCCTACCCCTTCGCCACGTAAAAATGCATAAACTTCCGTCGCCGCACCAGAACACACCCCAAAATCGCCGCGAGCGGCACAGCCGCGCGGATGAACGGCGTGTAAGAAATTCTCAAAAGAGCATGTGCAAATTGGTGCCAAGCAACAAACACGAGCGTGCAGGCCCAGACTCGCGTTTTCGCGCGAGTTATGCGAGAGCTGGGTGTGAGCTTGCGGGGAGTTGGGTCGCGTAGCCTGTTTTTCCCGTATAAGCTCGACCAAAGGAGAGACTATGGCACTGTACTGGCCCGAAGAGAAAGTTGCCCTGGACATTGTGGACGATCCGTATCGCACCCCCTTTGAGGGTGACGATAGCTACACCGTGTTGCGCGTAACCTGCGCCGACCTGTGCGACTACGACTCGTATCATAAGGTTATGGAGCGACTCTGCGAGCTTCTGGGCAAAGAGATGCCCACCATGCCCGGATGGGAAGAGAAGAACCGGGAGCTTCATTCGATGCTTTACAGGGAGGCCGAAGAAGAGCTGCTTAGCGAGGCAAGCTATCCGTTTCCCGACTTTTTTGAGGACAACTCGCTTTCCAACGTGGAAATAATTGCGCCCAGCAAGGAGGAGGGTGAACGCATGCGCACGGCTGCGCGCTGTGCTGGGCAGTACGTGCGCGGCGTGAGCGTGTGGGACGGCCCCATACCTAGGGGGTCGTACGAGCCGATTTCCGAAACAACCCGTATGAGCACGCCCGAGTTCTTTTTCTTTCGCAAGGCCAACCAGCTGTCGTTCGTAGAGGCGGTGTGCCTGGGCGTAGAGCTGTGCGGAAAGTATCGCACCGTGCTCACGCAGTACGATCGCGGCGGTGGATACGATTTTCTTAGGCAGCCGCGCACGTCGAAGGCAGCCATACGCGAATATCTGCGCGATGTTCGTCGCACGAAGGAGGGCAAGCGCGCCAAACGCGTGCTGCGCCACGTGCAAAACGAGTGCAGCTCGCCCATGAGCTGCTATCTGTACCTGCTGCTTTGCCTGCCAAGATCGGAGGGCAGCTACGGGATTGAGCGCGTGCAGGGATGGGGCGCATACAAGGGAGAGCAAGGGTTCTATCCCTCCTCCTCGGGCGACTACCTTATCTACGACCTGTTTTGGCCCGCCAAGCGCGTGGCGGTTCAGTATACGGGCAGTGGAAGACCTTCCAAGCGCGACTTTGACGCGCTCCAGACCGGCGACGTGCGCGTGGTGTGCGTAACCGACGACGACGTTGCTGATCCCAAGCGCTTCGACGCCGTTGCCCACAAGGTGGCAAGCCTGCTAAACACCGAACTCCCCGAGCCAACCGACAAGTGGCGACGCGCCTGCAAGCGGCTCCGTTCGGCCGTTAAGCCGCCCACCTTTGACAACATGCGCCTTACCATGAGCGAGATCTCCGAGCACTACGTGGCGTAGGGTTTGGAAGTGCACGAAGGGGATATTCCCTTCGTGCACCTCACGCCACTGCAAGTCTTTGGATGGTCTGACGTGATAAATAGTGTCCTGCAAAGCCATGCTAGAATGAAGGTAAGAAATGTAAAGCATGTAAAGAGACAGGAACATACCATGGACGCTGTTTTAGAGATGTCGACATTGTCCTCTAAGGGACAGATAACCATACCCGCAAGCGTTCGCCGTGCCATTGGGGTACAAGCTGGCGACAAGATCTTGTTTGTCCGCAGGGACGACGGATCGGTTTCGCTCTTCAATCAGAACATGATGGCAATGCGTGTGGCCATGGATGCCTTTGAGGGGGCTGCACAGGAAGCAGGTCTCGAAAGCGAGGAAGATATTACCAAGCTCGTACGTGAAGCGCGCGCCGACATGTTTGCAGCCGAGACAAGGGCGCCCGAATGAGAGTGATGATCGATGCAAACGTCCTGCTTTCGGCGGTTGTGTTCCGCTCAACTAACATGTTGCGTGTTCTCGAGCACGCGAGTTCTGCGGACAACGAGCTTCTTATATCCTCATGGGTTGTTGGCGAGGTACGCGAAGTAACACGCAGAAAATGGCCGGATAGGCTGACTTCGGTGGATACCCTTCTGCGCGCGATGCGCTATGAACTCATAGCGACGCCACCTATCGCGAAAATGGACACCAATCTTTTTGAGATCCGCGACCCTATGGATTACCCAGTACTGTATTCCGCCGTTATCGGAAACGCGGATGTGTTCGTTACGGGCGATCGCGACTTCGAGGACGTAACCCTGGAAAAGCCGCAAATACTGAGCCCAGCCGCCTATATACGACAGTACATCACATAGACCGCATTTTCCTTGAACATGGTGCGCGAAGGGAGTATCTCCTGGAAGCACGCCGTTCCGCTCCGTCTACCAAAAGCAACAGCCCCTTAGCTGCAGATTTGCAGCTAAGGGGCTGTTCTCAAGCGTAATACGTGGTCTAAGGTCTGTTACTTCCTACGACGCAGTGCAAGTCCGGAAAGCACGGCAGGCGCACTTGCTGCCGCAATCAGGGCTGCGTCAACAACGGGGTCTGCGGTGTTGGCCAGCTTGGTGCTGGACTTGGTGGTGCTGTTTCCGCTCGGATTGTCACCAGGGGTGGGTGTATCGGCGCCCGCATAGGTGTTCTCGAAGGTGGCGGTCAGAGGTACGCCCTCGATTACGGTGCCGCTCAGGCTCTTATGGTTGGCAACCCAGCCATCAACAGGGGTCTCTGCAACGGATACGTTGTAGTCGGGATCCATGCCAATTACCCTGATGCTCTCGCCGCCCTTGAGCTTTACGGTAGCGCTCTTGCCGTCTTCGAACTTAATGGTTCCATCGGTGTCCGTGGTTCCGTCGCTCTTTACGGTCTTGTATTCCTTGGTCTCGGTGAGTGCCTTCTTATCGGCATCGGTAAGGGTGATGGTAAAGGTGAACTCGGTGGCTGCAATCTCGGCCTTCTTCTTCTCGAGCTCCTCCTTGTACTTGTTTTCCTCGTCGAGCAAGATCTGGTAAGCCTCACGCGTCGTAGAGTCGGTGGTCGCGTCCATTTGCTTCTGCGTCTCTTCGATTATCTTGTTGGCGGCCTCGAGCTCTAGATCGTAGACAGTAACTTTTACGTTCTTGATAACCTTGAGCGTGCCAAGGGGTGCGTTCGTAAAATCGGCAACCGCAGTCTTTCCCTTTTCAATCGTACCGGTATCGCTCTTCTTGTTATTAATCGCCTTATAGCCTTCGGTATCAACCTCCGTTACGTTGTAGGTGGCACCTTCGGGCAGCCCCTCAATGGTAATGGTTGCAGTCGAGTCAAGCTCAGTCGCAGGAATGCTAATGGTGCCGCCATTCTTTACGGTTCCCTCGGCAGCACCCGAGTACTTGTACTCGTCCTCGAGAGCCTTACCGGAAGCGTCTTTGAGTTCCACTGTAAACGTAAAGGCAGGCTTTGCGTCATTGAGCTGATTCTGCGCCTTCTCCTTACGGGTCTCCCACTTTTTCTTGTCAGCGGCCTTTTCCTCATCCGTTTCGCCGGTGGGGTTGGCAATGTGACTGTCGGTAGTGGGCGTCTTTAGCGTCTTGGTAATGGAGAGACTGCCAGGAATTTCCTTAATGGTAACGGTCTGCTTCTCGTCTTTGTCGTCCTTGTGCTCGATTACTACGTTGTCGCCATCCTTTACCGTTGCGTATGCAACGAGCTTTTTGCCAGCGTACTTTCCTACGGGCACATCCTTGTACTCGGGAGTTACATCCAAGTTGCCATCTTTGTCTGCGGTGGCATCATTGACCGTTACCCTGGTGTTGGGCACAGGGGTCGTCCCGTCCATCAGCTCGCCCACAACCGTATATGTCTTACCAGGGACAAGACCTGTGACCTTAACGTTGTCGGTGATGGTCTCCACATACCCTTCGCTCGTGGGCGTAATCGTGCTCGGGCTCACCTGGGTTTCAATCGTGGGAACCATGTTGTAGATGGTAAGCGAAGCGTATGGGGTGTCCGAAACTATCCCACCTCTAAAAGTATTATCGGTAAAGTTAGCAAGGTTCTCAGCTATGTCCGCAGCGCTTGCAGCCATGCCATACGTGGCATAGGTGTTGTAGCCGGAAGACGTTTCTTTTACCGTTAGGTTTTCCTGTTCTCCACTTGCAAATGGTATGCCACTGATTTCAATCGTTTGGCCATTTTGGATAGCGGTCGGCTTGTCGGTCCATGGCTTTGATTCACCGCCGTTTATTTTGTAGGTAACGCCACTAGTGTCACCGTCTATCGTGATGTCAAGGTCAAAAGAAGCCTGTGTGTTTGTCGAGACCTTCTTAATCGTAAGCGTGCCAGTTGTTTCGCCCTCTGCCACTGCAGGCTTGGGCATAAGCACCAGCGCTCCTACTGCTGCAAGGATTACCGCAAACAACGCAATGAGTTTGCTCCGTTTAGAGTTCGTTTTCCTACCCATGGTCTCCCCTGTTCTATTTTGTACATAGACACTCGTTTGCCATTGTACGTTTAGTTCGCCTCAAATGTCCACGCATTTTTTAGCTGAAATCGAACGTTTTTCTGCACTTTTTGGCTGTTGGTAGAGAGTCGGACCCACTAACCACAATATCTAGTAGTCAGGCTCAGCTATAGCACAAATGTATCCTTTCCGGATACGGTTACAGCCGAGAAGCGCACCTCCGTTAGAGGTGCGCTTGCTCCATTACCACGCATGGTAGCTGCGGCCACCAGCACTAGCCGTCCAAATCTCACCTGCCCGCATCAAGTGCCTCCGCAGCAAAATGGTCGACGAAATCCAACGCCTCGCTCTCGTTGGCAAACGGTGTAGCTGGCTCTTCTGCAACCCTTACGTCGTACGGAAAACCTCTGTTGGCGTTAAACGCACTCACAAACATGCGCAGGGCATCGGAAGGCGTGGTGCCCAAGGCTTTTGTGAGCTCACGAAAGCGAGCTGCCTGCTCTTCATCAACATGCGTGGCAAATTGGACGGTAGCCATGTTGTCCCCTAACTAGTACGCCGTTTTTTAAACAATTAAACGCATTTTGTTTAAGTTTGTTTAGTTATGCAACATTACAACGAATAGTGCGATGGCTTCGGTTCGCATTGGTTACGGTAAGCAGCGAAGCCTAAAACCATTAGTGGAGAGCCGTGCCCATTGGGGATGTTCCCTCGCGGGTACATCGCGAGCAGGCCATTCCATCATGAAAGGGCTATCCGCGATGTACCCGCGCGGGAGTATCCCCAATGGGCACGGGATTGTCGCTGACCGTCTGTTCTGGAACCGCACCTGGCAAGCGAGATGTCCCTAATCCCTACTCGTGGGTGTCGGTGGATTTGCCCGTGAATGCCGTAAACACGGACTCGGCATCCTTGCCGTATTTGCCATTGTGCATCTGGTCAAATTTGCCTTTTTCGAGCGCCTCGGGATTGTAGAGAATAACGATGTAGGCGCCATCCTCGTTTTTGTTGGCCGTCGCGAGATAACGCCTACCAGAGGAATCGCAGCATACGGCAACGTAATAACCGTTAGCCGTGGCGGAGCACTCGGTCGTACAATGCGAAACGCCCTCGTAGGCGGCCTTTCCCGAGTCGTAGTTAGTAAGAATGTAGACGTACCAAGATGGCGTACCCTCGCCACCTTTCTTAAGACCGAGGATCGTGTTGTAGTCCAAGGCGTTGTCCATATTTGCAATGCTAAAGCCGTTAGCCGATTTTTGATTAATAAAAGAGAGCATGCCATTCGTAAAGGTAACCTCGAACTTTTGCATGTTGCAGAGGGAAGCAAGCTGTTTGCCATCGAGCTCCATAAATGCGTAAAGCGTAATGTTTCCATGGGCATCCCTAAGCTCGGGATCGCTTAGCACGTCGCCCGAGGTGTCAATGGAGTGTCCATTGCCCGAGTTTGTTGTAGTCGAGTTGGATCCGCTGCTCGTACTTGTATTTGAGCCTGTGTTCGTCCCGCTGCTGGAGGACGTGCTGTTGGATCCTCTCGTGGACTGGGACGTAGCAACAGTTGACGTCGTTGGGTTACTCCGCTTGGCTACACCAGTGCATCTGGAGATGCCCACCACCAGCAAGATAACCCCGATCACAATCTTGATAATGCGCGCCGCGCCGCCATACTCTTTGTGCGGTACCTGCGGCTCGGGCTCGGGCTCGGGCCCAGACGCTGGATCGTTAGTCTGTGCCTGCGTGGGTTTGTGCGAGGCCGAAGAGTCGTCCGCACCAGAATTGCTTGCGGACTCGTTAGCCGGATGGGAAGCCTCGGCTACGTCCGTCGTCACCTCGTCGCCCTCCGACGCCATCGCAGCATCCTGCGTAGTTCTGTTCGACAGCGGCGTGCCGCAGCTAGGGCACACTTTTGCGTTCGAGGGAACCTGGGTACCGCAGTTGGGACAAAACATGACGCCTCCTTCGGCTGGTTTCGTTCCTTTAACCACATCCTTTAACTATATATTACATATTGTACTCAACGACACGGGGATAACAGCGAGCCGTGCCGCTTGGGGATACTCCCCATCGGGTACATCGCAGATTGGCCTCCTCGCGAAGGAATTACCTTCTCGCGATGTACCCGCAGGGGAGTATCCCCAAGCGGCACGGCGCTTTCCGAACAGTCCCCGCGTACCTAAAACGTGTTTTGGCTACAAACCCACATGGGTATACTATGACGTACTACTGTTGTTTACGTCGATTGGCCACCATGAAACGCTACGCCAAGCTCCTTGCAATTTACGTGCTCATAGCGCTGGCGGTGGTCCTGCTGTACGCGCCGTGGGGCCTAGCTCTGCGCCCCACCGACTACGACCTGCTGCGTGCGGGCCTCTCGATAATTGCCGGCGTGGCGTTGGCGGGCGTGTTTGGCGCATCCACCTACCTCACGCTCAAGGAGCCCGACGTCAAGCTTCTCGAACCCGCCACCGTGGTTAAAGAGGAGGAAGTAATACCCATCCTGGAGGAGTACGCGGACACCCCGCACGTTGGCGACGTTGCCTCCGAGGCGCTGGAGCAGGTAAACAGCGCCGCCCGCAAGCGCAAGCGCTTACACAAGGTAATATCGGTCCAGTTCTCCGAGGGCAGCCTTAGCTGGGACAGGTTTACCCACCTGGTAGACACGGCCCAGCGCACGGTGCTTCGCAACTCGGCGCTGGTGGCAAACAACATCCAGTCGTTCGATCGCGACGCCTACACCAAGGCAAAGAAGCGCGGAGACTCCCAGGCGCAGCAGGTGGCCGTATACGACGAGGCGCTTGCCAACATGCAGGAGGTCTTGCGCGCGAACGAGCAGATTCTTTTGGAGATGGCAAAGCTGGAGCTGGAGCTCTCCAAGCTCGAGGCCGACGACACCCGCGAGGCCGCAGACCAGACCATAGAGGAGCTGGAAGGTCTCATTGGCGAAACGCGGTATTATCGCTAGGAACCAAGAGCAAACAATGCGCCGGCACAAGACCGGCGCCGCAAGGCAATGGTGCGTCGTATCCACAAGTTAGCAACCATGCGACGCTGGACAAGGAGGAGTTATGGGTAATAAGCGCGTTGTAATTGGCCTTGTGGGAGGCCTGGTAATAATTAGCGCGTTAGTGTTCGGCATTCTGTTTCTTACCAGGAACACGGGCAAGACCGAGCGCACCATAAGCACCGAGACGGCTCAGCAACGCATGGCCGACATGATGCGCGAAATAGACCCAGACACCGCCAACCCCGTTAAGTCTTCCGTCGAATACAGCAGCAACGACGTGGCAGCCGAGGAGCTGCCCAAGCTGGACACCAACGCGGTTACCGTCCCCGCGACCACCGACCTCAACGCCGAGATCTGGTCGTCGCCCGAAAAGGCCGGCCAGGGCACCGACGGATGGCTGCGCGAGATGGCCGAAAAGTTTAACGCCTCCGGCGCCACCGTGGGCGGAAAGCCCGTAAGCGTGCAGGTTCGCAGCATGAGCAGCGGTCTTGGCGTGGACTACATTGCAACCGGCAAGGCGTCGCCCGCGGGCTACACCCCGTCCAACATGCTGTTTGTAAACCTTCTTTCCAACCGCGGCGTAAAAACCGAGGTCGTTCGCGAGCGCACGGTGGGCAACGTGGCCGGCATACTCCTAAACAAGGAGCACTACGACTCGCTTATGAGCAAGCACGGCTCCGTGGACCTTAAGGCCGTAACCGAGGCCGTGGGCTCCGGCGAGCTTACCATGGGCTACACCAACCCGTTTACCAGCAGCACCGGCCTTAACTTCCTGGTGTCCACGCTGCTGCGCTACGACCCGTCCAACCCGCTTTCCGACAAGGCCACCGAGGGATTCCGCAAGTTCCAGGCCAACGTGCCGTTTGTGGCCCTTACCACCGTGCAGATGCGCGACGCGGCCGAGCGCGGGGCGCTGGACGGCTTTGTTACCGAGTGGCAGCTGTATGCAAACGACCCGTCGCTTTCCAACAGCTACGTGTTTACGCCGTTTGGCTACCGTCACGACAACCCGCTGGTGGCGTGCCCCTCCGCAACGGCCGAGCAGCGCCAGATCCTGGAGCTCTTTGCCCAGTACTGCGACAACAACGGCAAGGAGCTGGCAGACCGCTACGGCTTTAACGGCAAGGACGACTACGTGAGCGAGGTTGCAGAAATCGATGGCGCGCAGCTGGTAAAGGCGCAGGAGCTGTACAAGAAGAACAAGGACAACGGCCGGCCCGTAATAGCCGTGTTTGTGGCAGACGTAAGCGGCTCCATGAGCGGCTCTCCCCTTGCCGAGCTGCAGAGCTCCCTTATAAACAGCATGCGCTACATAAACACCGACAACTACGTTGGCCTGGTGTCCTACTCCGACTTCGTTACCATAAACGTGCCGGTGGCCAAGTTTGACCTTACGCAGCAGTCGCTGTTTAAGGGCGCGGTGGAAAACCTTCGCGCCTCGGGCGGCACGGCCACCTACGACGCAATTATCGTAGCCGCCGACCTGGTGCAAAAGGCCGCGGCAGACAACCCCGACGCCAAGCCCATGATATTTGTGCTTTCCGACGGCGAGACCAACCAGGGCTTTGTGGACTTTGAGCCCATGAAGGACGTTATTGGCGGTCTGCGCATTCCCGTGTACACCATTGGCTACAACGCAAACATAGACGCGCTCAAACAAATTAGCGGAATTAACGAAGCTGCAAGCATTGACGCCTCGACCGATGACGTAACATATCAACTCAAGAATCTGTTTAACGCCAACATGTAAGGTAACGTACAGGCAAGATAGAAAGGACCATGCAATGGCATTCGACCTCGAAATCCCAGAGCCAGAGGAAGTTAAGGAAAAGGTAAAGCAGGAGCTGGCGGTTCCCGACGAGCACGCCCAGGCCATTAGCAACACGGCCGAGAAAAAGGGCGAGGAGATCCTAAACGTAGACCTCGACTCCGTGCAGAGCCGCCGCGAGATTACCAACGCCGTGGAGGACCTGGGTTCCGACCTCGTGCGCAAGTCTTCGTCCAAGAACGACATTCTGGCTCGTCGCATGGCCGACCTCTCCCGCGCGGGCAGCGAGTCGGGCGACGTGGCGAAGGGCCTGGAGGACCTTGCCATAAAGATGCGCGACCTGGACCCCAGCGGCATCGACTTTGCCAAGACGGGTGCCATCGGCCGCCTGTTTAACCCCGTGCGCCGCTACTTCGACCGCTACAAGACGGCCGACGCCGAGATTGCCGAAATCGTAAAGTCGCTGGACAAGGGCCGCGAGACGCTGCGCAAAGACAACGTTACGCTGGAGCTCGAGGCAGGTGGCATGCGCGACCTTACCAAGCAGCTCAACCAGCGCTTGGAAATGGCGCAGGACCTGGACGCATACCTTTCCAACGCTCTGGACAACTACCGCGCCGAGCAGGGTGGCGACGACGACAAGACCCGCTTCCTGGAGGAAGAGGTTATTTTCCCACTGCGCCAAAAGATCATGGACTTCCAGCAGCTCTTGGTTGTTAACCAGCAGGGCATCGTTGCCATGGAGGTAATTCGCAAGAACAACCTGGAGCTCATTCGTGCGGTGGATCGTGCAGAAAACGTAACCGTTGCCGCGCTGCGCACGGCCGTTACCGTTGCAGGCGCCCTGTACAACCAGCGCATCGTTCTGGAAAAGGTCCAGACGCTCAACGCCGCGACCAACGAGATGATAACTGCCACCTCCCGCATGCTCAAGGAGCAGGGCGTGGCAATCCAAAAGCAGGCGACCGACGCCGCCATCTCGCCGGACACGCTAAAGACCGCCTTCCAGGACACACTTTCCGCACTCGACGACATAACCGACTACAAGCTAAAGGCCCTGCCGCAAATGCGCCAGACCATAGAGGAGTTCAAGGTCATTGCCGAGGAGGGCGAGGCACGTCTGCAGCAGATGGAGGACGCAGGCAGCTTCTCGCTCAACCCTGGCCCGGAGCAGCGCAGGCTCAACTCGTAGCGCGAATTACGGCAGATAGTCCGAAAGACTTCGTGCCGCTAGGGGATACTCCCCATCGGGTACATCGCGAGCAGGGCTTTCGTTGGAGTCCGGCTCATCCGCGATGTACCCGATGGGGAGTATCCCCTAGCGGCACGGCTCGCCACCACGATCGCATTATGCGTTCAGCACGGTAAAGCGGCCCTTGCCGGCCTCCTTGCTGCGATACATGGCCTCGTCGGCGACCTCCAGCAAGTCGTAGAAGGTTGCCTCCTTGTCGTTGGAAATGGCCACGCCTACGCTGCAGGCAGCGTGGGTTCCGTCTTCGGCCGTAATGGCCGAAACGGAGTCTATGATTGCGCGCGAGCGCTTTTCTGCAATGCTTTGGGCAAAGTCCTCCCGTATGGGCACAAACGCCACAAACTCGTCTCCACCATAGCGGCCCAGAATGTCACCGTCGCGGAAGCTCGACATAAGCGCCTTTGCCACGTCGCGCAGCAGCGCGTCGCCCGCAAGGTGTCCCAGCTCGTCGTTTATGCGCTTGAATCCGTCCAGGTCGATCATAAACATCATGCCAGACCCCTGGGTGCGCATGGCCAGATTCATTTCCTGCTCCACGGCGTTTCGGTTGAGCAGGCCTGTAAGCTGGTCTATCTCTGCCTGACGGCGCCACCAGCGCGCGGACCCCATTTGGTCGTTGGCGTCCTGCGCGTATCCACGAATGACGGCGGTCGTGCCGTCATCCCCAACCTCGCAAACGTAGTTTACGTGATACCAACGCAAGTCCTCGTTGCCACGCAGGTTGCACTTAATGTCCGAGAAGCCCGGATTCGGATGCTGTCGTACGTCGCTTACGGTAGACAAGACCTTTGCCGCGCTTGACTTGGTTATGTTTTCTGGCATGTCTTCCAGTCGCTCGAGCCATTTGTCTATTACAACGGTTCCTGGCTTTCCGTCTGGCATGGTGGCCCATATGGTTAGGATGTCTGTGGCGAGCACGTATTCAAATCGCATTGCCTTATCTCGCAC
The DNA here is from genome assembly GCA_902793465.1 of uncultured Coriobacteriaceae bacterium. Taxonomy (GTDB): domain Bacteria; phylum Actinomycetota; class Coriobacteriia; order Coriobacteriales; family Atopobiaceae; genus RUG440. The sequence goes on along the minus strand of CADBDT010000011.1, from coordinate 158,092 downwards.
AGTACCGTTCTCGTCTTCCTCGGACGTAGGCTTGCCAATGAGCAAGACGAGAGCGTACACCCAGTACGTACCGTCGGCGTCTGGACTCACGCTACCAATCAGCCGTGCCGCCCTGGTCTGGTTGCCAAGGCCGTAGAACAGGTTTACATCGCAATCGAACGTCTTGCCTGTAAACTTGCTCTCGCTTATTGCCTCGTGCACGTACGAGCGTGACTCGGAAACGAGCACCTCCACAAAGGAGTTATGAAAACGCCTGTGAAACGCGGATTGCGAGAGTCCGCTATGCGGCATAAGAGCGGGACTCACATACGCAAAACTAAGGTCGTCGGAATACGAGCACTTAACAAAGCCGTTTGGCACGATTCTGTTTAGAAGGCCCATATCCCACGCAAGGTCCTGCGCTCTTCGAATTGCAGCGGTATTGTCTTCGCGCATATCCTTGCTAGATGCGTCATATGAACGAAGGATGTTTAGAGAGTATACGTTTCCACGCGTGCTAGGGCCTAGATATCGCATTACGCAGTCTATGCGGCGCTTGGTAAGACGCACGTAGGCCGAGCACATGGCGGTCCCATAGTCTCGGGCCTCTGCAGCGGCACGCCACATGGTAGCGCGCGATTCTGCGTCCACCTCTGCAATGGGGTTTATTTTTGCGTCGCCAAAAATGTCGCGCCTTAGGCCGCATTGCCTATAGAACTCGTCGTTTACCAAAATGCTTTCGGAGGTACCCTCCCCAGCGGTAAAGAAAATCATGCCGCCAATAGCGTTGTTAAACAGATACGAAGACGCGGTATCCATACTGGTAAGCTCGTCTAGGTGCGATTTTATTCGCTTTCGATGCGCAGCGGCATCCACCGCGCGGTTGGAGGCAATAAAGCTTTCGAACTCGTTGAGCGGCATGGGACGCGAGAAGTGGTACCCCTGCATAAGGTGACAACCCATGTTCTTTAGGAGCTCGGCCTGCTCCAGCGTCTCTACGCCTTCTGCGATTATCGGCGTGTCCAGGCCCTGCAGCATGCGGATAACAGACCCGAGTATTACACCACCGCGATCCTCGTTTATTGTCGAACGCATAAAGCCCATGTCTAGCTTTACCACGTCCACGGGTACGTCCTTGAGCATGTTGAGAGAGGAGAGGCCGCTGCCAAAGTCGTCCATCTCTACCATCATGTCGTGCTGACGCATCTTTTCTATAACGCCAAACAACCGATCGGCCTCCTCCACAAAGGCGCTCTCGGTTACCTCCAGACGAAGACTCCCCTTGGGCAAATCGTACTTAGACTGCAACATAAGGAAGTGCTCCATAAGGCCAGGCTCAAACATCTCCGTTCGCGACACGTTAACGGATATGGGTACGGGCGTTCCGTCTGCCATGTTGCGCCATTGGCTTGCGTTGCGGCAGGCCTCCTCCCACACAAAGAGGTCGAGGTCGTGTACCTTGCCGCTGTTTTCCAAAACGGGAATAAACTCGGCCGGGCTTATCCATCCCAGCGTGGGATGCTTCCAGCGAGCAAGTGCCTCGGCACCCACTACCTCGCCATAGGTATAGTCTATCTGCGGCTGATACCACACCTGTATTTCGCCGTTTTGCAACGCCGTGTCTATGGACTGCTCTATGGTTATACGGCGAGTGTCTATTTCCAGGTCGCGGTCCGTAAACAGTACCAGCTGGCTGCATGCGTCCCCTCGTGCATTGCGGTGGGCAATGGATACATAGTCCAGCGGCCGCTGGAAGCTAGGGTTGTTGAGGTCTTCGTCCCGCAGATAATATATACCAGCTGCCAGCATGATGGGATGCTTCATGCCCTGTTGGGATATCTGCTCGTTGGTCTTCTCCAATACGACATTAAAGAGCTCTTCGGCCTTGTCGTAGGTAAAGCCGGCGGTAAGGGGAACAAAGCGGTCCGCACCAAGACGAACTAGCGGCAGGTCGTTGGTGAGGTAGGTTTTAATGTTGTTTGCAAGGATACGCAGAACAACGTTTCCCTGCATAAAGCCGTAGTTGGGGTTAATAGCACGGAAGTTGCGAATGTCTATGTACCACAGCGCAAGGTGCTCGTACCTTTGTGACATTACTGCCTGCGCGTACTGCTGGCTAAATGCCGGCATGTTGAGCGCGCCAGTGGTTTGGTCGATACCAGGAGGTGGTCCCCCAGCACCGGGTGGTGGTCCCCCAGCACCGGGGGGCGGTCCGTCTGGTCGATCTTGCATGGTAGTAGTCCTTAGTGCTCTTTGTTCAATGCTTGACTGGTGATAGCAGCGATTATATAGAACTTTATTCAAATGAAAGACGCAACGGGTGAGTGAAAACGCTGGACGGAGGGACGGGCGGAGGGAATGCTTCTTCCGCATACTGTCCGAAAACCCGTGTCGGAGAAGCGTGCCGCTTGGGGATACTCCCCTACGGGTACATCGCGAGCAGGGCTTTCGTTGGATTCCGGCTCATCCGCGATGTACCCGATGGGGAGTATCCCCAAGCGGCACGCCAAGATGTACCCCATTTGTGGTTTCGCATTCCGCTGCAGAAGTGCTAGAATCTTTGCTTACGGGCCGTTAGCTCAGTTGGCAGAGCAGGAGACTTTTAATCTCAAGGTCTAGGGTTCGATTCCCTAACGGCCCACCAGCGCAAAAGAACAGGCCAGACGAGTTTACACCGTCTGGCCTGTTTTCTTTTTTAAGAGCCTTTTTGCATCCCTACCGCTTTAGCGAGAAGGCCTGCCCCACATTTTGGCGAATTCCAGCGTAGTTTGTTCCTGGCCCAGAGGTACCCTTTGGCACCAATACAATCTGTATGGCCTCGAGCCTGCGAGCATAGCCAGCGGTTCCAGCCTGGGCACCGTTCTTTGCCCAGCCCATCCAACCAAACTTTTGCGCATGTACGCGATAGTACACGTCGTATACGTTTGCCATCGCGCCCGTAAGCCTAATTTGGATGGCTTCCAGTCGCAGTGCACGACCAGCGGTACCAGCCATCTTGCCAGTGGAAACCCATCCCTGCCAACCGATCTTTTGTACGTGCGTGCGGTACTGTATTCCGCCACTCACCGGCATGGAGGGCATCTCTATCCAAATGCCTTCCAGTCGCTTTGCCTGACCCGAGGTGCCGCTCATTGCGCCGTTGTACCTCCACGACTGGTTGCCATACGTTTGCACGTGGGTGCGATACCGTATGCTGGGCGCCACTATGGAGAAGTTGACTCTGCGCGTGGCGTTGTAGTTGCCCCTGCCCGTTATGGTTACAGTGGCTGTACCAGCCTTTACGTTGTTGGCATACGAAAGCGTGTAGTCCACGCCCTTGCGAAGAGCGGTGCCACCATACGCAATCGAGGGAACAGGCGTTATAGCCTTCCCCGTGTATGCCTGCTTGGCAATACCCCACACGGTTATGCTGTTTACAGACATTGGGTTTATGCGCCAAACGATGTTCTTTACGTCAGTGGATCCGTCGGCCCATTTGTAGTAGGCCGCAAGCGTTGCCTTGGCAGCGTACGTACCTGCGTTTACTGCCTTTACGGTGCCAGAGAGGGTATAGCCCTTGCCACCGGCAACGCCTGTTTGCGTGCCCTTGTTGTACGTAAAGGTCCTGCCCGCTGGTACGATGGCCTTGCCAAATACGTCGAGCTTGCCCGCCACGTACTTAAACGTGTAGTTGGTGGCCGCGCCACCCGAAGGAGCAATGGTGTATGTGCCGGGGGTGGACCGCTGGGCGCTGGTAACGTTTACCACAGGAGCCTTGTATCCGGCTGCGGTGGCCGCCGTATCGCCGCCCACAAAGCCCGTTACCGTTATTCCTGCAGGAGCCGTGTCGCCCGCCCACATGGTGCCGCCGTTGTATGTGGCCACAAGCTCTACCGGAGCTATGCTCCACGTAAAGGTCTTGTCTGCAGAGGTTCCGTCGGACCACAGGAAACCGTCTTCCAGACGTGCCGTGGCGGTGTAGGTTCCCGCATTGGTGGCGCTCGCGTTGGATACGGTATAGCCCACGGTTGCGTTGGTTGCCGCCAGCGCGCCATTGCTCATCTTTCCCACGCCAACCTGCGCGACTCCGGTATAGCGCAGCTCCGTGCTGGCAACAGGTGCGTCTACCAACACTTTGTCGGTAACCTCTACCCAGCCAGACACGTACTCAAACGTGTAGTTGGTAGCAGAGCCACCTATGGGTTCAACGGAATAGCCACTGGCCCCAGAGCTTGCCGTCGTGGTGCTTATAAGGCCTGGCATAACAAAGCCGGCAGCGGTCTGGGTGGTTTCTCCGTTTACGAAGCCCGTTACCTCCAAGTTATTGGGAGCAGGATCTCCCACGTGCACAATGCCACCCTTGTAGCGCGCAACAAGCTTTGCAGGTGCAATGCTCCAGGCAACCTGCTTGGGCTCGGTGGTCCCGTCCTGCCATGTGTAGTACGACGTGGGGGTTAGTGTTGCGGTATAGGATCCCGCGTTGGTTGCGGTGTGACCTTGGAGCGTGTAGGCCTCGTTTGCGGCCACGCCCGTTTGCTCCTTACCCGTGTATACCAGGCCGGTTTGCGCGGTGGGTACGGCGGCGGTTCCCATTACCACAACCGATCCGCCCGCGTACTCAAACTCGTAGTTTTTGGCAGAGCCGCCCGCAGGCACAACGTCGTACTTTCCAGGCTTGCGCGCGTTAACGCCACTCACGTTTGCGGTGGGTGCCTTGTATCCGGCAGCCGTCTGGGCGTCCTCGCCCTCCATAAAGCCCGTTACCGTTACCGTGGCAGGTACCGCGTCCCCCGTCCGTATGGTAGCGCTCTGGAACGTTGCGGTAAGCTTTGCGGTGGCTATGCGCCAGCTTATGGTCTTGTTTGCAGTGGTGCCGTCGGCCCATATGTACTCGTTTGGATTGGAAAGCGACGCCACGGCCGTGTATGTTCCGGCATCGGTCGCAGCCACCGTCTGGCTAAGTACGTAACCCTCGCCCTCCAGCACGCCCTGCTGCTCGCTGCCGTTGTAAACAAGGTCCTGCACGCCTTCGGGTACGGGCACCTTGGTAAGGTATGCTGCCTTTGCCATGTTTACCGCCGCGTATGCGTTAACCGCACCAGCGGTTGCCGCATCCTTGCTCGAAGTGCCTGCCGTGCTGCTGTTTACGGGGTCGGCGGTGGAGGTAAGTATGTTTTTTACCTCGTTCACGCTCAGGTCGGGATTGGCTGCCCATACCAGCGCGGCTACGCCAGACACAAGTGGCGCGGCCATGGAAGTGCCGCTCATGCGCGTATACGAGGCGTCCGTCGAGCTGTAGGTAGAAAACACGCGGTCCTTGTTGCCCGACATGCCGCCGCCCATGGCGCTTATGGTCTTGTTTGTGGCAATCTGGCTTCCGGTTTTGTAGTTGGTGTAGGACGTGTGCGTTCCCTCGTAGTTAAGCGCCATTACGCTTAGCGACTCGTCGCAGTCGGAGGGTATCTGCTGCGCGGTTGTGTTTTCGTTGCCCGCGGCGCACACGCACAGCACTCCCTTTTGAGCAAGAGCGGTAATCTGCCTGTTCATAAACCTGTCTGTGCCTTCGCCACCCAAGCTCATGTTTACCACCTTTAGCTCGGGCATGGTTTCCTTTAGCTCGGCGACCTTGTCTAGAGCAGACCAAAGCGTAGACGTGTAGCAGGACCAGTACCAGGACCCGTCGTCGTCCTGCAGGTAGTCAAATACGTCTATGGGTACAATGGTTGCGTTGTACGACGACCCCGCTATTCCCTTGCCGTTGTTTGCCTGGGCGGCAATTATGCCGCACACGTGCGTTCCATGACCGTTTTCGTCGCCGTTGTTGCTCACGAGACCCTGGCTTACGCTCGTGGAGAGTGGCTGGTTCCTGCTTCCAGAGAAGTCCCACGCATGCTGGAGGTCAATGTTTCCGGCAAGGTCCACGTGAGTTATGCGACATCCCGTGTCTATAACCGCCACGGCAACGCTGTGCTCGGTCTTTGCTATGTTCCACGCCTGGAGCAACTTGTGGAGCGTAAGGTTGGTTTGGTCGCCACTTAGGTAGTAGGCGTCGTTAATGGCGGCAAGGGCATCCAAGAGGTTGTTGGGGTTGGGATCCTCGTCCAGCTTATACACGTAGTTTGGCTGGGCAAACGCCACGCCGTCCGTGTTTTGGGCCACGTTTACGGCTTGCTCCACGCTCATGTTGGAGGGGACCTCTGCCACCACGGCATTGTCTATTTCCTCCACGGAGTTTGTGGGGAGGTCTTCGGTTACGGTAAAGCCCTTGCTCTCCAGCTTTGTTTCGGAAACCACCGCGGGCACATTGTTCTCGTATACAACCAGCACTTCGCCTTCCACGTAGTCCTGGTCGGCATAGGCGGTCCCCACGAACACACCCATGCACAAGAGCACGGCAACAAGAACGAGCGAAAGCCTTGTTGGTAAGTTTGCACATGAGCGCTTCATGTTAGACACCCCCTTTTTAGTATACACGCCTGAGCGGGGTGTTTTTTATAAGGATGCTTTAAGACGCCGTGCCTGTCTGCTGGCGCAGCGCGGGCGAAGGCGCTCATTGCCTGGAACGAGCATACGGGAGATATTAAATCAGGACAAGTAAACGCAGGCGAGGGATACACATATTGGTTGCTTAAGTTCGACGGAATGAACGGAAATGCCGACAAGGAAGACGACGATGTGCCTTGTTACACGAGGATTGAATATGCGTATGACCTTATGGCGGTCGATGCTGGTATCCAGATGTCCGAGTGCAGGCTCTATGAGGAATCGGGAAGGCACCACTTTTTGACGAAGCGCTTCGATCGCACCGATTCTGGAGCGAAGTTGCACATGCAGTCGCTTGGAGCTATTGCCCACTTCGACTTTAACCAAGCGGGCGCTTACAGTTACGAGCAGGCCGTGGACGTCGCGCGCAATCTGGGTCTTGGACAGGCAGAGGTCGAACAGCTGTACAGACGCATGGTGCTCAACGTCATGGCGAGAAACAACGACGATCACGAAAAATATATCGTTCCTTATGAACCAGCGTGGTGTGTGGTCGCTTGCGCCTGCATATGACGTAACCTACGCCTATAACCCCTATGGCGCGCAGACGGGTCGTCACCAAATGTCGGTAAACGGGAAGCGCAACGCCATTTCCTATGACGACCTGCTTGCATGTGCTGGCCATATGAGCATCTCGACACGTCGTGCCAAGGCAATCGTGGAAGATGTTCGTCGCACTGTTAAGCGCTGGCAGAGCTACGCAGATAAGGCTGGGCTCGAGGAGGCTCAGGCAACAGGAATCGAATCGGTGTTTCCAGATTTCTAGCCGGCACAGAGGTTGATGGTTTACACAGTTCCATCAAGCTGAACTGGTTGTGCTCGCAGATGTGAGACGCCATGGTCGGGTAAGGGCGCGAGATTGCTCCCGCTCCCTTACCCGACCAAGTTACCCTCTTGTCAATTTGTCGATGGGAGCTTACAGGTTTGAAAACCGTGCCGCTAGGGGATACTCCCCCTGAGGTACATCGCGATGTACCTCAGGGGGAGTATCCCCTAGCGGCACGGCGTACGTCGTTACTTGCTGCGACGACTGCGACGACGAACGCCGACGGCAAAGCTCACCGCTCCCGTAGCAGCAAAAGCAACGCCTGCCAGTTGGGACGTAACATCGCTCGTCTTGGGTGTCGATGCGCGGCCAGAGCTAGAGCTTGTGCCGCTGCCACCGATGCTTTGCGTCGGCTGCTGGCTGTTCTTGTTGCTGTCGTCCTTCACGTCGTTCTTCTTTTGTTGCTCTGTAGGTGTTTCCGCAGGTTTGAGCGTGTTGGTAATGATAAAGCCATCGCCCGCGCTGCCCGCTACGGCAACTGTGAAGCCCTGCGGCACACCCGAAACGCTGGCCTCGGCAACGGTGTAGTTGTCGTTCTTGTACACTGGCAGCCCCTCAAACGCGCCTGTGGTCGTATTTGCACTAAGCTCGACGGTCTTTCCCGTCTCCTTGTTGTTGTTCAGAAGCGCAACGCTTACCTTTGCATCTGCGGGCCACGCCTGTTCCTTGCCCTGCGCATCCTTCCACACCTTGCTAACACGAATCTCCTGAGTGGGCGGAGTCACCGTAATGTCGTTTGCCTCGAGCGCATACTTCTTCTGCTCTGCACCCTGCTCGCTTTGCACGTAGATCTCGTAGCTCGCGCTCGTGGCCACGCCGTCGTGGCCCGTGCCGTACGTGTTGCTAATAACGGTCTTGTTGGTTTTTACGTCCACATCGTTGTTCTGGTATGCCGAGGTGTCACCCACCACGGCGTTGTCGAGCACGACGTCGTAGGTCACGCGCACCCAGTTGCCTCGCAATCCCTGCGCCTTGGCCCTGGGGATGTTTACGGTAAGGACCTTGGCTTCCTCGTCCACCGTAGCCGTAAACTCCTCCACATCGGTGCCAGTGGCAGTTTGCACCGTGCCATAAGCCGTGTGGTCGTTCTCGGGGCCGATGTTCTGAACGGAAACCCGCGTGTTGCGACCCATAAGGAAGCGCACACCCTTGGCCAACGGGTCGGTTATTACCACACGATCGGCATCCGCGGTAACGAATGCAAGAATGTCGTAGGTAAACGGCGTGTCGAATGCAGACAAGTCCTGGTGAACGTCCTTGTTTATGTACTTCTCCAGTGCAGGCACGGCATACACGTTGGTAATTACCAGCGCGGTGTCGGTGCAGGCGTCCTTGGACGTGCCGTAGGTTACCTTTGCGTCCAGCCGGCCCTGCTCCTTGTTCTCCGTTACCTCCACCTTTGCCCAACGCTCGTTGGTCTCGTAGGTAAGGTCTGCCGTGCTGCCGGCCTTCTCGCTAATGGTGTAGTAATACGTTCCTGCCTCGTTGTAGGCCAGCGCCTTGAACGTTGCCGTCTCGCCCGCCTTAACCCTAACGGCCTCGATCTTGGTGCCATCCTCGGCCGCCAACGTAAACTCAAACTGCTCGTCGCTGGTCCACGGCACGCTGCTTTGCATCTTTTTGGTTGCAGACAATACCGCAGACCCCTTGAGCTCGGGCTTTGGCGCAGCGGTGTTGGTAATTGCAAACCCGTCGCGTGCATTGCCCGTCACAGTGGCGGTGTAGCCCTCCGGCACGCCCGTTACGCCCGCCTCTGCCACGGAGTAGGTGCGTCCCGCATACACCGGAAGGTTATTGAACGTCCCGCTTACGCTATCGGCGCTAAGCTGCAGCGTCTGGCCGGTGTCGGTGGTCTGGCCGTTCGCAGTCTGCCGCAGCGCCACGGAGACGACGGCACCTGCAGGCCATGCCAGGTCGTTGCCCTTTGCATCCTTCCACGCCTTGCTCACGGAAACGCTGGTTACGGGCGGCGTTACGGTTACGGTATTGGAACTACGCTCGTAGGTGGCGTCGTGGGGCATCTCGCCGTTCTTACGCACGTACACGCGATAGCTGGCGGTGTTGTCCACGCCATCGTGATGATCGACGCCTTCCAGCACGGTGCCGTTGCTGGTAATGTGCTGGTCGTAGTTGTTGTATTGAGCATACGTGCCTACCGTGTTGTTGTTGAGCTTTGCCGCATACGTGACCTTAAGCCAGTGGCCGCGCAAGGCCGTCGCGTCGTCAATGGTCACGGTAAGGCGGCTGCCTTCCACCGTGCTCGTTGCCACGCCTGCAGCCAGCGCCGTGCCCGTTTGTGCAACGGTACCGCTTGCCTTCCCCACCTTGTGGTTGTACGCAGTGCCCAGGTCCACGACACTTACCTGTGGCTCGTCCTCCGCAAACGCAATGCCATGGATAAGCTCGTCGGTAATTTCCACCTTGTTTGCGTCGGCCGTCACAAACGCCACGATATCGTAGGTAAAGGTGGAATCGAAGGCTGCGAGGTCGGCGTGCACGTCCTTGTTCACGAACTTTTCCAGCGCGGGAGCCGCTGCGGTATTGGTAATGGTGAGCGAGGACGCGTTGCACTTGTCGGCAACCGCCTCGTTGCCGTACTTTACCTCCGCAAGCAAGGTGGGTGCCACCGGGTTGCTGCTCGTGTTGCGCGTAACCACTACCTTGGCATAGCGCGGCTCGGTGTTGTATGCAATGCCCGCGTTCATGCCTGGCTTTTCCGTAATCTTGTAGAAGTACGTGCCTTCCTGGGAGAACAGTATGTTGCCAAAGGTCGCCGTACCGTCTGCTTTCGCAGTGGCCTCATGGTTTGACGGCAATACGTCGCCCGTCTGAGGCCCGCTTACTCGCTCCACCTGGAAGGTAAAGGTGTCGTCTCCCGCGTAGGTGCTGTTGTGGTTTGCGTCGGTGGCGAACGCCTTCTTTACCTGCAACTGGGCAGAACCACGAAGCTGCACGTTGGCAAAGTTGAGCCCACCAGCCGTTACGGTTGCCTGAGCGTTGGCATTAACGACCGTGGAAACGTGCGTCTTTTGGTTGGCGGTGGTAACCTTGGCCATCATTTGACCGTTGTGGTTGTCCGTAACCTCTATGCTCACACCGTACGTCGTGTCGTCTCGCACGATGTTGGCCGCCACGTCGCTCTTCTCGCGAACGGTATAGGTGTAGGTACCCTCTGCAGAGAAGCTCAGGGCCGAGAACGTGTAGGTCCCGTCGGATTGGTTCTTTACGGTTTGGATTACCTTGTTCGAGCTGTCGAGCAACTCAAACGAGAACTGCTCGTTGCTCACGGTTCCGCCACGCATGGTCTTGGTACCACCCAGCGTTACGCTGGCAGGCTTAACGTTGTACACGTTGTTGAACGCTATGGCGTCAACCGTATCCGTGCCCGTGCCCGTTGCCTTTGGCTTGGTTATGGTGCGCGTGGCTTTGAGCGCGTCGTTGTTGCTGGCGTCGTAGTTCACCACGTAGGTTACGGTGTAGACCGTGGGATCTACAGTAAGACCATCGCTGCCCGAGCTAGCGCTTGTCTCCTTGACCTCGTAGACCCAGGTGCCTGGCTTGGTAAACACGACGCTGCCGAAGTCGATGGCGCCCACATCGGTATTCTGGGCGGTAGCCTTAAGTCCGGTTTCGTTTACATCGTCGTTGTTACCACTCTTACGCGTAACAGAGAAGCTAAAGTGACAGCTGCCAGGCACACCGTTGTTGAGCGTCTTGGTGCCGGCGAGGGCCACCGTCGTGCCGTCGGCGTTGTGGTTGTGGACGTTTTCAAGCTGATGGTCGTTGTTGTCACCACCCGTTATGGTGGGCGTGGCCGTAAGCTTGCCATTTGCATCGGCTACGACCGCTACGGAGACGTTGACCTTTCCTGTGCTATAGCTCGTACCATGTGTGGGTGATGCGGGTGTCTGCTCGCTGATCTCGTACACATAGGTACCCGGCTTGGTGTAGGTGATAGTACCAAAGCTTGCGGTCTTGGTGTCGGCTCCCGTAAATACTGCGGAGGCGGAGGTGCCGTCGTCGGGTATGCTCTCGCCAGGCTTGGTGTCAGCATCGGTCTTGTCTGCCAGCGCAAAGTTGAAGGTCTCGGCAGGAGGCGCAGAGGTGCCGTCGTCGGAACGATATGCCTTGGTAATCTGAGGTGTATAGGTGGTCTTGGCGTAGGTGTTTACCATGGGGACGACGCCTGTCGCGGTTGCGGTAGCCTGCGTGTTGTTTTTTAGCATCGCAAGACTTGGCCCGTAGGTTATAGACGTAACCTTAAGTGTGCTTTCCGTTGCCACGGTATTGCGCTCCACGTTTACGCGCACGTACTGCGTGGCGGCATAGGTCATGCCCACCGTCTTGGAGTTGGGCTCCACCTCGGAGATGCTGTAGTAGTACGTGCCAGGCTCCTTGAAGGTTATGGCGCCGAAGTTGGAGGTGACGCCTGCCTTTGCTGTGACTTCAGCCTGTGCCGTGGCGGGCAGCTCGTCACTGTTGTGCGAGCTACCATCGGCCTTTGCCAGGTGGAATGTGAACTGCTCGTTCGCGTTGTAATCCGTGCGGTCCGTGTTCCCACGCACCGTTTTGCTCACACCAAGCGTTACGGTTCCTCCGAGCACCGTGTTGGCAAAGTCGAGCCCGCCCACCGACGTGAGGTTGCTGCCCTTGTTCGTGCCGTCCACCGTAGCGGAAGCTACCAGCTTGCCAGCGTTGTTGTCTGTAACCGTAACCACGAGCTTGTGCACGGTGGTGTCGCACTCAAAGCCGGGGTTAGCCGCCGTGGTGCTGGTTTCCTTTACGTCATACTCGTAGATGCCAGGCGATGTGTATTCAACGCTGCCAAAGGAGATGTTTCCGCTGGCGTCGTTGCTTGCCGTGAGGTGCGTACTCGCGGCATTGGCGCTGGTGCCTTGCAGCTCGAACGAGAACTGGTTTGCCGCAAGGGTTCCTCTCGCGAGCGTCTTGGTACCGTTGAAGGCCACGCTAACGGATGCGGGAGCATACGTGTTGTTGAACTCGATTGCACCAGGCGTTGACGTGGTTTGCCCGACCTTCTTGGAGATGGCCTTGCTCACATGGAGCGTGTTGCTGGCCACGTCCTTGGTAACGCTAAAGGTCACGATGTAGACCGCGGCGTCCATGGTAAGGCCGTCGTTGCCCGTGCTCGTGCTCGTCTCCTTTACCTCGTAGACCCAGGTGCCCGGCTTGCTGAACGTAAGCGTGCCGAAGCTGACGGCACCCTGGGCATCGTTCGTTGCCGTGGCGTTGAACTGCGTCGCGTCCAGGCCCTCGCTGGGATTGTTGTTCGCGGCAGTGGCAGAGAAGCTAAAGGTTCTTGTTCCGGGCGCCGCATTGTTGACCTTCTTGGTGGCCGTAAGGGTGTTGCTCACCGCATCGGCGGCTGGGGCCGTATAGGTGTTTGTGATGGCAAGCGGGTTGGATCCGTAGGTGCCGTCCTTTGTAGTGCTATAGGTAACGACGGTGTCGAGCTTCTTGCTTTCGGCGTTTTTGGTTACCACCACCTTGGCATACACCGGTGTGGCGTTGTAGGCCATGCCGGCAGTCTTGTTTGTACCCGGCTCGTGCTCGGCGATGGTGTAGTAGTAGGTGCCAGGTGTGGTGTAGGCAATGCCGCCAAAGGTCGCCGTGTTGCCCGCCGTTGCGGTTGCCGTTGCGGGGTTGGGCAGCATATCGCCGGTGGTCGTGTCATACTTGGCCAAGCGGAACTCAAAGGATTCGTTGGCGCTGGCGTTATAGGTGGACACGTTCGTGTCCCCCGTCACCGTCTTGCTTACCTTGAGCGCAGCCGTGCCAGAGAGCTGGGTGTTTGCGAAGTCGAGCTTGTCGGCTGCCGTGGTGGTGGCAGCGTCGCCGTCGCCCGTGACCGTAGCCACGAGCTGGCCTTCCTGCTCCGCCACGGCAATGGTAAGGGGGTAGGTCTTGCTGTCGGCCAGAATGCCCGAGGTGTCGGGGATGGTGTTTTCGGCTACGGTGTACTTCCACGTACCAGCCTTGCTAAAGGTCACCTTGCCAAAGTCGATGGCGCCGTTGGCCGCGTTGGTGGCGCCCGTCTTCTTGAGGTTCGTCTCGTTGGCACCGTTGGCGGGATTGCTCGCGTCGGCCGTTACGGTAAAGCCAAACTGGTTTGCCGAGAGGGGCTTGCTCTCGCCCGTAGCGGTCGCAAGCGTCTTGGTGCCGGAGAAGGGCACCTCGATGGGATTGGGAGTGGTGGCGGTGCTCTTGTTGATTACTTCCAGATGACCGGCTACGGGAGTGGCCACAAGACCTGCGTTGGCAGCGTCTATGCTCTGGTCGTTAAACTTGTATTGCACCGCATAGTCGCTTAGGTTGCCAGCCGTCCCATCCTTATGCGTAACGGCAGTCTCTTCGGCATAGTAGCGATAGGCTCCCATGTCGCCCGACAGTGGCAATTTGGCAAAGGTGCCCGACCAGTCGTTTGCCGCCGACAGCGTGATGGACGGCGCATCAAACGTGTTGTCTGCCCCAAAGTCGGCCGACGCACCGTTTTGTACGGTGAAATTGTAGTCCGAGAAGGACGTGCCTTCGCGGGGCTGGAACTTGATTATGCCTGAGGTCTTATAGCCTTCTGGGACAGTAAATGTAAGCTGTACGCCCTTCTTCACCGAGAGCCACGAAGAATAGCCATTGTTCCACGACTGATAAACACCGTTTGCGTTGCCATAATAGAAACCTACACTCCCGCCGCTCGTATCATTAAAGTCACCGTTATACGTCGCTACAATCGTCGCACCCACCTTGAGGCCAGGCACCGTCACCGATTGACTGGAGTCCGTCGTCGAGGTAATTGTCGCGTTGGGCACCTTGTTCTGCCTACGCAACGTTACGGTTACCGACCTCACGTCGTCGGGCGCCGTCGTCTGCTGGCCTCCGGCCGTAACCCACGACTTGCTTACCGCCACGTCAGTGACAGTTTTGAGGGTGTTGGTTACCGTTATGTTGTTGTCACCCTCATTTGCCGCCGCCTTTTTGATGGCATTGTTGGTATAGGTCGTCGTGTATCCGTTTACTGCATCCTCTCGCACGCTATACGTAAAGCCATAGGGAAGGCCCGTCCATGACTCTTTCCATTCGTTCTGGGCCGAAAGCGTCTTGGTGCCAAGGACCTTCTCGTTAAGGCCGTCGTCCTGTATGAGATTCACGGTTACGGAATCCGGGCGCAACCCATCCTTGTTGTTGCCGTCGTCCCATACCTTGTTCACCGAGACGTCGAGCGTCTGGTCGCCGAGCGGCTGGTTCTTTACCTTGAGTACGTCGTCATTCTTATAGATCCAAACGCCCTGCGAATAGTCGTTTTCGTCGCCGATCCTAAACTTGTAGAGCGTATCGTCGTACTTATAGTGCGTGCCACCCACGTCCACATACTGCTGGCCGCCGATGGTTCCCGTGGGCACTTCCCGCACCATAAACTCATGCACACGATCGAGCCACGCGCCGCTCGTGTTGTCAATGACGGCATATCCATTCGAGTCGTCGTTTGCAGTTGAGGTCGTGACCGTCTTCCAGTAATGCCACGTCTCGTTGTCCTTCGTAAAGTCCTTACTCGAATCTGTGGTCTGCGTACTCGCAGCATCTGTCTCAAGACGATATACGTCAAAGCTTACGCCACCCAGCGTCTTGTTGAGTGCGCCCTCCTCCTGCTTGAGGATGCGCATTTGATACTCCGACCCACCGCCGCTAGACGATTGGCTGGCGTCCCAGCTCGCAGAACCTTCCTTTTTCGCAGACTGGCCCTTTACCACAAGGTCATTTGAATATTGTCCCTGCTTGCCCACAAGCGCCGTATAGCGAATCTTAGCCTTTGTCCCGTTGGGAACTCGGTAGGTGATGGTGTTTCCCTTACCGTCCCACGCAATATCGTCACGCGACGACTCGGGGTCGCATTCCACAACCTTTATGGTTTGGTAGTCCACGCTAAGGTTCTCGTACGTATCGGTGGCCGTAATGTACCTGTCGCTGCCCAGCATGGCCTTTGCCTCGTTAATGGTAAGAGTAAATGTTACCTTGTATGTGCCAGTTCTACTGTCAAATCCTTGACTATCGATGGTTTTTTGCGAGACGGGGACTTTATACTCAGCGCTAGCCGTGCTCGAAAGATCCTTGTTGCCCCAATTGACAGTGTTGGGCAGCGAAACCGCAACACCGTCCACTTTGCGCGCCTCGTTTTTTAGCTCTTCTTCGGTATCGGAGTCCTTCACACGAAGATAATAGTAGATAAGGTAGGACGGATTATATTTACCGTCCTTAAGCATGCCACCAGCAGAATTGTCGATGGTAAAGACAAGCTTTCCGTCGGATGGCGAGGTAACAGAAAGACATCCCGTGTAGTTGTCTATGGTGTATAGTCCAGCGCTCTCGTTGCTTCCCCACATTCCCTCGCTCCCATTGACCTTATGATAGGTAAGGTATCTGGAGTCGAAAGTGTCTTCCAGCACAATCTTTCCATCCTCGTCAAACGATGATTCGTTGATGCCCGCAAGAACGACCTTGTACTTGTAGGTTGTGACGTAGTTGCCGTTTTGGTCCTGGGCAGACTTGTCTATGCCCTCGAGCGTCTTCCTTATCGATGTGGGTGTTGGGTCTACGGTGACCTCGGCTGAGGGTTTGAGCTCTACCTGAGCAACATTTACCGTTGCCTCGTTCTTGTGGTTTCGGTGGTAGTCGTTTACGTCCTTGGTCTTGTCCATCCAATCCTTGTTGATGGCGGTGGAGAGCTCTACGCTTATGGTTCGGGCGCCATAAGCGCCAAGGCCCGGGTCTGTCTTGTTCGCGTCTTTATAGAAATCGAGAGTTATCCCTTTTTCGGCTGGTGTGACGCTGTAGGACTCATTGTCCTCCAGGCCGGTTACCACTATGTCGTCGGTCGTTCCAAACAGACTGTCGTAATAGATTTCGTCATTGCTGTAGTACATGGAGGGATAGGCGTCGGTAATGGTTACGGGACTCAGCTCACGATCGGGTACGTTGACATCGATTCTCCAGGTGATTTTTCCAGCATTGATATCGACCTTGGTCGCGGCCTTGTTGGCGGTAATAACACTTTCGCCTGGATTTACCGTAACGCCGCTCGTCGTCGTTCCTTTGGCCTTGGTCCCATCGTATCCTACCGTGTTGCTCACGTTGGTGGCCTGCAGGAGGTCCGACACGTCGACCTCGGTGTTATAGGTAAACACGTATGAGTAGGCGCCTGTGTCGGAAGCTGGAACCTCGTAGGACCACGACGAAGCCGTGTCCTTGTTTGCAATGGCTATGGTACGAGGGCTTCCCACATTTGCCCCGCTTGCGTCTTTTACGGTAAGGGTCACGTCCGTCGAGTACTTTGTGATGCCTTTGGAGGAATCGCCGATTGCGTCGGTTATGGTTTCGCCCGCCATGGATACAAGAGCTTCGGGATTCACCGTTACGGTCCAGGTTACGGTTCGTTTGCCGTCCACGGCGTCACTCGGCTGGGAGGCGCTTTTGGAGATGCTGGAGTAGGGGATGCTCACTTGTTCCCATTCTCCTGGCCATTGCTTGGCATCGGGTGTTGTGTCCTGATCGCTTTTCGTAGCTACGTCATTGCGAATGTTCGCACGCGTGATTTCCGTACCCGCTTGCTCACCGCCAATAGACATGTTGTTGAAATAGCCGTCCTGTATGAGCTTGTCGAGGTCCACAGACGCACGGTACGTAATCGTTGCCTCCTGACCGTTGGAGAGCGCGGGAATTGTGAGCGTATAGCCATCGTCGCTCTGACTGTTGACGGTATACGCAACGTTTTCGCCACCAACTTGCACAGACAGGCTGTTCTGCTCAAGTTTTAGATAGGTGGTATTCGTTAGCTGGTCTGTTACATTCACGTTGGTGTTATAACCCTGCGACCTAACCTTAACGGTGTATTGCATTGTGTTGGTGGACTTGTCGTAGGAACCAGACTTACTCTGCGTCGACACAGCGTAGTTGTCGGGACTCTCGAACTCGACTGTCTTTGAGCCTGCCCCAGGAAATGTGAGATCGTTTGAATTCTGGTCAAAGGTACCATTGAGCTTGAGCTCAAACCAAGCGTTGTTGATTGAGTCCGCAAAGTGCTGGAAACCTGGGCTTTGCGTGTCTTGCCACGTAAAGGTTACGAGGTTATTGCCGTCTATGCTAAAGCCAAGCCTTGCGGCGTAATCGGAGTTTTGAATGGGGATTTCTATTACGCCGGTTTTTGCGCTCACATTGAAGCCCGTGGGCAACTGATAGGACATGGTGGTGGACGTTGCGAACTGCTTGTCGGTGCTGCCCTCAACCTCCGCGAACTTTATGGCAACTGCATAGTTTTGCCCGTTATAGACCTTGTCAACATCCTCGCTCACACCGTCGCTCACCTTTGCGTAGACCATAAGGCTTGAGAGATCGGAAACTTCGCCCTGCGCACCCAACGTGAGCTTTGGAACAACATCTTCCGTCATCGCGTCCGTTTTTGAGCCCGAGCCAGAATTCCCCTTTTCCTGGTCTGTTTCCTCCTTTATTCCTTGTGAAGGGCCATCCTCATACATGGGAACCGACGGGAGGCTCTGAGCTTTGGGTCCTCTTTGAGACTCTCCACCCGATTCCTTCTTCGCTTCGTTGGCAGGCTCCGCAACAAGCTCTTCTGTGGACGGACTCCCAGTTGCCAGCTGATCAGAGATTTCCGCCGCTCCCTGCGTAGGTATTAGGCTGAGCACCATAGAAAAGCTTACAAAGACGCTCAGGAGTCGTGCGAATAGTTGCCGTAGAGTACGACTTTTTACTTTCCGTGTCATAAGGGCTCCCAACAGCACAGATACTGTATATATACATAATTATACAAATATATTTCGTTTTGTTTAGTATGCAGCGCCCTGTTTATCGGTAACAGGACGTCTGGCACCCCGTTACATAGGCGGTATACTGTAGGCAAGCACACGGAGCAGCGCAGAAGGAGGCCAGCATGCCATTGCCAAAGTCCACATACACGGCAGAGGATTACTGGGGGCTGCCCGAGGGAGTTCGCGCAGAGCTCATAGACGGCGAGCTGTGGGACCTTGCCTCGCCAAGCAGAAAGCATCAGGAAATAGTCTCGGCACTGACCACGCGCCTGAATAATCACATATCGTCCCATGGCGGCTCGTGCAAGGTATCGGTTATATGCGACGCCGGCAAACTTTCCGACCGTGGCTGCGAGGGCGCACCCGACATGGTGGTCGAGGTGGTCTCCCCCTCCAACCCAGAGATGGATTACGTGTCCAAGCTCAACTTGTATCGCGAGGCAGGCGTGCGCGAGTACTGGATTTGCGACCCACAGCGCGAGCGAACCCTCGCATACAGCTTTGGTTCCGAGGCCGTCATGGCGCTGTATGCCTTTGACGAGCCGGTGCCTTCGTCGATCTTTCCCGACTTTAGCATTAACTTCTCTGCAATCGTGGCGGGAATGTAGACCTGTGTCCGTCGCCAGGACGGAGGGGATGGAGGCATTTGCCCTTAGTGTGCTTTAAGCCGTGAAGCATTCCCTGGCGTGCCGCGTTACTTGCTGCGACGACACTTGTTGATAAGGGCGCCCGCAAGGATGGCCACGCCGGCCGCCGCGAGCACTCCCACGGCTGCGTAGTTGGTGGAGTCGCCCGTTCTGGCGGTGCTGCTCCTACTGCTGCTGGTCGTGGGTTTCTTGTAGGTGTTGATGCAGGTTACGGTGTGGGTTAGGCCGTCCTTGGTCTTAACTGGCTTGCCCATGGTGGAGGTAAGGCCACCAGCGTCGGTCTCCACTACCTCGTATTTAAGCTCGCCCTTTTCGTTGAGCGGCAGGCTTGCGGCCCTCTTGGTCTCGTTGTCCTTGAGCGTGAAAGTGGCCACGCCGTCCTTGAACTCCATGTCGCCATATTTGCCGTTTATGGTCTTGTCGCCAAGCGTTACCTTGAAGCCGTAATTGCGGGTCTTGTCTTCGGAGCGCGTGCTGGATACCTTCTTCTTTACGGCCAGGTTGCCGCCTTCCTTGGAGTTGATTACGCTGCCCTCGAGCGCCGACAGGTCGCTGTTGGCGGTAAGCGTAAGCATTCCGGTTGTTTCGTTGCCGATTTCTTCGCCGGTAAGGGCAGTAAGGATGGAGTTGCGGCTATCCGGGCTGAACGCGGGATCGGCCTTGGCGTCGGACGTGTAGTCCCAGGTGGCGCCATGCTCGGCCGTTACGGTAAAGGTAAGAGGATCAATCGGGTTGTAGCCATCGGGGGCCTTGGTCTCGGTAAGGCGATAGATGCCGTCGTCCAAACCGGTAAAGGTAAATACGTTGTCCTTAACACCGGCCAAGCCAATGGCATCGCCTACTTGATAAAGCACCTTTTCATTCTTGTCGAGCTTCTCCAGCTTGAACTCGGCACCGGCAAGGGCCTTGGCCTGCGCGTCCACCTTGCTTATGTCCATCTTGTCGGTAAAGGTGATGTGGTACTTCTTGTAGGCCGTCACATCCTTGGCCAGCGTTGCGGTGAGCTTGTACGGCACGGCGTCGCCGATGTCGTAGTCTGCGCTGTCCTGCCAATCGCTGGTCTCGCCCGTGGAGTCGTTGGTGTCCTTGATCTTCTTGTCGAAGCCGGGCTTGTCGGGCTTGAACGTATTGGTGATTTCCGCTGTCTGTACCGCTTTACCGTTATATCCCTTTACGCTCAGCTGATGCGTGCTTTGGTCTTCGATTACCTCGAAGGTTATAGCTTGTGGGTCACCATATGTCATAGTTTGTCTATAAAACTGCTGCTCTTTGGACTGTTTTGCGACGTAATCATACTTGTTGGCAATCGTATTTGGATGGGTATCACCACAACTAAGGGACAGTCCCCTATTTGTGGTCACCTACTTGCGGTTCACGCCTCTGTATTACTGAACATCCCAGGCCCAGCAGCCATCCACGAACACCGGAACATCCTGTCCTTCGGGTGTGACGCCAATTATCGAAAGATCGTCGGCACCAATCATAAAGTCCACGTGAACATCGCTCTGATTAACACCACTGGCAATAAGCTCTTCTTTGCTCATGGAATAGCCACCCTCTATGCACTCCGGAAACCCGGTGCCCAAGGCTAGGTGGCAGCTGGCGTTTTCGTCGTATAACGTACTGTAATACAGTATCTCACTCTGACGGATGGGTGTATTTTTGGCCACCAGAGCGCACTCGCCTAGCCTACAGGCGTTTTTGTCAGTTTGTATTATGGCTTGTAATACATCCTTGCCCTTTACTGCGTCGTAGTCCACCACGCGGCCGTCCTCAAACCTAAACCAAAAGTCCTCAACTGTATTACCTGCATATACCAGCGGTAATACAGAGTGTACTACCCCGTTAATACGATTTCGGTCCGGCGAGGTAAACACTTCCTCTGTTGGGATATTGGGAAAATACACCGTATTGTTTACCGTCCTGCACGCACCACCCATCCATACGTGGCCGCGGTTAAGACCCACCCAAAGGTCGGTGCCGTTAGACGATGTGTAATGCAGTCTATCGAACGCGTATCCGTTAAGAAGTCGCTTGTTCTTTTCGAATGCGGCATTATGGCGTTCCCACTCTACCTGCGGATCGCTGCCCATCGCGCGCGAGGCCACAAGGATGGCATGCCATAGACGGTAGACAGCCTCGTATTTGGAGCAGTTGGGAAATACCGTTTTTGCCCAGGCTTCCGTTGGGGCACCCACAATGGTCCATGTATTATGCCCAAAGTCCAAGCCCTTTCTGTATACGTCGCATTGCGTATTGTGCGCCTGCATTCGCGTTGCGGGCTTTTGCGGATCAATGCCGGTAAGGGCATGCGGGTCTGACGCAGTTACCATTAGGAACGCGGCACCGTTGGCTGCAAGCGTGTTGTACTGTTCCTTGGTCCAGGGGTCGACGGCCTTAAAGTAGTCGATGTCCATATACGTGTATTCCAGGCGGTCCAACTCGATATCGGACCACATTACCGTCACATGACCAGCTCCTGCAGCATATCCCTCGTATGCCAGCATGCGCACGAAGTCGGAACACTCCACGGATGCCCTAATAACAAGCTCCTGGCCAGGCTGCACGGCTGCACCTTTGGTAACGGCAAGCCTTGCGTACCGGGCAATCTGCTTGCGAAGGCCGTCCAGCGCCGCTTCTGCCTCCTGGCGCGTCATGTGCAGGCTTCTGGTTAATCGTGGGGTCATGGCCTCTCCCGTCGTTGCTCGGTAGCGCGTTTGCTGCGCAAGCCATTATAGCGTGGGGAGGGCACTTGTCCTGTGGTGGTTGCTCTTGTTGTTAATCGGCGCAGACCTGTCCCCCTGTTCAAAAATGAGCGCGAGGCACGTCCCCTGTTCATGTAAGCCGCGAAGAATCGAAGTACAAGTTGTGAATTAGGTTATTTGCAGCCTTACCATTGTTGAGACATTGCGAAATAAACTCGTAAATTCATCTTCTTGTTGCTGAAAAGCAACACAGATATGTCCTCTTTTTTTCTTAAAAAAACGACCTCCGGATGGAGGTCGGTTTGTTTGCAATGGAGCGGGCGACGGGACTCGAACCCGCGGATGGTAGCTTGGGAAGCTACTGCCTTACCACTTGGCGACGCCCGCATGGATACAGATTCTAGCACAAACTGGCGCTGGATCACAAATTGGAGGTATGGGCTATGGGTTGTTTGCGGGATACATCCCAAGGTGACACCCCCGCGCGTACACCCCTCGGGCATACACTCGGGGGGGGCATCCCGGGACGTACCCCATTCCCAATTGTGAAGGAATTGTAGACGTAAAATTCTCAAATTGAGGTGTGCATTTTAACGTCAAAAACGCACCACCCTGCTGCAGGTAACGCGACCTGCAAACAGTTGCCATTACCGCGCAATTCGTGAGCGTTACCTGCGAGTTTTCCGCGCGCTGGGTGTGAGTTTGCTGCGCAATGGACTCTGTAAGGTATCTCCTCCGCAACTAGACAGAGGAGGTTAGTATGCAAATGCACCTATCCAGTACAACAAGCCTTCCACAAGGGAGGGCGGCGCCGGCAAGCCTCGCAGATCTCCGTATTCCCACGGCAACCGCTGCCCGTCTAACTCCAAGACATCGTATGCTTGGTGGCGATTCTCTCCATGGCGCCAGCCCAAGCGCGGCTGGGCATGCGGGAAGACGTGCCTTAAGAATATTCTCTATTGCGTTCGTGCTTGTTGCCGCGTTTTGTGCCTTGTGCCCTGCAAAGGCATACGCGGCATTTGAGATTCACTTTTCTAATGGCGGCGTTGCCTACCTGGGTGCCGATGGCTCCCTAACGGGAAAGGCCTATGTTCACGACTGGGACGACGACAGCGGAGTCCACTACCCCGTAACCATGCCCGACGGCAAGACCATCTACGGTTGGTGTATAGACGACACCCATGCCGCACCCGCACCTGGCAACTATGACTTTATTGCAACACCTGCTGGTGGCAACAGCTATTCCGTTGTGGTGCACTCCAACGCAGGTGCCGCAAGCGGGCGCCAGCCTGGCCCCATAGACTGGTACGCCCTGCCTCCGCAGCGCATTGGACAAATGAGCTGGTCACCAGAGTTGCAAGGCAGGCTGAGCATTACAAAAAGGTCTTCTATTTCAAACATAACCGACCAAAACGCATGTTACTCCCTCGCAGGTGCACGCTACGGCGTATGGAAAGATGCCGCCTGCACACAGGGAACTGGAGCACAGTACGACCTCACAACCAACGAGCAGGGCATATCCAACGTGGTAACGCTTCCTCCTGGCGTGTATTGGCTTAAGGAGGCAGACGCTCCACGCGGATACGCGCTCGATCCATCTGCCCATCGCGTGGAAGTCTCTGGCGGGCAGACTACAACCGTTACCTTGGACGAGACTCCCATATACGAATCGCCTGATGTATGGGCCACAAAACGCGACATAGAGTACAGCGCAGCACAGGGAAGTGCTACGTTTGAGGGCGCGGAGTTTACCGTACGCTACTACGATACCCAGGACCAGGCGAATCTTCCCAACTCCCCCACCCGCACATGGATTCTTACTTGCGATGCAAACGGGGAGCTTGTTCCAAGCAACAAGAGCATGGTGCGGGGCGGAGAGTTCTATCGCAATGCGGATGGCAAAATAGTGCTCCCTCTTGGTACGGTTACCGTGCAGGAGACAAAGGCGCCCAAAGGCTATTGGCTCGAAGGACAAGGTCCGGAGTCGCCAGCAGACTACAAGGCACCGGTACACGTGGCACGGGTTAACGGCTCTGGCAGCTTTGGCAGCATTGTTGCAGAGGAGCAGGTAAAGCGTGCGGGAATCAGTTTGCAAAAGGTAGATTCCCAAACTGGAAAAACGCCCCAGGGCGATGCATCGCTGGAGGGAATACAGTTCGAGATCGTTAATGCCAACAGTCAGGCCGTAGTGGTGGACGGCGTGTCGTATGGTCCAGGCAAGACTGTTGGGGCGCCCCTTTCCACCAATGCCCAAGGCGCGGCGAGCACGCCAGCCGACTATCTTCCCCTTGGCACCTACGAGGTGCGCGAATGCGATACCAACTCCTCCATGCTTATTACGGCCAACCCCCAAACGGTAACGTTGGAACAAAACCGTATGTATACCGTGGTTCCACTAGCCGCCCCCATGTCCAACGAGGTCGTTCGAGGCGGAATACGCGTGGGAAAGATCTCTCGCGAGCTAAACGACCACCTTACGCAGGGAGAGGCTACGCTGGAAGGCGCGATCTTCTCAATTACCCTAAAGAGCGGCAATCCCGTGGTGGTAAGGGGCAAGACCATTGGCCAAGGCGAAGAAGTACTTACTATTTCTACGAACGAAGACGGTATTGCCCAAACAGAGAATCGCGACCTCCCATACGGCACCTACGAAATACGCGAGCAAACGCCTCCAAAGGGATTCCTTCTAAACGAGGAGTGGAGCAAGGAGGTAAGTATTCGCGAGGACGATGCAATGGTGGACGTGTCCAGTACCAGCGATTCCGTGGACGACCAGGTAATCCGCGGTGGCTTTATGTTCAACAAGGTGGACGGCAAAACCATGGAGCGCATGCGCAACGTGGCATGGCTCGTTACCAGCAACACCACCGGAGAAGCACATGTTATGGTTAGCGACGAAAACGGGGTGGTAGACACCGAGGCCGCGCCCCACGACCGCAATACAAACAAGAACGACCAGGCATTTTCGAACAATGTGGTTGATCCAAAGAAGCTCGATCCTGAGGCTGGCGTGTGGTTTAGTGGTCGCAACGACCGCAATACCCAGCCAAACAACGACCTTAAGGCGCTCCCCTACGACGTGTACACCGTACGCGAGCTATCGTCGGAAGCAAACAAGGACCACGACCTGGTGAGCTTTACCGTAGGAATTCACCAGCACAACAAGGTTGTGGACGTGGGTACGGTAGACAACACACCCACAAGGAAGATAAATCCCAAGATTGGAACGACGCTTACCTACGACGGGACCCTGCATGTGGCACCTGCGGGCGAAGTTTCTCTTATGGACACCATAGCGTACGAGGATCTTACGCCGGGTACGGAGTACGTGGTTAAGGGCGAGCTCCACGAGGTAGGCGAAAGCGAAGGTTCGGATCCGCTGGCGGTGGCCGAAGGCTCCTTTACGGCAGATGCATCAAACGGCACCACTACCGTTGTGTTTAACCTGGACGCCTCCAACCTTGTTGGCAAGAGCGTGGTGGCATACGAGTACGTGTATGTGTCTGGACAAGACACTCCGGTGGCTTATCACCGTGAAACCAACGACGCAAACCAAACCGTGTGTTTTCCCAGCTTGGGAACAAGCCTTACAAACTCTGATGGCAGCAAAGAGATTGCCTTTGCGGAACGCGTGAAGCTTGTGGATACCGTTGCGTACAAGAACCTTGAGCCAAATCGCCGCTACGTTGTAACCGGCACCCTTATGGACAAGCAAACCGAGGAGCCCCTACAGGACGAGTCGGGTGCAAACGTATGTGGCAGGACCAGCTTTATTGCATCGGAGCCCACCGGTTCCGTGCAGGTTACGTTCGAGTTTGCCGGGAACCTTGCCCAGGGCCGCACGCTTGTTGCCTTTGAGACGCTGAGCTGCAACGGATGTGACCTTGTGAGCCATGCAGATCTGCAGGACGAGGGCCAGACCGTTCGCATGCCAGGCCTTCGCACCGAGCTTGCAGACGCAGACGGCAACCACGTGGTCTACGCAACGGAAAAGATAGAGTTAAAAGACACCGTTGCGTATTCGGGACTTCAGCCGGGAGCCACCTACGTGGTGCAAGGCACACTTATGGACAAGGCCACGCAAAAGCCCCTTACCAGCAAGGATGGCAACGAGATACAGGCTTCCTCGACCTTTGTAGCGCAGGAGTCCGAGGGAACCGCCGTTGTAACCTTTAGCTTCGACGCATCAATTGCCCTTGGCAAGGAGCTTGTTGCATTCGAGAAGCTCTACCGCGATGGTGTTGAGCTCGCTGTGCATGCAAACCTAGACGACGAGGCCCAAACCGTGCGCGTGCCTCACATACACACCACGCTTTCAAACAAGACTGGAACGCACGAGGCTGCGGGTGCAAAAGCCAAGATCATTGACGCCGTTGAGTACAAGGGCCTCATACCTGGACAAACATATACACTGATTGGAACGCTTATGGACTCGGAGACGGGAAAGGGCGTAATAGCAAACGATGCGCCACTGAGCAGCAGCACTACGTTTGTGCCACACAGCTCGGAAGGTGTGCAGAACGTTGAGTTTGAGGCAGATTTGAGTGCTTACGCAGGCAAGCGCCTGGTTGCGTTCGAGAACCTCCTTGAAGGAGAAGGTGAGGACGGACGCAAGATTGCCTCGCACGAGGACCTAAACAGCGAGGAGCAGTCGGTAACGGTTCCCACGTTGCGCACCACCGCTACCAACGCTAACACCTCTGGCAAGAGTATTCCTGCCACCGGTAAAGTGCGGATAGTTGACGAAGTGCAGTATAAGGGACTTACCCCTAGCAAGACCTACGTAATTACCGGACAGTTGTACGACAAGGACTCTGGTCGTCCCATTACCACACGAGACGGCAGCACTGTGACCTCCTCCACAACCATAAAGCCCGAATCACCTGACGGAAAGGCACAGGTTGAGTTTGAGTTCGATGCTCTATTGGCCAAGGGAGGCGGCGTTGTGGTCTTTGAGACCTGCTTGCATGAAGGCCATATGATTGCCGAGCATGCAAACATAAACGACGAGGCACAAACCGTAACTGTAGACCGACAGGCGACCGAAGAGCCTGAAAACAAGACCGAGCGAAACGCCACCCGCACTCCAGGCACCGGTGACAACGGAAGCATGGCATTGCTTGCTGCCGGGTTGGCTGTTCTTGGTGGTAGCCTGCTGATTGCACGACGTTTGCTGTAAGCAACTATTACAGCTCAGGCCACGGATAGGGGACAGTCCCTTAGCTGTGATTTTTCCAAATCACAGCTAAGGGACTGTCCCCTATCCGTGGCCTGTTCTCTATCCTGCCACGTTGTTACGAACGGCGGATGAGCTCCGTTACAATGCGCACCACATCAGACACCTGGCGTGGGTCCACGTTTTCGGGCACGTCGTCGGGTGTGTGCGAGAATGCCGGGAGATTGTTGTCATCCAGGCCGGTAATGGTTACCGAACGCACGCGGGAACGCATTGCGGTAGCGGAGTCGTGCTCGCCCCAGTTGCAAATTGCCGTGTCCAGCTGGATATGCAAGTCTTGGGCTATACCAGTAATCATGCGCACCAGACGGCGGTCGGCACGACGCGGCGAGTTTACGCCCTCGCGTACGAGTAGCGAAAGCGCGCCGGAACCAATGCAGTCCATGTTTACCAAGAACGCGCCACGAATGTCCCTGCGGTGCGTGTCAATAAACGCCTGCATGCCGGCATGGTCAACCTCGGAAGCGCCAGTTGCAACAAACCAAATATCGTGCGCTACCAGGAACTCGTCACCCATCTCCAGGATTGCATCCTGCAAGTCCTCTGCGTCGATGTAGATGGGCTCGTCGCCCTCGGCAAGGTCGGCACGAGTGGTTGCTCCGCCCTTCCAGTCGGACTGGCCGCCATTGGGCTTGCCCCAGAAGCTACCCGTAGAGGACGGATCGCGTACAGGCTCGTCTGCCTTTACGTCTTCCTGCTGCTCAGACTCTGGTTCGGGCGCAGGTTCGGGCGCAGGCTCGGGCTCCGGTTCGGGTGCTGGCGCAGGTTCTGGCTCGGGTGCGGGCTCCGCTTGCTGCGCGACTGCATCCTGTGCCGTTACCTCATCGTACTCGTCGTCGTAGTCCTCGTACTCATCGGCAAACGGGTCGATGGAGCCGCGTGATGGGTCCGGAAGATCAAACAGCGCAGCACGACGAGCGATGCTCATTGCCGGACGTGCGGGCTGATACGAGGTAACACCCCAATTGGGATCCTCTACGGGAATCGGCTTCTGATATTCCGCAGCCCGCGGCACATCTCCAGAGAAGAGGTCGTAGCTCTCGGAAATCATGTTGAGTCCCGTGTCGTCCTTTGGTGGGATGTCCGTGTCCTCTTCGCGATCGAAGTGCAGGAGATTAGGATCGGCCAACGGCTCGGGCGCGGGTTCCGGCTCTGGCTGCTGTGCCAGAGCGCCTCCGTCTTGCACCTCGTCGTCAAACGACAGATCAACCTGCGCGAACTCTCCCCTAACGTATTCGTCGTCACCATACTGTTGGGGATAAGCCACCGGCTCGGACTCCTGGACCTGTTGCTCCAGATCTATTTGGTAGGACTCCTGCTGCTGAGGCTCAAAATACTGCTGCGGCTGCTGCGCGCTATCCTGAACATACATTTCTTCTTGAGGCACAACCTCTTGGTCCATGCTCTGTTCGGGCTCGTATGCCGCTGCAGTCGAATCCTCGTCCTCGTAGAAGTCCTCCTCGTAGTAAGCCTCCTCGTAGACCTGGCTGGATTCGTACTGGTTTTCTCCCTCGTATGCCTGATCCTCTTCGTAGCTTTCGTGCTCTTCGTACTCTTCGTAATCCTCAACTTGTTCGGCGTATTGCTCGGTATATCCACTTTCGGGCGTAAGCTCATTTGCTGCCTCGCTTGCAGCGCGCACATCATCCTCGTTTATTCGAATCTTTTGGAAGAAGCGCGCAATACGGCCACCGACCGTCTTCTTGCGCGATACGTAGGCGTCAGCGTCCTCGTATGCTTGCGCCGCATCTTCCTCGTACACTTCGGATTCGTCCTGATCGTAGGCTTCGTCCTCGTAATCCTCTTCGTAGGATTCCTCGTATTCCCCTTCTTCGCTCTCTTCGTACTCTTTGTACTCCTCTTGATCCTCTACGTACTCTTCTTCCTCTTCGTATTCGTCTTCGTATTCGTACTCTTCGTCGTAATCGTAGTTGTCCTCGTCCTCGAACTCATCCTCGTCGTATTCGTAGTCGCTGTATTCGTATTCGGGCTCGCCTTGGTCTTCCTCTATATCATCCTGTTGGTCTTTTTCATCGAACGACGGAAGATCGGCCGCAATCACCTGAGCTGCGGGTGTTACCGCCTCAGACACGTCAACGTTGTCGTCTATTTCTTCTTCCTCAGTTGCAATAGCACCTGAGTCGTCAGCAAGGGTCACATCGTTGTTTTCTTTGCTATCGTCTTCGAGAATCTCGTCCGAGGAATCTTGCTCCGCAACCTCCTGCGGCTCCACGGCCTCCTCTGCGGGCAAGCTATCGTATTCGTCCTCGTCTGCACCCTCGTCTTCGTACTGTTCGTACTCGTACTCTTCGTCTTCGTACTCGTCGTATTGGTCGTCCTCATACTGATCGGTATCGTCGTAGCTATCGTTGTCGTATTGCTCGTCTTCCTCGTAAACGTCTTCCTCGTCGTACTGATCATCGTACTGATCGTCGTCATAACGATCGTCTTCGTCGTACACGTCGCCCTCGTACTGATCGTCTTCGTACTGGTTATCCTCGTACTCGTCGTCGTAGGACTCCTCGTCGTAATCCTCGTAGTCCTGATCGTCCGCATACCTGCGGTCCTCGCCGGGCTCAATCTTTACATCGGAACCACGATTCTTAGAGAAGAACTCGCGTATGGAGGCAACGCGCGCGGAGAACCAACCGCCTACGCCAGCCGGCTTTTCGTCCTCGTCTTCTCTCTCGTCTTCGTATTCGTAATCGTCCTCGTACTCGTCGTCGTAGTCGTCGTAGTCGTCGTCGTAGTCGTCGTACTCGTCGTCATATTCGTCATCGTACTGGTCGTCTTCGTACGCATCGTCGTCGTTGGGCTCGCCTGTCTTTGAGTCGTCGGATTCCAAGAACGAGGGAAGAGACCGCGAAAGCCTGGCGTTGGTTGTTGCTGCGGGCTCCACATCCTCTTGGGTGTCTACATCCTCGATAGGCTTCTCGCCTTCTTCCTCGGACTGACCCTCGGACTGTTCGACAGGCTCTTCGTTTTCCGGAGCGTCTTCCTTTTGGGCTTCCTCGCCTTCAAGAAGATCCGAATCGTCGGCGTCGTTGGGAAGGTCCTCGCCTACAGCACGCTCCTCAAAGTCGCTCTGGTCTATATCACGCTCGAGGTCGCCTTCCTTAGCGTCGTCCTCCGCAAGAACATCCTCGCTGCGCTCGTCAAATTCATCTTCGTCATACTCCTGCGAGGCGGGAGCAAGAGCAGGTACTTCCGTCTCTTCTTCCACAACCTGGATGCGCGGTTCCTTGTATACGATCTCGCAGCTGGGCGGAAGGATTCCAAGAGATCCAAGGACCTCAGCGCCATGGCGCACACCGTAGACTTCCTCAAGTACCTCAACACGTCGTGGCTCGGGCTCTGGCTCAGGCTCGTCGCCAGCACGCTTGCGGGCGGGACGCTTCGGACGCTCGGCCTCAACGCCGTCAACGCGGTCTTGTACAGGACGGACCGCGTTGGCTATGCTCAGAAGAGCCGCAACGGACGACTTGTTGTTGTTGGCACCCTCGGTGCAGGGGGCAAAGCGGTCGTAGATGGTGGAGATTGCAACAAACAGCAGCGGGATAAGGGCAATAAGACCAATAACCCAGGTTATGGTCCTTAGCACACCAGGCAGGAACACCATTAGCTGGAAGAGAACGCTAACGGCCACCGCAATCATGCACGGAATAGACAAGCTCAAAAGCAGTGCCTTGTTGCGCGCAATGGGTCCCTTGTTTAGAAGGCTCTCGCGAGGGGTGTCGTAGTGAGCAACGACCACAATTGGACGCGCGCCCTTTACCACTTTGCTACCAGTCGCACGATGTACGGCAACCACGTTTTGGCTGCGCGATGCGGGACCAACGTTCTCGAAGAGGTTCATTCCCGAGAAGTGGGTGTACAGCGGCACGCCAACCGCAGCGATGGCCAGGATCACCACAATAAAGTGAACAGCCCCCTCGGTAAGGCCAGCCACAAGCAGGCACACAAAGAGCACGATGGTCAGAATCGCAGGCAAGAGCTTTGCCATGGGGTGTGCATCGAACTCCTCGATGTTTGTTTCCAGGTCGTGGTCGCGAAGAACCTCGGCTATGGTCTCCGCCGCCTGATACTCTTCCTGACTGTTTGCGGGCGCGATCTGGATTCTTTCGTCCAGATAGTCCATGTAGTCTCGCGTTTTTGCCATGTTCCTCTTCCTTTGCTGCTCGCATACGCGACGGCCATGCCGCCTCAACGTTCCAGTATACGTAAAATGCAGTTGTTGAGGGCTCACAAGTACAATTAATATCTATCAACAGGCGAGCGGGCTGCCCACAGGAGGCAGTGGAGAGAGTGGGTGGCGAGCCGTGCAGTTAAGTGTTTCTCCGCTGAGGGTACGTCGCGCTTCCGGATGCTGTACCTAAAGGGGATACTCCCCATCGGGTACATCGCGGCAAACACGTCTCATCATGAGAGGACTATCCGCGATGTACCCGATGGGGAGTATCCCCTTTAGGCACAGCAATGTTTGACAGCCTGCTTATCAAGCCGTATTCCCCTTATTACATCCGTAATACAACCGTTGTATTAACGCTGTATTCTACGTAATACAGTATGTAATACCACCGCTTTGTGTTCGTGTGATAAGGTACGGGGCAAAGACCAGAGGAGTGTAGCTATGGATGCATGGGACTCAGAGTTTAGGGAACCTACGGCCGACGAGGTGTCGGCACGAAGAATACTTTCGCTGGCCATTGCCCTCATTAACACGAGAAGGCCGCTTACTACCACGGAAATACGTCGGGAGTTCTATTCTGCCGACCTAAGCGACGCTGCGTTTGCAAAAACCTTTTCGCGCGATCGCAAACAGCTGCTTGCTACGGGACTCGTTGTTTGTTGCAACAAGAAGGGCAAAAACAAAGAGGATGTGGCCACGTGGTACGTGGATGCAGATGCATCGTTTGCAAACGAAAGCGTTCTTACGGCTCAGGATGCACTGCTCTTGGACTTTTTGCTTCTCCCCTTGGCATCGGACCCATCGTATCCCTATGCAAGAGACCTACGTCTTGCACTCACGAAGATTGACCGAGCCTTCGACGGCACCTCGGGGGCAGCCATACCGCCAGAGGCTCGTTCGAGAAACAGCAATATATCTCGCTTGGAAGAATGCCGCGCGGTCGGACACGCAGCAAGCATAACTTACGAGCGGGCAGACGGCAGCACGGTGGACCGAACCGTTGCGCCTTATGGCTTCTTTTATCTGCTTAACAATACCTATATGGTTGCAGCCAACATGGACGACTCCGATGCAGGGCCGCACACATACAGGCTTGACAGGGTTCTTGCTTCCAAGGAGCTACCTCGAAAGTCGTTCGAAGTACCAGACGACTTTGATGTTCGCGACTTTATAGTCCTTCCGTTTCAGATTGGCGACCCCCTGTATAACGCCACCTTCGAGGATGCAAACGGTACACAGCGCATAGAGTACGTTTGCGACGAGTCCATGGCCGCATCGTGGGCCATTGCAAAGGGGATGCGTCCCCTAAATCCGGAGTCACTTGTGCTCGAGTGGAGGCGCATTCTTAACCAAACGGCAGGAGGCAACAATGGCACAGCGTAGTTCTACCCGCGTGGGTCGCAAGGGCAACAGCGAGAGGGTACGCGAGCTCGTGGCGTTGTTGGGATCACTGAGCAAGACGGGTGACAGCATTACCCTGGACGCAATTTCATCTAGGCTGGGCTTGTCGACAGACGAAGCTCGGTCGATGGTAGACATCGTGTGCCAAGCTTCGGGCGAAGAGATTAACGGACTCCTAATTTCTTCCAACGACGACGAGACAGAATACACATTGCAGTATCCCGGTACACACGGCGTGCCCATTCGCCTTACGTCTGCCGAAACCATGGCACTATTGCACGCACTCGATGTGGCGGGCATAAACGAGGATGACCCGCTGCGCATGGTAATACAGGAATCGTTTGTATCCGAGGAGGTAGCCGCAAGCGAGGTTCGACGCACGCTTGGCTCGCCTAACAAATCCAACGAGGCTCTGTATGCCTGTGCAAAAGCTTGCGCCGAAATGCGGCGTCTCACGTTTATGTACCAAGGGCTAAAGGACGCGGAGCCAAGGCATCGAAGCGTACGTGTGCGAAGACTGCTTTCGAGCGGAGGCAATTGGTACATTGTTGCCGACGACTTGCACATAGACGAAGAACGCAAGTTTAACGTTGCCCGCATGAGCGACGTGCAGCTTGCCGAGGAGTTGGAGGATGTTACGCCTGCTCCTTCGACTGAGGCACGGCGATTTGGTATTACGTTTACCAATAAGCTGTATTACTCGTCTTTCGATTGGCCTGGATTGCGTATTACAGAGAATACCGACGATATAATACGTGGCACTATACCGTATTACGGTGAGCAAAGCACGTGGTTACTACGACGTATTTGCGCAGGTAATGGATGTATTACCGTGAATGACAAGCGTATTATGGAACTTGCCGCGCAGTATGCGCGTGGGGTGTTGGGGAAAGCTTGACGTACGTCGTGGTGTGCCTAAAGGGGATACTCCCCTACGGGTACATCGCGGCAAACCCGTCTCTTTACGAGAGGACTATCCGCGATGTACCCGATTGGGAGTATCCCCTTTAGGCACACTATACTGCCCTTACCGCGAGGCACGCCAGAGGCCGATGTAGCGACCTACGTTCTCGCATTCCAGCATGCTCACGTTGCTCGAGGGAAGTGCCCTCAAAAACGTTTGGCCGTAACGCTTGGTACAAATTCTTGAGTCGGCCAGCACTAGTACGCCGGTATCCGTGGACGACCGAATAAGGCGTCCAGCGGCTTGCTTTACCGAAAGCACAGCCTCAGGAAGGGAGTAGCGCCACCACGAGCGCTGCTCGCGGAGTTCTCGCTCACACACCAGCGGGTCACGTGGGCTCGCAAACGGCAGGCGTGGTATTACCACACAGCGCAGTGTGTCGCCCGATGCGTCGAACCCCTCCCAAAAGGACTTGAGCGCAAACAACGATAGTTGCTCGTCGGCCATAAACCGCTCACGGAGCCGTCGCGGAGACGATCCCCTCTCTTGGCACGCCACATCCAGTCCAATCTGCTGCAACCTTGGCCTAAGAGCACGGTGGACCTGCTCCATCTCGCGACGATTGGTAAACAGCGTTAGAACCGACCCCTCCATGGCACGATGGACCTCAAAGAGCAAATCCTCCAGCGCGACGAGGTAATTGCCGTCTGTCGGAGCGGGCATGTTGCGCGCAACAACCACCGACATGTGTCCCTCGTAGTCAAAGCTGCTCTCAAACTGCATGGTTGCGTACTTTTGTGCGGGAAGGTGATCCAAGCCAACCGCATGGTTAAAGTGATCGAACTTCTGACCAACTGCCATCGTTGCCGAGGTGTAGCTAACGCTCATGGTCTCCGGGTACCACGACTCGGCAAGGTCCGCACCAACATCGAGCTTCTCTGCCAGCAGCCGCTCTCGTCCCATGCGCCTTTTGGCCCTATAGAGCTCTGCCGAGTATACGTAGGTATTATCGGGCTCCAGCACTATGGTTCGCAGCGCGTCCAAAAGCTCGCGAAGCGCATCCGTTGCGTGCGCAAGATCACTGGCGAGCTGCGGGGCTTCGGGCATAAGCGCCTCTGCGGTTTGGTCCAAAGACTTTACGGACTCCTCGAAGCAGCCAGATGCCGTGGCTGCTGCCAATTCCAAGGCATGCCACTCGTCGCTTATACGAACCTGATCGCTAATCCATAACGTGGTGCTGTCGTAGCCGCCGTTTGGCGGTGCAACGGACGAAAGCTCGTGCACACAGGCAAGGAGG
This sequence comes from uncultured Coriobacteriaceae bacterium, assembly GCA_902793465.1. GTDB lineage: Bacteria > Actinomycetota > Coriobacteriia > Coriobacteriales > Atopobiaceae > RUG440. The sequence continues at coordinate 123,551 of CADBDT010000011.1, read as the reverse complement.
TTGGCGCTCGCAACTGAGGCACGCCGCACGCAAGCTGCAGCTTTGGTAAGAAGCCCTGCAACCAGCGTGGACGCGTCGAGTCCCTGTATTTGCGTCATAATACCGTGTATTACACCCGTATTAATGCCGCCCAACGTGCCAAATGCCTGGTTTGTCGCCTCTGCAGAGAGCTCCTTTGCCCATTGTCTGCGGGCATCTTGCTCAAACGAATGTGCCTCGTCGACCACCCAATGCCGGATTGGCGGGAGGAGCGCCCCCTCCAATGCAACATTGCGCAAAAGAAGCGAGTGATTGGTAACCACCACGTCCGCACTTGCCGCGCGCCTGCGAGCGCCATGGATAAAGCACTCGTGTGGGAAAAACGGGCAACGGGTGCGCATGCACTCGGCAGGCGTGGTGGTTACAAGGTAGCGCGGGACGTTGCGCCAGCGTATTCCGAGCGCGTCTAGGTCTCCGTCGGCCGATTGGCTGGCAAACGCCATTACCACCGCCAGCGCCGTAAGGATGTCGGCGGCTGCCTCCTCAAAGGTATCGCCCGTTATGCTCCCCACTTCCTCGGGAAGCTCCCTAACAGTTGCCAGCTCAACCTTGCGCAGGCATGGATAGTGGTCGTAGCCCTTAATACTGCAGTAGCTCACGCCTTGAGGCAGTGCGGCGTCAAGCGCCGGCAGCTCCTCGGATACCAGCTGATCCGTAAGGGCGTTCGTCTTGGTTGCGATTCCCACCGTAACGTCGTTTCGTTGGGCAAACAGCACGGACGGAAGAAGATATGCCATGGACTTGCCCACGCCGGTGCCGGCCTCGAGCGCCCTATGGGTTCCCGTATTGAGCGCAGCACACACCTCTTGCGCCATTGACACCTGCTCCGGGCGGCTCTCGTAACTGTCGTACATCCTGGCCGCCACGCCGTCGGGGCCAAACGCTGCGGCTACTTCGTCCTCCCCCACGGTTACGGGACCAATGCCAAATCCGTCCGAATCAACGAGCTCCATGGCGTCCTGGCGCCTATGGCTCTCTTGCTGTGAGGTTAGGGTCCTGCGCACGTCGCGAAGCGTTCTGGTGTCTGCCGCTGCCTGCTCGCTCAAATACGAGAAGATGGCCCTAAACGGCCACGTCACTTCCTCGTGCATGTGCGCCATACGATCCAGAACGCCGCCGGGCAGGTCGGAAAGCGCAAGCAGCATAATGCGCCACATGCCACAGAGTGCCTCGACGTCTGCCATGGCACGATGTTCCACGGCCGCGCATCCAAAGGCCTGTGCCATGTTTGCAAGACTGTGGGAGGTAAGCCGCGGAAGCGCTATGCGAGAGAGCGCGAGCGAGTCTATCCAGGTGTCCGTAACCTCGCTTCCGCCTGGCACCTTGCTTATAAAGCTCCGGTCAAAAGCTGCATTGTGTGCCACCACCGGCATGCCACCAACAAACTCGGCAAGGGCGGCCACGGCATCCTCGGGCATGGGTGCATTACTAACATCGTGATTTGTAATACCTGTTAATTCCTGTATTTCCGCAGGTATTAACATTGAAGGGTAAACGTATGTCTCAAATTTTTCAACTATTTTATACCCGCTAATACGTGCTGCGGCTATCTCTATAAGCTGATCCTTCCTATAGGAAAGACCCGTGGTCTCGGTATCGAGCATAACGATGTCCTGCTCCAAAAGACCAAAGGACTCATCCTTCGCCCGCGACGCAAGCGCGTAATAGCGCCTGCGAATCTCCGGCGAGGTGGAAGGCAACAGAAGGTCGTCCAATGTTGCCACAGTACCACGTTGGGCTGCCATGCTTTACGCCTCTTCCAAGGCCAGCTCTATAAAGCGGCGGCAGAGCTCCGGGAACTCAATGCCGTCGTGGCGTGCCGCATCCGGAAGCAAGCTCGCTGCCGTCATACCAGGAATGGTGTTTGTTTCCAGTATTACCGGCACCCCCTGCGCGTTAACAATAAAGTCGCTGCGAGAGCAACCGCAACAGCCCAGGGCAACATGCGCCTGCAACGCGTACTCCTGCGCCTTGGCATATACGTCGTCGGGAAGGTTGGCAGGAATGCGGTGATGCAACTCGGCAGGCTCGTACTTTACCTTAGCATCGTAGAAGTCCGCGCCTGTGTCTATCTCTATTATGGGAAGCGCCTCGGGGTGCGCGTTGCCCACCACGGGAACGGTAATCTCGGTTCCTTCTACGGCAGACTCCACCAAAACGCGTCCGTCGCTCTGTGCCGCCAGCTCTATGGCCTCCCTAAGCTCTCCAGGCGTAGTAACGCGCGTAATGCCAAAGCTGGAGCCGTTACTGGCTGGCTTTACAAACAGCGGGAGCCCAAGCTTTTCCAGGATTTCGTCCAGCTCCTTTTGCGTGGGCTCATGGTCGCGGTCGAAGGCCATGCCAGGAGCCACAGGTATTCCCGCGCGTTCGTAGACCACCTTTGCCACGTCCTTTGCCATCGCCATGGACGAAGCCATAACGCCAGAGAACGTATAGGGTATGTGCAGGACCTCCAGCATGCCCTGTATGCAGCCGTCCTCGCCGTATTCGCCATGCAGCGCCACGAACGCCACATCGTAATTGCCACAGCACAGTGTTTTGGCAAAGTCGGGAGACGCTATGTCCAGAAGGTCCACATCCTTAAATCCCGCCTGCTTAAGGGCTGCAGCCACTTCGCGAGCAGACATAAGCGACACGTCGCGCTCGTCGGACCATCCACCGGCGAGAACAGCCACTTTGTTTGCCGTTACGTCGTTTGTCATGTTCTTTTTCCTCGTTCGTCGAGCCTGCGCTAGACTCGTATCTGCAGATACTTTTGGACAGAGTCCAAACTATGAGGATACTTTGTTCGGCCTGCAATAAGAGGGACAAGGGGAAAATAACATGCAGCCTGTAAATCAAGAACAGAATACGGCCGCGCGCGCGGGCAAGACGGACCTACGTAAGCTGTCTAGCAAGGAGTTCGTGGAGCTTTTAAAGAACATGGGACAACCGGCGTTTAGGGCCAAACAAATTGAGGAGTGGGTTTGGGAAAAGGGCGTAACGTCCTTCGACCAAATGACAAACCTTCCCAAGGCACTCCGCGCCTCGTTGGCAGAGACGTGCACGCTTGGTGGCGTAACGGAGGTAACGTGCCAGAAGTCAGTAGACGGCAGCAGAAAGTACCTGCTTGGCTTCGAAGACGGGGTAACGATCGAATGCGTTGGCATGCCCAGCGACAAACGCCTTGCCGTGTGTGCGTCCACGCAGGCAGGCTGTGGCATGGGATGCGCATTTTGCGCCACCGGTACCGCAGGCCTTACGCGCTCACTTACCGCAGACGAGATCTACGACCAGGTAGTGCACGTACGCAACGACTTTGGCGAGCGCGTTACCAGCGTGGTTATGATGGGACAGGGCGAGCCCTTTGCCAACTACGATGCCACGCTCGGAGCGCTGCGCAGGCTCAACTCTCCCAACGGACTTGGCATTGGTGCCAGGCATCTTACGGTTTCCACCTGTGGCATAATTCCCATGATCACGCGCTTCTCACGCGAGCCAGAGCAGTTTACGCTGGCTGTATCGCTGCACTCGGCCGTTCAGCGCACGCGTGACGCACTGATGCCAGGCGTACGGCGTTACTCGCTGCTGCGCCTCTACGACGCCATGGGAGAATACACCGACCGTACGGGGCGCCGTCCGACCTACGAATACGCGCTCATAAAGGGCATTAACGACTCGGACGAGGAACTTGCGTACCTCTGCGACTTTTGCAGGGACACCTTGTGTCACGTAAACATAATCCAGCTCAACGAGGTGTCTGGGTCCAAATTCCACCCTGCCTCGGAGCGGCGTGCAGAGGACTTCGTAAGGCGTCTTGCAAGCGTTGGTGTGGAAGCCACCATTCGCCAGTCGCGTGGCGCCGACATCGACGCCGCCTGTGGGCAGCTCAAGCAGAGTTTCACGTGAAACATTAGGTGATGGTTTGTTGGTAAGGCGAGTCGGGGGTGCCTGGAGGGGATACTCCCCATCGGGTACATCGCGGAAAACCTTTCTCATTGCAAGAGGACTATCCGCGATGTACCCGTAGGGGAGTATCCCCTCCAGGCACCCCGCAATGTACCCAACCTGCTCGTCAAAAAACGGGGGCGCACAAGGAATATCCCCTTGCGCGCCCCGCTTTCTTACGGGCCTTCGTACACCCCGTAGTCCATATCGTCCTTAGAACCCAAGGCTTTCCCACTGCTCGGCGGTACGAGCGCGGTTGGCTTCGACTGCAGCCCTTTCCTCCGCCTTTGTCCGCTCGCTGCGCAGCGGCGCAATGCTGTCGGTTACGTCCTGCGTGGCAGATTTTATGGCGTCCGAAGCCTCTCCAAGCGCAGAGCGTTGCTCGTCCGTAAGGACATAGCGATACACCAGCGTTACTCCCACAACTACGGCGCCCATAGTCAATACAATACGTTCCAACAGCTTCATGCTACTCCCCCACGATTCTCGAAACTAGCTCCTGGAGCTCGTCTTCGCTACCAAATTCGATCTCTATTTTATTCCGACCTCTAACGGTACGCACGGAAACCTTGGCAGAAAGGCTGTTACGCAGCGTGCGCGCGGCATTCTTGTACGACTGCGGCGCGGGTTTTCTGCCAGGTTTGCTCGCTTCGGTTTTGACAGAAAACAACGGTGCGAGGATTTCTGTCTGACGTACCGACAAACCCTCGTCTATTACCCTCTGCGCAAGGGCAATGCGCTCGGCATCGCCCTTTACCGCAAGTATGGCACGTGCGTGCCCCGCAGAAAGCTGTCCGGAAGAAACGAATTCACGCACCTCCTGCGGCAGGTCGAGCAGACGAAGCGCGTTGGCAATGGCCGAGCGTGACTTTCCCAGTATCTCCCCCACCTGCTCCTGCGTGAGGTCGTTCTGCTCCATGAGATCGGCATAACCCTGCGCCGCCTCCAGCGGGTTAAGGTCCGATCGCTGGAGATTCTCTATAAGCGCAAGCTGCAATACCTCGTGGTCGGAAACGTCGCGCGCCACCACGGGCACGGTTTCCAACCCCGCACGCTTGGAGGCCTGGTACCTACGCTCCCCTGCCACAATCTGATATGCACCGTCCTTCTGGCGCACAACAATCGGTTGCAGCACACCGTTTTGCGCAATGGATGCAGCCAGCTCGTCCAACTCTTCGTCGTCAAACGTCTTGCGTGGCTGGTCTGGATTGGGCACAACGCTGTTTATGGGTACCTCGCGCAGCCCCTCGGAGTCGTTGTCCTGTACGCCAACTTCCTTCTCGGTCTCGCCCAACAGCGCACCCAATCCACGGCCGAGTCCCGACATCTTAGCCATGTGCGGCTACCTCCTTGGCAAGCTCCGCATACGCAATTGCACCCTTGCTGCGCGGGTCGTACAGGTTTATGGGAAGCCCATGGCTAGGCGCCTCGCCAAGCTTAATGTTGCGCGGAATAATGGTGTTGAAGACCTTTTGTCCAAAGTACTCGCGGACCTCGTCCACAACCTGACGCGAAAGCGTGGTTCGTGCGTCAAACATGGTCATAACCACGCCAAAAATGTCCAGCTTCGGGTTAAGGCGTCCCTTTACCATGCGCATGGACTCCAGCAGCTTGGTGAGTCCCTCAAGCGCGTAAAACTCGCACTGGATGGGTATGAGCAGCGAATCTGCCGCAACGAGCGAGTTAACGGTTAGGAGACCCAGCGATGGCGGGCAGTCCACAAATATGTAGTCGTAATCGTCGCGCACGTCCTCAAGCACGTAGCGTAAAACGCTCTCGCGCGCCATTACGCTCACGAGCTCGATTTCCGCGCCGGCGAGCTGTATGGTCGCAGGTGCCACATAAACGTTTGGCACCGGCGACTCCACCACAATCTGGGAAAGCGGCATGTCGTTGGTCAACGAGTCATAAACGTCGTGTTCGAGCTCGTCCTTGTCTACACCAAAGCCACTCGTGGCGTTTCCCTGCGGGTCGAAGTCAACCACCAGCACGCGCTTTCCAAGATCTCCCAGCGACGCCGCCAGGTTTATGGCAGTGGTGGACTTACCCACGCCTCCCTTTTGGTTAATAATCGCGATGACTTCCGACATAGAGCCTCCTTGTTTGAGCTTCATTAATGCGGTGTACCATCATATACGAACCAGCGGACACGAATGTGAAGAATGGACGTTGATAAGCACTCAGGTCACAAATGGATAGCTGCCCCCAGAACAAAGGCCGGGCGCGAGGGCGCCATGGATAAGCGCCGTACTCAAACAGTCCTCGCTGCGCTGCGGAACTGCGCGCGGCTGTTTGTCCATGGCGCCCTCGCGCCCGGCCTTTGTTCTGGGGGGCAGCCCACTACCTATGCTACGCCTCCATGCCCAGCGGTTTCTTCTTGGCCATGCCCGTTGCGCGCGGGAGGCGTATGGACGGTTTGCCCACGCGCTCGTACGAGATAACCTCTCGATGTCCACGATCACCGGGAAGCTCGAATGTTTCACGTGAAACACGTTTGAGACCACACAGCACCGCAGCGCGGTCTGCTGTCTCCAGTTCCTCCTCGGAAGGACGGGCCTTGGCCACCACGAGGCGGCCCCTCCCCTGCAGCAGCGGCGCGGCATATTCAACGAGCACGTTGGTCTGTGCCACAGCACGTGCCGTAACCACCGCATAGCGGCCACGCTGCTCGCGAGCAAGGTCCTCCACCCGGATATGGCGAGCCTCAAGGTATGCATCAAGCCCCAGCTCGTGCAGGAACTCCTCTACGGCCGCAACCTTCTTTCCCACCGAGTCCACCAGCGTGCCGCGGCGGTGAGCAACAATGGAGAGCGGTATGCCCGGAAAGCCAGCTCCCGTTCCAATGTCCAGCATCGGTCCTGCCGGTGCCGCGCCCACGGCACCAAGGAGCAACAGGGAGTCCGCAACGTGGAGGTATGCTCCATCCTCCACGCTGTCTATACGCGTTAGGTTGAGCGTGCGATTCTTGTTTATAACGAGGTCCAGATGGCGCGCCAGCAGCTCGCAGTCGCGATCGCGTACATCCAGCCCGCAATCGCGCAAGGCCTCGGCCACACACTGCTGTGTGTGACCGAGGCCCCCTTCTGCCGCATATGCGCCTTCGTGCCTATCCACGCAGCGCCGTTACTACCACGTGGCGTGCGGAGTCCTCGCCCTCCGAGTGCGTGGTAACCTCGTCGTCCTCCACAAGCGCAATGTGAATGAGCCTGCGCTCGTAGGCATTCATGGGAGGAAGGGACACCCGTCCCTTTTGCCGCTTTGCGCGTGCGGCCGCAGAAAACGCAATGTTGCGCAGCTTTTCCTTGCGGCGGTTCTTGTAGCCCTCCACGTCCACGACCACCGGATAGTGGAATCGCAGCGTGCTGCTCATAAGGGAAGACACGACCATCTGCAGCGCGTCGAGCGTACGGCCATGGCGACCAATAAGAACCGCAAGGTCACCACCGGTTATGTCGAGTATAAGCTCGCCGTCGTCGCCTTCGTACTCGTCTATGGACGCACCCTGCTCGCCAAAGAACGAGAGAATGCCACGCACATGGCCAACGGCAATGTCGGCAATGGTGTCTATCTCCTCGTCGGTAAGATCTTCCCCGTTGGCATAATGCTCACGGAGCTCGGCGTACTTGTCTGCGACCTCGGGCGCGGCGGCCTCGTTGTTCGCCATGAATACCTCCAACATATAACAATGGGCGCCCCCTTAGGGGCACCCGAACCAATGCGCTTTGTCTAACCTTTTTTGTGCGGACGGGCCTTGCGCTCCTTGCGTACCACACTTACCTCCACGGGCCTGTTTGCCATATCGGCCTCTGCCTGTGCCTTGGCCTGCTCCATAACGCGGCGGGTAACGAGCTGCTGCTGAGCCACCTGCCAGAGCGCCGAGGTGTTGTAGTACAGCAGCACGCCGGAGGGGAGGCTCCAGCCAATCCAGACCATCCACACCGCCATTACGATGCCCATTATGCGGCTTGTGCGCTGCTGGGCCGGGTCTGTCGACACCTGCGTGTTAAGCAGCATGGGCACGAGCGTAAGGGCACCAAACAGGATGTCCAGGAAGATGTATATTGCGGCATCCTGTATAGGCGCGCCACTGGCGAGCACCTGAGACGGTCCAAGCGCCAGGTTAGGCACGATGTTAAAGAAGGACGCCGTGCCGTTGGAGAGGGCCTCGATGTTGCGGATAACGCTAAAGAGCGCAAAGAAGATAGGCATCTGCAGGATGATGGGCAGGCAGCCGCCGAGGGGGTTAAATTTGTTCTCGGCGTAGAACTTGGACATCTCCTTTTGCATGGTTTCGGGATCGTCCGCGTAACGATCCTGAATCTCCTTCATCTTTGGCTGCAATACCTGCATCTTTGCCGACGACCGCGTGCTGCGGGTCATAAGCGGCATAATTAGAAGACGCACGCAGAGCGTGAGGATAATAATGGCCAGGCCCCAGTCTCCGCAGAAACCGTGAATCCCCACAAGGATGTTGGTAATTAGTCCTGTGAATGCTTCCCACATAATATGTCCGTGCCTTTACTGAGTCTAGGGAACCGGATCAAAGCCGCCGCGATGGAAGGGGTGGCAGCGCAGGATGCGCTTGAATCCCAGCCAAAAGCCGCGGGCGGCACCATACTTGCGTATAGCCTCGAGCATGTACTCGGAGCAAGTTGGGCTGTAGATGCAAGAATCGGGCAGTAAGGGCGATATGTATCGCTGATAACCCCTAATGGCGCGCATAAGCCCACGCGCCACCACGCCCCTATTCTCACTCATGCCACACACGCCTTTCCTAGCAGGCCACCGAGCGCGGCAGCCACCTCCCTGGGAGACGCGTTGTGCGTCGCATGAGTGGCAAACAGGATTACGTCTGCCTCTTGCGCAGGCAGGCCGCACGAGCGTGCGGCCTCTCTGAGCACCCTCTTGCATCTGTTGCGAAAGACCGCGTTGCCCAAGCGCTTTGCGGCGACGAAGGCTACCTTACCGTGGGCCTCGTTGTCGTTGCGAAGCACGGTCACGCGAACAAGCCGATGACCGTAGCGTCTTCCGCGCGAAAAGACCTTCTCAAATTCCTTCCTGGACTTGATGGTCTCCACAATAGCCTAGACCTAAACGGTAAGCTTCTTGCGGCCCTTGGCGCGACGGCGAGCGAGCACCTGACGGCCGCCCTTGGTGGCCATCCGTGGGTCTTGGCGCGCTTCCTCTTGTTTGGCTGATACGTGCGTTTCATGGTTCCTCCTGATTGCTATGGTCTGGGGAACGGCCCCCTGACGTTCTTCGAGAATCGAGCTAAAAATTTTAGGATTACGCTGCGTGGGTGTCAACCTGCGAGTTTTAGAGCGGAAATCGTGTGGTGGTTCGATGTGCGAGGGCTCGGTTGCGGGGCGCGGCCTGCTGTTTGCGCGGCGGCTCAGACAGTCCTCGCTTCGCTGCGCTCGCTGCGGAACTCGCCGGCGCGCAAACATCAGGCCGCGCCCCGCGTCCAGACTGCCCCTCTGAGGTGGGGAGAATTGGTGGCCCGCCTTCGGCGGGCCGTTTGGATAGATGGGGGACGCGCGAACGCTTCGCTCCGCGCGTGGGGCGGGATGGTGCGCGAAAAGTACGTCTGGGGACGCCACCCATTACGAGCCCGAGTTGCACGTCGTTGCGTGTGGTCTGCAGGAACTGCACACAACGACGTGCATTTGCCGATGAGCTGACCCCTAAATGTGCGTGATCTGTAGGGACCACCCGCAAGTGCGGGCGTTTGGCGCACCAAGCCTGCCCAATATGCACGTAAGTGCGTACAGTCCGCGGCCTCTATCCGCATATACGTGCATTTGTCCGCCCATGCGCACTCGAGATGCACGCGGTTGCGTGCAGTCGGTGGGCACTACACGCAAGAACGTGCATCTGGTACACCACCACCGCTCGAAATGCACGCCGTTGCGTATAGTCAGCCCGAACTACACGCAACCGCGTGCGTTTTGACTGTCGCGCGAACCTGAAATGCACGCCGTTGCGTGGAGTAAGCCCAAACTACCCGCAGGGACGTGCGTTTGGGGAGCCAGTTGGCCCCGAGATGCACGTCTTTGCGTGTGGTCAGATGACACTGCACGCAAAGACGTGCGTTTGGCGTGCGGGGTCGAGGGTCGTATCTCCATGTTTCTCCAGCGTGGCGGGTCGCGCATGACGAAGCGGGCTAAATCTGCACCCCTTACTCATATTCAGGGCCACAGTTCACTCGCAGAATCCTTTCACGCGGCAGAAATTAATCTTTCTTGGATTGGTTAAGTTTCGTTTGTCGTGGTAGAATTTTCACCCATCTATTCAGCGGTGTTAGTTAGTTTTCATCAAGTTATTCTCATTGGATGAAAACTTTCATTCAGATAAATTTCGACTTGAAAGTTTTCTTCAAGAGTCGAGAACGTGTTGAGAAGTGCAGGGAGGCTGCGTGGCGCAGGACTTTTACCCGTTTGTGGACAACGGCAACGAGCAGGCGGGAGATTTTGCACAAGTTCGCCATCCGGCGAGGATAGCGGTGTACGACGACGCGGCCACGGCGCCGCGCGTGGTGGTCGTGGAGCCCAAGGACGTACGCGCCTATTTGGAGGAAATAACCCTGCAGGTTACCCAGCTCGCGCAGCAGCAGGGCGGCACCATTCCCTTTATGGTTATCCGCGAGATCGTGGAGAACCTCATTCACGCCTACTTTATGGAGCCCACCGTCTCCATCCTGGACCACGGCAACACCATCCGCTTTTCCGACCAGGGCCCCGGCATCGCAGAGAAGGATCGCGCGCTGCAATACGGCACCACGTCTGCCACCGAGGAAATGCGCCGCTACATTCGTGGCGTCGGCTCGGGCCTCCCCTACGTCAAGCAGTACATGCACGACAAGGGTGGATCGCTAAAGATAGAGGACAACATGTCCGGCGGAACCGTGGTAACGCTCTCCACCCAACCCGCAGAGCAAACAGCACCCTCTAGCTCGGGATTCTATCAGCAAGCGGGACCTATGCAAGTCTGGCAGCAGCCACAGCAGCCGTATGCGCCGCAGCAGCAGCCCTCCAACTGGCAGCCATGGCAGCAGCAGGCGCCCCAACCTTGGCAGCAACCGTGGCCCGCTCAGGCGCCGCAGCAGTGGCCGGCACAGCAAGCGCAGAGCCCGCAGCAGTGGCAGCAGCAACCAACACAGCAATGGCAGCAACCCGTGCCGGCGCCGCAGGAGCCAGCCATGCCGTCTTGGCCGCAAATTACGGTGCGCAGTCGGGCGGTCCTGGACTATTTGCGCGATCACGACGCCGTGGGACCGTCGGATCTGTCCCGCGAGTATGGCGAGTCGCAGCCCACGTGGACGCGCGAGCTCCAAACGCTGGAGGAGGCGGGCCTCGTGCGCAAGGACGGACAAAAGCGCAGGCTCACCGCAATGGGCCAGGCATTTGTTGCCCAGGGCTAGCCTATCAAGGGGGAGTGCCCCTCTTGATTGGTGCCTATCAAGAGGGGTACTCCCCCTTGATAGGTCGAGCATGGCCGCGAAAAGTCGTTGAAAAGAACGCGTTGCCGCACGTAAAACCACATTCGACTATTCTTCAATACTATTCTAGTTTTAATCATTAACTCATCATATGTGATGATAAACAACGCAATTTTGCTATCCATAAGCATTCCACTCCCCTGCCGTTAACAAAACTGCGGAAAGTTTTTAACACAGGAGGGGTTTTTCATCATATACTGGTAACCCAGAACAATTACCTGGAGGTGCGGATGGATCCGTCCAACGAGTCAGATGCGGAGGTCCTGTGGGACGACGTGGTGGCAGCCCTGGAGGCAGACGAGCTGCCAGCGGCCAACGTGGCAATGCTTCGGAGCTGCCAGGCGCTTGAGCTCGACGAAACGTCGCTTCGCGTGGGAACCTCTTCGCGTTTCGTGCAACGTACAATAGGAAGGCTCTCGTCCAAGCTGGACGAGGTGGCCTCGGCGGTTGCCTTTATGCCGCTGCACGTGGAGGTCGTTGTGCAGGCGCCTGCGGCCGCACCCAAGGCAGCACCGCGCAGGGCGATTCCCCAACCCGAGCCCGTGAGGCAGGCACCCGTTGCGGCACCTGCCCCCTCCCCCGAGCCGCAGCCTGCGCCAACGAGAGCAAACCCGCTGGTGGAAGACATAACGCCCACCGATTCCCTGCTTACCTTCGACCGGTTTGTGGAAGGCCCCCAAAACAAGTTTGCGTTCGACGCGGCAAAGCAGGTGGCCAACGGAAACCGCAACTACAACCCGCTCTTTATCTACGGCAAAAGCGGTCTGGGAAAGACGCACCTCCTTCGCGCCGTTCAAAACTACATAGCCCAAAACGACCCCGAGCGCGTGTGCGTGTACCGCGTGGCCACCGACTTTATAGACGACTACTCGCGTGCCATGAAGAATGCCGGAAAGGGCGCGCCGGCGGTGCTTGCAGAAAACTACCACAGCATCGACGTGCTCATTGTCGACGACATCCAGCTTATGAGCACGGCCGCGGGAACCATTGGCTTCTTTTACGACACGTTTAACTACCTGGTGGGGCACGGCAAGCAAATAGTGCTCGCCGCCGACCGCACGCCGTCCGAGCTGGGCATGGGCCAGTCGCGCTTTGACGAGCGCGTTACCAGCCGGCTCGACTCGGGCATGACGGTGTCCATCCAGGTGCCCGACTACGAGCTAAAGTTGCAGCTCATCGACGCGTTTTACGAGCGCATGCGCGCGGACGCCCGCAAGGAGCACATACCAGGGCTCGACGCAAACATTCCCGAGGAGCTGCGCCGCCTTATGGCAGAGCGCGCGGGTACCAACATCCGCGTAATCGAGGGATACGTGCAGTCCTGCCTCATGCTCGCTTTCCAGCACGAGCTCACCGGCAAGCGCCTTACCGAGGAAGACATTATTGCCGTGGCCGAGCAGAAGTGGCCCAGCGGACAGCGCCGCGTAACCGTAATCCAAATACAGGAGGCGGTAGAAAGAAGCTACGGCGTGGACCACAGCTCGCTGGTGGGGTCAAAGCGCAACAAGGAGCTCATGGAGCCGCGCCACGTTGCCATTTGGCTCACGCGCGAGCTTACCGACAACACCCTGGCCGACATAGGAAAGCACTTTGGAGGCCGCACGCACGCAACGGTAAAGCACAGCATAGGCGTGGTGGAGGAAGGCATTAAGGAGGATCGCATACTCCAAGACCGCATAGCCAGGATTCGCGACGAGATCTTGGAGTAGGCATGTTAACAAGGTTGTTAAGACCGCGTCGCTTTGCGACGAGAAGTGCCACATGTGTGTAGAAAGCGTTTTTCGATTGTGTGATGATAGAAGAAACCGTTGAAGCACCGCGTGGTATATAAGTAGTTTTCTACTTTTGTACACGACCTATTGTTACTACTAAATGTATTTAATAAATAAATAGAAATAGGAGGCAGCATGAAGTTTACGGTAAGCCAGTCGGCACTCGAGCGTGCGTTGGCCGTTGTGTCCAAGGGTCTTGGCGGGCAGTCCACCCTTCCCATACTCGGTGGCGTCTTGCTGCGGGCAGAGGCAGGCTCCATAGAGCTGCAGACCACCAACATAAACATCTCCATACGTCATGCCATCCCCGCAAACGTGGAGGAGGAGGGCAACGCCGTGGTTTCGGGCAAGGTCCTCGCAGGTGTGGTAAAGAACCTTCCCGACGCAGCCGTAACGTTTGACGACGAGTCTGGGGCCATGTCAATTTCGTGCGAGACGAGCCACTTTAGGCTTAACACGCTCAACGCCTCCGACTTCCCCGAGTTCCCCGCGCTTGCGCTGGACCAGTCGGTGGAGCTTCCCAGCGAGCTTTTGTCAACAATGGTAGACAAGGTCTACAAGGTAACGAGCCGCGACACATCCCGACCCATTCTTGCGGGCGTGCTGCTTACGGTGGACAACAACACCATTCGCCTTGTGGCCACCGACTCCTACCGACTGGCGGTGTGCGACACCAACACAGAGACATCGTCTGTTGAGGGCACGTTTGAGGCCATTGTGCCGGGCGCGACGTTCCACGACGTGCTTGCGCTCCCCTCCATGACCGAGAGCGTGTCCATTGGACTCGCACAGAGCCAGATTGTGTTCTCGTTTGGCAGCACCACGTACGTGTCGCGGCGCATAGAGGGCAACTTTCCCAACTACAAGCAGCTTCTTCCCGCAAACTGCAACACCACGGTGCGGCTGGACGCGGCTCGCCTTACCCAGGCGCTGCGCCGCGTGTCGGTAATAGCCACGTCCAACCCCTCCGTGCGCTTTGACATCGACTCCGACGGAGGGCTCCTAAAGCTTTCGGCTTCCTCCCCCGACCAGGGCGAGTCCACCGAGCTCGTGGACGTGGAGGTGGAGGGCGAAACGCTGGCGATTGCGCTCAACTACCACTACGTGCTGGACTGCGCAGCCGCCGCGGCGCAGGACAAGGAGGTCTCGCTGGAGCTCCTCTCGTCAATGCAGCCCGCCGTGTTCAAGAGCTTCGCGCGCATTAACTACCTGTACCTTCTCATGCCGGTAAGGATGTAGATAGGGAGACAAGACCGCAGGTAGAAACTGTTACGGGCGAGAGGGGCCGCACATGGGACTCGTTGCCACACACATAGAGCTCTTGGACTGGCGAAGCTTTGCCAACCTGGAGCTGGACCTGGCCCCGGGGCTCACCGTGCTCTGCGGACCCAACGCCACGGGCAAGACCAACACCGTGGAGGCCTTGCAGCTCCTTACCGCGGGCCAGTCCTTCCGCCGCCCGCGCACCCCTGCGCTCGTGCGCGAGGGCGCCGACCGTGCGCGGGCCTCTCTTCGTCTGGAGGGAGACGGCCGGCTGGTGGACGTGGCGTGCGAGGTGGCGGGCAACAAGCGGCGCTTTGAGCGAAACGACAAGCCCTGCCGTCCCTCGGACCTTTCGTCCACCCTTATGAGCGTGCTGTTTTGTCCCGACGACCTCTCGTTCGTAAAGTCCTCCGCGCGCTACCGCCGCGACGAGCTGGACGCCTTTGGCACGCAGGCAAGCACGGGATATCGCAAGGTGGCCCGCACCTACGCCCGTGCCGTGGAGCAGCGCAACCGCCTGCTCAAGGACCCCCAGCCCGACCTTGGTCTGCTTGACGCGTGGGACGCCAGCGTGGCCCTTGGCGGCGCCACGCTGCTGCACGCGAGACTGGGGATGTTTGCCCGCCTTAGGCGACATCTGTGCTCCATATACGCGCAGGTGGGAGGCGGAGAAGAGCTGGACGCGAGCTATGTGTGCTCGCTCGGCGGCGGCGTGGAGGCCCTGGAGCGAGACGAGCTTAGGGACCTGTTTCTCGATCGCCTGGAGGAGCTGCGCGAGGAGGAACTGCGCCGCGGAATTACGTTGGTGGGACCTCAGCGAGACGACGTGGCGTTTAGCATATCGGGCCGCGACGCCCGCGCCTTTGGCAGCCAGGGCCAGCAGCGCTCGGTGGTGCTTGCATGGAAGATGGCCGAGGTGGCAATCGCGCGCGAGGTGCTGGGCGAGCAGCCGCTCCTGCTTTTGGACGACGTTATGAGCGAGCTGGACGAGCAGCGCCGCGCAGCCATGACAAGATTTGTGGAGGGCGGCATCCAAACCGTGGTTACCACTACCAACCTGGCCTACTTTCCCGAGGAGCTCCTAAGGAACGCAAAGGTGGTGCACTATGGCGGCTGACCGCGGCGGCGAGCCCACACGCGCTGGCGACGCGGTGTCCGAACTCCTTGGCGGTGCCTTGGGGCGTGGCCTTTCGGCCGCGGCGTCTGCCGCCAAGGCGTGGTATGCCGCAAACGGCGACCGAGAGCGGCAGCACACCACGGGCGTCTGGCTTCGCAAGTCCGGCAAGGCTGGCGTGGATCCCGTGCTCGTGGTGGCGCTCGACTCCAACCTGCTGGCAATGGAGCTGGGCACCAACAAGGACATCTATCTCTCGCGGCTCGCGTTTCGCGGACTGGCCATAAGCGACATTCGCTTTACCGTGGACCATCGGGCGCCCGCGGGTAGCCGTCGCGCCGCCCGCGCAAAGACGGGCTCGCAGGCGCGCGGCGAGGGCGCGCCCAGCCTCCCCGAGCTCTCACCTGCAGAACGTGCGTATGTGGAGGGCAAGACGGCGGATTTGCCCGACGGACTAAGGCAGAGCGTTTCTCGCGCGATGTGCGCCACGATGCGCAGATTTAAGGATACAAATACGCGCAAAGCATAATATCCCCTCAATCTGTCTCTGAGTGCCTTACATGCGGTATAATGGAAAGTCGCACTGTCTAAAGAGAGGATACACGTGGCAAAGAAGAACCAATACGGTGCAGATAGCATCAAGGTCTTGGAAGGCCTCGATCCCGTGCGCAAGCGCCCGGGAATGTATATCGGGTCCACCAGCGCGAGCGGCCTGCACCACCTTGTGTGGGAGATCGTGGACAACTCGGTGGACGAGGCCATGGCCGGCTTTTGCTCGAGGATTACCGTAACCGTGCATGCGGACAACTCCGTAACCGTTACCGACAACGGCCGCGGCATTCCCGTGGCGCGCCATCCCCAAAAGCGCATTCCCACGCTGGAGGTCGTTCTCACGGTCCTGCATGCCGGAGGAAAGTTTGACAACGACGCATACAAGGTGTCTGGCGGCCTGCACGGCGTGGGCGTAAGCGTGGTAAACGCGCTCTCCAGCCGTCTTGTGGCCGAGGTAAAGCGCGACGGCGCCGTTTACCAAATGGAGTTCAGCCGTGGCAAGACCACGCAAAAGATGAAGAAGGTCGGAACCTCCAAGGCCACGGGCACAAGCATTACGTTCTGGCCCGACGAGACCATATTCGAGACGACCACCTTTAACTACGACACCCTGCATGACCACCTGCAGGAGACGGCGTTCCTCAACAAGAACCTCAAGATCGTGCTCATAGACGAGCGCGAGCTGGAGCCGCGTCGCGACGAGTTCTGCTACGCGGGCGGCATCGTGGACTTCGTAAAGTTCCTCAACGAAGAGAAGACCATCCTGCCCGGTCTTAGCCGTCCCATCTACATCCAGGGAGCATCGGCCGACGACGCCCCGGCAGACCGCCGCGGCGAGGTGGAAATATCGCTGCAGTGGAACACCACCTACTCCGAGCAGGTGCTCAGTTTTGCCAACGACATCTATACGGACGAGGGCGGCATGCACCTGGAGGGCTTCCGAACGGCGCTCACCAAGACGCTCAACGACTACGCCCGCTCCAAGAAGCTGCTCAAAGACAAGGACGCCAACCTTACCGGCGACGACGTGCGCGAGGGACTTACGGCCGTTATATCCGTAAAGCTCCCCGACCCGCAGTTTGAGGGCCAGACCAAGGCCAAACTGGGCAACTCCTACATGCGCACGCTTACCAACAAGGTTATGGCGCAGGGGCTCGCGGAATACTTGGAGGAGCACCCCAACCCCGCCAAGGAGATCTTCAAGAAGGCCAACCAGGCCGCCAAGGGCCGCCTTGCGGCACAGAAGGCACGTCAGGCAACGCGGCGCAAGGGCCTGCTGGAGAGCGCGAGCCTTCCCGGCAAGCTGGCGGACTGCTCGGTTCGCGACCCCGAGA
Organism: uncultured Coriobacteriaceae bacterium; assembly: GCA_902793465.1. GTDB lineage: Bacteria > Actinomycetota > Coriobacteriia > Coriobacteriales > Atopobiaceae > RUG440. The sequence goes on along the minus strand of CADBDT010000011.1, from coordinate 106,052 downwards.
TGACCGAGCTCTTTATTGTAGAGGGCGACTCCGCAGGCGGCTCTGCCAAGATGGCGCGCGACCGCTCCATCCAGGCTGTTTTGCCGCTTCGCGGAAAGATCCTTAACGTGGAGCGCGTGCAGGAGCACCGCGCGCTCAGCTCCGACACCATTACCTCGCTCATAACCGCCATTGGCACGGGCGTGGGGCCGGAGTTCAACATCGAGAAGGCGCGTTATCACAAGATAGTAATAATGACAGATGCCGACGTTGACGGTGCGCACATTCGCATCCTGCTGCTCACGTTCTTCTACCGCTACATGCGCCCGATGATCGACGCGGGCTACATCTACGTGGCCCAGCCGCCGCTGTACCAGCTCAAGCCCAAGGGACGCAAGAACGGCAAGTACCTGTACACCGACGAGGAGCTTGCCATAGAGGCCGAGAAGTACGAGGATCCCAGCCGCTACACCGTCCAGCGCTACAAGGGTCTGGGCGAGATGGACCCCGAGCAGCTGTGGGAGACCACCATGGAGCCAAAGAACCGCATAATGCTGCGGGTCACCGTAGAGGACGCCCTGGCCGCCGACCGCGCCGTGAGCGACCTCATGGGCACCACGGTGGAAAAGCGGCGCAACTTTATCCAGACCCACGCAAAGGACGTGCGGTTCCTGGATATCTAGGCGACCTGGTACGTTGCCCGGCCGTTTTGTTGTGCCGTGCTCAGACAGTCCTCGCATCGCTTCGCTCGCTGCGGAACTGCGCGCGGCACAACAAAACGGCCGGGCAAGAGCCTGCCCAACGTCCGAGGCGCGTCCTTTGCGTGCGTCTGGATAAAGTTGCGGGCTTGTCGCCGCGCCCATGAGGTCGCTCACGGCGCGGGCGGCGGACAGGAGCGGTCCTCACGGACTGACCTGTTAGGTGGGAAAAATGGTGCGCCACTGCGTGGCGCGTTTGGAATGGAGAGATAGTTGGCAGACGATACGAAGAACAACGAGAACCAGGACGAGTTGCGTGGGCCGGATGGGCATGACCACCTGGATGACCTCGTAAACCGTGCCATGCACGACATGGAGACGGATCCCGAGCGCGAGGACGAGGACCCCTCCGACGTGTACGACGAGCTCGACGGGGAAGACGGCGACTACCCGCCAGAGCAGGGGTCCGTTAACCTCGCCGGCGCCAACCTGAGCCACACCATATCGGACGAGGCCGGCACCCGCCTCGACCTTACGGACATCCACGGCGGCGCGCTTAAGCCCATAGAGATGAGCCAGGAAATGAAGACCTCGTTCCTGGAGTACTCCATGTCGGTAATCGTGGCCCGCGCGCTGCCCGACGTTCGCGACGGACTTAAGCCGGTGCACCGCCGCATCCTCTACGCCATGAACGAGGCCCACATCGTGCCTACGCGCCCGCACAAGAAGAGTGCCTGGACCGTGGGCGAAGTTATGGGTAAGTACCACCCGCACGGCGACTCGGCCATCTACGACTCCATGGTGCGCATGGCGCAGGACTTCTCCATGCGCCTGCCCCTGGTGGACGGCCACGGCAACTTTGGCTCGGTGGACGGCGATCCCCCGGCGGCCATGCGCTACACGGAGTCGCGCCTTACCCACGCAGCAATGGAGATGCTGCGCGACCTGGACAAAGAGACGGTGGACCTGCAGCCCAACTACGACGAGTCCCTGTCCGAGCCCGCGGTGCTTCCCTCGCGCTTTCCCAACCTGCTGGTAAACGGCTCGTCGGGCATTGCGGTGGGCATGGCCACCAACGTGCCTCCCCACAACCTGGGCGAGGTCGTGGACGCCGTGTGCCTGCTCATAGACAACCCCGACGCCACGCTGGACGACATCCTTAAGGTAATGCCCGGCCCAGACTTCCCCACCGGCGGCATTATTATGGGAACCGACGGCATTCGCGACGCATACTCCACGGGCCGCGGCTCCATAACCGTGCGTTCCAAGGTGCACGTAGAAAGCGTCGGCCGCGGAAACCGCCAGCGCCTTGTGGTAACAGAGATTCCCTACCAGGTAAACAAGGGCCTTTTGCAAGAAAAGATTGCGCAGCAGGTAAACGAGAAGCGCATAGAGGGCATATCCGACATGCGCGACGAGTCAAACCGCAAGGGCATGCGCATTGTTATTGACCTCAAGAGCGGCGCCGTTCCGCAGGTGGTCCTCAACAACCTGTACAAGCGCACGCAGCTGCAGGCAAACTTTGGCGTAATAGACATCGCTCTGGTGGACGGCGTCCCGCGCACGCTCACGCTGCCCGAGATGCTGCGCCACTACATAGACCACCAGGTGGACGTGGTTACCAGGCGCACCCAGTTTGACCTCGACAAGGCGCAAAAGGACCTGCACATTCGTGAAGGACTTCTTATTGCCGTAGACAATATCGACGAGATCGTGCACATAATTCGCTCCTCGCGCGACGATGCCGAGTCCAAGCGCCGCATGAACGAGCGCTTTGGCCTGGACGAGATCCAGTGCGAGGCCATTTTGCAAATGCGGCTGCGTCGCCTTACCGGCCTCGCGCGCGACCAGCTTGTGGCACAGATCGAGGACCTGCGCGAGCGCATTGCCTACTACAAGGACCTCCTGGAGCACAAGGACAAGCTGCTGGGCGTTATTAAGGACGAGCTGCGTTCGATATCCGACCGCTATTCCACGCCTCGCCGCACGCAAATAAACTCCACCGCCGCAGAGGACCTGGACGTGGAGGACCTCATTGCCGAGGAGGATATGGTAGTTACCTTTACCCATGCCGGTTATGTAAAGCGCCTGCCGGTGGTTACCTACCGCTCGCAGCGCCGTGGCGGCAAGGGCATGAGGGGGCTCAGCCTTAAGGACAACGACTACGTGGAAGACGTGTTTGTGGCAAGCACCCACGACTACATGCTGTTCTTTACCAACAAGGGCAAGGTGTATCGCCTCAAGGTGCACGAGCTTCCTCTGGGCAGCCGACAAGCCCGTGGATCGGCGCTCGTAAACGTCCTTAACCTGGCCGAGGGCGAACATCCCATGGCCGTTCTTACGGCGCGCGACTTCCCCGAGGACGAATACCTTATGTTTGCCACCAGCAGTGGCATGGTAAAGAAGACGTCCATGGCGGCCTACGACGTAAACCGCTCTGGCGGACTCATTGCCATAAAGCTCCGCGCGGGCGACGAGCTCGTGGACGTTCGTCGCGTAAAGCAGGGGAGCAAGGTAATCCTGTGCAGCACTGACGGCAAGGCCATTCTGTTTGACGAGAGCCAGGTGCGCCCCATGGGCCGCGACACCAGCGGCGTGCGCGGCATTAACCTTAAGGGCGACGCTCGCATGCTGGGCATGGAAATTAGCAACGGCAAGGGTGACCTTGTGGTTATAACCGAAAACGGCTTTGGCAAGCGCACGGCGGTAAGCGAATATCCCGAGCACAAACGCGGTGGTCAGGGCGTGTTTACCATTGCCAAGAACGCCAAGAAGGGCAAGCTCGCCGGCTGCCGCGTGGTCGGACCCCAACACGAGTTGGTAATAGTGTCCGTCGAAGGTGTTATGATACGCGTTAAGGCAAACGACATTAGCAAGCTCGGACGTGCCACGCAGGGCGTCAAGATAATGAACTTGGCCGAGGGCGATCGTGTGAGTGCCATGGCGCGCATGATAGCCCGCAAGAAGAAGGCTCCCAAGCGTCGCGCAGGCGCAGGAGAGGGTCAGGCCATGCTCGACTTGGCCGATGCCGACCTTCAGGCCGACGATGCAGACAACGTGGACGTTGGCGTAGGCGAAGAGTTTGACGAGTCGATGCTGGACGACTAAGGTGTAGACCTCCCCCACGAGGGTCTTATAGAAAAGCGGCTCCGCCCCTAAGGGTGGAGCCGCTTATTTTATGGGTCGCTTGCAACGAAGGGGTAACCCCCTGGGTTTAGGTCTGGGATTTAAACCCAGGGGGTAACCCCTTCGCTGCAAGCGGCTACACCATTACGCAAAGTCGTCAGGAGACACATTCTGCACAAAGTCGTGGAACGCCTCCGCCTCGCGCTCGCGCTCGTCGCGCTCCACGGCGCCGAAGTCTGGGAGTGCAGCGCGGTCTATAACGTCTTCCTCGGCAAATATGGGTGCATGTACGCGCACGGCAAGCGCCAGGGCGTCAGAGGGCCTTGCATCCACGCACACGTCCTCCCCCATGCCGTTAGTCAAACGAACTTGCGCAAAAAAGGTAGAGCCGCGTACGTCGCATATAACCACGCACGAGACGCTGGCTCCAAGCTTTTGGATTAGGTCGCACATAAGATCGTGGGTCATGGGACGCTTGCGAGTATGTCCCTCCACACCCATGCTTATGGCGGTTGACTCATAGGACCCAATTCGTATGGGTAGCTTGGCCAAGGTCTTGTTGTGACGTGGTTTTAGGATAACCATAGATGCCACGGGTCCCGCACCTACCACAACCGACTGTATGTCCATTCGTATGAGGGCCATCAATACGCTCCTGTCCTAAAGTCACAGGCGAACATTGTACACGTAATCGCCCGCGTGGTGGCAAATTAGGATTCACCACATTGTTTTCAAAAAAGTCGAAATTCTGGTTGACGCGGTAAAGTAGAACGATCCGGCTGATAACCGGGAGGTCACAAGTTCGAGCCTTGTCAGGCCCACCATCCTTTGACAATAAGCACCCCAGCGTGAGCCGAGTCGCCGCTGGGGTGCTTATTAAAAGGGGACGTAGCTCAGCTGGGAGAGCGCGGGCTTTGCAAGCCTGAGGTCGTGGGTTCGATCCCCATCGTCTCCACCAAATACAACGAGCCGGGTATTTGCCCGGCTTTTTTGTTACGCATGGGCAGCCGCAGCGGCTAACCACAAATAAGGGACTGTCCCCTATTTGTGGTTTAGGCTGTATTACGGCGTATTTGCGCTAAAATACGCCTGTATTACAACACTAAAAGGAGCATTACGATGGCCAAACGTCCCACCACCTTTAGCATGCGTATGCCAGAGGACCTTAACGAAAAAATTACCGCCTATGCGGCCGAGAACAACTGCACCAAGGCAGAGGCAATGAGTCGCTTTGCGCGGGCAGGCATAGAGCTCGAAGAAAACGGCCTTACCCCCACTACCTCTAACGAATCTGCGCAAGATGCGCAGGCTTCCCCTGACGCATCGCAAGAGGCACTCGCAAAGATACAGGAACGCCTGGAGGCGCTGCAGAGCCTTCCCACCATTGAGCCCGACGCAAACACGTCTATTGTTCCCGCAGACATAAAGGACAAGATACAGGCGTATTCGACCGAGCATGAGTGCAGCGACTATGAGTCGCTTACGTATTACGCACGTATTGGCATCCAGATGAGCGACAAGAATCGCCCGGCATCTGCGGCGGAAGTTGCCGAGCTGGCGCGGCGCTTGGACGTTTTGGCGCAGGATGGTCAGCAAAAGTCCGAGCAAATGACGCAGATGTTGGAGCTCCTGGCCAGCATACGAGACTATACGAAGCCTGAGGAGTTGGAGCTTCCAGGAGAGCTTGCCGACCAAGAGGCCGAGGACGTTGAGGAAGCCGAGCTCACTGAGGAAGAGCGCCAGCGCATTGCGGACGAACATACGCGTAAGGTCGTAAGCGACGTTATGGGCGAGTATCTAACCAAGCAGCAGGCCGACCAAAAGGCTCGCGAGAACGAAATCGCGCAGCAGCAGGCAAACAATCAGCCTAATCCGCTTATGACGTGGATACCGGTACTGATTGCCATAATTGTGAGCTTGGTTATAGGAATTATCGTAATACTCGTGCGATAGTTTTGTAATACAGGAGAATACACATGGCAAACAACAGCGATAATACAGAATACGGCAGTGTATCACAGGAGCTAGACGAGTTATCGAGCACATTGATGGGCGATGCCTTGGATCGTTTGGCAGAGGGTCAAACGGTAAACGTATTACTTGTAATACAGAATGAAGATGGAGACGTAACACCTCTTGAGTTTTCCAACGACAGTGCAGAGGTGCTCTTGGAGGGCGCCCGTTCGCGGGTCCGCTCTGCTCGCGAGGCAATCCGCTACGCCCTTGCTTACGAGGCATCGGTTCAAATGGACGACGGCAGCTATGCCGACGCGCTGCTGTTGGAATTTGGGGAAAAGGGCCAGCCAAGTTTTAGTGCATACTCCCTCTTTGAGGGTCGCGGCAAAGGCGACGACTTTCGATGGACCGATCCCGCTCCTGCCGGCGAGGAGGAACCTCTTCTAGGATAGGTGTGGTAGAGGTTCAACCACTAGGACGACGTTTCTTAATTATGTTATTTGGGAACGCCGTGCCGCTAGGTGGAGTATTCCCTAGCGGCACGGCGTTTTTATACGAGTTTCCTAACGGCCTGACGTGGAATATCTTGCCAAAAGACTCTCGTACCTCTCGCGCTCGGAGCTCGGTATGCACAGCAGCTCCATGGCGCGCTCGATGCCGATGGACAGGCTTGCCATCAGGCTCCTCAGTGCCTCGGCCCTGCCCTCGGCCCTGCCCTCGGCCTTGCCGTCTTCCCAGATTCCCTCGCTAAAGTTGCACATGGCTTCCACCCTCTCGTCTATGCTTTCCGTCATTATCATACCGAAGTCATCGGCGAGTATTCTCCGTAATTCCTTAGGGTCGCAGCGCAGGGCGAATAACGCGCCAAGCAGCCCGAGGCAACCATCTTCCGCGCTGATCTTGTGACTGTCCAAACATATAAAACATACATCCATAAGGTCGTATCCATCAAACATGAGGGATTCTCTATCAGAGTGGGGCCTCATAGAAAACTGCTCCACGACACCCTTGTGTTCTTTGTCGGGATGGGAACACACCCAAACCGAATAGACCTTGTTGAGTTTCTCATATTCTGATTTCGGTAGAATCTTGTCACCCTGCATTGAGAGCATGCGAGCACAGTAGAACACGGCTCTGCTTGCCAAAGGATAACCAACGTCCCACTTGTTTTGCGCCTCTAGATCAACCTCAATCGTCATTCGACTGCCCTTGCCAGGGATTGGTACGCTGAACCTTACATCAAATCGGGCTACTCCTTCAGCCAAAGTGGAGTCCTCAGTGTTTCTTTCGTGCCCGCCCACAGAATATGCGGCCCAATCGTCCCTTCCAATGGGTTCTGTGCCAACCTCCACCTCGTCATCAAGCATCGACTCAATAGCAGCAATATTCGTATTGGAAAATTCCGATACGTAGTCATGGAGTATGCGTGCGCGAATTTGTCGCTCTGCCAAGATGCGTTTGCATGTTTCGTCATAGTCCCGGCGTTCCTGAGCGATAGATTTTGCCATAGAGTTTTGTACTTCCATATCCCCTCCAATACAAAACATATGTTCTATACTTAGTACTATAGCAGAGAGTAAGGTACATATGTTCTAAATTTTGAGAAAATTGTAAACAAATCGGCAAACTAAAAGCTGGACAAGCCTTGACAATGCAGCTTGCCGACGTAGTGCATGTTGACAAACTTTTGTTCAAAATAGGTCTTTGTTGTGGTTTAACACGGCGTCGCGTGTCTGAGCTCGTGTACTGCTAGAATCTCCCGGTCGAGTGTATGAGCAAAAAAGGGGAACACATGCTTCAAGAGCATATTCGCAACATTGCAATTATCGCGCACGTAGACCACGGCAAAACCACGCTTGTGGACCAGATGCTTAGGGCGTCGGGCGCCTTTCGAGAGGGCCAGCAGGTGCAGGAGCGCGTGCTGGATTCCAACGACCAGGAGCGCGAGCGCGGTATAACCATCCTTGCCAAGAACATCTCTATCGAGTACCAGGGAATAAAGATCAACGTTATAGACACCCCGGGCCACGCCGACTTTGGTGGCGAGGTTGAGCGCGTGCTAAAGATGGCAGATGGCGCACTGCTTTTGGTGGATGCCGCAGAAGGCCCCATGCCTCAGACGCGCTTCGTCCTGCGCCACGCCATTGCAAACGGCCTGCGCATAATGATAGTGGTAAACAAGGTGGACCGCGATGGCGCAAGCCCTGAGTCGGCCATGGAGGCAAGCCTGGACCTTATGATGGACCTCGGCGCGTCCGACGAGCAGCTGGAGTTTGCCATGGAGCACGTGGTGTATGCCTCGGCTGTTCAGGGCTTCTCGCGGTTGGACCCAAACGGACCCGACGAGGGAAACATGTATCCCCTGCTCAACATGATAGTGGAGTCTTTGCCTGCGCCCGACGTGGAGCCGGACGGTCCCTTGGCCATGCAGTGCGTGACCGTCGATCACTCCAGCTACGTGGGGCGCATTGGCATCGGTCGCGTGTTTAGCGGCACGATTCATGCCGGTCAGAAGATTCTGGTGGTAAAAAACGACGGCAGCCGCGCAACGGCGCAGGTAAAGCAGCTGTACACCTTTGACTATCTTGGTCGAAAGGAATGCGACGAGGTCGTAGCTGGCGACATAGGCGCCGTGGTGGGTGTCGACGGAACCGACATTGGCGACGTGTACACCGACCCAGACGATCCCGTGGAGCTCGACCCCATAGAAATCGATCCGCCGACTCTCTCCATCGTCTTCGAAGCAAGCACCTCTCCCCTGGTCGGGCGCGATGGCGACATAGTGGGAGGCCGCCAGCTCAAAGAGCGCCTTATGGCCGAGCGAGAGAACAACGTTACCATGCGTATAGAGGAGCTTCCCGACAAAACGGGCATAGAGGTGGCGGGTCGTGGCATCCTGCACCTCTCGGTGCTCATGGAGCAGATGCGCCGCGAGGGCTTTGAGTTTCAGGTGGGTAGACCGCGCGTTCTGTTTAAGAAGGGCGAGGGCGGCGAGCGCCTGGAGCCCGTGGAGCAGGCCGTGGTGGAGTGTCCCAACGAGTATTCGGGCAAGGTAATCGAGACGTTTGGCAACGTGGGCGGCACCATGGTGAGCATGGAGGCTGGCGCCACGCAAACGCACCTGGAATTCAACATACCCACACGCGGAATTATGGGCCTTAAGACGCGCATTATGAACGTTACCCATGGTGAGGGCGTGTTCTACCACACGTTTTTGGAGTACGGCCCGTTTGCCGGCGACATTGGGGGCCGCAAGAACGGCGCCATGATCTCCATGAGTACCGAGAAGGCCGTGGCATATGCGTTGGGCACTCTGCAGGAGCGCGGCGCGCTGTTTGTGGGTCCGGGCGAGGAATGCTACGAGGGCATGCTCGTGGGCGAGCGGCCGCGTCCCGACGACATGGTAGTTAACATCGCGCGCACAAAACAGCTCGGAAACCAGCGCTCGAGCACGGCGGACATTGCCGTGCAGCTTACGCCTCCCCGCACGTTTACGCTGGAAGAGGCACTTGAGTACATAATGGACGACGAGCTGGTGGAAATAACGCCCAAAAATATACGCATGCGCAAGCGCATTCTTAACGAGACGGACCGCCGCAAATGGGCCGTCCGCCATGGGCTGGTAAAGAAATAGCGCGGTGCCCGATTTTAGACGGCAAAAGTGTATTCGATGTGTGGCTTGCACCTAAGTGGAGCTGTGCGCTATACTATCGTTTGCGTTCAACGGAGAGTTGTCCGAGCTGGCCGAAGGAGCACGATTGGAAATCGTGTATGCGCCTAAAGCGCATCCGGGGTTCGAATCCCCGACTCTCCGCCAGAGCTTTCCGCGGCGCCTACGGGCGCCGCGTTCACCCAAAGGAGGGGTGGCAGAGCGGTTGAATGCGGCGGTCTCGAAAACCGTTTGGCCCGTCTCGGGTCACGAGGGTTCGAATCCCTCCCCCTCCGCCATGATTAAGTCTGATCCCCAACAAAGGGGGTCTTTTTTTTGTCGAGTGGGTCGCTTTCATCCCAGCAACCAATGGACTTGCGTGTTGTGCCCTATGGTCTTCTCAACAGATTTACGTCACGTGCGCAAATAACGTTGTTGCACTATAGTGGTAATCTCCGTTTTCATGGACCATGGAGGTAAACGATGGAAAACGAGAAGTATTTTGCGCGGTCGTGGGCTATGCTCACGCGCGACAAGGGCTGGATTAAGCCCATATTGGTAATGGCAGTGGCGCAGTTTGTGCCAATTGCCGGATACATAGGTGCCAAAGGCTACATACTCGAGTGGGCGCGCCTTACCGCCTGGGGCGTGGATGCCGCACCAAAGCAAAAGAACGTGGAAATAGGCAAATGCATGTCGAGCGGCGGCCGCGGATTTGTGGTCGAGCTTGGATGGGGCGTTGCGCTTGGCATTGCAACGAGCATCGTGCAGGCAATCTTTTCTATGATTCCCGGCTCCTTTGGAGCGTTGCTTGCCAGCTTGGTGTCCATTGCCCTGGCATTCGCTACGTCCGTAATTGGTGTTGCAATTATGCTGGCCCAGGTCCGTACGGCCATCTACGAGAAGATCGAGGCTGGTTTTCGCGTAGATCGCCTGAGCGAGCTCATAAAGCGAGACGTAAACGGATTTATGCGCGTCTTTCTTATTGAGTTCCTTGGGTCGCTTATCATAGGCCTGGTAATCGGAATTGTTATTGTTGCCTTTGTCTTTATGATGATCCCGATGTTCATAGGGCTTGGACAGGGCAACTACACCTCACAGCGCGAGGTGCTCAACCTTATTCTCCCCATGATTGTTCCCTTCCTGCTAATTGCCGTGGTCTTTGGCTTCGTTTTGTCCATCATGTACATAATTCTTCGCATGGTTGTGTTCAATGCAGTCGGACTTTGGCTCAGGCAGTTTAACGTTGCGCAGTGGGGCAGGAGCGAGGATCCCCTTCCGGAAACGAACCCATCGCCGGCTGCGGCGGCCAATGCTGCATATCAGGCGCCCGCTCAGCAGGCACCCATGGCACAGCCCCAGCCGCAACCAGCGCCCCAACCCCAACCGCAGCCGCAACCAGCGCCCCAGTCTCAGCCCACGCCTCAACCGACTCCTGCTCCCGAGCAGCAGCCTGCCCCTCAACCACAGCCCGCACCGGTACCGCAGCCAGCTCCCGAGCCCGAGCCGCAGGTCGCACCGGATGTTGAGCCGGAAGTTGAGCCCGCACAACCGGCTACCATTCCTCTTAATCGTAACGAGGACCAGAAAGTGGTTGTAGAGGAATCCCAGGTTATCGAGTCTGAGCCCGCGACAGAGGCAACAACCCCAGAATCCGATCAGGTCGCTCTTGAGGAAACAGCTCCTAAGGCTGTTGTCGAGCAAACCGACGACGTCGAAAACATATATAGCCAGGCACTCGACTCCATAAAGAACAACGACTTCGTAAAAGAAGACGATGACGAGCAGTACTAAGTACTAAGACGCGTCTCCGTTTTCGGGCGATCTGGGACAAGGGTACGTCCCGGGGTGCCACCCCCACGCGTACGCCCTTCGGGCATACACTCGGGGGTGGCACCCCGGGACGTACCCTTGTCCCTAAGCAAGCCCTTGTTGCGGCTGCGTGCCGTACGCAAAAGCTATTTGTGTACAAAATGTGGAGAGATGGCGCTTCAAAAATTAAGTGCAAGCCAGTGCAGGCGTTTTAGCGGGAAAAGCAGCAAAAACGGGGCAATTGCTGCAACCTAGTCGCAAGCATTTCCAAATGCAACCATATAGACTCATGGAGACAAACAGGAGTTGGGAAACTGCAGGAAAATGCGGCAGTCATGTGCTAACATAGCGGGCTGTACTTTCCTGTTCCGGGCGCTTCCTTCACGACCCGGAGCCATTAGCCCAGAGGAGGTGAACCAAATGAAGGCTTATGAATTGCTGTACATCGTCGATCCTTCCGCAAGCGAGGAAGTTCGCGCAGGCGTTACCGCCCGTATTGACGGCGCCATTACCGCTCAGGGCGGCACGATCGACAACGTGGACGATTGGGGCAAGCGCAAGCTGGCTTACGAGATCGACCACCTTAGCGAGGGTAACTACATCCTTGTTAACTTCCATGCAGACCCCACCCAAATACAGGAGCTCGATCGAGTTCTGCGCATTGCCGACGCGGTAAAGCGCCACATGATCGTTGCTCGCGTAGACGAGGACTAGGAGTAGGCAGAGAGGACGAGACCTGCAAATGCGGCTCGTCAAGGCAAGGAAGGCAGGGAGAACGTGAGCATTAACAGGGTAACCATATCGGGCAACCTCACCCGCGATCCGGAGATTCGCTCGACGCAAAGCGGGATGAACATACTCAACTTTGGCATGGCCGTAAACGACCGCCGTCGTAACAACCAGACGGGCGAGTGGGAAGACTATGCCAACTTTGTTGACTGCGTGCTGTTTGGCAACCGCGCCGACTACCTCTCGCGTACCCTTCGCAAGGGCACCAAAGTCGTAGTTGACGGCAAGCTTCGCTACAGCAGCTGGGAGCGCGATGGCCAGCGTCGTAGCAAGATCGAGGTCGTCGTGGACGACGTGGACTTTGTCTCGCCGAGGCAGCAGGGTGGCTATGCCCCGCAAGGCGGATACAACAACGCACCTCAGCAGCAGAGCTACAACCAGCAGCAGGCTCAACAGCAGCCACAGGCAGGGTCGTTTACTGCCGCCGCACCCCAGCAGCAGTACAGTCAGCCTATGAATCAGCCCGCACCCCAGGCTCCCGCACCCCAGCCGCAGCAACCCGCCGTTACCGCTCCCCCACAGGAGGACGTGTACGACGAGGACATTCCGTTTTAGTAGACAGGGCGGCACAATCGCCCAAAAGAATGGTAAGACCATTCAAAGAAAGGCATCGACATGGCTCAGCAAAAGCAAGATTATCAGCGCCAGCCGCGTCGCCGGTACTGCCAGTTCTGCAAGGAGGGAACCGAGTACATCGACTACAAGGATGTGCAGCTCCTTCGCAAGTACACCACCGATCGCGGCAAGATTAAGCCGCGCCGCGTGACTGGCACCTGCACGCAGCATCAGCACGACATCGCAAACGCAATTAAGCGCGCTCGCGAGATGGCCCTTATCCCCTACGTTATCCCCGTGGTCTCCAGCCGCGGTGGCCGTGGTCGCGGATAGTCCGACCCAGGAAAGGAGAATCGCATGAAAGTAATCCTTCTGGGCGAGCTTCGCGGCAAGGGCGGCGAAGGCGACGTAGTAGAGGTGGCTCAGGGCTTCGCCGAGAACTATCTCTATCCAAACAGGATGGCCCTGCCCGCAACCAAGGGCAACCTCAAGCAGCTTGAGGAGCGCCGTCACAACATCGAGAAGCGCGAGGAGAAGCGTATCGCAGACGCCAACGCGCTCAAGGAGACCATTGAGGGCAAGTCCATTAAGGTCGAGGCGAACATTGGTGAGGAAGGCCAGCTCTTTGGCTCCGTTACCAGCGCAAACATCGCCGACGCCATTAAGGACCAGCTGGGTGTTGAGGTCGACCGCAAGCGCGTGGCCCGCAGCCAGAACATCAAGATGGCCGGCCGTCACGAGGTGGAGATCAACATCTACCGCGACATTACCGCGACTGTTGCCGTTCTTGTTGGCGTAGACGAGGAGGCTCCTGCACAGGAGGCCGAGGAAGTCGAGGAGGCAGAGGCCACCGAGGCTCCCGAAGCCGAGGCAGCCGAGGAGGCTACCGAGGAGTAAGCTCCCCACAAGCAAAGTTTGCAACCCCCTGTCGCGCCATGCTCGCGTTGGCAGGGGGTTGTTGCATATGGGTCCGTCGAACTTGGGCTTTCTGCTACGATGGGGTTTCAAGATAGAAACGAAGGAGTCGTCATGCCAGAGACGAACATAGAAATAAACCCAACGCGCGCGACGCTCAACCATCCCGGGCAGATGCCGCAGGATCCGCAGGCGGAGCAATCCGTTCTTAGCGCAATGCTGCTGTCTGGCGAAGCATTTCAGGAATGCCTGCTAGAAGTGGATGAGTCCGACTTCTACATCCCTTCCAACAGGACCATCTTCCTTGCCATGCGGCGTCTGTTTGACGAGAACCAGCCTGTGGACCCGGTCTCGCTGGCCGATGCGCTAAAGAGCGAGGGGAACCTGGAGCGAGTGGGCGGCATGCCGTATCTCCTGGACTTGGTAAACGCGCCGTTTGCGCTCGCAAGCTGGAGGCACCACGCCGAGATGCTCCGTCGCGATGCAACGTTGCGCCAGATGATCGCGGCCTCGGCTCAAATATCCGCCCTCGCCTTCGACGCGCCGGAAGACACCAAGGACGTGGTGGACCAGGCCGAGCGCATGCTTCTTTCCGTAACCGACCGAGGTGTGAGGTCGAGCTACTCCAACTTGGCAGAGATCATGGAGCAGCTGTACAACGACCTGGGCGAGCAGGCCGAGAACCAGACCGACGTCATAGGCGTGGAAACGGGCTTCTCGGGCTTGGACTCTCGCCTCTTGGGCCTTCGTGGTGGTCAGATGGTCGTCGTGGGCGCGCGTCCTGGCGTCGGCAAGACCTCGTTCTGCCTTAACATGGCCGTCAACGCGGCGGAGCAGGGCGTTACTGTGGCACTCTTCTCGTTGGAGATGAGCAAGGTGGAAATCGCGCAGCGCCTCCTGGCTGCCCGGTCGTTGCTCAAGCTCACGGACATTCGCTCCGCAAACATAAAGCCAAACCAGTGGCCACAGATCCTGGAGGCAACCGAGGAGCTGCGCAAGCTGGACATCCTAATAGACGACACACCCGGCACCACCGTAACGGAGATCCGTGCCAAGGCGCGCCGCATGCTGCATGGCAGGGACAAGGGCATAGTTATTATCGACTACCTGCAGCTGCTGTCCGCACCGTCTGGTGGCAACCGCAACGACAACCGCGCCACCCAGGTGGGCGAGATGAGCCGTGGCATAAAGATTATGGCCAAGGACCTGGACGTTCCCGTAATGGCACTGAGTCAGCTCAACCGCGAGGTGGAGGGGCGCACCGGAAAGCGCCCACAGCTTAGCGACCTGCGCGAATCGGGCTCGATCGAGCAGGACGCCGACATCGTAATACTGCTGGACCGTTCGGCGACGCCCGAGGAGGCCGAGCGCAGCGACCGCCCGGACCAGGGTATAACCGACTTCATAATTGCCAAGAACCGCTCCGGCCCACTTGCCACGGTGCCCATGCGCTTTGAGGGCGAGACGATTAAGTTCTACGAAATAGACCCATACCACGAGATGTAAGCCGCGCGTTGCGGTGTGCTGTACAGTGCCTGCTGACCATTGGTTGTCTGGTATACTCAACCGGTATGCGACGACCGACGAAAGGACCTTCTAATGGCAGCGGACGTACTTGTTGGCACGCAGTGGGGCGACGAGGGAAAAGGCAAGGTAACCGACCTTATCTCTGGCGACTACGACGTTGTGTGCCGTTATGCTGGCGGAGCGAATGCCGGCCACACCGTAATTGCAAACGGGAAGCGCCTGGCGCTGCATCAGGTTCCCAGTGGCGTTATGTACGAGGGGACGGTGCCCATTATTGGCAACGGCTGCATTGTGGACCCAACCATCCTGCTGGAAGAGATCGATATGCTTACCGAGCAGGGCATAAGCAGCGACGACCTTAAGATATCGGGCAACGCTCACATAGTTATGCCCTACCACAAGGACCTGGACGGCGCGCACGAGAAGAAGCTTGGCAAGAACCTTATTGGCACCACCAAGCGCGGAGTAGGCCCCACCTATATGGACAAGATGAACCGCACGGGCCTGCGCATACAGGACATGCTGGACGAGAAGATTTTCCGCCAAAAGCTGGAAGCGGCGCTCGCGTACACCAACCCCATTCTGGAGAAGGTCTACGAGCTGCCCACCTATACCGTGGAACAGATCTGCGAGACGTATTTGCCCATGGCTGCCCGCATTCGTCCCTACATCGTGGAAAGCTCGATGTTCCTCAACTCCCAGCTGGAGGCGGGACGCTCGGTGCTCTTCGAGGGCGCGCAGGCCACCATGCTCGACATCGATCATGGTACATACCCGTTCGTAACCAGCTCCAACTGCACGGCAGGCGGCGCCGTTACCGGCAGTGGCGTAGGTCCCGTGCACATAAAGCGCGTACTGGGTATTGCCAAGGCGTACCTTACGCGCGTTGGCAGCGGCCCCTTCCCCACCGAGCTCTTCGACGAGATTGGCGACAAGCTCGGCGAGGTTGGCCACGAGTACGGCGTTACCACGGGACGCAAGCGTCGCTGTGGCTGGTACGATTCCGTGGTGGTAAACTACGCGGCCCGCGTGAACGGCCTTACGGACCTGGCAATTACCAAGCTCGACGTGCTTGGTTGCCTGGACGAGATAAAGGTATGCGTGGCCTACGAGTGCGAAGGCGTGCGCTACACGACCGTGCCCGAGCACCAGAGCGTGTTCTACCATGCAAAGCCCGTATACGAGACGCTCCCCGGCTGGAAGTGCGACATAAGCGACGTGCGCAACTTCTATCAGCTTCCGCGCGAGGCAAAGGACTACATCGACTTCCTGGAGCAGCTGGCCGGCGTACGCGTGAGCATTATTACCGTTGGTCCCGACCGCGAGCAGACCATCGACCGCTACTGGCACTAAGCCAACAAGGGAAAAAGCTGACAGCGGGACTGACCTCCTGTCACATCAATCGCGCGCGATGTGACAGGAGGTCAGTCCCGCTGTCAGCTTTTGTTACAAAAACCCAGCAAATCCGTAACACGGATGGTATAGCCGCCAAATGCGTGCTCGTACCATGAAAAGAGACGCCAAACTGGTAGGAGCTTATCATGGACGTAGTATTTAGCGACGTGGACGGAACGCTGGTGGGAGACGATCACCACCCCATTCCACAGAGCGCGGATGCCATTCGTACGGCTTGCGAGCACATGATGTTTTGCCTGGTGTCCGCACGATCACCCGAGGGACTCTACCCCATACAGGAGCAGCTGGGCTTCAACGGCCCGCTTGCGTGCTACTCGGGGGCATATGTGCTCGATCACGAGGGCAAGGAGCTCTTTAGCACTACCATTCCCACGGCGGATGCGGTGCTCATAAAGGAATACGTGTCCAGCGAGTTTCCAACCATGACGGTAGGGACGTACGGATTCCACACTTGGGTCGCAGACGACGTAAACGACCCACGAATACGCAACGAACAGAAGCTCGTGCAGACGACCGCCACCGCATGCAAGGACCTTATGTCCACCTTTGGCGACCGTGGCGTTCACAAGTTGCTGCTTATGGGAGAGCCGGATCAAATAAGGGTCGCGCAAGAGACGCTGGCGGAGCGCTATCCCAACCTCAACGTGGTGCGTTCCAGCACAATCCTGTGTGAGGTAATGGCACGCGACGCCAGCAAAAGCAGTGCGGTGCGCATAGTGTGCGAGCGCTATGGCACCACGCCCGACCGTGCGGTGGCGTTTGGCGACGGGCCAAACGACATCGACATGCTTCAGGCGGTGGGCACCTCCTACGCCATGGCCAACGCAGAGAAGAGCGTCATGGAAGCGGCCACGCATATCCTGCCTTGGACAAACCAACAGTCTGGAGTCGCACGTCAGCTCGAGGCATTGCAAAAAAGCTGACAAGTGCTCAGTTCTTCTGTCAGCTTTTTCGGTCTAGGGGTTAGATCTCGTTGATCTCTCGCGTACGCCATTCGCGAGGGGTCTCCCCCGTCATGTGCTTAAAGACGTTTTGGAAGTGACTCTGCGACGAAAAACCCGTTTGGTACGCGATCTGGGATATCTCGTAGTCGGTGGTGTCTAGCAGACGGCGCGCACGCTCCACGCGAAGCCGTCGTACGTATGACGCAAAGGTCTCCCCTGTCTCCTGCTTAAACCGCGTGCACAGCGTCTTTCGGCTTACTCCGCAAGCCTCTGCCACCGAGTCGCCGTCCAGGGGTTCGCTCAGGTGGCTGCGCACGTAGGTCATGGCGTGGTGAGAGAGCGGGTGCGTATACGCGCGCGCCTCGTTGGACACCGCCTTGGTAAGCTCGAGCATCATGGGAAGCATAAGGTAGTGAACGAGCTCCTCGTTTATGGACTCGTTGGCAAGCTTTATGTAGTCCTGCGTAATGGCGTAGCTGCGGGCTACGGTTAACCCACCGTTTCGCGCCGCCTGCGCGCAGGTGCTCGCCAAAAACGCGATGGCGGTCCTCCCTTGCAAAAGCGGGTCGTCGGAGGTGCGAAGCTCCATAAGGGGCATGTTTGTTCGTATGAACTTAAGCAGCCCGTCCACGTCTCCCATGGATATAAACGACGAGAATCCCTCGTACTGCTCGGCAATCTCCCGCGAGCTAATGTGCGTGTTTACCGCAATAAAGTACATACGCTTGGAGTAGGTAACTATACGCGCCAGATCGTCCTCGGCGCCACCCTCGTTTACATAAGAGATTGCATCCATAATCTCCTGCGTGGTAAGCAGCGTGTACGATTCCGATTCTTCTTGTGTCATAACCCCTCCTCGTAAGTTGACTCAAATACGCAAAAAATGGTAACAGCGTTGGTATTCTTTGGGTTCACCAATTTCCCATAATTAACCATGAAGTCAAACAGTGCGGCAAAAAACGTCTCTGGCTGGACGTGGCCGCGTTATCGATTCTCTCGCAGATGTGCGGGGATGGAAGGAGATATGCCTATGAAGTATTTGCTCTTGGTAAGCCACGGGACCATGGCGCCTGGCGTGCACAGCGTTATACGCATGCTGCTTGGCGACCGCGACAACGTGCTCAGTTACTCGATGGAGGACGGTGTCTCGGCCGACGAGTTCGTAAGCGCGCTGGAAGGCGTAATCGCGCCAATTGGAGCGGACGACTCGGTCGTTCTTCTTGGCGACATCATGGGAGGATCCCCGCTTACCAACACCCTCAACACGCTTACCCAGCATGGTCTTTTGGCCAACACGGTAGCCTTCGGCGGCCTAAGCCTGCCCATGGCTATCGCCGCCCTCATGGGCATAGAGGATGGCATTGAGGGAGATGCCTTCGTGGACTACGTGCTGGACGAGGCGCGCAACGGCGCTGTGAAGGTCGACCTTGCCTTTGACGACGATGACGAGGAAGAAGAACTGTAGGGCTCACAAAAAAAGAAGGAAGGAAAAGGATAATGATTTCATTCGTACGTATTGACGACCGCATGATTCACGGCCAGACCGTAACGCGTTGGAGCCTGGAGTACCCCTGCGACGGCATTATTGCCGTAAACGACGTGGCTGCAAGCAACCCCGTTCTTAAGGCAGCATACAAGGGTGCCGCTCCCGACAAGAAGATCTTCGTGTGGACCATGGACCACTTTAAGGAGAGCGCCGACAAGGTTCTTGCCAGCAAGACGCGTTACTTCCTGATTACCAAGAACCCGCTGGACATGAAGGAAATCCTGGTGGACTTCGGCTTCAAGCCCTCCGACGTAAAGCGCGTAATCGTGGGTCCGTGCAACGATCGTCCGGACACCGTGAAGCTGGGCAACAACCAGTCCATTACCGCCGAGGAGGCCCAGGCCTTCGAGGACATGACAAAGGCCGGCTACACCGTTGAGTTCGCACTCATCAAGGAGGCCTCCATTGGCGAGTGGCCCAAGTTCCGCGGTCAGTTTAACGTTAAGTAAGGAGTAACCATGGGAATTAGCGTAGTTCAAGCAGTCCTTCTGGGACTCTTCGCCTGCCTGGCATCCCTGCCTGGCATGGGCGGAACAACCATCGGTAACTACACGCTCGGTCGTCCTCTGGTAGGCGGCCTCGTAGTTGGCATTATTATGGGCGACATCCAGACCGGCATTATTGTGGGTGCTGCCATTCAGCTGGTGTACATCGCACTGGTAACGCCTGGCGGAACCGTATCTGCCGACGTGCGTGCCGTAACCTACATCGGCATCCCCCTTGCCATCCTGGCAATCCGCGCACAGGGACTCGATCCCTCGTCCGAGGCCGCCTCTGGTCTGGCCGCCTCCCTTGGCGCCGCAGTGGGCACGCTCGGCACCGTTCTGTTCTACGGCACCGCCACCCTCAACCTGGTATGGCAGGGCATTGGCTGGAAGGCGATGGATGGTGGCAAGTGGGCTACCATCAAGAAGACCATCCCTATGGTCGACTTTATCCTCCCCTGGATCAGCCACATCGCATTCTCCTTTATCCCCACCGTCGTTATCTGCATGGCCGGCGAGTCCATGGTCGGTCTTATGAAGGACTACCTGCCCATGGACGGCGTTGCAATGAAGACCCTCTTTACCGTGGGCTCGCTGCTTCCCGCCGTCGGTGTTGCCATCCTGTGCAAGCAGGTTGTGCAGAAGCCTCTGGACTGGGTCACCTTCGGTCTTGGCTTCACTCTCGCAGCTGTTATGGGCTGCAACCTTATTGCCTCCGCACTCATCGCCGTATTCTTCGCGCTTATCAACTTTAAGGTGGAGCAGCTCAAGACCGCCCGCCCCGCGCTCGCGACTGGAGGAGAGGCAGCGTTCGATGATGAGGAAGAGGAGGACATATAATGGCTGAACTCAAAAAAGTTTCGCAGAAGGCACGCAGAAACGCGTTTCTTCGCTGGATTTACGGCAACCTTACCTGCTTCTCTCAGGAGCACATGCAGACATTTGGCTACCTGGCCGCAATGCTGCCCGTAGTGGACGAGCTCTACGACACGGACGAAGAGAAGGTAAAGGCACTTTCCACGTACCGCACCTTCTTTAACACCGAGCCGCAGATCGGCACCATGGTAGTTGGCCTTACGGTAGGCCTGGAGGAGGCCCGCGCCAACGGCGAGCCCCTGGACGACGACACCATCAACGGCATCCGCGCCGGCCTTATGGGCCCGCTTGCCGGCCTGGGCGACTCCATTATCGTCGGCACGTTTATCCCCATCCTGCTGGGCATCGCCCTTGGTCTTTCCACTGGCGGAAACGTGCTTGGCCCCCTGTTCTACATCGTGGTGTGGAACGTTGCCATGTACTTTGGCATGAAGTTCGCGTTCGACCAGGGCTACGAGCTTGGTGGCTCCGCAGTAGAGGCACTGGTTGGCCCGCAGTCCGCCGCCCTTCGCTCCTCCATCGTTATGGTTGGTACCATGGTTATCGGCGCCGTTGCCGCAACCTGGATTAACATTACCACCGCTCTTGTCGTGCCCTTCTCGGCCGACAGCAGCCTGGTGCTTCAGGACACCCTCGACTCCATCTATCCCAAACTGCTCAACTTCGTGTTTGTGTGGTTCTGCTGGTGGCTCATGACCAAGCGTAAGATGTCGCCGACCCTGGTAATGGGCCTGCTCGTCGTAATCGCTCTGGTGGGCGTACTGGTTGGCTTCTTTAACCCGGGCCTTTCCTACTAGTGGACAAAACACGAAACCACAAGGGGAGACGTTATGAAAAAGGCAGGAAACAAGGGGCAAAAGGAGCGCAAGCTCTACCGGCGTGAGTGGGTGGAAACCGACAACCCGCTGGTAAACGAGGCTCGCGCCCAGACGCTCGCACTGCAGAAGCTGCAGGTATGGCTTCGCCTCGCATACGCCGCCCTCGCGCTCGCCGCGCTGCTTGGATACTGGGGATTTGCCGAAAACGGCGGCCTTGCGCCAGGCATTGTGGGAATCGTTTTGGGAGTAATCTCGCTTGGCGTGGTAATTGTCCTGAGGATCGGAATCGACCACGGACGAAAGAACGTTAACGCCATGCTCAAGGAGCTGGAAGCGTAAATTTGCTTTTCCTTCCTTCTTGGCCCCGCGCCTCACGACGGCGCGGGGCTTCTTTAAAAGCTGATGGGGTGTCTTACGCCCTGTCGGCTTTTGGTTTGCATCTCTCCCCTATTTGCGACTATCCTGTATAGGCTAACAATTCAACGTGGAAGGACACGCTATGGACAAGGTCGATATTCTGCTGCTCGGTGCCGGTGGTCGCGAGCACGCCCTGCTCGCAAAGCTCGCCGAGTCTCCCCTTGCGGGCAAGCTGTACGTAGCACCTGGCAACGGAGGCATGCTGCAGCTGGCATCCGTCGCACCAGTAAACCAGGACTCCCCTGCCGAGGTTGCTGCCTGGGCTGCAGACAACAACATAGGACTTGTTGTGGTTGGGCCGGAGGCCCCGCTGGTGGCAGGCGTCGCCGATGCCGTGCGAGCCGCGGGAATCCCCTGCTTTGGCCCGAACGCCAAGGCGGCACGTATGGAGGGTTCCAAGGAATTTGCCAAGCAGGTAATGATGCGCGCCGGCGTTCCCACGGCTGCATACCAGAGCTTTACCGACCGCGACGCCTGCGAGGCATACGTGCGCGAGATTAACGGACCCTGCGTAATAAAGGCCGATGGCCTGGCCGCAGGCAAGGGCGTTATTGTTGCGCAGAGCGTGGACGAGGCGCTTGGCGGTGTGGCGCAGTGCTTCGATGGTGCGTTTGGAGCTGCAGGCAGTACTGTTGTGGTCGAGGAGATGCTGGAAGGACCCGAGTGCAGCCTGCTGGCCCTAACCGACGGCACCACCGTTGTGCCGCTGGCCACCAGCCAAGACCACAAACGTGCCTACGATGGCGACAAGGGCCCCAACACTGGCGGCATGGGTGTGTATTCCCCCGTTCCCGAGCATCTGGTGAGTGCAGACGACCTCGCCACGATGACCGAGATTATGAACAAGGTGGTCGCCCAGCTAAAGGCTGACGGTATTACGTACTCGGGCTGCCTGTACGGTGGGTTTATGCTTACGGCAAACGGCCCCAAGGTGCTAGAGTTCAATGCACGGTTTGGCGACCCCGAGACGCAGGTCGTACTCCCCCGCATGCATGCGGACCTCGTAGAGGTGTTCCTGGCATGCGACAACGGGACGCTGGATTCGTCCATGGTGTCGTGGGACAACGACTTTGCCGTGTCGGTGGTTCTTGCGAGTGCAGGCTACCCAGGCGCATACGAGTCGGGCAAGCGCATAACCGGGCTGGACAAAGCGGCTGCATGTGAGGGCATTACGGTCTACCACGCTGGTACCAAATTGGCGGAAGACGGCACCGTGCTTACCGCCGGAGGCCGCGTTCTGGATGTTACCGCAGTGGCCTCCAGCTTTGCCCAGGCACGGGCAAATGCCTATGCTGCCTGCGAGCTTATCGATTTCGAGGGCAAACAGTTCCGCAGCGACATTGGCGCACGCGCCCTGTAGCAACCCTTCCAAAAGAGCTGGTACACAAGGAGAAAACATGCAAGACATTCCCACCAAGGACGACCTTACGTCTGCAACCGACAGCATGGCCCAGGCCGTGGAGGCGTTTACGTACGACAGCGATCGCAGCGAGCACAACCACAAATCCGGTGAGCCGCTGCGCCGCAGCCTGGTGCTGGGCGACGAGGACGATCGCGATTCCGGCTTGGAAGAAAAACCCCTTACCGAGGACGTAATGTGGGAAGGCAGGATATTTAACGTAAATCGCCTGCGCGTTAAGCTGCCCGATGGCCGAGAAGCCCTCCGCGACGTGGTACGTCATCCAGGTGCTGTGGCAATCGTGGCACTTACCGACGACGGACGAATTTGTTTGGTGCGACAATACCGCACAGCGCTGGGACGCGTTACCGTAGAGATTCCCGCCGGAAAGCTGGATCCTGGCGAGGATCCGCTTACCTGCGCAAAGCGCGAGCTGCTTGAAGAAACGGGTATGCAGGCAGACCAGATGGCGTTTCTTACCACCATTGCCACAAGCGACGGCTTTACCGACGAGCTTATTCACATCTACATGGCTACCGGGCTTAGCTTTGCCAGCAGCGCTCCCGACGACGACGAGTTTATAAACGTGGACCTTGTTCCGTTGTCCGAGCTTATAGATGCCGTGCTGGACGGTCGCATTGAGGACTGCAAAACCGTTACGGGCGCACTCATATGCGATGCCGTGTCGCACAGGCTTGACTGACCTTTTAAAATTACTGCTTGAATGTGGTCGGACTTCGTAGTACTATATTAAAGCTACGCGGGCGTGGCGGAATTGGCAGACGCGTACGGTTCAGGTCCGTATGGGGGCAACCCCGTGAAGGTTCAAGTCCTTTCGCCCGCACCATCGAATACCAAGGCTCCTTGCAGGAGCCTTTTTTATTGTGCATTCGAGCGTTTTTTTGACCAAATAATCGTACAGGTTTCTATTTTGATAATAACAGCAATCAATTGATGCTAAACGTATGGCTTGCTAGCAGCGTCGAACGCAAAAATACATGTGGTTACGACCAAGGGCTGTCTACGCATCTTCGTCCCCGTTGTCAAACAGGTCCCAGTCGCCCTCGGTCTTTTCGTGGTTGTAAAACTGCTTTCTCATGCGCTTTTCCAGCAGCCAGGCAATAAGCAGGAACAACAGAACGCCAAACACCATAAGAACAAGCACGCCGGGTCGCGTTCCAAACAGCCATCCAAAAAAGTTGTTGATTGCCTCCACAACACGTGCCTTTCTTAGTGATTTACCCAATTTGTCCGTACAAGTATATACTTAGATGCCATGCGCGGGTACCACGCGCACGAGTTGGCAATAACCGTATGAGCACAACGAAAGGCACCAAGTATGCTCGACATTAAATTTGTTCGCGAGAATCCCGACATCGTAGACAAGTCCTGTGAGTCTCGCCAAAACGCCCACTGGGACCGTGCCCGCTTTATGGAGCTGGACGAAAAGCGCCGCGCTACGATTACCGAGGTAGAGGCACTGCAGGCAGAGCGCAATGCGGCATCCAAGCAAATCGGCCAGCTTATGCGCGAGGGCAAGCGAGACGAGGCGGAGGAGGCAAAGGCCAAGGTCGCAGCAAACAAGGGCAAGATTGCAGAGCTTGACGAAAAGCGCAAGCAAATTGACCAGGAGCTGTTTGACTTGGTTGCGGGCATCCCCAACATCCCCGACGAGTCCGTGCCGTACGGCGCAGACGATTCCGACAACCCTGAGGTGCGTCGCTGGGGAACTCCGCGCACGTTTGACTTTGATGCCAAGGCACACTGGGACCTTGGTCCGGATCTGGGCATTATTGACTTCGAGCGTGGCGTAAAGCTTGCCGGCACCCGCTTTTACGTGCTGGGAGGCCTTGGCGCGCGCCTGGAGCGGGCACTCATAAACTTTATGATTGACTGCCACAACGAGGCAGGCTTTAAGGAGTGGTGGCCGCCCGTAATTACCAACTACGACTCGCTGTTTGGCACGGGCCAGTTGCCCAAGTTCGACGAGGATCTTTACCATGTGGGGGAGGACATGTACCTTATTCCCACGGCTGAGGTTATGCTTACCAACCTTCATCGCGACGAGGTGCTGGATGGAGACAAGCTGCCCCTGTGGTACTGCGCCTTTACGCCGTGCTTCCGCGAGGAGGCGGGCAGTGCTGGTCGCGATACGCGCGGCATTATTCGCGTGCACCAATTTGACAAGGTAGAAATGGTAAAGTTCGCCAAGCCCGAGGACTCCATGAACCAGCTGGAGTCCATGACAGCCGAGGCCGAGCTCGTGCTGCAAAAGCTTGGTTTGCCATACCGCGTGGTAACGCTGTGCACCGGCGACATTGGCTTTAGTGCAAAGAAGACCTACGACATTGAGGTATGGCTGCCCAGCTACAATGCCTACAAGGAGATTTCCAGCTGCTCCAACTGCGGCGACTTCCAGGCACGTCGCGCCAACATTAAGTATCGTGACCCGTCTGAGTTTAAGGGCACGAGGTTTGCACACACGCTCAACGGTTCTGGCCTTGCCGTGGGACGCACCATGGCCGCGGTTATAGAGAACTACCAGAACGAGGATGGCACCATAACCGTGCCAGAGGTACTTGTGCCGTACATGGGTGGCGTAACCACCATTGGTGCTCAAGACTAGCAAGCAGCAAAGGGCGAGTGGCATACGGTTCACTCGCCCTTTCTTTAGATAATAAAAGAACATGTGTTCTATTTTTGTCAATTAGGTGGTATAGTTTAATCAGTCGAAAAACGGGCGAGGGGAGTGGCAGATGAAGAGAACATATCCGCAGGAAACCATGGGAATTACGCTGTATGTTGAGCACTCGGACTCGGACCTGCGGCGCATTTACCTCAAGAGGCGCATAGCATACGTTGAGGTGGGGGAGTTTTCCAAGGGGTATGCAGCACAAGAGGTGTTTGGGGTGCCGGCACACGTCCACTGTGTGCAGTTGCATTCAAAGGAAGCCGAAGAGTTGTGCATACAATACTTTGCAAGCGGTGGAACCGAGCTTGCTGGGCTCATGGATAAGCTGGACGCACATGGCATTGCCTATGGATACCTTAACAACGTGGGAAACAGCTACGTATCGTACAGGCCTGCTGCTTGCTAGTTACTGTGCGTACCTGTTTGGACAAAGATGCAGGACTCCATAATACAATTCAGCGTTGTTCGCGGTACAATCGTCGTACTCTGTAATCTATGCATCTTAAGGAGGCTCGATGGAAGAAAAAGAAAGCACTCCCAATGTTACCGATAATCTCGACGACCGCCTTAAAGTACTAGAAAATGCCGAATATGCTGTAGATGCGGCGTTTAAGACGGGCAAGGCAGACAGGGCAAAGATTACCGAAGAAGCCCAAAAGGATGCTCATGAGGCAGTTCGTCTTACGGGGCTGGCAATAGAAGCGGACGCAGAGGCAGACGAGGCAGCTCGACTTGCTGTTATTGCCGAAAACATGGGCGATCGCGAAAAGACCAAGAAGGCGCGCAAACGCGCTCGCACCATGCGCCGCGAGGCCAAAGGTGTCCATAGGGATGCAACAAAGGCGGCTCGCGAGGCATACAACGCCGTTAAGTTTAGCCAGCCAGGCAAGCTGGGCTTTATGCGCGTAGTACAAATTGCCTATGCCATAAAGATAGCAAGCGTCCTGTTTGCGCTGCTTATGACGTCGCGCGACACCATATCCTACGACTCCGTAACCATTGTTGACTGGATTACCATTATTCTGCAAGGTGTTGGTCTCTGGTTCTTCCTCAACTACTTTAAGATAACCAAGCGCTATGTAATATGTGTCTCTGCGTTTGGCATAGTCGCGTACATTGTTACGTTGCTTGTAAAAGGAACCTTTATGCCATTCGAGTTCTTTTACAACACCATTTGGAACGTGTTCCTAATCCTGTACTTCTCGCTTTCAAAACGCGTGGAGACCGTGCTGGTAAACGACTTTGCCTCGTACAAGCCACGCATGCAGGAAGATTTGAAAATTAATCGCAAGGGATGGCCGTTTGTCCGTAATCTTATAATATACTTTATTATTTTCTCGATTCTTGGCCACTGGATGGAAGCTGGTATGTGCCAGTTTATACGCCTTGGCTGGGTCCAGGGAGAATACGACCCAAGCAACACCATGCTGTGGCGCGACTGGCTGTATCCGTATCCGATGGAGGGTGCGGCAGTGGTTGTTATTGCGCTGGTGCTCTATCCGCTTTGGCAGTACCTGCTCAAACGATTTAAGCCAATTTTGGCCTACTCCTTGAGCTTTGTGGCCAACGCGCTTACCTGCGGCGCCATTGAGTTTTTTATGGGTCTTATTGTTAACTCCAACTATCAGCTGTGGGACTATCGCGAAAACTTTGGCAACCTAATGGGTCAGGTGTGCCTGCAAAACGTGCTGGCGTTTGGCGTGGCGGCATCGATAATTGCGTGGGTCGTTTACCCTCTGCTGGAGCGTTTGATTGCGCGTGTGCCGCGCGACACCATGAACATCGTTTTTGTTGTGGTAGCAGTTATAGGTGGCATTCTGTGGTCGCTCTACATTATTGATCCGCCCGCGAATCACACGTATCAGGCGCCCACCAAGGAAGAGCTGGCACAACAGGATCGCGATAAGTTTATAGAACCAGTCGCAGCCACTAAATTCGAGGTGGAACACCTCAAAGAGACCCTTGGTAACAGCAAGAACCTTACCGAGGAAGAACGCCAGAAGCTCCTTAAGCAAATAGAGCAACTGGATAGCGACGTTAACACCCTTGCCGGCAGCATTGGGTACAACCCAGAGTAACTGGAGTTGGGGGGTGCCGTAAGGGGATACTCCCCATCGGGTACATCGCGAGCATGCCATCCCCTTGGGATGGGGTCTATCCGCGATGTACCCGTAGGGGAGTATCCCCTTACGGCACCACCTATTCGGACAGTTTGCCCCATAGACATAGCTCGCACATAAGAAGCCTTCCGCTATTCGTGGTCGCGATTGTCACCCTATAAGAGTAGCGGATATGCAAAAATAGAATTGTTCTGCTGCAACAGGAGAGTACATGGCGTTTGTCGAGTTCATAGACGTATGCAAGACGTACCAAATGGGTGACATTGAAGTACGAGCGGTGTTTGGCATGAACTTTGGCATAGAGCAGGGCGAATTGGTAACCATAGTGGGTCCGTCCGGAGCAGGCAAAACAACCGTGCTCAATATGCTCGGCGGCATGGATGCGCCCACCTCGGGAACAATTATGCTCGACAACCAAGAGGTGAGCACGCTTGACGAGGCCCAACTCACGCGGTACAGGCGTCACGACATAGGGTTTGTGTTTCAGTTCTACAACTTGGTTCAAAACCTTACGGCACTGGAAAATGTAGAGCTTGCAAGCCAGATTTGCGAAGATCCTCTTCCTGCAGACCAAGCGTTGGAACTCGTTGGGCTGGCCGACCGCATGGACAATTTTCCCGCACAGCTTTCTGGTGGCGAGCAGCAGCGTGTTGCCATTGCGCGCGCTCTCGCAAAGAACCCAAAGCTGCTGCTATGCGACGAGCCCACGGGTGCGCTGGACTACCAGACAGGCAAGCAGGTTCTAAAACTGCTGCAAGACGCATGCAGAACCACGGGCCGCACCGTAATAATAGTTACGCACAACTTGGCCTTTACCAACATAGCGGACCGAGTGATTCATGTGCGCGAGGGTCGCGCGGCAAACGTGCAGACCAATTCCAATCCGGCAGACGCGCTAACGGTTGAGTGGTAGCACCATGGCCGCGCGCACTCGGGGTCTTTCGGCCTTCTCAAAAACAATCGTGCGCGATATCCGTGGATCTTTGGGAAGATTCGTGGCCATTATGGGAATAGTGGCTCTAGGCTGCGGCTTTTATGCCGGCCTCCAGATGAGCGGACCAATAATGCGCCTGGAAGCAGACGAGTTCTACGATGGAACAAACCTCTACGACATACGCGTTGTTGGCACGTTGGGCTTTGAAGACAAAGACGTGGCGCGCGTGGCAAAGATCGAGGGTGTTCAGGCAGTTATGCCATCCAAGACATGTGACGTTACGGCGCGCTTGGCGTCGGATCAGATTGCCATGCGCGTAAGCAGTTTGGACGTGGACGCGGCCGAAAAATCAACGCAGATAAGCTCGACGGTCGTTGCCAGCAATAACGACTCGTACCTCAATAGCGCTATTTTGCGCGAGGGTATGTGGCCTAAGGGTCCGGATGAGTGCGTAATTAGCGCAGACGACAAAGGCTATGGCGTGGGAGTGGGCGACACAATAGAGATCGTTGCCACCAGCAAAGCAAGCACAAACAACAAGTCGAATGATTCAGAAAACAGTGACTCAACTGACAACAACAAAGAATCTTTACGCGAGCGCACGCTAAAGATAGTGGGAAAGGTGAGCTCGTCCACATATCCCTACAACGGTAACTATGGCTCAACCACCTTGGGTTCTGGCTCAATTGGCATGTATGCCTTCGTAAGTGATGCTGCCTTTAAGGAGGATTTGCCGTATACCGAAATCTATGTGCGCGTAAACGGCGCCGACGCCAAGCAGAGCGGCTCGAATGCATACAACGCCCTCGTATCCGAGGTAGAGGATCGCATAGAGGAACGCAAGGGCGAGCTTGCTCACGCACGGCTCGAAGCGCTGCGGTCGGAGGCACAAACCAAGCTCGACGATGCGCGTGCGGAGTTCAAGCAAAAGGAAGCAGACGCAAAGAAGGAGCTCGACGACGCAAAGGCTAAGCTGGATGACGCAAAAGCAGAGCTAGCACGCGGCGAGCGCAAATTGGCAGACGGCCAGCGCGAATACAACGAGGGAGCGGCCGAGCTGGAGGACTCACGTGCGCAGTTGGACAACTCCCAAGGCACCCTTGATTCGTCGCGCGCACAGCTTAACGATGCCCGCGCTCAGCTACAGGCCGGACAGAAGTCCTGGCAGGATGGCGTTCGCGATCTTATGGGCAAGTTGGGGATGGATCCCGCGACGCCTCTTTCCGACGCCAAGGCCCAGCTTCAGGCCCAACGTAAGGAGTTGGAGGAAGGGAAGGCACAGCTCGAGGCTGGCATAACGCAGGCCGCAGAGGGGATTGCCCAGGCTCAGGCAGGAATTGCAGAGCTTGAGGAAGGCATAGCCAAGTTGGATGCCCAAATAGCAATGCTTCCCGAGGGTGAGCAAAAGAGCGCACTTATTGCCCAGCGCGATGCGCTTGCGGCGCAGTTGTCTACCGCGCAAGCGGGATTGCAGCAGGCCCAGGCAACCAAGGAGTCATTGGAGCAGCAACTTGCGTCACTGCCATCCGTGGAAAGCATAGACCAAGCGCTTGCTGGCATCGACCAACTGAAATCGTCTCGCGCGACGCTCGACCAAAACGAACAGAAGGTCGCGGCAGGGGAGCGAGAGCTGGCCGATGGAGAACGTCAGCATGCATGGGGAAAACAGCAGCTCGAGCAAGGCGAGTCCGAGCTGGCGTCTGCAGCAAACGAGCTTGCAAGCGGCCGGGCAGATTTGGCAAGCGGTCGTGCGGAGTACGAGGAAGGACTGGCAAAATACGAGGAAGCCCGCGCGGAGGCAGACCAAAAGCTCTCAGACGCACGAAAGAAACTCGAGGACGCCCAAAAGGACATCGACGAGTTGGAGCTTCCCGACATCTACTTGTTGGATCGCAGCAAGAACGAGGGCGTTACCGTACAAAACGACGACAGCAAGCGCATAGACTCCATTGCCAACGTGTTCCCCCTGCTCTTCTTCCTGGTAGCTGCCCTTATTGCGCTTACCACCATGACGCGCATGGTGGGAGACGACCGCATCCAAATTGGCACATACAAGGCGCTGGGCTACACCAAGGGACGCATAGCGAGCAAGTACCTATGGTATGCAGGCCTTGCGGGAATAGTGGGAGCGGCCGTAGGCATAGCCATTCTGTCCCAGCTGCTTCCCTTTGTGGTAACGTCCGCGTATTCCGTCATTTACGTTATTCCCCTAAGGGCGTTCCCCCTGCCGGTGGATGCACGTATAGCGCTCATGTCAGGTGGCCTGGGCGTGGGCGTTACGTTGGTTGCAACCTATGCGGCGGTCTTGGCAAGCCTTAGGGAGGTGCCTGCCACACTCATGCTCCCGCGTGCACCCGTTGCGGGAAAGCGCATCTTTTTGGAAAACATAACCTTCGTTTGGAAGAGGCTCTCGTTCCTGTGGAAGGTAACCTGTCGAAACCTGTTTAGGTACAAGCGCAGGTTAGCCATGACGGTGGTGGGAATCTCTGGTTGCACGGCACTGCTGTTGGTGGGCTTTGGTCTTCACGATGCCATTTGGGACATAATAGACAACCAATATGGACCCATTGTCCATTACGACACAACCATACGTTTGGATTCCGATGCAACGGAATCGCAGGTAGACGATGTAACAAAGTACCTGGAATCAACTGGCGAGGTGCACAACGTGGTTCATGTGCGCCAAGAGAACATGCAAATGGGATTTGCGGCGAGCTCACTTGCGCCCATGCACGTGCAGGTTGTAATACCCCAATCGGAGCAAAGCATGGCCAAGGCCATTACGTTTGCAAACCGCATTACCAAAGAGCCGATTTCCATGGTTGACGACGCGGTAATAATTACCGAGAAGCTGTCTCTAAAGTATGGGGTCAAAGTTGGAGACGAGGTCCTTCTCTACGATCAGGACGATATTGGAACGGCAATAGGGGAGGGGCATCCGCTCAAGGTAACCGGCATTTCGGAGAACTACGTTGGCAACATAGTGTATGTGGGACGCAATGCTTGGGCGAGCGTGGCCAAATCCAAGGCGGAGAATACCCCGCTGGTATTCTCGACGATTTATGCCTCTACTACAAACAATGCGGAAATACGCAAACAGATTGCGAACACCCTGCATGAGCGAGGGGATGTGAATACGGTCGTATTTTCCGACGAGACCATAAACACATACCGCAACATGCTATCGGTCGTAGACATGGTAGTGGTGCTCCTAATTGTGAGTGCTGGGCTTTTGGCCTTTATTGTGCTGTACAACCTTACCAACATAAACATTGACGAACGTGTGCGTGAGATTGCGAGCCTTAAGGTACTCGGGTTTACCAAGATGGAGGTGTATACCTATATCTTTAGGGAGATTCTGCTCCTTGCGCTTATGGGAGACATACTTGGTCTTGTGCTTGGCACGTACCTGGAAACCTTTGTGGTAACCACGGCCGAGGTGGACTATGTTATGTTTGGCAGGACCATCCATCCCATGAGCTACGTGTACAGCTTTGCGCTAACCGTTGGGTTTACGCTGCTCATCCTGCTTATTATGCGAAGAAAGCTGGATCAGGTGAACATGGTGGAGTCGCTCAAGTCCGTAGAGTAGCGAGGGGTAACCAAAAAGGTTAGGGGCACTCAACTCGCGCGAGGAGCGTAGCGACCGCGTGTGTAGTCAGTAGCGAGGAGCGAGTTCCTGGGCAGTTTTTAAGGCGGGACAAAGTTTAGCGACTTTTTTTAAAAAAGTTGGGACACATTGCAATGCGGTGCGTAGTATAAGGTAGCTTTGGTGGTTAAAGTTACGGCATGCAATAAGTAACACTATAAGGAGGAAGCAATGAACAAGGCAATTTCTGGTGTTATGGTAGCAGGTGCAATGACGGCATCTCTCGTATTGTTTGGTTGTGGCGGCGGCGCACAGAGCACAGCCCAAAGCACCGCACAAAGTGCGGCCCAGAGCACGCAAAGCACTCAGACACAGAGCACCTCCCAGAGTACCCAGCAGCAGACGAGCGCGTCTACCACCACGGAGGCCGCGGCGCCTGCCAATAGCACAGCTACGAGCACTCCCGCTCCCGCCGCACAGAGCGCTTCCCAGATTAGCGCCGACGAGGCAAAGCAAATCGCACTTTCCGATGCTGGCCTTTCTGCGGCCGACGTAACCGGACTCAAAGCCGAGCTCGACACCGACGACGCCGTTGTTCACTACGACGTAGACTTCAAGTCGGGTGGCAACGAGTACGACTACGACATCGACGCAAACAACGGCGCCATTCTTACCAAGAGTGTTGAGGTCGACGACTAGGAGTTGCGACTACCCAGCTTATCGTCAAACGTGCAATTAAGCAGGCCGGACTATCGGCCTGCTTTTTTTTTCGTAACCAATCAAGGGGGAGTACCCCTTTTGATTGGCGCCAATCAAAAGGGGTACTCCCCCTTGATTGGTACAGTGCTACTATACTTGGACGCATTGACGTCTAGTGCGCACAAGTGACAGGGGCGGTGCGATGAATCTGCAGGTTATCTACGGAATAATGCTTCCCTTTCTTGGAACCAGCCTTGGTGCGGCCATGGTGTTTGTGCTCAGGGACCAAATGTCGGTCCGAATCCAGAGGATCCTAACGGGTTTTGCGGCCGGCGTAATGGTAGCTGCATCGTTTTGGAGTCTGTTGCAGCCTGCGCTCGACGGTGCCGAAAGCATGGGAAAGCTGTCATTCATACCAGCGGCCGTGGGCTTTTTGGTGGGTATAGGCTTCCTGCTGTTGCTCGACAACATAACACCCCACATGCACATGGACCAACAGACGGAAGGCCCCAAGAGCAACCTCAAACGCACCACCAAGCTGATTCTTGCCGTAACCCTGCACAACATTCCGGAAGGCATGGCCGTGGGCGTGGTCTATGCCGGATGGATGACGGGGGAGGCAAGCGTGAGTGCGGCGGGAGCGCTGGCTCTCGCCCTGGGAATCGCGTTGCAAAACTTTCCGGAGGGCGCAATCGTGTCTATGCCCTTGCGTGCGGCGGGCATGCCAAAGGGCAAGACCTTTTTGTATGGTGTGCTTTCTGGTGCGGTCGAGCCCGTTGCGTCGCTTATTACGATAGTCGCCGCAAGCGCAGTTGCCTCCGTCCTGCCCTACACATTGTCCTTCGCTGCCGGCACCATGATGTACGTGGTGGTTGAGGAACTCATACCCGAAATGTCGGAGGGCGAGCACTCGAACGTCGGCACGATTGCCTTTGCCTTGGGCTTCGTGCTCATGATGGTCCTCGATGTCGCGCTTGGGTAAGATAAAAATGCCATACCGTAAGGGCATTTATTAGATACGAACTGCAGCTTCCTACCGTATACGTAAGCTCTAGTACATAGCAGAATCATTTTGTGTAGTATAAAAAGAGTTATAAACGAGGTACGGAGGAAACGATGGCTCGGGCGGCGGGAATAGCAAAGCGTACGATTGCCGTTCTCCTATCATTCTTGTTTGTTTCTGCCATCCTAACCGTGCTTGCGCCACACGCGTCGGCGCGCGCACAGGGGACGGAGAACAAGGTGGTTCGCGTGGGGTGGTACGACTCTTCGTACAACACCATGGACTCCTTTGGCCGTCGTTCGGGCTACGCCTACGAATACCAGCTCAAGATTGCGGCGTACACGGGCTGGACTTACGAGTACGTTACGGGAAGCTGGTCTGATCTTTTGCAGATGCTCGTAGAAGGAAAGATCGACCTTATGAGCGACGTCTCGTATACCGAGGAGCGCGCTAAGAGCATGCTGTTTCCCGATTATTCCATGGGCTCGGAGGACTACTACCTGTTTGTGGCACCAGGTAACGAGGAAATATCTTCGTCGGACTCATCCACGCTAAACGGCAAGCGGGTTGGGGTAAACAAGGACAGCATACAGGCTAACTTCTACCGTGAGTGGGCACAGCGCAACGGGGTAAACGCCGAGGTCGTAGAGCTTAACACGACCGAGGACGAGTCGCTTCAAATGATAAAGGAAGGCAAGCTGGACGCCTACGTTACGGTGGA
This sequence comes from uncultured Coriobacteriaceae bacterium, assembly GCA_902793465.1. Classification (GTDB taxonomy): domain Bacteria; phylum Actinomycetota; class Coriobacteriia; order Coriobacteriales; family Atopobiaceae; genus RUG440. The sequence continues at coordinate 71,387 of CADBDT010000011.1, read as the reverse complement.
CTCCTTCGTGGAACCAGAGCGTGCCATGCCAGTGTATAAGGTGGGCACCTCCGACTTCTTCTTTGCCGTGAGCAAGAGTCGTCCCGATTTGCTAACGGACCTCAACGGCGCCTTGAGCAGCATACATAACGAGAACCGCCACTTTAACCACCAGATGTACGAGCAATACATAAACACGGCAGGTGCCAATTCGTTCCTTTCCAAGAACGAGACGGACTGGCTTGCCAACCACGGTTCCATACGTGTGGGCTACCAAGACAACTACCTGGCTTTTTGTGCGGCAGACAAGAACACCGGCAAGCTTACGGGCGCACTTAAGGACTATTTGGAATATGCCCAGAACTGCATGGAGAACGCAAAGCTCTCCTTCGAACCAACTGCCTATTCCACGGCTCAAGATGCCTTGGATGCCTTGAAGAGGGGAGAGGTGGACTGCGTCTTTCCTGCCAGCCTTGGCGGATACGACGGCGAAAAGCAAGGCATCGTTATCACGCCACCGCTTATGAGCACAGACGTATATGCGGTCGTGCGGCAAACGGACATGAAGAACTTTACCAACGAAAGGCACGTGGTGGTTGCGGTTAACGAGGACAACCCCAACTACGATGCCTTTCTTGTCGATCACTTTCCCAATTGGCAGACGGTGTACTTCAAAACGACCGAGGAATGCCTAAAGGCGGTATCCAACAACATGGCGGACTGCGTGCTAATTAGCAGCTATCGCTACAACAATATTTCGAGGCAGTGCGAACGGTACAAGCTAACCACCATTCCCACTGCAGAAAGCCTGAATTCGTGCTTTGCGGTGGGAAAGGGAAACACGGAGCTCTATTCCATTCTGGCAAAGGCCGTTAGCCAGGTACCAGACTCCACCGTTAACTCGTCGCTCTCTTACTACATTACAGAGGATGCCAAACGCACCTTAACGGACTTCCTTGCCGACAACATGGGTGTCGTGCTAATAATAGTCACTGCGCTAACACTTGTTATAACCTTGCTTCTGCTTCGAAGCCTACGGGCAGAGAAGCTTGCGAAGGAGCTTATTTCCGCAACGGAGACGGATGTTCTAACGGGACTCTACAACAGGGACTACTTCTTCCAGTACGCCAACCGAATACGCCGCGAGCATCCAGACATGCCCATGGATGCCATTGTTCTTAACATAGAGCGCTTCCACTCCATAAACGCCCTAAACGGGAGGGACTTTGGCGACCGGGTGCTAAAGACGCTCGGAAGCGATCTGCTTCGTGTTGCCAAGGAATACGATGGAATTGCGGGTCGCTTTGGCGCGGACAGGTTCGACGTCTTTTGCACGCACATAGAGGACTACCGTGCCGTATACGATCGCCTCCAGCAAAAGATGGAGGAGCTTTCGTCCAGCGTGAGCATTCGGCTCCGTATGGGCGTGTTGCCCGAACAAACGCAGTTGGAACCCGTGCAAATGTTTGACATGGCGCGTACGGCATGCAGCATGGCACGCGGTCACTTTAAGGAGCACGTAATCGTATTTGACGAAAAAGTGCGCGAGCGCGACATGTTTGAGCAACGTCTGCTCAACGACCTCCAACGCGCTCTGGACAGCTTTGAGTTCGAGGTTCATTACCAGCCCAAGTTCGACATCCAAGCCGAGCCGCCACAGCTCGTAAGCATGGAAGCGCTTGTGAGGTGGAGGCATTCCGAGCTGGGCATGATATCTCCAGACGACTTTGTTCCCCTGTTCGAACGAAATGGCAAGATCGAGGAGGTGGACAAGTACACATGGTCGACCGCGGTCAAGCAAGTCGCGCGCTGGCGAGCGGAGTACGGAAAGGTTATTCCAGTTTCTGTAAACCTTTCCCGGGTTGATGTGTTCGATCCAGAGCTAGAGGACATACTTGATGGTATCCTTAAGGAGAATAGGTTGGATCATGACGCGTTAAAGCTAGAGGTCACGGAGTCGGCTTACGTGGATAACGAGGATCAGCTAATCCGCGTTATCGAGAGTTTGCGCGAGAAGGGATACACGGTCGAGATGGACGACTTTGGAACCGGGTACTCTTCGCTCAACATGCTGTCTGCCATTCCAATTGACGTCATAAAAATGGACAGGGTGTTTATCCAAAACATAGAGAACGACAAGAAGACCGTTCGTCTTGTGGAGCTTATTCTGGGAACCGCCAAGAGCATGGGTGTGCCGGTTGTTGCAGAGGGTGTGGAAACCGAGTCCCAGCTGCAGCTTCTTAAGCGTTTGGGATGCGACGTGGTGCAGGGATACTACTTCTCTCGCCCGCTCCATCCATCCGACTTCGAGGCCGCTTACCTCCAGAACGAGGGAGAGTGATGCTGCATGCGCTCTCTTCGCACAAAGGTGACCTTGCTCGCAGTATGCCTAATAATAATTGCCGTAGTAAGCGTGTCTTTGCACAGCGTGTTTTTTATTCGCAACACGGAAAAGCAGGAGGCCAACCAGCTCTTGTTGCTGCTGTGCGAGACTGGCGAGAAGAACCTGGACTACTACTTTAACAGCGTTCAAAAGTCGGTGGGCAAGGTTGCCTCCGCCGTGGAGACGGACTTGAACGGCCTGGAGGACGAAAAACTCGCGCAGCACGTGGAGCGAGTACGGAAGGTGTTCGATGAGATGGCCTCCAAGACCAACGGCGTCCTTACCTACTATTACCGTATAGACCCAGAAGTCTCCAGCAAAGTAAAGGGGTTTTGGTATACCGATCTAAACGGCGAGGGCTTTGTGGAGCGCGAGGTAACCGACATTACCAAATACGACACGTCCGACACCTCCAAGCTTGTTTGGTTTACCGTTCCCAAGTACGAGGGCGAAGCCGTGTGGCTTCCGCCCTACATTACGGACAACCTCAACAAACGCGTGATCTCCTACAACATGCCCATTTATTGGCGCGGAAAGTTTGTTGGCGTAGTTGGCATCGAGATCGACTACACCACAATGGCGGAGCAGGTGGAGAGCATTCGTCTTTACAACAACGGCTACGCGTTCCTTAGCGACGAAGAGGGAAACCTCTTCTTCCATCCGTATATAGACGTGAGCCAGTATCCCGAGAACGAGATACCCAAGGTTCCGGAATCGGCAATCGACAAGAGCACCTTTATTAGGTACAACTACGAAGGCGTGGACAAAATAGCCGCATGGTTGCCGCTGAGCAACGGAATGCGCCTTAACGTTACGGTGCCGGTGTCCGAGACGGAAGGCGACTGGCAGAGGCTCGTGTGGCAAACCATGATATTTGCCATCGTCGTGCTGTTGGTTGCGAGCACGTTTACCATGCTGTATGCCAAACGCATTACGAGACCCCTGGAAGAGCTAACAGACGCTGCCGATCAAGTGGACCAGGGCAATTACGACATCAAGCTAACCTACGACAGGGATGACGAGGTCGGCCGGCTTACAAGCACCTTCAAACGCCTTGCCGGCCACATGAAGGACTACATAACCGACCTTAACAAGCGCGCCTACGTGGACTCCATGACGCACGTTAGGAACAAGGGTGCGTACTCCACCTACACGGAGGGCTTGCAGCAGAGCCTGGAGAGCAACAGCGAGCTGGAGTTTGCCGTTGGCATGTTCGACTGCGACAACCTAAAGAAGATCAACGACAGGTACGGTCACGAGAAGGGCGACGTGTACCTTATGGCGGCGTGTCGCCTTATCTGCCGTGTTTTTCAGCATAGTCCCGTATTCAGAATTGGCGGCGACGAGTTTGCGGTCATCCTGCAAAACGACGACTTAAAGAACAAGGATGCCCTTGTCCAGAAGTTTACCGAATCCATGGAGTCGATTAGCGCCTCTGCTGCCAATGAATGGGAGCAGGTGCACGTTTCTCTGGGAATTGTGGTATACGACGCGCAGATTGACCACAGCGTAAGCGATGTCCTGCTGCGCGCAGACGAGCTTATGTACGAGAACAAGCGTATGCGAAAAATGGGGAGGTAGCATATGCGCTCATCTACATGGAGGCAAGGCGTGCGAAACGTGGTGCTTCTGCTTTCTGTGGTGCTGGCAGTGCTCCTGATCCCAGGTGTCGCCTATGCCGAGCAGTCGCAAGACGTCGTACGCGTAGGCTGGTACGAATCCCAGTTCAATACGATGGACGAAAACGGTCGGCGGTCGGGCTATTCCTACGAGTACCAGCAAAAAATAGCGGCTCACACTGGATGGAAATACGAGTACGTGGAAGGCAGCTGGGCAGATTTGCTCCAAATGCTGCAAGAGGGCAAGATCGACCTGATGAGCGATGTGTCATATACGGAGGAACGCGCGGCAAACATGCTCTTCTCGTCCCTTCCCATGGGTGCGGAGGAGTACTTTCTCTTTGCTGCCCCTGGCAACGAGAAAGTAAATCCAGAGGACTACAAAACGTTTAACGGAAAGAAGGTCGGCGCGCAAAAGGGGAGCGTGCAGATTGACGTTCTTCACGAATGGGAAAAGGCCAACAACGTTAAAGTCCAGGTGGTGGAGCTTACTGGGTCCGAAAAGGACAACATTGCAAAGCTTACTCGTGGAGACATAGACATGTACCTTTCGCTGGACGGCTTCTTTAGCAAAGATGCAGCCGTGCCAGTTTGCAAGGTGGGTGATTCCGACTTCTACTTTGCGGTAAACAAGTCTCGTCCCGAGCTCCTAACCGAGCTAAACAATGCGATGAACAGAATTCAAGACGAGAACCAGTACTATAACGAGCAGCTCTATGCCAAGTATCTGCAAGCCTCGAGCGTAAACAACTATCTGAACGCCAGCGAGAAGGAATGGCTCGACAAGCACAACAAGACCATTAAGGTGGGATACCAAGACAACTACCTTGCCTTCTGTGCAAAGGATCCAGATACGGGGGAGCTAACCGGCGCGCTTAAGGACTGGCTGGACGTGGCTTCTTCCAACATCGAGAACTACGACCTAACGTTTGAGCCCGTATGCTATCCGTCCTCTGCAGCAGCAATGGAAGCTATGAAGAAAGGCGAGGTGGACTGCGTGTTTCCCGCCAACCTTACTTCCTACGACGGCGAGGTTAACGGTGTGTACATTACGCCACCCATAATGAGCACCGACATGTCTGCGGTCATACGCGAGGCCGACCAAAAGAACTTTGCGTACAAGGACCGAATAACGGTTGCGGTAAATGCCAACAATCCCAACTACGACGTGTTTTTGAAGGATCACTTCCCGACTTGGCGCGCAATATACTTCCAGGATACGCAAGAGTGCCTGAAGGCAATCGCGGACGGGCAGGCAGACTGTTTGCTCATTAGCAAGTATCGCTACAACAACATAGCGAAGCTCTGCGAAAGCTACCGGCTGGTCACCTGGTCTACCGGAGTGGAGATGGACTACTGCCTTGCGGTTGATAGGAGCAGCACGGTTTTGTATTCCATCCTGTCCAAGGCGGCGGCCGTGGTACCGACATCTACCGTCAATGCCGCGCTGACGCACTACTATATGGAAGATAGTAAGTCTGGTTTTGGAGACGCATTTCTTCAAGTTCTTCCAATAATCGTGGGATGCGTGCTGTCTGTGGCCGCATTGGTAATGCTGTTCGTGCTGGCACGCGGGGTTTGGCTGGACAAAAAGGCCGCCCAGTCCAGGAAGAAGATTGTTACCAAAGACGACTTTGTCCTCTTTGACAACCTGCCCATCTCCTATAGCGTCTATCGTGTGACGCATATAGAACATAGCGAGCTTTACGATGCAGAGTTCATCTACGTTAACCGCAAGTTCATGGAAAATGGGGAAATATCTGCGGAGAGCGTAATAGGGCATCACGTGAGGGAGCTATATCCCTATATTGAGGAAAGCTGGTTCCATGACGTTCGACGTGCCGCCTTTGATGGCGAGACGGTGGAACAGGATTACACCGACCCCCTAAGTGGAAGAACGTTCCATTTTATGGCCAGTCCAGTTATGGAGTCTGGCTACTGTGCGGTTACGTATTCGTAGAGTGGGGAGCATCCCAACGCCATTTGGTTAAGGGTCTGGGGGAGCTGTGCACATTGGGGATACTCCCCATCGGGTACATCGCGGATGAGCCGGACTCCAACGTAAGCCCTGCTCGCGATGTACCCGCAGGGGAGTATCCCCAATGTGCACAGCACTAACTTAATAGCGTTGGGAGCATCCCCTCACGGCACCCTACAGCCCGCTTGTTAGCTCGTCAGCCGTGCCATTGTCTATAAGGCGAAGCATTATTGCGGCGTACTTGTAGTCAAACTGCCTTCCCAGTCCGTTTGCGATCTCGTCCCTTACACGCTGTCTCTCCAGTGCGCTGCGGTAGCTTCGCGTGGAGGACATGGCGTCGTAGGCATCGGCAACGGAAATTATGCGAGCGATTTCGGGTATGTCCTCGCCTGCAAGTCCTTCGGGATACCCCTTTCCGTCGTAGCGCTCGTGGTGATAATGCGCTCCAATGCTTAGGTAGGGAGACTGCTTGATGCTGGACAGAATCTGGTTGCCAAGGACTGGATGGAGCTTTATCTGCTCGAACTCCTCGTCGGTAAGCTTGCCGGGCTTGTTTATTACCTCGACTGGAACGCCAATCTTCCCCACGTCGTGAAGAAGCGCCGCAAAGTACACCTTGTTGCATTCCTCTTCCGAGAGACCGGCCTCCTTCGCAATCTGCTTGGACAAAACGGCAACGCGCGCGGAGTGCCCGCGGGTGTACTTGTCCTTGGCGTCTATGGCATTTACCAAGGCCTCGGTCGTCTCTTCGAACAGGGCGGCTTCCCTCTCTTGCGCTTCTCGGTAGAACTCGAGCTCGCGCGTCCTTGCTTTACCCACCTCGGCACCCAAGGCGGTAAGCGCATATACGAAGAATACGTTTACCACAATGACCATCGTAATGCTCGTTAGCGATATGCCGTAGTTCAAGTATTGAATGATGGCCGCAATCGAAGGTAGCAGGATGCTGGCTTCCAAGGTGTACGCAAAGCTGCGTTTAAGCCGGTCGCGATGCTCCATGAGCACCGACTCCAGGATAACCACCATAAGGAACGGAGGAATATAGCTAAGTATATTTCCTGGCGACCTAACGTAGTTGTTGCTTGAGTCGAAGGCATAGTACAGGCCTGTGAACTGGGTTGCAACAATAAGAGCGGAGCCAATTACAAACGAGACGTCACAGATGCGGAGCCGCTTTGGAGGGTCTTTTAGCTGACCCTCGTTCTGAAGGAGGTCCTTAATAAAGTAGGTAATCAAAAGAAGGTTTAGCAGAATAAGGAAGTAGGGCATGGCGTTGCAAAGCCGCACCATAAAGCCCCCAAGTGTGCTCTGATTGCCGCGGTATATGTACGCGAGGCGATCGAAAATGAGCATTAGCATGGAGGATACTTCCATTGCCGTAAGAATGGACCTTCGTCTGACCGACAAGAACCTTGGCATTAACGTCATTATGGCCAGAATGCCGCAGCTTCCGCTAAGAAACAGCATTATGTCGAGCTGATGCGCACGTAAGAAGTCCAAAGGCAAGTCCTCTATATAAGTTGACTATCACTAACGCACTATTTTCCGCCAATTGCCTGGGCGCAACAAGCTCGTGGCGGCGTAACCACAATCCTCACATGGAAAAAGCTGACAGGGCGTCTGACCCCCTGTCAGCTTTTGGGAGTCAGCTTGATCTGAATCGCCTCGAGGCGGAGTGCCTGGCCCGCGGTACCCGCGATCTGTCCGTTGCGCACCCAGTCCATCCAGCCCTCGCGCTGCACGTGGGCGCGGTACCACACGTCGTAGTGCTCGGCCATCTGCCCCGTAAGCCGAACCTGTACGGCCTCGAGGCGGCGTGCCTGGCCCACCGTCCCGCTGGTGGCGCCGTCGCGCTGCCACGAGCCCTCCCAGCCGATGCCCTGCACGTGGCTGCGGTACTCGATGCTTCCCGTATAGGGCTGTAGCTGCAATCCTATCTGTATGCCTTCAAGACGTAGGGCCTGGCCAACCGTCCCGCCTACGGCACCGTCATAAACCTGGCCTTGCCAGCCAATGCGCTGGACATGCGTGCTGTAGCCAACAAGCTGCTTCCTTAATTCGTCTATCGTGGGGCCAGGTGCTGCGGAACCCTTTTGCAGCACCAATACCTCGAGTGCCTCGAGACGGCGCGCCTGGCCCGTAGTACCCGCAATCTGGCCGTTCTTGGCCCAGCCCATCCAACCCACCTGCTGGACGTGGGCGCGGTACCACACGTCGTAGTGTTCGGCCATCTGCCCGGTAAGCCGAACCTGTACGGCCTCGAGGCGGCGCGCCTGGCCCACCGTCCCGCTGGTGGCGCCGTCGCGCTTCCACGAGCCCTCCCAGCCGATGCCCTGCACGTGGCTGCGGTACTCGATGCCCCCGGCGCAGGGTTGTCCCTCTAGCTTGAGGTTTACGCTCTCGAGACGCAAGGCCTGTCCGACCGTCCCGCTTGTGGAGCCGTTGCGTACCCAGTCCTGCCAACCGACCTTCTGCACGTGCGAGCGATATGCCACGGTGCAAGGCTGTCTCTCTATCTTGAACGTGGACACCTTGGTGCCAGTGTAGTTGCCCTTGCCCGTTATGGTTACTGTGGCTATGCCCACGTTGCGGTTATTGGAGTAGGCAAGCGTGTAGTCGATCCCCTCGCGCAAAGTTTTGCCTGCGAGAGTTACCGTAGGCCTGGGCGTAAGGAACTTGTCCGAATACAGTTGCGTGGAGGGACCCGAGACGGTAGCGTTGCTCAACGACGCTGGCAAAATATTAAACGTTGCCTTGTTGGTGCCTTTAAAGTTTTCGCTATCTTTGGTCGAGATGGTAACCGTGGCGGCGCCCACATTAACGTTGTTTGCATAGGATAGCCCGTAGTCAGTTCCCTCCTTAAGCGCCTTGCCGTTAAACGTAAGCGTTGGCTTTGGTGTTTGCGCTGCGCCGTTGTACACATAAGAACCCAGGCCGGAAACGCTCGCCTCCGAGATGGGACACTCCTCGATAGACCATTCGATGCGATGTGTCGTACTGTTGCTACCCTCCCAGCATGTGTTGGTCGTGTCCTTAACCTCTAGAACGGCGTAGTACTCATCGGCATCAGTTGCCGAGGTCGTACCCCTAATGGTTTCGTAGTCGCCTGCGGCAACTGCCGTTTGTTCCGATCCGTTGTACACGAGGCCGGTTTTGGGCTTTGGCGGTGTAAGACGCTTGGGCTCAACCACAAAATTGCCGGTTGCTGTGCCTGCATAGACGCCTTTGCCCTGAATAACAACGTTGTACGAGCCAACGTTTACGATGTTCTGGTCGACCACCTCGTGGTCGGTGCCAGCCACAAGCGTGGTTCCGTTGAGCGTTACCGCAGGAGCTGGCGTGAGTTTGCTGCCAGTATAGGTCTGCTTGGGGATGGTTACCTTTGCGTTGGCGAGCGACAGCGTGGTTACCTCCATGGTATGCGAGAAGCTTGCCGTATTTGGCTCGGTTCCCCTAGTTGCCGTAACCGTAACCGTACCTGGCTGTCTGCCGGTCACAACACCGCTGTCACTTACGGTTGCCACCTCGTTGCTTGAACCCTCGTACAGTGACCACGTCCAACCTGTTTGGAGATCTTCCACGCCACTGACGCCTGCGACCTTGAGCTGCGTGCTCTGCCCGATTCCCACGCGGGTGTTGCCCTCAATGGGCCCGTACACGTAGACGGGCCATATATTGGTTACGGACTGTTTGTCCGATGTAATGGTGCAAACAATGGCTGCGCCGCCAGCTTTTTTGGCCGTTACCTCGCCTTTATTGTCGGATGCGGTAACGGTTGCGACCTGCTCGTTTGCGCTGGACCAGCTTACCGTTGGGTTTTCGAAGCCAGATGGGATAACAGGCGTTAGGTTGGCTGTGCGTTCTACGGGCACGTACACGTCGCCCTGAAGCGTGTCGTATACCGTAACGGTGTGGCTCAGCGAAACGTTCGGGTTTGCCCTGAGCGTTGCGGTAATGGTCGTGGTGCCCACGCTATGGCCGTTAACCTCTCCGTTGTTGGTGACGGTTGCAGCGGGCTCGTTGCTGGAACTCCACTCCCACGCGAGGTCGCTGCATCCGTCGGGCGTGGTTATGGACAACGATGCGGATCCATCCTTTGCCACAAAGTTCGTGCCCGTTATGGGGCCAAGGACCGTTACCTGCTGCGTAACGGAGGAGCTTCCGTTGCTGGCGCTTACGGTAACGATGCCAGCCGAAACCGCAGTGGCTGCCCCGTTTGTGCTGATTGTAAGCACGTCTGGGTTGGATGACGAGAACCTCCATCCCTCGAAGTCTGGTCCAAGGGTATACGTTGCCTGCGAGCCAGTGGCAAGGTATTCAGGCCCCGCAATGGTGCCAGCTGCGGCGGCGCGAACCGCAGCCGCGGCGTTAACCTCGCCATATCCGTACGTTTCGTCCCAGTCTTCGGTGCCTATATCGCGAGCGCTGCTATACAGCAGGTTCTTTGCCTGAGCTGCGCTCAACTTTGGGTTGACTGCAAACATAAGACCCACAACGCCCGAAACGTGCGGGGCCGCCATGGACGTACCCGACATGTTTCCATAGCCGCTCGGATAGGTGCTGTATATGTCAGTACCGGGGGCCGAGATGTTCTTGCTCTTCTCGCCAAGAGCGTTGTAGTTGGAAGTGCTGCTTTTCTCCACGCTCTTGGGGTCGTTGCTATTGGTGTTGCGCAGGTTTATTACGCTTACCACGGTCTCGTAGTCGCTGGGATAGTTGATGTAGGGTGGTATGGCCGTTCCGGTCTCGTTGCCAGCCGATGCAACCGTTACGATTCCCTGCTCGTACGCTTTGTCAATCTTTGCAAGGATGGCGTCGTCATTAGGGGGAAGGCTGCTGACCTTGCCGCCAATGCTCATGCTCGCTACGCGAATGTTGTACTGATCTTTATGTTTAATAAGGTACTCGAAACCCTGTGCTACAACATCAGTGGAGATCCTCTCGGGATTGTTTTCGTCCGTGAGGCGTACCAGGGAGAGCTTGAGGTGGTTAAACCCAACGCCGCTTATGCCCTTGTTGTTGTTTGATGTGGCTGCAACAATGCCGGCAACATGGATGCCATGGTCCGCGTTTGGCGTGCCAGGGGGACAGGGAACGGGCACGTTTTCGACCTTGGTTGTGGCGTTGTACGTGCTCCGAATATTGTCTACAAGGTCTTCGTGGGAATCGTTGAAGCCGTTGTCTATAACGCCCACCCCAACTGTTGTTGTGGCGTTCTTTAGGGGTGGGTATTCCCAGGCATCAAGCGCGTCTATGCTGTCTAGGCCCCACTGTTCTCTTGCATGCGTGTCGTTGAGTGCGTCTCTTGCCGCTGTGAACGACGTGGACTGAACGCTGGTCGTGGGCTGGGCATCGGACTGCTCTTCCACCGCGGTGGGCTCTACTGGGCCGACTTCGGTTGCCAGGTTGGATTCGTCGGATGGCTTAAGGGTGCTGATGTCGTTGGTGGTCTTGGTATCGCTTGCCGCTTGCGGATTCTCAGGCACGAGCTCTTCCGCGATTTCGTAGATATAGTTCGGTTGCGCACCTTTAGCTACGCCGGTGCTCTCCAGCTCGTAGATTGCATCGTCGAGCGAGGCATCTGCAGCCAGCTTTGCCAACACAAGGTCGTCCGTTACGGCCTCGACGCCGTTTTGCTGCACAGTCTTAATGCCTGCCTCTGCTATGGCTTGCGAGAATTGCGCGGGTGTTGTGCCCTTGCTTACCGAAGCGAGCACCACGCCTGGCTCATACGCCGCATTCTTGGCAACTGTCGTACGCTCGGCGCGCGGGATTGCGGCGTTTACCTGGCGCTGGAGGTCCTCGCTTACGGAGTTGGCCTCCGCAGAGGCTGTGCCTTCGTGAACAGCGGCTTCGGAGGCGTTATCGGAGACGCTGGAAGCTGAGGGCGCGCTTGTGCTTCCGTCTGCTTGCACGTCCGTGGCATCGGTTTGTGCGGGAACGGAAGCGGAGTCGTTGGGTACAGGAGGCTCGTCTGACTTCTGAGCGCTTCCAGACGGCATGGGTTGCCCTGCTGGCTGCGATGGCGTTTGCGCAGGAATTCGCGTAAAAAGCGCTACGGCAACAACGCAAAGGACCAAAAGAATTGCGACGATCGTTCGGGTGCGTTTGTGCAGGTGCATGGTATCCCCCAACGTTCTGGCCTATAATATCAAAATACAAAATGGTTTAACGTGACCAACAGTATAAACGCGAAGAAGTTCGTAGATTATATTAACAGAGCCATAAACCCTCTATCTCGTATCTTAGCAACAAACAGAATAGCGCAGAACCACAAATATGGAATGTTGTATCCGGGGTGCATCTAGGATGGAGCAAAAGACGGATTAAGATACTTCTGGTCGGGTATAATTTAATTAGTGCAACGTTCTTGGATGTTGCTAAGTAACAGGGAGCCGCACTCGGGCGGCTCCACACGTCTGTGGAGGAGTGTACCAATCAAGGGGGAGTACCCCTCTTGATTGGTACCTATCAAGAGGGGTACTCCCCCTTGATTGGTAAACACCTGGGGCACCACCTTGGGATATACCGTCCACTAGTTTGACGAACGACCATATCCCCGTTGGCATATACTAAATTACACAAAGGGCATGCTAAGGGGGTTGCGATGGAGAGAAGGGCGTTCGTAAAAGGGGCGTTTGGGTTCGTGGCGCTCGCGACGCTTGGAGTGGCGGGAGCTGTTGTTGGCACAAACGTGCAGAGCGCAAACTTTGTGACGGCCTCGGTACCAAATGCGGAGTCAGCCCTAGGTCCCGTAATGGTCGCAGGCATTGAGCTTGTGCCCGCTGGCAACGTGGTACACGGCATGTACGGCAACACCCACCTCTTTAAAGTGGACGCCACCGGTGCCGAGCTCGTGCGCTTGGCCGACGGCAGCCGTACCATAGACGAGCTTGCCAGTGCTAATGGCCAGCTGAAACCTGCCGACGTGGCGTCGTTCTTTGTGGAGCTGGGCCAGGCGGGATACCTCGCCAACACCGTGCTCGTAAACCTTACGGAGACACAGGCATGAGCGGCAACGCCCCGCAAAAGGGCTCCTTGTATGAGCCGTCGGCTCCCGAGCTCTTTGTGCTGCAAGACAACAAGGGTCCCATTCTGTATGCGCCTCTCGGTCGCCTGATGGCGCGCGCCAACGAGCCGGCCATTGCGGCAGCCCTTGCCTATGCGCAAGATCACACCGCGTACGATGTCATGAGTGCCGACGAGCAGGCGGTGGTGCGTGCGTTTGCCGAGCGCGGTTTCTTTGAGAATCGCGTCCTCCCGCACCACGAGCGTACGTTTAGGCCAACGCAGGTTACGCTCTTTCCCACAAACAACTGCAACCTGCGCTGCACGTACTGCTATGCCTTTGGCGGAGAGGGCGGCGGCAACGGCGAGCCCATAACCACAATGGACCTTAGGTGCGCCCAGCGTGCGGTTGACCTTATTGCCAAGAACGCGCGGGAGCGCCGCGACGAGGGAGACGGTACCCACAACTTTTTGGTGTCCATCCACGGCAACGGCGAGCCGTTTTGCGCGTACGACCTTATACAACAGATCGTGTGGTACGCGCAGGACGTGGCAGAGGAGCTTGGCGTGCCCGCCATCTTTAACGCCGCGACCAACGGGGTTCTTACCGAGGAGCAGCTGGACTTTGTGGTGGCCAACTTCAACTCCGTAAACGTGTCGTTCGATGGTCTGCCCGCGTTCCAAGACGCAAACCGTCCCACAGCCGGTGGCAAGGGCTCCTTCCAAGCCGCAGACCGCACCATGAGGCGGCTCTGCGAGGCGGGCGTGGGCTTTGGCATTCGGACCACGGTTACGGAGGCCATGGTAGATGCCATGCCGGACATCGTGGAGTTTGTGGCACAGAATTATCCGGGGCTGGAGCAGCTGCACTTCGAGCCCGTGTGGGAATGCGGTCGCTGCAAAACGTCGACCAACGCAATGCCGGACTCCGCCACCTTTGTAAAGCGCTACTTGGAGTCGTTGGCCGTGGCAAAGGAACACAAGCTGCGCCTCGTGTTTAGTGGCGCGCGGCAGGACGTTATCTCCGACACGTTTTGCAAGGTGAGCAGCGGCAGCTTTACCGTAACTCCCACAGGAGACGTTACGGCGCCTCCGACCCGCGCAGCAAGCGCTTCTTCTTCGGTCGCTTTGACCCAGAACGCGACGAGTTTGTGTTCGACGATGCCAAGCTCGAGGCGCTCTCGGCGCTCAATGTGCACAACATTCGCTATTGCGACGACTGTTTTTGTCGCTGGCACTGCGCGGGCGACTGCGCGGCCAAGGTGCTCGACGGCATTCAGATAGAGGAGCATCGTGGCAGCATGCGCTGCGAGATTAGCCGCGCGCTTACCCTAAACCAAATTCAGCGCAAGCTGGAGTGGAAGCCCCAGGAGGAAGGGAGCACACAGGATGTCTAATTCCAGTAAAAGCTACGATGACCGCGCCCTTGCAAAGGGTTCCGACGAGGTGCTACCCAAGCCTCAAATCGAGATTATCGTGGACGGCAACAGCGTGTTTAAGCCATCCATGAAGACGTACTTTGTAGACGACTACAACAAAGCAAAGAACAAGTTTGATGCCCAGGTTATGGGAACGTACTGCAGCTGCGACACGGTAATAAGCACGCACACCGTGTGCACCTGCGACACCGTGGCAACACCTGCGCCAAGCGGTTCCACCGAAACCGTGTGCACGTGCGATGCCGTGGCCACCCCAGCGCCCACCGAGACGGTTTGCACCTGTGACGCCGAATGCACCTGCGAAGATGTATGCAGCTGCGACGGCTACCAGAGCTGCAGCTGCGAGAGCGTCTCGTCGGGAGGGGGAGGCGGCTGGGTTTCCTGCGGCGCTCCGTGCGCATGCGTGCCCGTCCACTAAGCGAGCGAGTTGGGAGAAGAACATGAAGAAGCAGCTTGTACGAGTGTTTCTCGTTTCCTTGTTTGCGCTTCTGGTTTTGGTGCTGCCCGGGTGTGGCGGCAAGGGGGCAGGCACGTCCGCTCAGGGGTCTGCAGCGCAGGGATCTGCTGCCGTGCAGGAGGGCGCGTTTAAGGGTCGCGAGCCGCGCGACATAAGCGAGATGGAGCAGTTTAAGAAAAAGGCGCTCGAAACCGGCAAGCAGCGCAGCGATGCCAAAAGCGACAAGGACGAGGCAACGCTCACGGACGAGGTAAACAAGGACTTCCAGGCGGCCAACGAGCAGTACAAGAAGGGCGACTACGAAAAGGCGCAAGAGGGTTACGAGGGCGTACTCAAAACGTATCCGCGGCACTATGGCGCCAACGTAAACCTTACGCTCGCAATGCTGCATCAAGAGAAGAACGAGCTGGCGCTCGTTCAGGCCCTCACGAGCCTCTATTTGTTCCCCACCGATGCAGGCATTCCGCTAAACGTACAGACGGCCGCTGTGGCCAGCGGCTTTGCGGCCGACGATGCCCTAAAGACGGGCGACGAGGTTGTTGGCGAAGCAAAAAAGGGTTCCAAGGTTTCCAAAAAGCGCTCGACCGAGATCTCTTACAACAGCCTGTGGGACCGCATAGAAACCAAGCTGTGGGAAGCCATGAACAACAAGGAAGGCAGCAAGAGCAGTGGCGAAGTCTACGAATCGTTGCACACGGAGCTAACCAAGGCGCTCAAAAACAAGTTTTCCAAAGATGCAGATGCCAAGGCGCTGCTTGCCTACCTGGAGGCAATCGACAAGCAGCTGGGGCTTTCCGAGCAGGTAGACAACAGCAGCAGCTCGTCTTCGAGTTCGTCTTCCTCGAGCTCCTCATCCAGTTCGTCCTCGAGTTCGTCGAGCTCGTCTAAGAGTTCCTCTTCAAGCTCTTCCAAGAGCTCATCCTCCAGCTCGTCGACCTCGTCGTCAAAAACGACCAAGGAAGCCAATATCGACTTTTCCAAGGTGGAGCCCCATGTGGGACTGCCCTACGTGATTACAGACGACGACAACTGTACCGTTGTGCTTACGGGCTACCACATGTCGAGCGACAAGCCCATAGCCGAGTTCTTGATGCTCAACAAGACGGGTGACAAAAAGTTGCGTGTGCAGGCAAAGAACGCTATTGCAAACGGGATTGAGATTCAGAACTTCTCGGGTGCCTCCGCTCTCGCCAACGCAGGTGAGCAGGGGAGTGGCTGGGGCTCGTTCTATGGTAAGGAAGACGACAAGACGGTATCGCTTGTTAAGGGCGAGCTTAAGGAGATGACCTGCGCGGTTACCGTTTCGGACATGACCGGCAACAAAACAGTGGACTTGGCAACGCTTCCCCTTTCGTGGAAGGCCGGCGAGAGCGACAAGGATTTTAAGAAGATAGAAAAGAAGAAGGTCATCGACCAGAAGGATGTGTTCTCGCTTTCCGTAACCGGCATTCGTGGTGCAAACGACGACTTTGTGGCAGTCGAGTACTCGAGCGGATATAAAGGCAAAGGAAAAGTGTCGTTTGACACCAAGGACGACTGGAAGGTTAACGGAGTGGATGTGCAGCTCCTTAATGCCGGCCTGCTATACAAGAACGGCAACGGATCGCATCACTATCTTCTGCTAAAGGCAAAGAACGCCGGCGCGCTAAAGAGCGCCGCGGTGGAGTCGGTTTCGGGCACGATTGTTGTTAAGGATGCGGACGGCAAGGAGATTGCGTCGGGCAAGCTCGAGATATAGACGGTGTGCCGCGAGGGGAGTATTCCTCGCAGCACACCCGAACGTACTCGGGGAAGTGGCGTAGGGAGTGATCCAATGATCTACTGTGCTCCGGCGCATGCGGCAAACGAAGTAGCACCGCTTGCGAAGGCGGGAGCAGGGGAGCTGTACTGCAGCATCCAGGAGGCGTGGTGGCGGGAGCGCTACGGCGATCACGATTCCATAAGCCGCCGACAAGGTCGTGCCAACTTGGAAACGCGCGACGAGCTCGCACGACTTGCCGCAAAGGCCGCCGCGCACGACATCCCGCTATACCTTGCACTCAACGGCCACTACGACGAGGAACAGCTGGACTACCTTGTGGAGCTGTGCGAGGCATTCGAAAGCATGGGCGGCACGGGTGTTATCGTGCGTGACCTGGGACTCCTGTGGCGTTTGCGCGAGACGGGGAGCAAGCTCGTGCGCGTACTCTCGCTCCTGTCCGTGTGTGCCAGCACGCAGAGCGCGCGTGCGTTTGCCAAGTTGGGAGTCTCTCGCATCGTGCTTCCGCGCTTTATGGATGCCGCTTTGGCGGGAAAGGTGCTGCGTGCGGTTCCGGGCATGGAAGCCGAAAGCATGGTCTTCTTCGACAAGTGTCCGCTGGTGGACGGCTACTGCGAGCACTACCACGGTGTGGGCTATGCGCCACGCACGGGTTCGGATGCCAGCCTGGTAGGTGAGCCCCTGTACACGTTTTGCACCACCTATACCACGCATGCCTGCCTGGGTTCGAGCCGTACGTACGTGAATCCGGACCCCTGCGGCGCCTGCGAGGTGGAGGCCTTTCAACGCGCTGGTGTGCGCTACGGCAAGCTTGGCGGTCGCGGGCGCCCGTTGCCCGAGCGCGTGCGGGCACTAACGTTCTTGCGCGAGGCCGAGGCGCGTGTGGACAGCGACGAGCGCGCCGCTCTGTACGAGCAGACCTTCGGCCACGGGTGCTCATGCTATTACGGTGCCGCGAGGCAGCATGCTAGCGCCATCGAGGCGCCTGTGGAGGTGCGCGATCCAGAGCGCGTGTATGCGGGGAGCCAGATAAAGGACAGCTTGCTTTCCGATGTGCTTGCGGCTGCCGGCGCGGAAGATGCCACACGGCCGGTTACACTGCTCTTTTGTCCCCAACAGGGGGAGGGTCTTGCGAGCGAGGAGCTTGAAGAACTGCACGTGTGGTTGCAGCGTCGCCAGGCCAACATGGGAGCCGCGGGCGTTCGCCTTTGCGCCAACGACGTTGGTACGCTCGCTGCGCTATCCGACCTCGCAGACCCCAAGCAAGGAGTTGCGCTTACGGCAGGAAGCCTGCTTGTTGGTGGTGGTGTGCCCGTTGAGCTGGAACAATTCCTGTCGCCCGAGGCCAACCCGCCGCGTACGGTGTGGGATGCGGACGGCAAGCCGCGGGTGCTTACGTATCGCGAGCCCCCACGCAAGCTGCAGGACCACTGGATGCATGGTCTTAAGCTCGACGCTCGTCCCAGCCTGCAGGCAGCGCTGGCCTTCGTCACAGGTGGCAGCTCCGTTACCGCGGAGTTTGAACCTATCAAGAGGGGTACTCCCTCTTGATAGGCCTATACTAAGAGGCCCATCGATCGGACGGGCCACCGAACCACTTTGCAGGAAGGACGAGAATGGTGCACGTGTTGCTCATACGTCCCCTATGCGAGGGCAATGAGCTCGAGTTTTCCGAGCCGCTTGGCATAGAGCGGCTGGCAGGGTACGTGCGTGCGCGAGATGCGGCTAGCGTTACGGTACTGGACCGACGCCTCTACGAGCGCGAGCGCCAGGCGGGATCGCTTGCTTCCACGTTTTGGGAGGATGTGCGTGCCGCATGCGACAAAACCCCACCCGATGTCGTGGGCTTCTCGCTTATGACGGCGCAGGACGTTGCGGACGCGCTGCGTCTGCATAGCAGGCTGAGGGCCTGGTATCCAAAGGCACGCTTTTTGGCAGGCGGCGTGTACGTTACGACGGCGAACGTCGAGGCAAGGCGCCGGCTGCCCAGGAGCATCGCGCTTGTGCGTGGGGAGGGCGAGGCACCGCTTTTGAAAGCGTTGGATGGCAGCGCGGACGCGTTGACCGTGGATCCCGACGACTGGGCGCCAGCCTTCCGTCCGCACATCGAGCGATATGCCGCGCTTGGCTGTGCCGTTAGCGTGCAAACGTCGCGCGGATGTGCTGGCGCGTGCACGTTTTGCGCGACACCGCAGCTACCACACGGGCTCGGGCGGTGGCGATCGCGTTCGATTGCGCTTGTGGCAGACGAGCTCGAATACGAGTGCGCACGCCTGGAGCGCGCTGGTCTTCCGCCCGTGTTCAACCTGGTGGACGACGACTTTGGTCCGCTTAAACGTTTGGAGGAGCTGGCGCTCGAGCTGCGCAGGCGCGAGCTAAAGATTGCCTTTGCCTGCGAGATGCGCCTAGCCGCGATGGTGGGCCAGCCCGATTTGGCGCATCGCATGGTGCGTCTTAGGGAGGCGAGGTTGTCACGGCTCTTTGTGGGGGTGGAGTCGCTAAATCCGCAGACGCTCAAGGCGTGGCGCAAGCCATACGACGTCGGGCGGCTGGAAGAAGTTGTTACGGTTGTTCGCAACGCGGGAATAGCACTGCAGACGGGCTACATAATGTGGCACCGCACGCAGACGGTAGCCGGCGCGATGGCAGAAGCCAAAGAGCTGCGGCGACTGGGTTTGTACACGCATCAGGCCGCCGTGAGCAGGCTCATTGTGTTTGATGGTTGCGAGCTGGCGCGCCAGGGCGTACGTAGGGCGGGCTTCGAGGCCATGAGCTCGGATGCGGAGAAGTTCTATGAGCAGTTCGTCCGCGCGACGGGTGAGCTCCAGGAGCGCTGGGTTGCCGCAGCGGTCGCCGAGCCGTATCTTGCGTCGTGCGCTGCGCTGGGTCGTCGCACGGATGAGTTGCAGGAGGTACGCAAGGAGCTTTCGCACATAAACAACCGCTCGTACGAGGTGCTTCAGGCGCTTGCGGAGTGAAGGTGTTCGGACAAACTCCTCCGTCCCCTTTGTCCGTGTCCGTGCCTATTTGATAAGATGCATGTAAAAGTTGGCTAATTTATAGGAGTGAGATATGATCCATCAATTCCGGGACCGTACCTCCAACGCCTCTATTGCGCGCAAGATGTTTGTGGCGTTCGTAACACTTGTCCTAATTGTGGGCCTCTTGCCGAGCCATGTGTTTGCCGAGCCAGAAGACCAAACAACGCATGGGGGGACTACTGCAACCATAACCAACAACCAACAGGTGCCTGACAACGGTCAGCCGTCCGACGGCGGGCCTGCGAACAGCGGGGACACACCCACAAAGACGGATAACCCGTCGCCTGCAGGTAAGGAGAACGAGGACGTACCCACAGCAACGGGCGATCCGTCGCAAACAAACAGCCCCACAAACGACAACCAGCCAAAGCTGTTGTCTGCACCCCAACCCGTACAAGCCGAGTCTGTGCTCCAACCGCAGGCTAATAAGGCAATCGAAGGGCCAACACACCCGAGTGAGTCGGAATGGACCAGAGATACCATAGCCCTTACGCCTAACGGTCAGATTGTAATCGATAAGGTGTTTGCGCTAAAGAACTGCACCATCAACAGCAACATGACTAGCTACGACTACGCCATCGATGTGCAAAGCGGCAGCTTTACCATGGAGGGTGGCATCTTTCAGTATCCTTCAGAAGCTGCCAAGGGCATCGTGCATGCTAGATCGGGCACGAGCGCCACGCTATCAACCGTGAGCATTAACGGCGGCGTGCCGTCGAGCTTCAATGGCGCAAACATTATCCAAATCGACCAAAACGCCCAGGTAACGCTGGGAGGCCACGCCGCACGCATAAACTACTTTAAGGATGCGTCCATACAAAACGACGGTACGTTTGTGGTTTCGGAAGGATCGGAAGCTCATTTTCCTTTGAACACAATTTCGCTCAAGGGTACCGGTACACCGCTAACCGTAGAGTCGGGCGCGACCCTTACCATATACAAGGGCACCATTACGATGCAGGATAACCAAGGCATCGTAGTTAAGAGTGGCGGCAAGCTGGAGCTTGACGGCTCGACCATCGTGGCTGCCGGTTCGCGCATTCCCGTTACGGTGGAGAAGGGCGGCGTGCTTGAGGTCAAAAACGGAGCCACGTTCCAGATTAACAGGCAAGGTAGCGTCAGTCCTGCTGCAACGCACCTGTACGCCCACAAGCACTGGGATCTTGAGGACTCACAGCCGTCGTCGAACGCCTCTGTTGCCGTGCGCCTGTACAGCGGGCCAAGCGCTACGGAACAGGAGTTTACCGGTGCAACCGCTTGGGTCGATGCCAGCCACGGCTGGACGGCCGACTTTGGCGAGTGGCCCACGTACTGGAACAATAACGAACAGGTGCCAGCGGTCTATACCATCCGCGAGCTTGACGACAACAGCGAGGAAGTGATGTCTGGTTCGATTGCTCTTATAAGTGGGACAGAGTACATGGTAACGTATGCGGAGCCACACACTGCAACCAAGGACGGCGAGTTGACGCTCGACGTTACCAACACCCTCAAATTCACAAGCGTTTCGCTTGAGGCAACCAAGACCTTGGTTGGGCGCGAGCTTGCCGGTGGCGACTTTACCTTCCGTCTGCTTGGGGCCAACAACGAGGTCCTGCAACAGAAGACCAACGACGCCGACGGGCTTGTGGCGTTCGATCCCATTAACCTCCCAGCTCCCGGTACCTATTCGTATGCGGTGGAAGAAGTTCCCGGCAACGAGTCCGGCATGACCTACGACACATCTAAGCACGAGACAATTGTTACGGTTACGCAGGAGGAGGACGGCAGCTTTGCCACGCACGTTGCCAACAGGCGCGACGGCAAGGACGTGGGTACGATTGCCTTCCAAAACGAGGTTGAGGTCGCGAAGACCTACGAGCCGGTATCGGCCAACGTCGTGGCAACCAAGACGCTCGAGGGGCGTCCGCTTGAGGCGGGGGAGTTTACCTTCCACCTGGATGACGCCCACGGCGAGTCCAGACAGAGTAAGGCCAACGACGCCAACGGCATTGTTAAGTTTGACGCTCTTACTTTTGAGGCTCCAGGAACCTACGTCTACCACGTGCGAGAGGACGAAGGCAACCCCGCGATTACCTACGACTCTGCGTATCACGTGGTAACCTTCCACGTGCACGACGCGGGTGACGGAAAGCTCGAGGTACAGAAGACCATAGAACTCAACGATAAGCACGTTGATGCCCTTGCCTTCGACAACGTTGTAGACGGGGTATCCGAGCACGAACCGGTAACGGTAGCGCTCGAGGCAACCAAGACGCTCGAGGGGCGTACCCTGAAGAACGATGAGTTTAGCTTCCAGCTCGACGACGCGCATGGCGAGGCCATTCAAACCGCGACCAACAACGCAAAAGGCAGCGTGAGCTTTGACGCACTGAACGTAGACAAGCCAGGTACGTACGTGTGGGTTATCCGCGAAGTGGCCGGAAGCGAGAAGGGCATGACCTACGACAAGCGCGTTTTCGATGCGACCGCGAAAGTTGAGGAAGGATCCAACGGGGAGCTTGTGGTTAGCTCCATAACCTATACGCTCGATGGCAACAAGGTAGACGGGGCGGCATTCCTAAACAAATATGAGACCAGCGCTGGAGGCGGAGGCACTCCGGCGAAGGAGACCAATAACACAAAGACAACCGGCAGCACCGCCACTCCCAAGACGAGAGATGCGTCGCTGCCCATAGGCGCGGTGTTGGGTGGGGCGCTCTTGGCTTTGTGCGCTGGGGTGCTCGTTCGCCGGAATGGTGAGCGCAGGTAAGGGGCACATCGATTTCGGAAAGGGTTCCTCGCGCTGTGCACATAGGGGAATATCCCCCTATGTGCACAGCTCTAACTTAATGGCGGTGGGGAGTACTCCTTGATAGGTACGAATAGGGTCGACCCTCTGTGGTATCCTTTTTTAATGCAACTATGTACGCACTTTTCAAGGAAGAAGAGATGACAGAGCAGGCAAAAATAAGACGTGTTCAAGATACACTGACCATCGCCGGCAGTGCTGTAATCGCGTTTGGTATTTGGTCCCTTGCTAAGACCGGTCTGTTTATTACGCTCGTCGACCAGAATACGCTTAAAGCGATACTTGGTGCCAACGGCATTACCCTAACGGTTATGGTTTACGCATTGCTGGCGGGCATAATTGTTGTTGACATGTGCTTGCGCGCATACGTGGGCTTGTCTGCACGCGCCGAGGGACACGGAAAGAAAAAAGGTCCCACCTACCTGGTTGTTGCTGCGGTTGCCGCAATAGCAAACGCCTGCTCCCTTGGCGCAATTGCGCTCGTTACGTCGTTCGTGTCGTCTCCTATAAGCGTAATAATTTCAATCGTTATCGAATTGACTGGCATAGCCGCGCTGGCGTTGGTGGTTATTTCTTCCATACGCCTGCGACGCATGAGCAAGGTATTGGGATAGGTGGCCATATGGAGAGGTCTTTTCATTACTACGGCACATACTGTGCAGCGCTTATTGCGGGCTACTCGATTGAGGAAAGCAAGAAGCTCTGCCATAGCGCGTTTCTTGTAGACAAGTGCTCTACAACGTACCTCGAGCGCATTGGTGGTCCCTTGTCTGCGGCAACCACGCAGCTTCCGGTAGAGATGGCGTCCGCGCGAACCGACCCTATAGGCCTTGCAGACATTACGCGCATTTGGTCGTCGTTCCACTTTTTGCCTGCCAACCTGCATGCGGAGGTAAACAGAGGAAGCAGGAACTACCGCAACAAGTTTAGGCTTATCTGTGGTCCAAACGGGGACCTTGTGGCAGACACGGTAAACCTTGCGCAGGGAAAAGACGTGCAGGCGGTGGGCCTGGCCATGCACGTTTTGGCAGATACCTGGGCGCATCGCTACTTTGCTGGTACGCCGTCGCTCGTTATAAACAACACCAACCGCTTTTTTGTGGAGCTGATTCCTACCGAAGATGGCTCTTTTATTGAACGGGATGTTAAGTTTGGGCATAACCCCGCGGTAGGCGACGACTTTGACAACAGCATTTACACGAACACCGTGTTCCAGCCCAGCGAAAACACCATTATGAATCTGGGTCATGGGCGCTGCG
This sequence comes from uncultured Coriobacteriaceae bacterium, assembly GCA_902793465.1. Taxonomy (GTDB): domain Bacteria; phylum Actinomycetota; class Coriobacteriia; order Coriobacteriales; family Atopobiaceae; genus RUG440. The sequence goes on along the minus strand of CADBDT010000011.1, from coordinate 47,674 downwards.
GCCATCTTCCCGACTACAGCTTTATGCGGTATCGCTACGTACCCGCGTGGAACAACTACGAAGAAGTATTTAAAGACAATCCCAACGAATACTACCAGGCGTTTTGCCAGATGGTCTACGCTATGAAATGCCTGCGAGGCGACGAAGGCCCGTTTAAGGTAGATACCTACGCCACAGAAACGGTTGCGCCTTACGAGCAGGACATACGCGCGATTCTGAACAAGCGCCAGCCTGCCGAAGACGCAATTGAGGACTGGCGTGCGTTTGGGGAGCGGCTTTGCGGCTGTGCCGTAGACCACTTTGACCTGGATGCCTACGTGCAGGAGTACCAGGACGCCGACCCAAGCAGCAAGGACAACACCTATTTGGGCAAGTTTATTCTGGCGGCGCTGGCTCAAAAGGGCATGGTGGTTAACCGCATTTGGAACTCTGGAAACCCGCTGGCCGGGCGCTCGATAGAATATACCGGCAAGGGATTTGCGGGCATAAAGGACTTTCTGCCCCTTATTGGATATTTGGGAAGGGGTGGCAAGAATGACTAAGCTGCATCGCATTGCAAACCTAATCCTTAGCATTCTGCTAATTGCCGGCGGCATTTATATGCTTATGGATCCGGAGTGCGCCCTCCTTATAGTGGCAATTATTATGAGCGCTGCACTGCTGCTCTATGGCTTGGGAAAGCTTCTGTACTACATAAGGATGGCGCGCCATATGGTTGGTGGCCTAACGGTGCTGTTTATAGCCATAATTGCACTGGACGTTGCGGTGTTTGCAATTTCGGCTATTGATGATCCCAAGTTCGCGCTCGCACTGTACCTCATTTGCTATTACGCAGTTACCGGCGTTCTTTCCATTGCGCGTGGCATAGAGTCCAGGCTGTTTGGATCGTCGTGGATTCCGGGCATTGTGCAGGCCTTAATATGCCTGTCGCTGGCCTCGCTCTGCGTTACGTTTATAAACTCGAACGAAACCATTATATGGGTGTTCTGCATAAGCTTGTTCTTTAGCGCGGGAGTCCGCTTGATATCGGCGTTTAAGCCAACGGAGATAATTTACATACAGTAGTCAAAGGGGATAGACTCACCGCCAATAATTTAGCCGTGGGAGTATCCCCTCAATCGCACTACTTTCCGTAAAAAGAGCCCCACCACGTTGTGATGGGGCTCACATAGTAAAAAGGGAAAAAACTACTCGGCGTTCTCCTCGGCGGCCTCGTCTGCCTGATCCTCGGCAGCCTCTGCCTGCTCCTCGGCAGGAGCGGCGGGAACCATCTCGACGGCCTTCTGCTCGGCGTCAAAGGCAAATGCTACGCAGGCCTCCACCTGTTTGACCATGTAGTCGTTAAACATGATCTCGAACTCCTTGGCGGCCTTTGCAATGCCCTTGGGGGAGACGGGGCACTCGGGCAGACCAGGAATTGCGGGCAGCTGCTCGGGAAGGGTGCCTATAAAGCCATCCTGCATGTCCAGGATGTAGGCAAAGAACTGGTCAAACTGCTCCTTGGCACCGTCTGCAGAGGACTTACGCATATCGAAGGACTTCTCCCAGGCATCCTTTGCGCTGGCTTTGAACTCCTTTGCCTTAGCCTTAGCTTCCTCCTGGTCGCCGTTAAAGAAAGGCGCCGGAATGGGGAGTACCATAGGGGGGAACGGGGGCATCTTCGCGGCGTTATTCTTCTTCTTTCCCATCTTTCTTTTCTCCCTTCGTGATGGGTGCACACATTTGCGGAAGCCAAGCCGAGTATCATGAGCATTATGGCTAGTTTCCAGACTTAGAGTAGATTATATCCCAGTCTCTGTTAGGTGAGACCTGCAAGATTTTATAAACCACGAGTGGTATGACCGATCAAGGGGGAGTACCCCTCTTGATCGGTACCAATCAAGAGGGGTACTCCCCCTTGATCGGTCTAGGCTTCGTCGATCTGCTGGCGCTTTACCAGGTCCGCGAAGAAGCCGTCCCTCTCCATGAGCTCGTCGTAGCTGCCGCTCTCCACGATCTTGCCCTTGTCCAGCGCTATTATGCGGTCGCACGAGCGGATGGTGGAGAGGCGGTGGGCAATAACGATCCTAGTGCAGTCCAGGGCGTCGAGCGAGTCGGTGACCTTCTTCTGCGTGAGGTTGTCCAGGGCGCTGGTGGCCTCGTCCATTATGAGGATGCGCGGCCTGCCCACGATGGCGCGCGCTATCATGAGCCGCTGCTTCTGGCCGCCGGAGATCCCGCCGCTTCCCTCGGAGATGCGGGTGTGCATGCCCATTGGCATGAGCCTTATGTCCTCCGCCATGCCCACCTTCTCGGCGGCGTCCCAGGCGTCCTCCACGCTCAGGTGGGGCGCGGTAATGGTTATGTTGGAGTAGATGTCTCCCGCAAACAGCTTCCCGTCCTGCAGCACCGTGCCAATGCAGCGGCGCAAGCTGCGCAGGTTGGTATTGCTCATGTTGTGCTCGTCGTAATAGACGGTGCCCTCCTGCGGGGCTTGGAATCCAAGCAGGATTTTTACAAGTGTGGACTTGCCGCATCCGCTTCTGCCTACGATGCCCACGTACTCGCCCGGCTTTATGGTAAGCGAGAGGTCGTCGACCACCGCAGGGCTGTTTTGGTCGTAGCGGAAGGTAACGTGGTTGAGCTCAATTTTGCCGGTGAGCTCGGTCACCATGGTCTTGTCGTTACCGTACTCCGGCACGGCCTGAAGAACTGGCTCTATCATTCTGAGACAGGGACCAAGCTCTGCAATCCACCTAAGTCGCGGGGCCGCCGCATCGAGGCAGCCCATTGCCGTGCCGTATGCTGTGGAAAAGGCCGCAAAGCTGGCCACCGACACATGGCCCTCGTAAGCCAGATAAAAGGCCAAGAGCAGCCCGAGCAAACGGCACACCGCAACGAGCTGGGCCCTCGCGCACAGGGGGAACCTTGTGCTGTAGGTTGCCGCAGCCTGACTGGCATATCCATCCAGCCACCTTGCGTCTGCCCGATCCTCGCTGCCGCTCAGCTTAAGACGCTGCGCGCCAGAAAAGAGGTCGAACACTACGCCGCCGTTACGCTCGCTGCTCAAAAACCGCCACATGGTTAGCCGCTGCTCCTGGATCGTTGTAACAACGTACACCACAATTACCAAGCCAATGGCCACGAGCGCTGCGGGTAGCAGTTCTGGTGCAACGTAGAGTATGGGCAGCGACATTACAACGGAGATTAGCGTGTTGGTAATTACAAACAGGATGTCCGTAATCGTTTTGGACACGTTGTTAAACGACGAGATCCTTTGCGAGAGACCACCTGCTGTGTTGTCCCTAAAAAACGTAACGGGAAGGTTGAGCACGCGGGCAAACACGCCGTTTTCCACCACTACGTCCAGTCGGTTTTGAATGCGCGTGCTAAGAGAGAGCTGTGCCGAACGCATAAGAAAGTTTGCGAGCGCCAAAGACACGAGGAACACAAAGAGCGAAAGAAGCAGCGGTACGGCTCCCGTGGGAATAATTCGATCGAAGGCAAGCTTTACGGACATCGTAGAAACGATTCCGGCAACGGACATAAGAATGGCCGAGAGGAAATACAGCGTAAGGTCACCAGGCTTTATGTGGTAAACCAAGAGCTTAAGATACTCTTTTCCGGTTAGGGGACGGGCGGGTAGGGGAGAGTAGAAGCACCGCGCTTCCTCGTTAAAGAGCTGGGCGTTCTTTTTTGTAACGCGCACCTTTTTCCCCGTTGCAGGCTCGTGGTAATACAGGCCGTAATACGATCCAGGAAACAGGGCAACTGCACCGCTGCCATCCCGAAGGGTAACAAGCAGCGGTCCGTCGCTGTCTTTCCACCACTTGTCTGTTAGGCGCACGTCCCTCATTATCATGTTGGTAATTCTAAGAACCTCATCAATAACTTGGTCGTCGCTTAAGTTGGGTGCAACTTCAATTGGCTGCTTGAGGTCAAAATAACGTACGATAAGCTCCATCTGCCGTGCCACGCTTACGTACGACTCTTTGGCATCGGCAACGGTACCATCTTGCACGCTTAGCACGGCACCAAGACGCTTCTTGTTTGCGGTTACTGCGGCCTTGTCGTTTTCCAACCGCGCTTCGAGCTGTTGTCCAAACAGGGTCATGGTCGTCCGTCCCTTGCCTACGCCGTCATAATGAGCTGCTCGTACAGGCCTCCTTGGGCCATTAGCTCGTCGTGCGTGCCGCGCTGCACCACCTTGCCGTGGTCGAGCACTATGATCTCGTCGCAGTCGCGTATGGTGGAGAGGCGATGCGCAACAATTACGCAGGTAATGCCCCTATCGTGAACGTATTCGGAGATATCGTACTCGGTTCGTGCGTCCAGCGCCGAGGTTGCCTCGTCCATAATGAGGATCGAGGGGTCCCTGGAAAGAACGCGAGCTATCTCTATTCGCTGTCGCTCGCCGCCAGAGAGGTTTCGGCCACCTTCGTCCACTATTGTTTGGTATCCGTCCTTGCGCGAAACAATCTGCTCGTGGATGCCCGCATCTCGGGCAGAGAGGACCATCTCGAAGTCCTCTATTGTGTCGTCCCACATCTTTATGTTGCTTTCTATGGTGTCGTGGAACAAAACGACCTGCTGGTCCACCATGGTGAGGGAACCCTTAAACACCGCGCGTGGAATCTGATCGATTTCCTTCCCGTCAAACAGGATCTCGCCGCTCCAGGGCTTGTGGATGCCCACCAGCATCTTGGCAATGGTCGACTTGCCCGAGCCGGACCCTCCCACGAGCGCCACTCGCTTTCCCGGCGTGAGGGAGAGGCTAAAGTTCTCGATGAGCGGCTCGGCAAAGCGGGAGTACCCAAAGGTTATGTCCTTGATCTCTACGGCACCACTGAGCTTGCGCGCGTTACCAAGAGTCGCATCGGCGCCTTCTACGTGCGGTTCCGGCTCTTCGGGACACCCCATTACGTCGTTTACCCGCTCTACGTTGGCAATCATGGTCTGTAGGTTTTCTCCCGCCAACAGCAGCTTGTTTACGGGATCCATCATTGCCTTGAGGAACTGCAAAAACGTTAGCAGCAGACCTGCCGTAAACTGACCCTGGACTATGAGCATAAATCCCATAAACATAACCACGTAATCCGATACCTCCTGCACGAACGCAGGAATGTTGCCCAGGTACATGGTCTTTTTTGTAAAGATGATCTTTGTGTTTGCGAGGCTGGCATGATACCCGCTCCACCGTGCCAAAAAGCCGTTTTCCGAGCCGGTGGCCTTTATGGACTCTATCATGTCGATGCCCGATACGGTTGTGGCGGCAAGGTTCGCGCGGTTTCGGGCGCCCACAGAAATTATCTCGCGCCTCATGGTTCCAACCTTGTGCACAACAAGAAGGTTAATAATAACGGTTGCCACGCCAATACCGGTTAGCAGGAGGCTGTATTGAGCCATTACCACCAAGTAGAACACCAGCATTATGAGGTTCATAAGGAGCGGGGCAAGCTCGCCAACAAGCGTCTCGGCAATATCGTCGTTGGAGTTCTGCCTGTCGGCAAGGTCGCCGGCCTTGTGCTGATAAAAGAACTCTATGGGCAGGCGGAGTACATGCTCCATAAAGCGAGAGCTCGACGTTGCGGCCACCTTGCCCTTGGAACGGATAATAAGGGTCTGGTTTATAACCGACGTAACGAGCTGGAACGCAATTGCGGCAGCAAAGGCGTAGAGCACGCCTGGATACCAAGACGCGTTTTCGACACCTAAAACGTTGTCGGTAAATATACGGGTAAAGACCGGGGTAAGAACGGTGGCAGCGGTTGCAAGGATGCTCGTAACCATTACCAGGACCATTGTTTTCTTGTAATCCTTTAAGACGGTGCGCAGAATGTCCAAGAGGCCCGGCTTCCTGCCGCCCGGCTCAAAGTCCTTGCCCGGGGCAAGGGTGAGGCACGTGCCAGAGTACGCGCGCCGGAACTCGTCCTCGGAGAGGCGCATGCTGCCCTTGCCGGGGTGGTTGACGCACACCTCGCCGCCCTCGACGCCGCAGTAGACGACGTACTGGTCCTCGCCCCAGGTCACGATGGCCGGCGGCTCTGCCTCCCGGCGCAGGTCGTCGTAGGCGAGGGACTGCGTCCTGCAGTCCAGACCGTAATCCGCCGCCGCGCGCGCGATGGCCTCCGGCTGGATGCCGTCGCGCGAGAGCCCGCAGGCCTCGCGGAGCCTGTCGAGGCCGACCCACCTGCCGTGGTAGCCCAGGACCATCCCCAGGCACGCCGCGCCCCCCTCGAGCTCCTCCATCTGGAGCACCACGGGCACCTTGGCCACTCCGCCGCCCATGGCCGCTACCTCGCCAGGAACCGGATCGGGGGTACTTCCTCGGTGGTCATGGTGACCTCGGGCGTGGTGAACATGTGCTGGGATATGTCGTCCTCCACGCGCACCAACACGCCCCAGCTGTAGTCGCTGCTCGCGCACTTCTCGGCTACCCACTGGCTGCCCTCGAGGTAGCCGCGCGCCTCGTCGCGGCTGAGGGGGTAGGGGGTAACGTAGGCGATGGTGCCCTTAAAGCTCGTGCGGTCGGGCATGGCAAGCGTCACGCCCTCCTTGAAGCCGGCAATCTGGTCCGCGCTGTACCGGGAGGAGTCCACGTAGCACACGACCCACGCCCTCTCCTGGCCGCCGGCGGCGTCCGCCTGCTTTCCCAGCGCCAGCGTGGCGACCTTTGAGTCCACCACGCACCCCGTGACCTCGAGGGTCACCGGTATCCTGCCCGTGAAGCCCCACGCCACGGTGGCCACGAGCACCAGCAGCAGCGCCCCTATTATCACGAGCAGCCCCGGGCTGCTAACCCGGATGTACTCGTCCAGGCCGTCCTGCGACGTCTTGCGTCCGTCCTGCTGCACTGCTTCCTCCCTGCGGTGGCCGTAAACCGATGCTGGAATTATACATAAAGCGGAGGGCTGTCCGAAAGCGCCTCCGCCCCCCTTTGTCCTTAAGCTAAACCGTAGGAGTGCGACTGAGGGGTTGCTCCCTCCAGTTCCATGCGTGCCCGTTGCAGCTACGAGCACTGCGGAACTGTGGGGAGTATCCCCTCAGTCGCACTCCTAAGCGTCCCCAGGACGCTCACGCTTGAGACCTCGCTACTTCTGGTCTTTGGGCTTCCAGACAAAGGCCTCCACCACGCCCAAGGCTATGGGAATAATGAGGGTGGTTATCTTGATTTCAAATGGATCGTGGAAGATAAGCACATCCATAATAAAGCGCACGCCAATCCAGATGACAAGCATGCCAACGATGCACACGATAAGGCGAACCACAAAATTCTCGGGGTATGGCATTGTTAGTTCCTTTCTTTTGAGGACTGCGGTATAAGCACATTTATACTATGTGCGTAGATTATACGCATTGCCACAACAAATGTGTGCGTGCTGGCAATTGCGGGTGCAAAAAAGGCCGAAAAAGAGCACCTAAGAGTGCGCTTCATGTTAGCCTAATAAAGCAGTTAGGCACAATGAGTTGGGGGAGACATGGCAGAAGAAGAGCCCACGACGGAGGAGACGCCAAAGCTTAAGTGGAACCAGCATGCCATCGAAGATGACATTGAGTACGTGGGTCCATTAAGCTACCGACACCTAAAGGTTATCGGTTGGGCGCTGCTTGTTATTAAGCTCATAATTCCGCCCCTAACGTTGGCTACCAAGTTGGATGCCGGCATTGCGGATGCGTTGGCCTTGCCTCTGGGCATCGCGGATCTGGTTACGCCCCTTTCGGTCTTCTTCCTGCTGGTCGCGAGCTTTTCTCAGCTACTCGTAAGGGAAGATTACAAAAAGCAGATGCTTACCTATGGCCTCGCGGCTCTTGCAATAATCGCGGTCTTTAATCTTTTGTACCATCGCTACATCGTGAGTGCCGTTGACGCCTTTGTGGGAAACCGCGACGAGACCCTTGCTCTTTGCGACGCGGTGTTTTCGTCCTTAAGTGCCACGGGATTTCTGGCCTTTAACGTGTTTATAGACCTCTTTATGTGCGTTTGCGTAATGTTCTTTCTTAACTACACTCCCACCAAGTATTTTACGGGCCAAAAGCTCAAGTGGTTCCGCTACTGCGCTGCTCTGCCTGCAGTTTTTGAGGTTGTCTGCCTATTTATTAAACTGCAGGCAAATGTAGGCAACTTCCACATACCAATTTCGTTCTTCCCTGTTCTTCCCACCAAGCCGCCCATGATGTTCTTTGTGCTTTGCGCCATGATTGTGTACCAAACGGTGCTCGAGAGGCGCTTTTGCAAAGACGGGCGCACGCACGAGGAGTATGTGGCATATCTAGACACGAGGCGCAACAGATGGGAGTTTGCCAAGTTTGCCGCCATTGCCTGCCTTGTGGGCGGGGTGTTGGATGCAATTATTGGATACAGCGCGTTGGCAAGCGATCCCAATGGCGGCATGGACGCTGTTGTTACAATATTTAGCGGGCAAGATTGGAACGTGTTCCAGGGCGTGATTAACAGGTACTTTAACGCCGGCTTTGGCGGATCGATGGAACTTGTGCTCTTTGCGCCTATTATGCTGCTCTTTAATTACAGGAAGACCTACAAGAACACGATTGTAGAGCTCGCAATTCCCGTTGCTGCCGTTACGGTTCTTTTGATTCTGTATTTGGAAGGCGCCCTCTTTGTAATGGGCGAGGTGGCACGCTATGTGCGAGACGAGCTGCCTTACGTTATTTCGGAGCAGGTAACGCCTGCAATTACGCAAATGCTCGAGGAGGCCGAGAAGGAATACGCAAGCGCGGCAAACAACGCAGAGGTAAAGCAGTTTCTTAAGGAGATGGGCGTTTCGGAGGAAGACATTGCGGCGGTAAGCGGGTCTTCGTCGGCGTCCGCTCCAGCAGCTTCGACGTCCGCATCAGCAGCGTCGTCAGCTCCGGCGGCCTCGTCCGCTTCGACTGGTTAGGGTAGGCTGTCACCTTGGAACAGCCCACTATTTGTGGGGTGCAATCCCCCAGATGCGCTATTATATCCATCTGGTATTTACCAACCCTGTTATGGAGACAGATAGGAGCACTATGAAAGTAATTACTATCATTTTGGGTGTGCTGCTCGCCATTGGCGGCGTGTACTGCATGTTTGCACCCATTGCAACGTATGCGACAATCGGCTGGCTTATTGGAGCATCCATGGTCATAGACGGTGTGGCTCGAATCGTTATGTGGAGCGAGCTGCGCAAGACTGGAAATGCAAGCGGCTGGACCCTTGCGGGCGCCATTGTGTCGTTGCTGCTGGGCATCTTTCTGCTGGGAAGCTTTGTTGCACAGTTTGCGGTCGACCTCTTTATTGCATACCTCATTGCCGCATGGCTGGTTATTGGCGGTATTACGCGTATTATTGCCGCGTTTGAACTTCGTAACCTTCAAAAAACGTCTGGCCCGTTTGCTGGGTCGGGCAGCTGGGCTTCCATCCTGGCAATTGGCGCAATTATTACCATCCTGGGTGTTCTTTGCATCTTTAACCCCACCGCGGTAATGATTAGCGTCGGCTTCCTTCTGGGTCTTTCCATTGTTACCACGGGCGTCGCCCTTGTAGTGGCAGGCATTAACTCGTAGGTAGGCTTACAAAACAGGTAGCTTGCCAACTGCCTGAACAGTACAAAGAGCCACAGATGCTGCAGCCCCCAGCTGTGATTGAACACAGCTGGGGGCTGCAGCATTCCTAGTGCATACAACCCTTTCAAAAGTACCAGAACACTCCTGTGGATGAAGAACTGATGACGCTAGTGCCAGATTACAAAATAAACCTGATTTCGCCGTCAAATTTGAGTACGGACGCCCATCCAGTAAGTTGCACCCCAAGACGTACGCCGAGTTGAGAAGGTGTACCCGGGAGTGGCTGCTCAGCAGGTGCCCTACGCCTTAAAGTTGATCATCATTCTGCGTAGGGTGTTGAACTCGGAGCTTACGCACTGGCCGTATACGTGCGACAACTCCTCCTCGTCTTCCTCATCCTCTGCCTCTTCGCCAATTATGAGGTGCTTTAGGTCCGTTTTGCCGCCGTAGCGCAGGATTGCCGCGGTATCGCCGTTATCGCGCTGAATAACGCTGTACGTGCAGAGCTGCTCTGGCGTGTTGTTGTCCGACGCAAGGAAGGGTTCGATAAGCTTCTCCCATATCGTAGCGGTCTTGTCTTCGCCAAGGACCTTAACGGTGTCTTGGCGCCATTCCTCAACCACACTGGCATCCGTCTGGCCACCGGTGAGCACGAGCGCGTTTTCTGGGTATCGCTTAACAAAGCCCTTGGACAAATGCCCCGCAAAGAGCAGGAATGCGCAGGAGCACAGGTTTGCGATCATGGCGCCATACCACGGGGCGTCCATGCCCACAACGCGCGCAAGTCCCAGCGTGGCGCCTACGTTTACCACAATTTGGATAGCGTACGAGATGTTTGCAAGCTTCTCGCGCTCTGTGGCCGAAAGAAAGTTGACCATGGAGTCGTTGGTAAAGGTAAACAGTGCGTTTATACACACGATGCGTATGGCAAAGGGTAGCGACTCGAGCATTACGGGGTCATCTACAGAAAACATGGCAATAAACAGTTGGGGAAACGCCACGAGCACCAACACAATGGGCACGAGGATGCGCAGTCCCATGTGGTACATGGAGCGCTTTACCAACAGCATGCCGCAGCGGTTTCCCTCGCCAAAGTAGGACGAGGCAAGTGGCATTACCGGCTCGCTGGTAGACGCCGTAAATATGGTAAGGAAGAGCACCAGGTTGTCTACGACCGCGGAGTTGCCCAGGCCGCTGGTGCCAATTTGGTTGCTTAGCACGAGGTTTTGCACGATCATTTGGATGCAGAACATTACATACATTATGGCCATGGGGGTGCCGGGTTTGAGCGCAGAAAAAATGCCGGGATCGCCTTCCTTGCGTTCGGGCTTTACAAAGCGGCACAGCGCATCCTTCTTTTTAAAGTGCCTAATAAATACGAAGCAAGCGCATAGGTTGCCAAACACCATGGCAAAGGCGCTGGCGCCAACGCTAAGGTGCATTATCTCCAAAAACACGTAGTTTCCCGCCACGTTTATGAGCGCCGCCACAATGTTGCCAACAAGCACAAGGCCAGGGTCGTTGTCGTCGGTAAGAATGTAGTCACCAGAAAAAAAGAGCACGGTGGGAATGGAGCCCAAGAGGATTACATACAGGTATTCTCGCGAATACGGAAGGTTTTCGGGCGTGGCATGCAAAAACCGCAGGAGCGGGTCGGCAAAGGCAAACATCACAACGCTCATGAGGGCACAGGCCACCACCAAGGCAATAACCGTGCGGGTAAATATGCGTGCCGCAACGTTTTTGTCACCCGAGCCTGAGCATTTGGAAATGGTAATGCCGCAGCCCACGCCCCCCAGGCAGCCAATGGCACTAAACACGAGGTTAATGGGCTCCACGGTGCTGAGTGCCGAGAAGGGCACCTCGCCTAGGCTCGACGAAATGCAAATGCCGCCTATTACGGGCGAGAGCTGCCCGAACACCAGGCCAATAATGGCCGGAATTATGTAGTGAAAGCTACTCTTTTTTATGAGCTTGTCTCCGTAGACGTAGTTTATTCTGCCTCTTATGAGCTCCATTAAAACGACCGTCCTTCCGTATTGCTTTGGACGAGTACAGAGTAGCGTAACCACAAGAGCGCGTCGAATAGGAATATGGGGCGAATGCAGATAGCGACTATGATTTCGTTGTGGGCATTAGGCGCTATTATGGATATGCGCGACTCCGTGCCAATCAAAAAAGAAAGGGAGACACCATGAAGGTAAAGGCACTTCTCCTTGCAGGACTGCTCACAGTAAGTATGTCGTTAGGCCTTGTTGCATGCGGTCAGGCAAATAGCACGAGCGCGTCGACAAACAGCGCCAGTTCGTCCGTCGTGCAGGAGGCAGGCAGCGTCACGCTTAGCACCGCCGATCAGGAGGCCTTCTACGTATCGGAGATTACCGACGAAATATTCGCTCGCATAAAGGGCAAGTCTTTTAAGGACGACTGCACCCTCCCGAGGGAGGACTTGCGTTACCTCCACGTGCTGCACAAGGACAAGGACGGCAAAACCCACGAGGGCGAGATGATCGTAAACAAGCACATTGCCCAAGACGTGCTCGACATCCTGCGGGAGCTGTACGAAAACGGCTACCCCATAGAGAAGATCCGGCTTGTGGACGAATACGACGCCGACGACGAGCGTTCGATGGAGGACAACAACTCCTCCAGCTTCAACTTCCGCCTTATATCCCATACCAATCGCATCTCCAAGCACGGCCTCGGGCTCGCGGTCGACATCAACACCTTGTACAACCCCTACACCAAGGTAGTCGACGGGAAGAGGATTTTAGAGCCAGTTACGGCAGAGGCGTATCTGGACCGCGACGCCTCTTTTGACTACAAGATAGAGAAGGGCGACCTCTGCTACAGGCTGTTTACCGAGCACGGCTTCGAGTGGGGCGGAGAGTGGACGGACCGTAAGGACTACCAGCACTTCGAGATGCCCGACAGCAAGATTGCCGAGTGGTACCCGGAGAACGTGGAGTAGGACGTCCCGGCGTGCCGCTTGGGGATACTCCCCATTGGGTACATCAAGTTAGCGCTGTGCACATAGGGGATATTCCCCTACGGGTACATCGCGGATGAGCCGACCTCCAACGTAAGCCCTGCTCGCGATGTACCCGATGGGGAGTATCCCCTATGTGCACAGCTCCCCGGGGGTGCGGACGTTTTCTTGGACGAGTCCAGTTTGGGCTCAAGCGTGTGAAGCGTAACTCTTGGCTGTCAAACCACTCCTCCTTTTAGGCCTGCTGCATCGTCTCTCTAACGACGAGTTGTTGTCATTAGAGCACGTTGTGCTTCTCTAACGACGGTTTCGCGTCTGAAACCGTCGTTAGACGGAGCATTTGCTTTGTCGAGCTGATGTCCTCTCCCCTTTTGTGGAACAGGGGACGGGTTTTGCGTTCCATTTTGCCGCGACGGGCGCCGTGTCGCGCAATTGTGAACTCGCGCCGAAAACCGCAGAGTTCACAATTGCGGGAGAACACGTTTACGGACGAGTGCGAACTGGGGTTTTACCGATATTTATGTCCCCGTTTGGTAGTTGTGTTCTCAGGAAGCGCCCGCGGAGAACACAACTACCAAAACAGCCTCCCGCGGGTCTCCGCGACCTGCGGTTTTGCTGAGACGCCAGCAGTTGTGCACCTTACCCCACCAGCACCTCCTTGCCGCGGAAGGCGATGCCGTAGGTGCGTATGCGCGACTCGTCGATGCCGCGCTCCACGAGGACGGCCACGTAGGCCTTGTCCTCTATCTGCTGCCGGGCGCGCGCAACGGTATCCTTCAGCGTCTGCTCGAACACCTTGAACTCCATGACGACAGCGGGGTCGATGCCGCCAGCGCCATCGGTGGGCACGAGCGCGACATCGTAGCGGCCGAAGCCGCTCTCGCGGTTTGACTCCACGCTCCAGCGGCCCCTCAGCCTCACGAGCAGGCCCAGCACCAGCCCGCGGTAGAAGCGCTCGGCTGACTACACGCAGGAACGTGCGTTTCGAGGGCATATGGTCATCCAAATGCACGCCGGTGCGTGGCATCGCGCCCGACTGTACGCAAACGCGTGCGTTTCGAGCTCGTCCGCCCGTCCAAATGCACGCCGGTGCGTGCGACTGTACGCAAACGCGTGCGTTTCGAGCTCGTCCGCCCGTCCAAATGCACGCCGGTGCGTGGCGTCGTGCCCGACTGTACGCAAACGCGTGCGTTTCCGCCGCATACAGCCGTCCTTGGGCTAGGGTGTCGCTTGGGAATACCCTCTTACGGCACAGCGTTTTTGAGGGTTACCCTCTGCCTATAGCTACCGTTCACCCCAAAAAAACTACCGTTCGCGATTCGAGGGCTGCTGGGACTCATGACAATCTGGAATGTCCCCTTCCATTTAAGGCGCTAACAACGGTAAATTGGTATATCTATCTGCACTTTTCGGCTTCAAAAATATATGGAACTACTGGCAAGGTTGCGCGCACTCGCGTGGGGTGTGCCCTCGTCGCTACGCGAAGGAGAAGTCCTATGAGAACTCGAGTCCGGTGGGAAGCGGCGTTCGCGGTGTTCGCGACCCTGTTGCTGGTAACTATTGTTGCGCCCGCGAAGGCGTGGGCTGGGGACTGGGACAGCGATGTCGCATGCACATATATAGAGAGGAGCTGGGATGGCTCCAAAGTGGTCTCGAAAACCATTACCAGGAATCCGAAAGAATGCGCGTGGTGGACAACAAGCCACATGAAGCTGCACGACGGCTGGTGGTACACGCGCAACATCGACGTAAAAGCCAGTGACAGGGTCGAGGTTGACCCTGGGGCAACGGTCAACCTCATTCTGTGGGACGATAAGGTGATGGAGTTCGAGGACGGCCTCCACGTCCCGTCCAACAGCACGCTTAACATCTACGGCGGAACACAGGGCACGGGCAAGCTGAAGGTAGGCAAGTCAGAGGCAGACACCGCAGCCATTGGCGGTAACGACGGAGAGAACGGCGGCACCATAAACATCTATGGCGGCACCATCGAAGTTGAAGGTGGCTCACATAGCTACGACGGTGGCGCGGGCATCGGCGGCGGCGATGGCGGCAATGGCGGAATCGTAAAGATATACGGTGGCTCCGTGACGGCAAAAGGTGGCCACGACGGCGCCGGCATCGGTGGCGGTGACGACGGCGACGGCGGCACTGTTGAAATATACGGCGGCACGGTCAACGCGACGGGCTGGGCCGGTGCAGGTATCGGTGGCGGCGAGTACGCAAATGGCGGCAACGTTAATATCCATGGTGGCAACGTTACGGCAACGGGCGGCACCGACTCTGCGGGAATCGGCGGTGCCGACCATGGCAGCGGAGGCCACGTGGAGATCTATGGTGGCGTGGTCAAGGCGTACGGAGCCAACTTCGGAGCCGGCATAGGCGGCGGCGACGCAGACGGCGAGGGGAAGAACGGCGGTTACGTATACATCGGTGGCGGTGACGTTACGGCCGTGGGCGGCTCTGACTCTGCGGGCATCGGCGGCGGCGAGGGCTGCGCTGGAGGCGTGGTTGACATTAGAGGTGGCAAGGTAACCGCCACGGGCGGATCGAGCAGCTTAGACGGCGGCGCTGGCATCGGCTCTGGTGACAAAGACGGCAGGAACATCGGCTCTGGGGAATGCTGGATCAGAGGCGGTACCGTTACGGCTCAGGGTGGTCCCGATGGCGCGGGTATCGGTGGCGGCAACGAAGTAGATGGCGGCAAGGTCGAAATCGCCAACGGTACCGTTAAGGCAACTGGCGGTAAATATGCCTCTGGCATCGGCGGCGGCCAGAACGGTAGTGGCGGAACCGTCCAGATATCCGGTGGAGACGTTACGGCTACCGGAGGCTCTGACTCTGCGGGCATCGGTGGCGGCGAGCGTGGCCATGGTGCCGAAGTCACTATTTCGGGTGGCAAGGTTACGGCTATCGGAAGTCCCAACAACACAGCATACGAGGGCGGCGCCGGCATCGGCGGCGGACAGAACGGAGACGCACGCAAGGTCAACATCTCTGGCGGTACCGTAATTGCCAAGGGCGGCATAGACGCTGCGGGTATCGGCGGCGGTGACCAAGGCAACGGCGGTGAAGTCAACATAGCTGGCGGTACCGTTACCGCAACGGGTGGCGAATGCGCCGCGGGTATAGGCGGAGGCGACGCAGATCGTCATAAGGACGTATATCGCGGCAAGGGCGGCACCGTAACCATAACGGGCGGCATCGTTACCGCCACGGGTGGCGAATACGCTGCAGGCATAGGTTCCAGTGAGGAAGGCATCGACGGCGGTACCGTTGTTATTGGCGTTAAGGACTCGGACGAAGGTCCCACAGTTACCGCGACCGGCGGCAAGTTTGCCGCGGGAATCGGCGGCGGCGACGCATACAAGGCTACTGGAAACCACAGCTATTATATTGAGCCAAAGGCCGCGGACGTTACCATCTATAGTGGTACGGTTACCGCGACTGGTGGTGAAGACGGCGCCGGCATTGGCGGCGGCGAGGGTTGCAGCAACAAGACCACAAAGATATACGGTGGTACGGTTGTTGCCACTGGCGGCCAGGGGGCATCCTACGGCGATGGCGGCGCGGGCATCGGCGGCGGCGATGACGCATACGGCGAGGTAGGCGGCAGTAGCGGCGCGCGGCATGTTACTGGCGGAAAGATAGAGATTCACGGTGGTACCGTTACCGCCACGGGCGGTCCCGACGGCGCGGGTATCGGCGGCGGCGACTTTGGCTCGGTTGACGAGGTAAAGATCGATGGCGGCACAGTTAAGGCCTATGGCGGCAGGTACGGCGCCGGCATCGGCGGCGGGCACAAGCGCGGCGGCGGCAAGATAACCATTACCGGAGGAGACATCATCGCGACCGGTGGCAGCCATGTTACCGAGCAGAACGGTGGCGCTGGCATCGGCGGCGGATGCAACATTGAGGAGACCCCTCAAGAGGCAGCAGACGATAAGGGAGCCCCCACGGGTGCGGGCGTCGGTGAAGACGTAATTAGCATTACGGGCAACAGCAAAGTGAACGCTAAGGGCGGTGCGTCGGCAGCCGGCATCGGCGGCGGAGTAGGCGGCTACGTTGCGGGCATTAACATAGGTGTTGACGAAAACTGCGAGGTTGAGGCCAAGGGCGGCATGCATGGTGCCGGCATCGGTGGCGGAAAGGGAGACAAAGATAACCCAACCATATCCGGGGTAATAACGATTAGCAGCGGCATTATTTCCGCCACAGGTGGCAAGGATGGTGGCGCGGGTATTGGTACGGGTGCTGCGTCCGGCGATCCCAAGCACGACATAAACACCATTGACGTCACCATCAGTGGCGGAAAGGTGATCGCAAACGGTGGCCCCATGGAAAAGAACGATAAGTACGACTGTGGCGCCGCAATAGGAACAGGCGGTCGTTACTATAAGAACGACCTGGAGGCCCTCTTTGCGAAGGATAATAGCCTGGATGACGATGACATCGACGTCCACTCTATCTTTAGGGGAAGCATCAAGTTTGAGGGCGGTCGCGTGGAGGCGCACGCCGCAAATGTGGCGGAGGCGATCTCCGATGAGCTTAACGGTGCGATGGTCGTTATTGGAACGTCCAAGGAAGAAAGCCTGCAAGGCGGGACGCAACACGCCGAGGTCGAATTCAGTGGCGCAACCGTATACATGTACCCAAGCTCCACTTGGTTCTCGGGCATATACTCCCAAGCGGTCAGGGGAACTAGCATTAAGTATGACGACGACACGAAAGAATACCAGCATGTTTGGTACCAGCACCAAACCGTAAGGCACGACACCACCAGCAGCGAGCAAAGAACGCCGGCACTCCAAAAGTATGATGCCAGTGGCAAAGACACCAACTACGACCTGGTGGTGGTAGAGCCAGGGCACCAGCACAACCTTACGTATACTGCTAATGGCCCGATTATTACGGCTACATGCTCCAAGAGCGACTGCACATTGCCTGACCATAAGGCTACCTTGACCATAGCGAAGCCGCTGCACGAGATGTACGGCGACGGCAAGGATGCCAACGCGGTAATTACCGACGAGAACAATCTGCAGGGCAACGCGCAGGTGGTGTACTACAAGGCGGACGAAAACAACAACAAGACTGGCAATGCGTTGGAGGGAGCACCTGAAGGGGCAGGCAAGTACTGGGCCGAGATTACGCTTGGTCCAGATAACAACAGGGTAACCGCCCACGTGGTCTATACCATTGCCAAGGCTCCCAACCCCGCAACGGTCGTGACCAAGGCCGGCGTAAGCAAGCC
This sequence comes from uncultured Coriobacteriaceae bacterium, assembly GCA_902793465.1. Taxonomy (GTDB): domain Bacteria; phylum Actinomycetota; class Coriobacteriia; order Coriobacteriales; family Atopobiaceae; genus RUG440. The sequence goes on along the minus strand of CADBDT010000011.1, from coordinate 29,903 downwards.
CGGCTATATCGAGCTGACAGACTACGTCAATTTGAACGGCGCACAGGGTGCGGTTACCTATACGCTCCACGAGGACTCGCAGGCCGCGAGCCAAGGTACAGATCCTAGCATTGAGCTGGATACCAACGGGAATCTGAGGGTCTATGCGAACTACAGCGAAACGAATACCAGTGAACTGAAACCCGTTAAAGTGAACGTTGCCGTCGCAGGGGACGCCAACTACGAGGCGCTTGCCACAAAGACCATAACCGTGGAGGTCATCAACAGGAAGGCGATGACCGTTGCCGCATCCAATGTGACCGCCACCTATGGCGATACGGGCAAGAAGGTCGTTGCCAGCGTGTTTGATCCCGACACGAACCAGTCGCCTGCTCCAGGTGATGGCGCGCTCAACTACTACGCCGTCTCCGATCAGGTAACCAGTTACGAAGATATAATTGACACCAATAAAAATAAGCCCTGCATCACAGTGAATTCGGAAACAGGTGAGATAACAGAGATTAAGAGAGCCGGTACCGCTTATGTTCTCATCACTTACTGGGGGAACGAGGGGCACGAAACCTACGGATACACGGTCATAGAGGTTAAGGTCAACCCGAAGGATGCCACCATTAAGGCCAGGGATGTCTCCATAAGCCAAGGCGGGACGCCCACTCCCACCTACGAGGTAACGGGAGTGCTGGAAGGCGACTTGGAGGGGGCAAACGGGATACGGTCAAAGATCTCCCCGGCCTACAAGAAGTACGGTGCGACGATATATCCCGAAACGGCTCCTGGCGGCGTCTACGACATCGTTCCGTCCTGCTCCGACACGAGCGGCAACTACAACTTCACCTACAAAAACGGCAAGCTGTCAATCAAGCAAGACAGCCCCGTAACGACTACGTCCCCGGCGACCGTTGCGGTGGGCGGCGCCACGGTTGATCTGTCGAACTACGTCCAAATGAACGGTGCAAAGGGCGCCGTAACTTACGAAATAGTCAACACAACAGATAAGCCAAATCTAGGCTGCGTGATGGGCGGAGGCGAGAACAACAGGAGCATCCTGACCTCTGGCAACACGACTGGCTCTGTTACCGTAAACGTTACTGTTGCAGCGGACGACAACTACGAGGCCTTAACGACGAAGACCATAACCGTAGACATCGTTCCCAAGCAGGCGCAAACCATTGTTGCACCCGACATAAACGTTACCTATGGCGACACAGATGCAGCTGTGAGTGCCAGTGTGGTCTCTCCCATAGAAGGCGCTGGCGGCATTACGTACGCCGTTAAGGAAGGCAGCCAGAGCTACATTAGAGTTGACCCCAATACGGGCGCTCTAACAATCGACAGCGTGCCGGCGGACAACATCGCCTACGTTACCGCAACAGCAGCGAAGACGGCAGAGTACGGGCCGGCAACCGTCGACGTAATGGTTCACATTAACCGTGCGCCGCTTATCATTAAAGCGATCGACCAGCAGAGATACATTGGCGGCGCCGTGCCCAGCCTGGACAATCCCCAGATTAACACGCATTACACAGTCGATGGCTTCGTGAACGGTGAGGACCGGAGCGTCCTAACCACTCCTCCGACGCTGGCCTACATGCTAAACGGCGAACCTGCTGTTCCGGCTACCACCATGGTAGGTAGCTACGACATCGTGCCCTCGGGCGCGAATGCGGGCGGTAACTACGCAATTGAATACCAAAACGGCGTGTTTACGGTCGGAGAAAAGGGAAGCCAGAACATTGCCGCATCCAACATAACAATGGCCTACGGCGAGACCGGCAGGAACATAGGCGCTGTTACCAACGGAGAGGGCGCGCTGAGCTACGAGGTTAACGGCGATGCCATTAGCGTTGACGAAAGCGGCGATATAACAACCCATAAGGCTGGAACCGCCTATGTAACCATAACGGCCGCGGAGGACAGCGCTCACGCGACGGCAACCAAGGAAATCATGGTTACGGTCAACAGGGCGCAGCTCACCATAAAGGCCAAGGACGAGCAGATTTACGCAGGCGAAACTCCCAAGGGTCTCTACGATGTGGAAGGGCTCATAGGAGAGGACACGCTCACAACCAACCCGACCATCACCTACCAAAAGGACGGCAAGGCGGTAGATCCCAAGACCGCCCCGGCGGGCAAGTACGACATCGTTCCCTCCGATGCCGACTCGGGCGGCAACTACTCGATCAGCTATGTAAAGGGCAAGCTGTCGATAAGGGCAGACCAGACCATCACCGCATCCGACGTTAGCGCCACCTACGGCGATACTGGCAAGTTTGTTAGGGCAACAACCAACGGTGACGGCCAGCTGAGCTACGCGGTCAAGGAAGGCAACGAGTTCGTTGACATCAACGGTGCTACCGGCGAGCTAACAATCAAGCGGGCCGGCGAGGCGGTCGTTACCGTAACGGCAGCTGAGACCGACCTCTACGCGCAGGCCACCAAGGACGTAAGGGTAACAGTCGCAAAGAGGAAGGCCACCATACAGGCCGACGATCAGACCAAGTGGATAAACGAATTGAATCTGAGTACCGTTACGCTTACGGCTACGGTAAGCGGGGCCAGGACCGGGGACACGCTGGCATATGGGCTCACCTGTGACTTTGGACAATCTGCCCAGGTCGGCACGTACCCGATACAGGTTACCGTTAACCCGAACGACGTACCCAACTATAACTACGACATTACAACGAAGTCCGGCAAGTTTACCGTAACCAGCACGGACATATCCGTTACCGCAAAGGGTTGGACTGGCGTCTATGATGGCAAGGCCCACGGCATCGAAGTGAACGTAGCAGTGCCCGCAGGTACCGAATATACCGTGGCTTACGGCACAACCGAGGGCACGTACAATTACTCCGAGAGCCCAACCCAAACCAACGCTGGTTCCCTTACGGTGTACTACCAGGTAACCAGTGGTAGCGATGTTGTAACCGGCTCCAAGGACGTTGTGGTGGAAAAGGCGCCCATTACACCTGAGGTAACCATAAAAGACTGGAAGTGGGGCCAGAAGCCCAACGCGCCTGAGCTTACCGAAGAGTCAAACCCCGGCAATGGCAAGGTAACGTATGGGTACGTTAACCAGGAAAACTGGAACTGGACGGATGATCCCCCGACCGCCTATGGTAAGTACACTTTGCTTGCCTATGTGGACGAGTCGCCCAACTACTACGACGGGCTTGCCATGGCGGAGTTCAATGTAACCCCGGTTAAGGGTACGCTTACCTTCGATCTTGACGGTGGAACGTTAGTCGATAAAACGGGCTCCTATACGGGCACTTATACCATTACCGCTAACTGTGGCGACACCATCAAACTGCCTGACGCACCCACGAAGGACGGCTATAAGTTTAGAATCTGGCAGGGTTCTGAGTATCACGCTGGCGAAGAGTACAAAGTCGAGGGTGACCACAAATTTAAGGCCGTCTGGGAGGAGACTAACCCCAGCCCAGGTCCCGAATCCACGAACGCCACGCTCACGTTCGATCCCGCTGGCGGAACGATTGATGGGAAGACCGACGTCAAAACCCAAGAGACAAAGGTCGGAGATACCTTCAAGCTACTTGCTGCGCCCACGAGGGATGGCTACACCTTTAAGTCCTGGAAGGACTCCGGTGGCGTGGAGTATCCGGCCGGCCACGAATACTCGGTAACGGGCAACCAAACCTTTACTGCCGTGTGGGTGGCTGATTCTGCAGAAACGAAGAACCCTGGCGGTAGCGCCGGCACCACGGTCCAAGGCGGCACCGCTGGCACACAGAACCCTGGTGGCACTGCGGGCACTACGAGCACGGGCGGAACGTCAGGCACCGTAATTACCGGCGGTACCACAAGCAAGACGTCTGGCACCACGCTCGCGAGGACGTCCGACCCAACGTCGATGGCCACCGTAGCCGTCGCAGCGTGCGGCGCCATTGCCACCGCCTTTGGCCTTAGGCGCAGAAGGTAGCGGGTCAGCATAAGGCATAGGTCTTGTCGACGGCCGGAGGGGTTAGCTCCTCCGGTCGTCTGCTTGTTGGAAGGGGGCTGTGCGCATCGGGGATATTCCCCTACGGGTACATCGCGGATAGCCCTCCCATCAGGGAATGGGCTGCTCGCGATGTACCCGATGGGGAAGATCCCCGATGCGCACAGCCCCCGCCATAGGTTGCCAGATCCTTATCTAAATGGCGCTGGGAGTATCCCCTCTGTGTGCTCGACCTACCGGAAGCATTCCTCCAGCGACTTGCTAGCTATGCAGCTGCAGTCCCCGTGGCTGCCTCCCTTATCCTCAAAATGCTGATCTCGGGTTATGGTGCAAAGAGGTCATCTAAACCGACTGAAGCCGCTATATCCTCTGGTCTTACGGTGCCCTTGATCCCTGGCGCGCACACAAGCGCAAGGTGTATAGCATTGCTTGTACCGCTTTCAGTGCAAAAGATGCTTCGCTTGCGACGCATTGAGTCCAGCACTTCCCCTGTAGCCACAAAGGGGCCATCGGTGCATTTCATTTCGCATAGGTCAGTTACGCCGTCTTTGCGCTCGATAACCAAATCGATCTGGGCACCAGGTGTTGAGGTGGTGCTTGTCCAGGGGAAACAGGTCGTTTGCACGCCCGCTATACCAAGCGCCTGTTTAATTTGAGGGATATGACCAAGGACTGCTATCTCGAAGGCATTGCCCCTCCATGCATAGTATGCGGGCGAGCCCTCGAAATCCATCCAGCGGTCAAAGGCCTTTTCGGACATAAAGGTAAACGAAAAGAGCAGGAACGGATCGATAAGCTGGTATATTAACGGACGGTATCGTTCGTAGGGATTAACGTACTTTCGAATGTAACCGCACTTCTCTAGGTCGTCGAGGACTCGCTTAAGACTGCTGCCGTTCGTGCTCGCCTTCTTGGCAATTTCCGTGCGGTGCATGCCTGTTTTTCTTTTTGACAATAATAGAAGCACCTCGCTGTACAGGGGAAGCTTTGAGAGAGTAGATTCCATGAGGTGGGGCATCTCGTTGCGAAGCGGGGCGTGTGTGTCCAAGCATAGCTCGTCTATGTTCTGAGCGAGACTCAGCCGACGGTCGAGCATAGCTAGGTAGTAAGGCAGACCGCCAAACACAAGATACGCATGCAAGATCGCGCTCCTACTCCAACCCAGATCCATCGACTGGATCATCCGCTCGGTCTCGTGCAAGTTAAACGGTGCAACGTACTGCCGTCTCGTTATACGGTTGTACATGCTCCCCGTATTCTCAAAGACATTTTTAACAATCCAAGATGTGGCGGATCCACATACGATAACCATTATGTCATCCTGTTTTGAGGCCCAAGAGTTCCAAAAGTCTGCAAACGCGACAAGAAAGTTCGACCGCTTGCCAGCAAGCCAAGGAAACTCGTCCAAAAACACAACGCGTCGGCCGTGCTCTGCCCTTCTTACATCCGGCTGCTCGAGCAGATCTCGAAGGCGGTCGAAAGCATCAAACCAGTCGTTTAAAGACGGGCCAGTGTTTGCTCCGAAGCGCTTGAGCGCGCGTTGGAATACTCTGAGTTGGGTAGCTGTTCGGCAATCTTCCGAGCCGGTAACAGAAAAGGCCAGCTTGTATCGGAAGGTGTTTTCCACTAGATAGGTCTTGCCTACACGGCGCCTTCCATATACACATACAAGCTCCGCCTTGGACGACCTGCACCACTCGTCAAGGTTATCCTGCTCGCGCCTTCTTCCAATTAGCGTCCCCATAATGGACTCCAGTCCTCCTAGAATCTAACTAGATACCATTTATTGCACAATTACCACTCTAATTTAGATTAAAGTTGTCTATTACAACGAATGTAATCTATTTTATAGCCTCTCTTGTAGAAAAGACAACCCATTGTAAATAGAAAACCAAGGAGCGAGCTCTTAGTTGTTGGGTAGCGATTCTGAGACCATCCAAATAGTGCGCCTAGGGACGCCCGTTCCGACTAAAGGGTGACAAAACCCACCTCCCAGACATGGATTGTTACCCTTTAGCGGTCCCTCTACCAGCATGTATGCGATTGTCACCCTTTACGTTGTTGCCCTTTAGGCGAACTGGCCAGGACCTAGCCCAGCAAGCTCACCATCGCCAGTGCCCATTTTTCCAACTGGCGCGCATGGCCCGCATCGATTGCATAGAGAGCTGTTGCCAATTTGGTGTCCCGTACAGCCGAGCCTGCAGTATTGTTATAAGGGTGTTTTCCTACGATCGACCGTTGTAAGGTGGCTGTTATGGATATTGATATCCTGCTTGTGCTACAGGCGTTTCGCGAAGGCGTAGGCGGTTGCCTAACTTCGTTTTTGTCCAAGATGACCTGGTTTGGCGAGATGGAAGTGGTCCTTATATTTATGGGACTGTTCTACTGGTGCGTGAGCAAGCAAACTGGCACCTACCTCCTAATGGGTTGGTCCGGAAACCGCATCGTAAACGGCTTTCTAAAGGTAACGGCATGCACGTATCGCCCGTGGATACGCGACTCGCGGATTGTTCCAGAGGCGAAGGCCATGGAGGCGGCTACTGGCTACTCGTTTCCCAGCGGTCACTCAATGAACGCGGCCTCGCTGTATGGCGGCTTGGCCATCCGACGCAACATACAGCGTGGCATTAGGGTCGTAATGTGGATCATGCTCTTTCTTGTGGCGTTTAGCAGGTGTTTCTTGGGCGTTCACACTCCGCAAGACATTTTGGTGGGGGCGGCCGTGGGCGTGTTGGTTATGTTTCTAACGGGCAAGCTTATGGGATGGTTGGAATTGAATCCAAACAAAGATGTGCCAATTGCGCTCATTGGAATTGCTGTTGCGATTGCAGTGGCCATATATGCGGCGTTCAAGCCGTATCCTGTGGACTACGACGCCAACGGAAATGTCCTGGTAGACGGCCTAAAGATGGCAAACGACACCTTTAAGGCGGTAGGATGGATAGCCGCGTTTATGGTGGGCTGGATATTGGAGCGCCGCTTCGTAAAATTTACGACCGAGGTTGGCATGCAGGAGCGCTTTCTTCGTCTGACCGGTGGACTGCTGGGATACTACGTCCTTAGCCTAATAATCAATCCGCTTATTAAGACGACATTGGTTGGTTTTGCGGGAACCATAGCAACATGCTTCCTGCAGATGTTCTACATCGTGTTTTTGTTTCCGCTGGTTATGGTGCGGATTCGCGCAAAGAGCACGAGTAGCGCCGCTACGGAACAAGTAGTTTGATTGCTTGTCTCGGCTGCGTCCGCTCGCAACGTGCCGTCGTCGCAAATTGCTGTAGATAAGATCAGCCGTGCTATATTAAAGCGGCTGCTGAGCCGTAAACCAAAGAGAGTGAGACGCACATGAAAACAAAGCTGGATGGGAACACCATTACGCTGTTTCCCGAGGGACACGTGGACTCAAAGAACGCGGCGGAATTTGAGCGCGATGTAATGGAGGCGCTGGACGCCGCGCCCGATGCGGCGGTTACGTTTGATATTGACAAGCTCGAGTACATGTCGTCGGCCGGCCTGCGCGTGCTCATGAAGGTTATTAGGCGCTCGAGCAAGACGGTAAAGGCAATTAACGTATCGCCCGATATCTACGAGATCTTTGATATAACTGGCTTTGCCGAGATGCTGGACGCACACAAGCGCTAACGCTAGGGCGTGCGGGACTAACGCAGGACAATGGGGACGGAGGGTGCCGACCGGGACCGTCGGACAAACGCCTCCGTCCCCATTGTCCACAATTACACGACGGGGCTCTCGCCACGGCAAGGTGGAACGCAAAACCCGTCCCCAGTTCCAGGAACGCTACTCCACGGACGACCCGACGGGGATAACGAGGGGCCCTTTCACTTCGAAACTGTGGTCAAGTGTTTGAAAATTCAGTGCCAATTTCCCGTACGGACGGTATGGCACCCCGCAAAGTCGCAGCTCAGAGGCCCGAGAATGAGACCCCGTAAATTCGGACACCAAAATTTCAAACACTTGGGTGGGATTTCGAAGTGAAAGGGCCCCTCATCATCCCCGCCTGGCATAAAGGCTCGCTGCCATGGGTCTTCGGACGACCGACATCGGGTGCCTTTCGGGATTGTGCCCAGTGCTCCACACAACACCTCGTCTGCTAGGATAGGGGCGTTTGCATGCGCATCGAAAGGAACCCCCATGAGTCTTGTTCTTGCACCTATCTTTGCTAATGGCATGGTACTTCAGCGCGAACTTCCCGTGCGCGTTTGGGGCACGGCAGAGCCCGGCGCCACCGTTAACGTGCGCATTCAGGAACAGGACGCCTCCGCCGTTGCAGACGAGCGGGGCAACTGGTCGTGTACGCTTGCGCCACTGCAGGTGTCCGACGCCCAGACGCTCGAGGTTTGCGCCGGCAGCAAGTGCGTTACGCTTGAAGACGTGGCGGTGGGCGAGGTCTTTGTTGCCGCCGGCCAGTCTAACATGGAGTTTTGGATGCGCTACGATCAGGACGTGGAGGAGTTCCGTCCTACGTGCGACAACCCGCGAATCCGCTTTTACGACCAGCCCAAATGCTCTTATCCTGGGCAGATGGAGGATTTCGACTATTCCAAGGTAGGAATCTGGCGCAAGGCAACACCGGAGGACCTCGACTATTTTTCGGCCGTCGGTTACTACTTTGCGCGTGGCCTCGAGATGGTGCTCGACGTTCCCGTTGGCATCGTGGGCTGCAACTACGGCGGCACAAAGTCCTCTTCCTGGATGACGCCAGAACATGCGCGCGCTGTGCAGCCGGAGCAGGTGGCTGCCTTCAATGAGCAACTACAGGGGCTTTCGTACGAGGAGCTGCTTGCCAATGGGCGGCTTAACAAAATGCACAACGACAAGGGCTACGCCACGTGGCCGGCATGGAACGAGTTCTTTTTGCCGCAAACTCGGACGGAGAAGGAAGGGGCGGCCTTTATGGCTGCCGCCATGGAGGGTGCGGAGGAGGACGCAAACCTCAAGCCTGGTATCCTAACGCCCACCAAGGATGCTCCAGGGGCCCTGTTTACCTACATGGTGCTTCCCCTTGCGGGCTTTTCCACGCGTGGTGTGCTGTGGTACCAGGGCGAAAGCGACGACGAAAACGCCGGCGCGCAGGCACGTTACGCCGAGGCGCTGCGCACCATAATTGCGGACTGGCGCGAAGCCTGGCAGCGCGACGATCTGCCCTTTATGGTCGTTCAGCTGCCAGGCTTTGGCACGTGGGCAGGAATGGGCATGCCTGCGCATGACTGGCCCACCATCCGGGCTGGGCAGGAGCAGGTGGTAGACGAGGACGAGCACGTGTGGCTCTGCTCAATAAGCGACTTGGGCAACAAGTACGACATCCATCCCAAAGAGAAGAAGCCTGTGGGCGAACGACTCTCTTTGCTTGTGCTCAGGCATTTGTTGGGAATGGGCGTCCCCGCCGATGCGCCGCGCTGCGTTGGTGCGGAGCGCAAGGGACCGTGGGTTATCCTGCACTTTGAACACGCCGAGGGCGGGTTGGTTATTGCTGGTGCCGAGGTCAACGCGCTTGAGCTGCTAAGCGACGGCACGCCTGTGGCGTTTCAGGCCGGTGCTAGGGGAGACCGCCTGGTGCTCGCGCCCAGCGAGCCCGTTGCCGGTCCGCTCGAAGTGCGCTTTGCGCAGAACAACTGGTATCGCGTTAACCTCTACAACGCTGCCCAGATTCCCGCCGTACCGTTTTGTGTGACTTGCTAGCAGGTCGTGGGTACATGGGTTTGCAACGGAGGGGTGCCTCCTTGAGACTGCCCGAAAACCCTTTGCCGTGGGCTTTGCACCCAGGGAGTACCCCCTACGGCACAGTTCGACTACCTAAGGTGCTCTACGAGGGCAATCGTAAGGCCAGACTCGGCCACCATTGTGGCTGCCTTAGCGCTGCCGGTCTCCAGGGTATCGTTGCCGCGCGTGTTCTTGAAGCCGTGCTTGGTCAGGATCTCGTAGGCCTCGTCGAAGTCGCGCACGTTCATGCGAATAAAGGTAAGGTCCTGCGGGACGAGTGGATGCTGCGCAACGTCTAAGTCAAAGCCGTTTGCGTCCTTAAGGCGGAAGTCCTGATCGGCTGCGGTCTGGTCGTCCATGGTCGGTGCATGGCGCTTCTCGAAGCCTAGCTCCTCAAAGAGCGCAACAATATCGTCGGCATTCTTTGAGACAATTAGGGGGTTGAATGACGTGATCTTCATGAGTCTTTTCTCCTTATGCTCGGTCAGGGCTTGTCCCTCAACAACATAAGTCAAATTGTGCGAATATCAAAGTAAGTAATGACGCAGATTTTATAAAACGTGACAAGTGACGGTATGTCGTAGCCCCTACTCAATAACGTACTTGCAGGGCTGCTCGCCGTACTGTTGCCAGTTAAGCTCGCCGGTGCTCGCAAACCGTCCCCAGATTTTTCTCATCATCAAGCCCGTAGAGTCATCCTCCATGCCAAAGAGGACGGGAAGCTCGTCTATGTGCCCCAGGTTTTCTCCGTGACGATACTCGTACTTCCAAACGGGACCAACGCGGTCGCGAAGCATGGATTTCATGGGGTTAACAAACACATGCTGCGTAATGCCGGCGCTTGCCTTGTCCCTTATGCTGCCTCCGCCGCTGGGAACGTCCACGTTAATGTACGTGGTAATAAGGGGGAGCAGGAAGAACGGAATCTGCTTAACAAAGGTGTCGCCCTCGCGCAGGTTGTTTCCAATAAGCATAGGAATCGGGCTCTTTTTTGCGCCCTCAACAGGTGCAACGGGCAAAAACTCACCGTCGATAATTGGCGAGTACGCGCATCGGATGTCGCCTTGAAGGAGGATGTTTCCTTCAAACGTCTTGCCCGCCCGCTCAATGTCCTCCTCGGGCATGGTAAGAATCTCCTCGGGGTCCGTTGCGCCCAGAAGGTCCATAAACAGCTCTGCGTTCGTGTGGCCCTCGTCTGGAGTAAAAAAGTGCTCAATTACGGCTGACTGTACTATGCATCGCTGGAACAGGCCCTTTGCGGCTGGCATGCAGCTAAGGGCAAGGACGCTCGCGGCCCCTGCCGACTCCCCAAAAGCCGTTACTTGCTGGGGGTCTCCTCCAAAGGCGGCAATGTTGTCTCTAACAAATTCCAGCGCCAGCACCTGGTCGTGCAGCCCGCAGTTTTGGTCAAAGCGATCGGAGAGGGAATGCAGGTCAAGGAACCCGTAAACGTTGAGCCGGTAGTTAAAGTTAACGACAATTGCCTGAGCATCGACGGCAAACTGGCTCAGGTCGTACATTAGGCTGCCGTCGTCTTGCAGGCCCGTGCCGCCCACGCTAAAGGCGCCGCCGTAGATCCATACCATAACGGGCGCAGGCGTGGGAATGCCGTCGGGCACGTAGACGTTTAGGTACAGGCAGTCCTGGTCCGTGTATCTTGCGGTAAACGCGTCCTGTCCAGGCGATTGTAGGGGGTTAGCCTTTCCGCTTACGGCTTCGTAGACGCCTTCCCAAGGATCCGGGCAAACCGGATGGCGAAAGGCGAGCTCTCCCACGGGCGGCTTGGCATAGGGAATGCCCAAATACGCCGTGCAGCCACCGTGGTGTATGCCTGTGACCTTGCCGTAGGCCGTATCGCAAACGCGTTCCACAATAAGCTCTCCTTAGCGGCCTATTCCTCTAAAAAATCCTCGTCGGGAACAACCTCAATTTCTACTTCGGCTTCTACCTCGGTCTCCACTTCCTCGGCAGCAGCCTCTTGCTGGATGTCTTTGTTGAGCAGCTCCACGCATGCATCATAAAGCTGTTGGTCGGTCTTTAGACTCTGCTCCATTGCCTGGTTCATGGCTGTAATTGTTGCCTCGTGTATTTCGAGCATGCCCAGGCGCATGCGGCTGGACTGCTTGTAGACAATGGGAAACATGGCCTGCACCAGCTCAAAGAACTGCTTGTCTGCCTCCAGGCCCGACCTAATAGACTGGTCCATGGCCTTTATTGCGGCCTGGCGGATTTGGAGCGAGTTAAGGCGTGCTTGGTTTAACTGCGTATGCAGGGTGGGAAGAGCGGTGCGCACTGCCTCCATAATCATGTTTGTAAACGGGCCTTGCACTATGGGAGTGAAGTTTTGCTCTGTGGTCATTGTGTCCTCCATACTTTATTTCTGGCCGTGTTCCTCAACAATATTACTTCGACCGGCATCCTATGTTGCTTAAATTCGTCCCGAACACAACTTGGCGTAATCCTCTAGATTCATAGGACGTGCCAAGTAATACCCCTGCGCAAAGAGGAATCCTTCGCGTCTGAGCATTTTAATCTCGTCGGCTGTTTCTACGCTTTCGGCAATTAAGGCTATGCCCAGCTCGTCGGCCGCACGCGTAAGAGCGCGCCGGTTTACGACGGGGCTGTCGCGCCAGAGCACGGGCGACACCTTAACCGTTACGATTCCCATGTGCATGAGCGGAACAAGCGCTTCTGGGGTCGCGTTAAACTTGTCGGCAACCACGCTAAAGCCAGCGCTTATGAGAGACGGAATGAGTGTTTTTGCCAGACGCTCGTCTCTTGCCAGCAGGTCTTGGCCAAACTCTACGCTCACGAATATGGGGTCCACGCCACGCCATTCGGTCGTTGCGGAAAGCCTTTTAACAAAATTCGCATCGTCTACGTGCTGGTTCGAGATGTTGAGGGCAACCGGCGGCACCATAAGCGTCTTTAGCTGCTCCCCAAGGTACTCGCACATGGAGTCGATTATGTACCAGTCCAGGCCGCAAACGGTGTTCGTGCGCTCGAGCGCGGGGATAAAGGCTGCGGCTGGGATTACCGTGCCGTCCTCGGGAAAAGTCCACCGCGCGAGCGTTTCGCCCAGCATGGGACGCCTTGCCACCAGGTCGAAGCAGGGCTGCACGTAGGGCTCAAACTCGTTCTCTTCTATAGCGCGCGCTACATCGCCAAGAATGAGCAGGTCGTCTTCGTGCTGGATCTCGATGGCATCCATGTGTGCAACCCTTCTCTTACGCCCTGTTCCTTGTTGGTTATAAAGTATCCTATCCAGCTTACACCAGTTTGATTGCGCGTTCTGCCATTAGGGTTAAAGGTCGATGAGCATCGTTACCTATCAAGGGGGAGTACCCCTTTTGATTGGCGCCTATCAAGAGGGGTACTCCCCCTTGATAGGTTAGCAGGACTACATCATTACGATTCAAAACGCCGAGAGCAGCGCGAGTATCCCCTTACGGCGCCCCGTTTTCAGACAGCCATTAGTCTTGGCGGACGGCCTTCATTGCCTTCTTGTGCTCGTACATCTTCTGATCCGCCCGCTTTAGAACGTCCATGGACGACTTGTCGACGCTGGAATCGTATACGGCCATGCCCGCTGCAACCGAGACGCGCTCCCATGGCTCGAGGCTTTTGTCGACCGTTTGCAGCCGCACTGCCTTCTTTAGGTCGTACAGCATGTCGGTAGCGTCCACGAGCTCGTTGCCCTCCAGCACCACCACAAACTCGTCTCCCCCAAACCTATACACGCGATCCTCCCCAAAGATCTTGCACATAAGGGCACAGCTCGCACACAGGTACTCGTCGCCACGTTCGTGTCCGTATTCGTCGTTCACGCGCTTGAGGAAGTTGACGTCCAGCATAAATATGGCAAACACCGCGTTGCCGCTAATAATCCCCGCGTCAAGACTCTTGGCACGCTCCTCGTACGCGGCCTTGTTCTTTACGCCGGTAAGCGCGTCGCGATACGCCTGGTGCTCAACGCGGTCTATGGGTCGCACGATGCGTTGCTTGGTAATAAAGTAGCCCACCACCATGAACGCAATAATGGAGAACGCAGAGGCTGCTGCCACGCTAAGCAGCACCTGCTGTACGTATGCGTCAATCTGGCCCATTAGGAAGTCCACCGCAACGTAGCACTGGCAATTGCCGTCCCTGTCGTATATTGGGTCGTACACGGTAAGCAGATGGCCAAACTTGTCGTCGGAGATAACGGGCTCGACCTCCTTGCCGGCTAGCAGGTCGTCTATGTTCGTGCTAAACGAGGAGTCGAACTCCACCACGTCGCCTGGCTTGCCGGCAGGAACTTTGTCCGTATCCAGGTCGAACACCACGTGGCAGCCGTCTGGCTCGATTCTGTATACGTAAAGAAACTCCACGTCGGGAAACGCGTCCCGCAGGCGATAAAGTCGCGCCAGAACCTCGTCGTAGCCGGGAGCGCTGTGCCCCTTGCTCAGATACTCGTCCACCTTGGACGGGTCTATCTCCGCGGCAACGAGGCCGTTTATACCGTGAGCGTACTCTATACAGTCCACCAACTCGTATTCCCTAAACAGCCTGCTGCTGCTTATGCCCACGGTTGCCAAAACGACGACGATGCAAAGCAAAAGGGCCAAAAAGACCCTCTGTCCTATGGTCATGGAATGAACCTTGCGCCTCAACGCACCACACCGCCTACGCGAACCCTTGCACGCCTTTGAACGTTGATTATAGCAACTTCTGACCCAGTCACGGCAGGCAGCGCCGCGCTCAAAGCGGGACAATCTCCCCGCACCCTTCGTCTCTGGGGACTGCTGCATTCTGTGACCCGCAGAATGTACGGTTTGTGTGCCATAGAATGCAGTGGTTTTCTCAGCAAGCCCTCTATCTGCGGTTATACAAGACGTTGGCCCGTCCCTACATATCGTGGACCGCGAAATGTACATTTTGCGACCCGCAGAACGCAGCTTCCGTGGATAATCCTCACTTTGTCCGTCGCGAAAACGGGACAAACGTCTCCGTCCCCTTTGTCCCAACAGCTGTTTTCTCCTCTCCAACAGTCTCTTAGCAGCGAGTTGCTATATTACTTTGGTAGCATACTCCAGTCTCCTGGGTATACAAAGCACGCGCGGACGTTATCGACGCCCGCGCTATGAGACAAGGTGCCTGTGAAAAGTGGGGTGCCCTTGTTACGAAAGGCGACGTTCCCGTTTGCGGGCCCCGATTCCCGCTGCTACGGTGGCAGAACCCGCAAGAAGCACGACGAGCAGGGGAGTCGTCTGGTCTCCGGTGCGGGGGAGGGTCTTGGCTGTGGACGTTGTGGTTGCACTACGCGCTGTAGTGGAGGCTGATGCCGGCTGTGGCTTGGGCTGCGGGTCTGGCGTCGGGTCGGGTTGCGGGTCCGGCGTCGGCTGCGGGTCTGGCTTTGGCTCGGGCTTGGGGTCCGGCGTCGGCGTCGGCTCCGGATCGGGGTCGCACGGTATGTCGCCTGGGTACTCGGGCACCTCCATGGCGGTAGCGCGGAAGATCCGGTTGTTGGGTTCGAGCAGGGCCGACCCGATTGCGAAGAGCCTTCCGCGATACGTGCATGCCGCCTGAGAGTACACGCAGTCCTCGGACGAGCGCTTGCCGTACGGCTCGAACTTGTCCGAACCGTCGCGCAGCACATAGGTGTCCGACGACCCGTCTGCCGCAGGCGGACCCACGAGCACGAAGCCGTCGCTTGTGGGTGCGAGCACGCCGTGCAGGGGTAGGTTCATCTTCTCGGTAAATATGATGTAGGTGAGCTTCTCCGAGTCGGCCACGAATGCCGGCAGTGCCCCCTCGAGCTCGGTCGCCTGCCCGTCTTGTACGCGTATGGCCGTAGGGGCAAGGCCCTTGGTGCTCGTGCCGTCGCTGTAGAGTAGCAGCGTGCCGTCGTGCGCAGCCACCTGAGGATTGGGCAGCGCAAAGGGCAGGGCGCACAGCTCGTCACCCGCGCCCGACGAGAGGTCGTAGCTCGTCACCGGCGCCGGTACCGTCTTTCCCGGCAGCTCGGGATGCTCCGGGTCGGGCATGGAGCCTCCCGCCAGCTTGAGCTTACCGTCGTCGTTAACGATGGTCTGGCCCAGGTGCATCCCGTCCGCGGACGCCTTTGTCCACGAGCCGGCCGCAGGGTCGTACACGTACACGCGCTCCTCGGCGGACTGGCCCGCAGGGAACTTTGTCGCGTGCTCGCCGTTCTCCAGCGTGTACATGCTGGCGCCCTCAACGACGATCTTTCCGTCGTGCATGACCGCAGAAGTATCGCTTAGCCACTCGGGCAACGCGGGAAGCTCCGACCACGTCTGCTTCTTGAGGTCGAAGCAGAACATCCTGTTGTAGCCCGGATAAAGCTCGTCGGCACCCGCGCAGGCGGGCAGATGGTACAGCTTGCAGCCTAGGCCCACGAGCGGTCCTCTGGTCTCCAGGTCGCCCATGCCGTCGCCGTAGACGAAGGCGTTGCCAACGGAGGCGTCGAAGGGCAGGTCCTGCTCATAGACGCTCGCTCCCTTGCTCACATAGTGATACTGCGTGTCCCACTTGCCGGCCGTGTTGGTAAGCACAGCGCGCAGGATCCCCTCGAACGGGGTGCCAAGCGAGAGCGCCACCTTGTTGTCCGACCACGACGCAACCGTCGCGGCAACTGGCTGGTCCTCGGCGCCCACCACGTAGCGGGCAAGTTTCACGGACCCTGGCTTCGCGCCAAAGTTGGCACCCGTTATGGTCACGGTCGTGCCGTCGACTTTTACGCCGGTGATGTCGGGGCCAAGGGCGTGCGGGTCTGCGGGTTCGGTCGAGCCGTCGGCCAGGAAGTCGAAGATGCCGCCGGTCTTCACCGCAAGTGCAGGATTGGGGACGCGCACCTTCGAGCGCATCAGCGACGCGAGTTCGGTACCCCCATGTCCCTCCGAGGCGAGCACGGCTCCGGCTCCCGACACGACAGGAGCTGCCATGGACGTGCCCGCCCGGAAGCCGTACGGCGCGAGCTGTGTTCCCAGACCTAGTGAGTCGATGTAGAACGTGGTGCTGTCCTTGGGAAGCGCAACACGAAGTTTGATAACAAGGTGGTCGTTGGCGGGATGCAGGGCCGCTCCCGTCGGGGTATCCATTCCTTCGATCACTTTGTCGTTTGCCCCCGGCTCGGTAATCACCTTGTCGAAGTCGAGCCAGTCGGCGGGTCCCGTCGGACTTGTGCCAGGGTTGAACTCGATGTTCGCGAGGTTCGTGGTGAGCGACCAGACCATCGCGTTGGCCGAATTGGTGCTGCCTGCAAACATAAACCCGAGGTGAAGGCCAGAGAGCCCCTCCAGCTTGCCGGCGATGTCCGTACCCTCGAGGTTGATGTCGAACTTCAGGTCGTAGAAGTTGTTCTTCAAGGTCTCGCCAACGGCATACTGCTGGTCGATGTCAATCTTGAGGCTGCCCGTTCCGTTGGCATGGGCGTCGTATGCCTGTGTCCCCACGTCTGACTTCACGACGGTGTTGTCGCCACTGATGCTGGTGCCGGCCTCGCAGAGCTGGGAGACGGTCACTGTGGGCTCGGAGCCTCCGTCGAATCCCACGTAGAGAGGGTCGATCGTGCGGGTCACATCGGGAAGGTACCCCGAGCGCGTGTCCGTAGACAGGATGATTGTTCCGGGTGCCGCCAGGTCTACGCTGGCTGTGCCGTACTCGCTGCTGTCGTGTAGGGTTTCGGCTCCGTTCGAGTTTGCGACGATAACGGCATAGGGGTTGTCCTCAACGTACGAGTTGGCCCGCTCGTAGTGGTCGTTGTTCCTGCCGTCGTTGCCTGCGGAGAAGACGCTGACAATGTCCCACGTTTCTCCCAGCTTGCGAACGGCCGCATCGATGGCGCGACTTGCCTGCGCGAGGCCCCACGAGTTGCTGGTAATCCGAATGCGTTCGTCCTCGGGCGCCTGCGCGTTGAACCTGTCGACGAAGCCCAAGGCGCAGATGGCGTCGGTTATGGGTATGTACCCGTCCTCGCCCACGAAGTCGATCGACACGATGCGCACGTTTGACGCGACTCCGCTGGTGCCGAAGTCGTTCCACTCCGCCCCTATGATGCCCGCCGTGTGCGTGCCGTGTCCCATCGCCAAGGATTCGGGATCGTAGTAGTCTCCCTTGGCTCCCCTGTTTCCCGCCTTGTAGCCCGTCTCGTAGCAGCCAAGCGCATCCTGCTGTTGGGGGGAGAAGTGGTACAAGACGTCTTTCAGGTCGGGGTGGCGCTTGTCGACGGCCGTGTCGATAAGTGCCACCACGATTGGCTTGCTCATGTTCGCGCCGCGCTCGGTCGACCCGAAGTTGGGCACATTTACGGACGGGTTGGCCGTATACGCATTCGTGCGCAGCGTATGGTCGTTCGTCCAGTTGGACCACTGCATCGGCTTCAGGTCGGGCTTTAGGGTGGCGACATCGGCGATGTCTGCCTGTGGCGACACGCTGCCGCTTGTCGTAGCGCTGCCCGGATCCGAGTCCTCGATAGAGAAGATGTAGTTGGGCTCGACGAACGCGACGTTTGCGTCTTCGGACAGCACGCGCAGGAGCTCCTCGGTCGTAAGAGAGGGGGAGGTAACGGACGAGAGCGTTAGGCCTTTCTCGGATTGCACCTTTAGCGTGCCGTCGCTGGGCTCGGTTGCCGACGTGCCCACCTTCATGAGCGGCGTGACCACGTAAGGAGCTTCCGACTGTGTTACGAGCTGGCCGTCTCGCGAGAAGAACGCCGCGACGACCTCGCCCTCGGCGTAGTTGCCGGCGGCCAGCATGTCGTCGATTTCGTCCGCACGAGCGACCGACGGGAGAAACGCGAGGCACATTAGCGCAACGACAAACGAGACGATAAGCCAGCTAGATGGCATGCGACGTGGTTTCATGGGATTCTCTCCTCGTTTAAGCTGCGTGTATCCAAATTGATTATAAGCCACATGTGCGGGGAGTGTCTAATGTTGGGTTATTGCAGGAGGAGTGCCGTCCTGATAGGTCCACTTTGTCCCGCCGGGAGTCGCTGCATTCCGCGGCCTGCAAAACGTACGGTTTGCAGGCTGCGGAACGCAGCGGATTTCTCGACAAGCCGTTTACCTGCGATTATTTGGGAGGTTTGCTCTCCTCTGCGTTTTGTGAGACGCAGAGCCGTTTCTAGTGGACGTTTAGTGTACAGATTAAGAAATATATGTGAGAGGGATCCGACCGAAATCGCAATCCGCATAGCTGTTGGCTCCAAGCAATGCGCGCACGTCGCCGACGCCAAGCTTCTTGCCAGAATAGAGCCAATAGAAAACAATAGAAAAACTAGAAAGGACCTCCATGAGCGGTTACGAGTTCACACCTGCATTTGGCAATCGCCCCTCGAGGCTCGTGGGCAGAGATCATGAGCTCACGTTGATACTCATCGGCCTAGACGCGCGTCCCGGGAGCAAGGAGCGAGCCGTTGTGTTGCCAGCAGTATAGGAGGCGTCTCCTCGACGCCGGGGTAATCAAGGCACCTAGGAAGGGCTGGGTCTGCTTTTGACGTGCCTTCTCTTGCGGACTATTTGGCCATGGTCTAGGTAATCCAGTGCTACGAAGTTGAGCTGGAACAGGGGAGTGGTCGGCGCGGGCCTGCTGCTGCTCAAGGATTACGTGGCGCATACGTTGGCGGAGTGAGACAAAGCGGATTAGCCCCAGATGCACCCGCATTTGTTGCAGACGTTTTGCTGGTTGACCGTGCCCGTGTGCGTGGTGTGGTAGCTGGTTGACCCGCAACTGGGGCAATGGCCGTTCGATCCGTTATTCCAGACTCCGCCGCCGTTGGCAACCTGCTCGAGCTCCTCGTCGGTTAGCTCGTGGCCCGCCTCCTTGGCAAGCAACAGGACCTCTTCGGGCGTCTGGCACTTCTTAATCTTTTCCTGCATCTCGGGCGAAAGCTCGTCGTAGCGCATAAACACCAATCCTTTCTGGGCTGTCGACTGCGTCTGCAGCGCGTGTCACTCGTACGTAATAACCCTTTTGGTAATTATGTATGGCGCATTTTGCCACGTCAACCAATGCATGGAACAGGGGACGTGTTTTGCGTTCCACGCCCCCCCCTTAGCCGGCGGCAGGCCAGGCCCAGTCCCTTGGCAGCCCTGGCGGCGCGGACAAGTGCCCCGTCCCCAATGTTCCTCCCAGGTCGGCAATGCCAAAGGTCAACAAAAACGCATGTTTATTAAAGTCCAAAATAAAGGTATACTACGTATAGAATACATATTACATACTTATGAATGGAGCATACAATGGCCATGACCATTAGTATGGAGGACGACCTTAAGCGCGACTTCACCGAGGTCTGCCGCGAGATAGGGCTGCCGCCCTCAACCGCCATCGGTATCTTTGCCCGGGCGGTCGTTCGGGAGCGGGCCATTCCCTTTTCCCTCTCTGCCGTGAGCTCGGCCGAACGTGCAGCGCAGGCTTACGAGCTTTCGGTGGCCGATGGAATCAGACGCGGCTTGGCCGACATTTCGGCTGGCGATGTTGTGACCCGCGAGGAGGCTCGCGCGATGCGCGCCACAAGGGCGACGCTGTGAGCGTCTGGGACGTGCGCTACGCGCGCCAGTTCGCCGAGCAGCTAACGGAGCTTCCCGACACCACCTACGAGCGGGTCGAGGCCAGGCTCCTCGGCAACCCCCGGCGGCGCGGACAAAACCTCCGGCCCATTGTCCCAACGTGTTTGACTCAGAGGCCGTTGTGCAGATCTATGCGTTTTCCACGCCCGTGCCGTCTGCCGTTTTCCCCGGTTTCGAGTTCGACTTCGGCCAGGTTTTGGCGGACATGCTATAGCCGAGAACGGTTAACCTATCAAGGGGGAGTATCCCTCTTGGTAGGTACCAATCAAGAGGGGTACTCCCCCTTGATAGGTTACACCCCGGGACGTACTCATGACCACAAATAGGGGACAGTCCCTTAGTCCATTGGTGGCTTGTGGATTTCTGGACGGCCTCCCGCAATGTACTCCATTACCTCGTTGGGAACCTCGCGCGGTGCATCCAGATTGGCCTCGCTGGCCTCGTTCTTAGCGGCCTCTACGGCCTCGTTACGCTCTTTGTTGTCCATACGTAGCTCCTTTCGCTTTAACGTCGTTAGCGTTCGCTACGGTATACTACGCTCCAGAATCGCTACTGTCCCACATATGGCTTGCCATCCACAGAAATATTTTTTGTTGTACCGTCTGCCGCCACCTCGTAGGCAACTGTCTGCGACGGATACTCCTTGCCCATAAGGTCGATCCCAATAAAGCGGAACTCGTAGGTCCCGGGGGCAAACGGCACCTCGCCCACCTTGGGCTGGTTGCCCACGGTAATGCTTCCACGCTCGTCCCCGCCCTCGAGCGACACCGCCGTTACCTTGCTTCCCGGCTCGAGGTCAGCCATGGAACGATCCGCAAGGCCATTGAGGTCGTTAATGCCGTCCCACGTGCCCAGCAGCTCGTAGTGGCCACCATCTTTCTCCTCTTTGTTAACGACCCAGGTCGTGCGCAGGTTCGTCTTTTTGCCGTCTACTTCCACGGGAGACGAAAACGTTTCGTACCCTATGCCGTAGCCAACCACGTTGGCGTCGAGCACCATGCCATCAAGCGTTATGGCCACCGCGTCCGCGGGCGTATAGGTAAACGAGAGGTTGTCCCAGTCGTCCGTAAAGTCCACGTTGGTGTCGTAATACGTTCCGTCGGTGCGGCGGTTTTCCACGTAGAGGTCAAAGAACGCGTCGGCGCAGGTGGGGTCCACCGTCATCGTAACGCCTCCCTTGTCGTTTACCTTTACCTCGTTCAAAAACTTTATGGGCACGGGGTTCTCGGAGAAGTTCTTCGAGAGCGCCTTGCCGTACTCCTTGAGCGGAGACAAGCCAACGTAATCTGCGACCTCGTCCGCCGACGACGAGATCGGGTACCACAACGACAGGCCGTGCGCGCCCGATGTCGCCGTTCCGCACACGGAATAGGCAATAGCATCTTGCACTGCAGCCTTAAAGGCCTCTTGCCGCTGCTCGTACGAGGGTGGTGGGAGCATTCCCTCCAGAATCCCAACAAGGTCGGTAAGATTGGTGTGCCCCTCTTCCTTGGAGGCGCCACCAAACGACTCCGCAGCCCGCACGCCGTAGGCAACCCGACGCAGCACTCGCGTCCCGTCATCTTCGGCGCGCAAGGCGTCAAGGAGCACGTTGAACGCGTCCTCCACCGCCTTGATCTTTGAGAGGTCGACAACCGCCAGCGTTGCCGTTGCGTCCTTATTGCGCTTGGCGCTCTTTGCCTGGTAGCCGTCGCAGAGGGCAACGCCGGCCTCACGCGCGTCGGCCCCCTTGCCAAGCGTCTCCAGCAGCTCAACGTAGCTCCAGCCGGCCCCGGCCTCAAGCTCCTCCGACGCAACGAGCCACGAGGCGTCGTCTTGCAGCATGGCGGCCGTTTCCAGCGACCCCATCAAACAGGCGTCAAAGCCCACCATGTCGTACGGCTTGCCCCCGCGCGCCCCAACGCCCTGCGAAAAGGCCTCGTCCAGCTCCGGCAACGTAAGCGCCTCGAGGCTGTTCTCCTCGTCAAAGCAGGCGCCCTTAAGGGGACCGCCGCCGTGGTCCCACAGCACCACCGCCGTGTGGTCGGCGGCATACTCCTGCTCCACGAACTTGAGGAAGTCCGCAAGCGTCGAGGCATTGCCCATGGAATCCTCGCCCGCCTGCCCGACCTCTACGAGCTCGCCGTCCTTAACCTCCAGGCGCGTGCCCGAGGCCGTAACGGAGTCGTTCTTCCACCTTTTTGCGCCGCCTGCCTGCGCGACCACCCGTACGTTGGACGGCATTTTGGTTCCGGCTATTTCTTCCAGCGTCTTTGTTGCCCACCCCTGCTTTGACTCCAGGTTGGATCCGCACAGGTACAGAGCCACCGTCCAGGTGCCGCCGCCCGACGATCCGGCGCAGCCCGCAAGCGAAAGAGAGGCAACGGTGGCAATCAAGGCCACCGCAACAACCGTGCAAAGCAGGCCAATCCGTACGTTGCGCCGCATGTGCTCACCTTCCTCGCGCTTTATTCCTATGCCCATGGTATCACGCCATATGCGAGTGGCAAAAAACGTTGGCGCGGTATCATGGATGCGTTGACGTGTGTTGGACATTTGTTGGACAACCCTTGATAGGGTGAAAAAAGCTATGTCTTTATATCGCCAAAGGAGGATGCCGACACATGGGCACAAACGTTACCAGCAACATAGTGATCGCGGCCGTTCTCCTGATACGCATAGCAGGCTGTGCCGTTGCCGAGCTCGTGGACAAAACGCTCAGTCGCAGGAACCGCATAAGCCTCCTTATGGCCAACGCGCTTACGGCAGGCCTAATGGTGGCAAACTGCCTTGCCATTTCCTTTGCGGGCAAAGAGGGCATGCAGCTCGGATCGACCGCAGTTATCGCATACAGGTACGTCGCATACCCCATCATCCTTGCGATAGCTATCTCCCTCATGGACACGCAGGGCAACATGCGCATGGTATGGGCGCTCGCAACGGGAAACACGCTGCTGTATTGCACAGCCTTCTTCTGCCCTCTCACCTTTTATATGACAAGTGACAACCGGTTCGTTCCCGGGCCTTTGAGCCTCGTTGCCTACGTGATCTCCGCCCTGTTTCTCGCGCAAGTTGTGGCACTCGCCATACGCATCCATCGCGTGCGGCGCGAGCCCGACACCCTGCTTCCCGCGTTGGCTGTGTTCATATTTGTTGTCTCCAGCGTTGTGGACACCGTCTTGGGGTTCGACTATACCTCGCGGCTCCAGATCGCAACCATGACAACCCCCCTTGCAGCCGACTGCTTTTTCACGTGGCTTCACATGGAAATCGCCTATGAGTACGAGCAGGCACGGCTCGAAAACCAGCGCACCCAGCTGGCCGTCTCGCAAATACAGCCCCACTTCCTGTACAACACCCTCTCCACCATCCAGTCCCTCTGCCTGTCGGACCCAGAGGCGGCCGCACGCACCACCGAGGAGCTGGCCGTCTACCTACGACAGAACCTAAACGTTCTTTCGCAGTCTGGGCTCATACCGTTTTCCCAGGAACTGGAGCACACGTGCACCTATGCCCAGATCGAGATGACACGTTTTCCTCACATCGAGGTCACCTACCAGATTGACGACTCCGACTTTATGCTGCCCGTACTATCGGTGCAGCCCATGGTGGAAAACGCCATACGCCACGGCGTGCGGATCCGCGAACATGGGATAGTCCGCGTGCGATCGTACACCGAGAGGGGCCTGTACCACGTAGTTGAGGTGCGCGACAACGGCAAGGGCTTCGACGTCGGCACCCTGGCAGGCCAGGACAACGACGAGCACATAGGCATCTACAACGTGCGTCAGCGCGTGCGCGGCATGTGCGGAGGCGACTTAAGGATCAAAAGCGTCGTGGGAGAGGGCACCTGCACAACCCTGCTCATCCCCATAAAAGGAGACACCCCGTGAACATCGTATGCGTGGACGACGAACCACTCGTCCTGGACCTAGTTGTGTCGCAATGCAAGGCACTCACGCAGGCGCCTACCGTCCACGGCTTTACGCGGTCGGGCGAGGCGCTTGGGTGGCTGCGCGACCACGCGGCCGACGTCTGCCTGCTCGACATCGACATGCCGGACATGGACGGCCTTTCGCTCGCAAACAAGGTCCTGGAGCTTCAGCCCGACGCCTGCATCATCTACCTTACGGCGTACGACTCCTTTGCCGTAGAGGCATTCGCGCAGCATGTATCGGGCTATCTACTCAAGCCGGTGAGCCAGCAGCGCCTGCAGGCGGAGGTCGACCATGCGATCGGTGCGTATTCAAGCTCCGTTGGACACACCTTGCCGCCCCGCGCAAAGATACGGACCTTTGGCACGTTCGACCTGCTGGTCGACGGGAACATTGTTACGTTTGGCAGGGCAAAGGCCAAGGAGCTGCTGGCGTACCTGGTGGACCGCCAGGGCGGCAGCGTCACACGCAAGGAAGCGTTCTCCATACTGTGGGGAGACGGTGTCTACGACCGAGGCAAGCAGAAGCAGCTCGACGTTATGATCCGCAGCCTGCGCGCGACGCTCGACAGCCACGGGGTCGGCAACATAGTTGCCCTGGACGCTGGCCGGCTGTCTTTGCGCACGGAGCTCGTGGACTGCGACCTCTACCGCTTCCTCGCCGGCGAGCCAGGTGCGGTCCGGAGCTTCCGCGGGGAATACCTGCAGCAGTACGAGTGGGCACGCGAGTCCGAGGGGCGCCTGGACCTCATGTGGCAGTACGACCGCACGCAATAGGCGCCGTAGTCCCGTTGCCCGGCACGCTCCCCCGTTCCCCTAACACGCTCGGCCCATGGCTCGAGCCACCTCGTCCGTGCTACCATGTAGGTGCGAGTGGCAAGGAGGGGAGGCCTACATGGGCATGTACGTTAACCCGGGCAACGGGGGTTTCGCTGGGATACTTTCGGGCGAGTACGTGGACAAGACCGGGCTCATCGCCCTCGTGAACGCCGCGATCGGCACGCCGAGCAAGCTGGTGTGCTCCACGCGCCCGCGCCGCTTCGGCAAGACCTTCGCCGCGGAGTCGCTGGTGGCCTACTACACGTGCGGCGCGGACTCGCGGGGGCTCTTCGAGGGTCTGGACATATCGCGCGACCCGAGCTTCGAGCGCCACCTCAACGCCTACAACGTCGTGCGGCTGGACATGACGGAGTTCCGCGGCGCCGCGGACGTCTGCGCCGAGGTCTCCCGCGCGATCCTGGCCGATCTGCGCGCGGAGGTGCCCGCGGCCGGCGCCGGCAACGAGGGCGGGTTCAACGAGCTCAAGTCCTCCCTCGCGGACTTCGTCGCCGCCACGGGCCGAAAGCTCGTCTTCGTTATCGACGAGTGGGACGCGCCGCTGCGCGAGCGGCGATCGAAGGAGTCGCAGGAGGACTGGGTGTTCATGCTCAGGACCCTCTTCAAGAACTTCACCTTCACCGCCGACGCCATCGCGGCCTGCTACATGACGGGGATACTCCCCATCGTGCGCTACGGCACGCAGTCGGCGCTTTCCGACTTCGACGAGTACACGGTGCTGGCGCCGGGCGCATACGCCCCCTACGTGGGCTTCACGGAGGAAGAGGTGGAGGCCCTGGCCGAGCGAAATGGCGTGGACATGGCCGGGCTGCGCCGCTGGTACGACGGATACGAGCTGCCGTGGGTGGACAAGGCCACCCACGAGCGCAGGGTCGAGAGGGCCTACGCGCCCTACTCGGTGATGCGAGCCTGTGCTCGCGGAGAGGTCGGCCCCTACTGGACGAGCTCGGAGGCGTTCTCCGCGCTGCGGACCTACATCGACCTGGACTTCGACGGGCTGCAGCAGTCGATAGTGCAGGCCCTCGGCGGCGCGCGGGTGCAGGTGAGCACGTACGGCTTCGAGAACAGCATCCACGACGTCGAAAGCCGCGACGACGCGCTCACGCTGCTGTGCCACCTGGGATACCTCTGCTACGACGCGGCGACCTCCACCGCCCGCGTGCCCAACGAGGAGGTGCGGGCGGAGCTCCGCCAGGCCGTGGCGCAGAGCCGCCACGCCGAGGTGGCCCGCATCGTGCGCGAGAGCGACGCCCTGCTGCGGGCCACGTGGGACATGGACGAGGGGGCCGTGGCCGAGGCGGTGTCGCGCGCCCACGACGACGGATGCGCGCCCGTGTACTACAACGACGAGCAGGCGCTGCGGGCGGTCGTCAAGTCCGCCTACATCGCTGCCGCCGACCACTACGCGACCATCGAGGAGCTGCCCTCCGGCCGCGGCCTGGCCGACGTGGTGTACCTGCCGAGGCGCGGCGACCCGGCCCCGGCGCTCGTGGTCGAGCTCAAGTGGGACCGCTCCCCGGAGGCCGCGATCGCCCAGGTACGCGACCGCGACTACCCTGCCGTCCTGCGCGGCTGGGGTGGCCCGATCCTCTTGGTGGGAATCACCTACGAGCGCAAGTCCAAGCACCACACCTGCATCATCGAGGAGGCGTGAGGCCTGGGGGCAAAACCAAGGGACTGTCCCTTGGTTTTGCCCACCCCTTTGCCTGCCTACACACGTGCCCTCCGGGAATGGTCTCCCAGAGGGCACAGAGAAAGGCGATGCGTACGCCTCAGGCCACGTTGAGGTGGTGGCTATTCGAAGAAGAAGTAAACGAAGGGTGTCTGGGAATACCTGCAGCAGTACGAGTGGGCACGCGAGTCCGAGGGGCGCCTGGACCTCATGTGGCAGCACGACCGCACGCAATAGGCGCCGTGGTCCCGTTGCCCGGCACAACACTTCTCCTACGAGACCACCCATAGCGGAGGAAGCTATACAAAAACGCGCGTCCCCCGCAAGGGCGCGCCACAAAATCACATGGCTGGTCCTTGCGGGGGACGCGGACACCAAGGTGCCTTTATCCTACTTGGCTCCCTAGTCTGCCTTTAGGGTCTCCGAGCCTCCCTTGTCGACGGGCGCCATGGATTCGTGGGCAATCTGCTTGCCCTCCTGGAAGCGGGCCTTGATTCCTTCGAAGCGGGCCGCGATCTTGGCCTTGCGTTCCTCGCGCTTCTCGGCACGCTCGGCCTTGCGCTCGGCACGCAGCTGGCCGCGAAGCTGACGCTCCATGTCGTCCGCTGCCTCGCGGGCAAGATCGACCTCTTCGGCCACGTCCGCAGCAAAGCGGCGGATGATGGTAGCCTTGTAGTCGGCGAAAGCGGCGTCGAACGCAGGCTCGTCTTCCTGCACGAGCGCCACGATGGCCACTTCGCCGTCGTAGAGCTTGGCAGCCGTTACCTCGAGCATCGAGATGCTTCCTGCCGCGTCTACGGAGTCAAAACTGCCACCCACAAGGGCGCCGGCACCGGCACCGAGTACGACGCCAACAGGTCCGCCCAGGACGCCCACAATCGAGCCGACAATTATGCCGGCTGCGGTGTCGTCGGACGTGACGCCTGCTGCGTCAAACGCATCGTCGACGGTAATGGCGTCGCCCTCGCGCTTGAGCAGCGATGCCTCTGCCACGGAGTAGCCCTCGCCGTAGGGCTTGTTGCGAAGCTCGGCAAATGCCTTGTAGGCCTCGCTCTCGACCTCGAATATAGCGGTTACTACGTTCTCCATTGTTGCTCCCTTCTGTTGAGCATGTCTGCCGTTGGAATGTGGAGACATATACGTTTTTGATGGTAGTACACGCTGTCCAACAGATGTCCAGCAAGGCCGTGCGCCACGATCTAGCAATCTACACATGCGCCCTCCGGGGATGATCTCCCGGAGGGCACAGAGAAAGGCGATGCGTACGCCTTAGGCTACGTCAAGGCGGTGGCTATTCGAAGCAGAAGAAGACGAGATCGTACTCGTGCTGCGTATGGCCGTACCAGTCCTTCACCTTTTTGTAGGTCTTGACGTCCGAATGCCACTGGCCGTTCCAGTCGAGAATGTCGTGGTGAATGTCGCCGGTGCCCTTCCTGTTGGCGTTGAATCCAATACCCGCGCGATAGGCATACCCCCAAGGTTCGCCATAGTCCTTCGTTGTTGGGGTGTTCGTCACCATATAACCGCCATTGGTTCCTTGGCAATTCAGGCCCGAAAGGTCCAGGTCTTCGAACAAGGTACGGCCATGGAGCTTCTCAACGAGCCTCAAGGCCACGCTTTGGGACATCTGCGGCCCTCCTGCGAAATCACCTTCCGTGTAATTCATCCTTCGGATCGTTCGCTGGAGCGTGCCAGAGTACACGTTGACATCCTTCTTGGTCCCCATCACGTCGTCGCGGCTCTTGCTCATGGGGACGTTCTGCATGCCGCTGAGGGCTCTGGCGAGGTTGCCGGCGTACGAGTCGTGGGTGCGCTCATCCTCGGACATGGTGGGGTCGCCGATGTTGTAGTACACCGTGAGCAGCGCGTACGCACGCTTGAGCTGGTACTCGATGTTGGACCGGTAGGCCTGGCAGAGCCACCACGACTGCGTCTCGTAGTTGAAGTAGGTGTCCCAGTACTTCTTGTAGGTGGTGAGCGGGTTGAAGTTGGCTGCCTTCGCCATCTCCCCCGCCACCAGGGTGAAGTTCGTGTCGAGCTTCTCGAAGTTGCTCTTGAAGCTACGGAAGGCCTTCTTGTGTTGGTCCTCCTGGCTAAAGGCGATCTCTATCAGCGTGTCATAGTAGGCGTGCTCCTCCTCCGGAGTGGCGTTCTCGCCAGGGACCTCCTTTCCCTGCTCCACGGCAATCTTGTGAGCTGCTCGCAGCATGTCCTCCGCCACGTTGCCGCACGTGCTCAGGGCCGTTACCGCGTCGTTAAAGGTATTGAGGTTGCCCGCGTAGATGGCCTGCACGGCCTCGTCGAGCTTCTTGAACATCGCGCCCGTGAGTCCGCGCAGGTCGTCGACGTCGGCGCGCAGGGCCTTGACCTCAGCGAGAATCTGCTCGTTGGTGACGCCGGACGAGCCCTTGCCGATGCCGCACATCTTGAGCACGCCCAGGGTGCCTCCGAGCGTCGACGCCAGGTCGCCCGTGGAGTAGCCCTTGACGATGTCGTAGAACGGCTTGCCGTACTCGGCCACCTTGGCCGCGTCGCTGCTCACGAAGGAGAGGTACTCCGGCGTGTACTGTGCCACGGCGTCGTAGTCGTCCCACTTGCTCTTCTCCTTGTCGCTGGCGGCGTCGCGCGACATCTCGCCCTCCGCGAGGGCCGGGTCGCCCTCGAGCGCGGCCACGACCGGCTCCGGCGCGTCGGCGGTTATGGTAATCTGGCCGCCGGAGATCTCCACGCCCTCGGGCGGCTTTATGTCGGGTTTCGAGAAGTCCGGCTTGTATTCCTCGAGCTCCGCCAGCTGGGCTTGTTCGTCTACGGCGGCGACCTCCTGCGTAGGACGGCTCGCGTGTACGACGGCACAGGACGCCAGGCTGTCGATGGCGACGGTGTAGTAGGTGGTCTCGAACTGCTGCGCGTCCGCGTTGGCGAACGACACCGTTATGGTGGTTCCGTCGTTGGAGAAGGACGCGATGGGCGCGATGCGCTCCTCGGTCTTAAGCTCTTCGCCCTCGGCCACGTCCAGCGGCGCGTTGTAGACCACGCGCACGCCCTCGCGGGTGACGGCGGCAAAGGAGCCGGCCTTGGCGTCGGCTACCACCTGGTCCTGGTCGGCGGGCTGGACCGTGAACTCCTCGGGCGTCGCAGCCTCGCCCTCGGCTGCCGGCTGGCCCTCGGCCGCCGGTGCCTGGCCGTCGGCGCTGGCGGCCGCGTCGACCGCCGTGGACGCGCTGCTGG